>NZ_JBXAJZ010000003.1:0-810605 GCF_058797775.1 Phenylobacterium sp. GW823-FHT02A09 | reverse complement strand
CCGGTGGTCGGCGGAGGCGGCTATCTACGGGACCGCCCCGTTCCCGTCAACCAGACTTTTCAGTCTTTTTCGAGAACCTCGAGATCAACCCGAAACACTCGAAAATGGTCGACGCCCGAACCGTTCCGACGCCTGCAAACTCAAGAAAACCAAGGTCTTCCGAAGTTCGTCCCGGCGGCGTCCCCGTCCAGGGAGGCGGCTATCTAGAGGGCCGCCCCGTCCTCGTCAACCCGCCTTTTCAGCTTCTTTTCGAAGGCCTCCGGAAGAACCGGAAAACATCCGAAAACGGATCGCTCCTCAACCGCTTCGCCATCGGCAAACCCAAGTGATCCAAGGGATCTCTTCAGTCCGTCCCGGCGGCGACCCGTCCGAGGAGGCGGCTGTCTAGGCCCCCGCCCCGGGGGAGTCAACAGCGTGTATGACGCATCGGTGAACTTGGTGGGGAGAACTCCGCGCAGACCGCGTAAACTTGGCCGTGGGGCATTGTCGGGTAGCGCTCGCACACCTTGTAGAAAGCCTCGCGTCGGCATCTAAGGGACGAGACTAGGAGACATATAAGAGAATGCTCTCGCAAAAGGCCCGCTACGCCCTGCGCGCCCTCGTGGAATTGGCGCGCGCCGAAGGCGCCCAGGTCACGTCCGGAGAACTCGCGGTCCGCGCCGACGCGCCGCGCAAGTTCCTGGAGGCGATTCTTCTGGAGCTCGCGCGCAACCGCGTCGTCGTCAGCCGCCGCGGCAAGTTCGGCGGCTACACCCTCGCCCGCCCCGCGGCCGAGGTGAGCTTCGCCGAAGTGATCCGGGTGATCGACGGGCCGCTGGCGCTCGCCCCGTGCGTCAGCCGCCTCTCCTTCCGGAAATGCGAGGACTGCCCGGACCTGGCTACCTGCGCCCTGCGCGAAGCCCTGCTCAAGGCGCGCGACGCGACCTCTGAAGTTCTGGAGGGCTACAGCCTCGCCGACGCCGCCGCGTCGACCGGCGCCGAAGTGTTCGCGCACATCTGATCGGGCTCCGGTCAGCCCGTCGCGATGTAGGCCTTCAGGCCGTCGGCCTCGGCCTCGACCTCGGAGATCTTCCACTTCACGAGATCGCCGATCGAGACGATGCCGACCAGGCGGTCCGACACGCAGACCGGCAGGTGGCGAATGCGCCGGTCGGTCATGCGGCCGAGCAGGGAATCCACCGTCTCGCTCGGATCTGCGAAGATCACGTCGTGGGTCATGACGCTGGTCACCGGCCGATCAAGCGCCCCAGCGCCCTCGCGGGCCACCGCGCTCACCAGATCGCGCTCCGATACGATCCCGACCACTCGATCGGCTTCCAGCACCACCATCGCACCGACCCTGCGTGAATGCAGCAGGGCGCAGATCGCACCGACGGTTTCCGCTGGGCCGACCGTGAACACGAGGTCGCCCTTGGCCTTGAGGATCTGAGACACAAGCATCTGCACGTTCTCCCTAACACCGTCAGGGAAGCGTCGCGCAGGACGCCAGCGAAATCAACGTTCTCGCGAAAACGTCAAGCTTGCTGGGCGCCCGCCACGCGGCCGAACGCGCCGACCAGCAGCAGCCCGGCGATATAGCCGAAGATGTGCGCCTCCCAAGCGACGCCGGCGCCGCCGAGCCCGGGCGCGAAGCCGACCAGGGCCAGCATCAGGTTCACCGCGATCCAGCCCAGCGTCATGCTGATCACCGGCGAGCTGAGGAATGGGCCCGGGGTCGGGCGCCCGATCAGACGCGCGGCCGCGCCCACCAGACCGGCCACCGCGCCGGATGCGCCGATCATGAGCGTGGTGCTGCCGGGATTGACGAGGCCGTAGCCCAGGCTCGCGAGCCCGCCGCACAGAAGATAAAAGACCAGGAAGATCAGCGCTCCGCGGGGGCTGGCGCCGAAGTAGCGCGCGACGGGCGTGCCGAACGCCAGCGCCGCGCCGCCGTTCATCAAGGCGTGCGCCCAGCTGCCATGCAGGAAGATGGCGGTGAACAGCAATGGCCAGCGCCCCTGCTCGAAGGCGGCCGAGGAGAAGGCGAAGTTCGCCAGCAGCCAGTTCTGCGGCAGGAACGTCTGCACCAGATAGCCGAGCACGATGACCATGGTGGCCACGACCGCAGGCCAGGGCGCGTTGAAGATCGGCTGCCGCTCGTCGTCGCTCAAAACCCGCACTCCGCACCCGGCCCAAGAAAAAGACCGGCGTTCACCTTATTCCGCTCGCCTTAACCAAATCGCGAGGGTCTGGCCCCTAGATACACTCAAGTTCGGCCAGTCTGAGTGCAATGTGCGGCTGGCCGTCGTCTTTTTCGGGGTGGGACTTCCCAAGGGTCATGGCCGCAGCACCTTTCACAGCTCTGCGCAGGCTGGCGTTCGCCGGCGTGGCGAGCCTCCTGGGCGTCGCCACAGCGCAAGCCCAATCGATGTCGACCAATTCCGCCGACTTCAACGCCGGCTACGGCCGTCGCGCCGGGTCGGAGAACCATCCGGTCAACGTCACCACCCGCGATGCGAACGGCAATCGGGTGATCATCGACGGCATCATCCAGACCGGCGAGGACCAATCCAGTTTCGCGTTCGGTTCGGGCGCCGGCGAGTCCTACGCGGGCGTCGGCTCGCTAGGCGGCGGCTCCACCGCGATCGGCAACAGCCTCGTGGTCGTCACCCAAGGCAACTACAACACGGTCATCGTCAACTCGTCGCAGACCAACAACGGCAACGTCTCGGCCGGCTCCACCCTGAACGGAGGCGTCGCGCCCGATGGCCAATAGTCACGCCATGCGCGCCGGCGCTCTGCTCAGCATCGCCGCGATCGCGCTGTCGGCCTGCGCCACCCCCATCGCCGGCCCGGGCGGCAACTACGCCCGCGCCATCGGCACGGCGACGGTGACCCCCAACCCGACCCCCTATTCCGACGCGCTGGTCTGCATGGCGGGCTTTGCGCGCAACACCGGGCTGGTCGCGCCGCGCATCGCCATCGGGCGCATCGCCGACTACACCGGCAAGTCGGAATCCGACGGGTCGGGCCGCAAGATCACCCAAGGCGCCTCGCTGATGGCCATGTCGGCCTTCGCCAAGGCGGGCATGCCGTTGGTCGAACGCTTCGACACCTCGGTCTCGGAGCTGGAGCTCAAGTACGCCAACAACAAGCTGATCTCGGACACGCCGAACCCGGGGCCGGACCAGGCGGCCGAGTACCGCCGCATCCTGGCCGGCCAGGTCCCCGGCTCCGACTTCTATGTCGCCGGCGGCATCACCGAACTGAACTACAACATCCGCTCGGCCGGCATCGACGTCGCCGGCGGCGACCTCGACCCGACGGATCCCAAGGGGTCGTTCCGCGGCCGCCTGTTCGTGATGAACATCGGCCTCGACCTGCGCCTCATCAACACCCGCACGCTGGAGGTGGTCGACGTCATCTCCTACCAGAAGCAGGTGATCGGCCGCGAGGTCGGGATCGGCTGGTTCGACTTCCTTAACGGCAACGTCTTCGACATTTCGGCCGGATCGGGCGCGCTGGAGCCGATGCAGCTGGCGGTCCGCAGCCTGGTGGAACGCGCCGTGGTCGAGATGACCGCCAATCTTTACGGCATGCCGGGCCCGGAAGCCTGCCTCGCCTACGACCCGCTCGGCGCCATCGGTTCGGTCGGCGCCACCGGCGGCTATGTTCCCGCCTACAACAACCTGGGCACCAACAATGGTCAGACGCGCGAAGATCCTTCTCGTTGGAACGCTCGCCGCGACTCTGCAATCCCAAGCCGCTACTAGCCAGACCCAGCCGAGCGCGGCGCTCAACAACCAGCTCCAGTTCGGCGACGTGTTCAGCCAGCAGTCGCTGAACGTGGTCGAGGTCAGCGACTACACCCAGGGTTCGTCGACGGCGACCGGCAACGCCTACTCGGCCGCAGCCAGCCGCTACGACGCCGACATGCGCTCGTACCAGGAGACGCAGGGTCAGGTCGTAGCCGACACCCGGCTGGACGTCGCGTCGAACTCCGGCGCGACCACCAGCCTGACGACCACCGCCACCGGCAACTTCGTCCAGGCCACCGGCTACGGCGCGACCGTAACCGGCGTCTACACTCAGGCGACCAGCGCGAACGCGGTCACCGCCCACAGCCATACCGAGGCGCCCGGCGGCAGCACCGGCGAGATCGCCAGTTCGGTCCAGGCCGCCGGCAACGCCCAGGCGTTCGGACTCGAGTACGGGTCGGCCGGGGTGCGGACCAGCCAGTCCAACGCGGCGACCGTCACCACCGACGGCGGCGGGATCTATGGCTATGTCGCCGGAACGGCCAGCTTCGCGGCCACGACCGCCGCCAACGACGTCACCCTGTCCGGCGCCAACGGCTCCGCCGCGCGGATGATCGTCGACCAGAACAACGCCGCGCCGCTGACCCAGGCGGCGCAGTTCACCGCCTTCGCCAACGTTCAGGACGCGGTCACCACCGCCACGGCGTCGGGCAACAACGTCAATACCGTCAACCAAGGCCATCTGCTCGACGTCACCGCGCGCCAGAGCAACCAGGCGTATGTTCGCGCCCAGTCGGCCTCATCAGCCTATCAGTACGGCTCGGCCTCGGCGTCGGCCTACGGCGTCGGCAACGCCATCGTGGCCGGCGACATCGGCGGTGAGCTGCTGCTCGACACCGTGCAGTCCAACGACGGCGGCGGCATCGAGGCCGTGGCTCAGTTCGACGGGACGGAGGGCTACGACGCCAATGTCAGCGCCACCGCTTACGGCAACTCGGTCATGGGCTACGCCTGTTCTGACTGCCAGGGCCGGCTCGACGTCAACAATGACCAGATCAACAACGCCGACGTCGGCGCCCAGAGCGTGGTCAATGTGACGTCCGGCCGATCGGCGCGCGGCGTGGCCAATGCCGTCGGCAATTCGGCCACCTACTACGTCAGCCGTCCTTCCGGCCAATAGCCGCCTTTCTGCGCCGCAACCGCGCCTTGCGAAGGCCATCCTCGCCTGCGCATGGTTTCCGCTCCACTGGTCTCGGATCCGTAACACCTGATGCGACGTCTCTTCGGCGCGGCCTCCGTGCTCGCTATCGCCCTGTCCCTGCCCGTGGACGCCTCCAGCCTCCCCTTCCCAAAGCTGGGACGCGACAAGACGGCGGCGGCGGACGCGGCGCCGGCGGCGCTGAAGCCCGGTGAGTGGGCCCAGGCCAAATCAGACGTCGCGCCCGACCCGACCATCCGCTTCGGCGCCCTGCCCAATGGCATGCGCTATGCGATCCGCAAGCAGTCGATCCCGGCTGGCCAGGCGGCGATCCGCCTCCGCATGGACGCCGGCTCGCTGATGGAGACAGACGCTCAGCAGGGCCTGGCCCACTTCCTCGAGCACATGGCCTTCAACGGCTCCAAGGCCGTGCCCGAAGGCGAGATGATCAAGATCCTCGAGCGATTGGGCCTGGCCTTCGGCGCCGACACCAACGCGTCGACCAACTTCGACGAGACGGTCTACAAGCTCGACCTTCCGCGCACGAACGACGAGACCGTCGACACCGCCCTGATGCTGATGCGCGAGGCGGCCGGGAACCTGACGCTTGACCAGGGCGCCATCGACCGGGAGCGCGGCGTGGTGCTGTCGGAGGAACGCGCCCGCGACACCCCGCCCTACCGCATCTACAAGGAAAGGCTTGACTTTTTCCTGAAGGGCCAGCGCCCGCCGACCCGCTATCCGATCGGCCAGGTCCAGGTGCTGGAAACCGCTCCGGCCTCCGAGTTCACCGATTTCTACCAGCGCTACTATCGCCCCGAGCGGGCGGTGCTGGTGGCCGTCGGCGACTTCGACGTCGATGCGATGGAGGCCAAGATCAAGGCCAAGTTCGGCGACTGGGCGCCCACCGGTCCGGCTGGCGAGGCTCCGAATCTGGGTCAACTCCAGCCGCGCAAGACCGAAGCCAAGCTGGTCATTGAAGCGGGCGCGCCGCTGTCGATGCAAATGGCCTGGATGCGCAAGCCGAACCTGGCCGCCGACACTCTCGCCAAACGGAAGGCCGATCTTGTCGAGCAGCTGGGCTTTTCGGTGGTCAACCGGCGCCTGCAGCGACTGGCCCGCGCCGGTCAGCCGCCGTTCCTCGCTTCCGGCGTCTTCAAGAACAACGAGTACAACGCGGCCGAGGCCACGCTGCTGATCGTCAACGCCGAACCGGGCCGCTGGCGCGAGGCGCTGGCCGCCGCCGAACAGGAGCAGCGGCGCGCCGTTCAATACGGGGTCCGCCAGGACGAGCTGGACCGTGAGATCGCGGAGTATCGCGCCAGTCTGAAGGCAGACGCCGCCGGCGCCGCGACCCGCACCCCGGCGCAACTGGCTGGCGAGATCGTCGGTTCGTTGGCCGAGCGCGAAGTGGTCACCGATCCGGCCCAGGACCTGGCGCTGTTCGAAGAGACCGTGAAGGATCTGAAGGCCGACAAGGTGTCGGCTGCACTGAAGGCCAGCTTCGCCGGCGAGGGTCCGCTGCTGTTCATGGCCTCGCCCCGTCCGATCGAGGGCGGCGAAGCCAGCGTGCTGGCCGAGTTGGAGGCCTCGCGCAAGGTCGCGGTCGCCGAGCCGTCGGCCGCCGTCGAAGTCGCCTGGCCCTACACCTCGTTCGGCGGCGCCGGGAAGGTCGTCGAGACCAAGGATGCACCGGACTTCGACACCACGTTCGTGCGCTTCGAGAACGGCGTGCGGCTGACCATCAAGCCGACCCGCTTCAAGGACGACGAGGTGCTGGTGCGGGTGAATGTCGGCGACGGCCGGCTCGACCTGCCCAAGGACGCCCAGAGCCTGGGCTGGGCCTCCGGAGCGTATATCGAGGGCGGCCTGAAGCAGATCAACGCCGAGGACATGGAGCGCGTGCTGGCCAGCCGCGTCTACGGCGCGCAGTTCGGCGTCGCCGACGACGCCTTCGTGCTCAGCGGATCCACCCGTCCCGAGGACCTGGACGTCCAGCTGCAGGTTCTGACCGCCTATGTCGCCGAACCGGGCTGGAGGGGTGAGGCGTTCAAGCGACTGCAGAGCGCATTCCAGACCGCCAACGATCAATACGAGTCCACCGACTCCGGCGTGCTGAGCCGCGATCTGGCGCTGCTACTGCGCGACGGCGACAAGCGTTGGGCCTTCCCGAGCCGCGACCAGATCGCCGACGCCAAGCTCGACGACTTCCAGAAGATGGTCGCCCCCGCCCTGGCCGATGGCCCGATCGAGGTCGTGATCGTCGGCGACACCACGGTCGAGAAGGCCACGGAGGCGGTGGCCCGCACTCTGGGCGCCTTGCCGCCCCGCGCGGGAACGCAGGTCCCTGCCGCCCAGCGCGAGGTCGGATTCCCCAGCGGCGTTCAGCAGCCGGTGGTCCTGCCCCACAAGGGCCGCGCCGATCAGTCGATCGGCTACCTCGCCTGGCGCACCAACGACTTCTTCGCCGACCCGCAGAAGGCGCGCGACACCGCCGTGCTGGGTGAGATTCTCGAGCTCCGCCTCGTCGAGGAACTGCGCGAGGCGCAGGGCGCGACCTACTCGCCGAGCGTGGTCTACAGCCACAGCATGGTCTGGCCACGCTGGGGTTATGTCTCGGCGAGCGTCGAGATCCCACCCGCCAAGCTGCCCAACTTCTTCGCCGACGTGAAGAAGATCGCCGCCGACCTGCGCGACAAACCCGTCACCGCCGACGAGCTGGCCCGCGCCAAGAAGCCGCGGATCGACCAGATCGAGAAGGCCCGCGAGACCAACGGCTACTGGCTGTCGGAATTGTCCGGCGCGCAAACCGATCCGCGCCGGCTGGACGCCACCCGCGGCCTGATCCCTGGCACCGAAAGGGTTACCGCCGCCGACGTGCAGCGCGCCGCCCAAGCCGTGCTGAAGGACGACGCGATGTGGATGCTAGAGGTCGTGCCCGCCAAGAAATAGGGAACGGCGCCGATCGTCGCGCCGAGCGCGGCATACCGTCATATGGTCAAGCTGGCGGCGGGCTGGCTCTATCCTCCGGCGAATCCGCGGCGCTGTCGCGGGACTGGAACGGCAGTCGGGGGGTATCGCCCGTATCAGCGACCCCGTCGTCTCGATCTTGCGCGCACTCCGCGTTGCGCCAAGATCGCCCCTCGAAGGGGCGAGCATGCTGCCGTTGGATCACATCGCGTTTCAGGGGCCGGACCTCCCTGCCCTGGCCCAGGCGTTCGCCGCCCTTGGCTTCACGGTCTCGCCGCGGGGCTTCTATACATCGCCCGATCAACCTGACGCCCGCTGGGACAGCCACTGCGTCTTCATGGATCGCGGCTGGTTCGACCTGTTGCACGCGCCTGGAGCGCCCGCCGCGGTCGCCCCCGGCGGCACGCTGTTCCTGACCTCGGACCTCGACGCGGCGGCGGCCCGCCTGGGCGACATGCGGCTGGCTCCGCCTATCGGCTCGTCCGCGGCTGGGAGGACGAGCATGCCCATGAATCGTTCAAACTGCTTTCGATCCGCGAGCGCATCGCACCGCTGGGGCTGGCGGTCATCGAGCACGCCTACCCATGCGCCGACGCCCTGCCGCAATGGTTCTCGCACCCCAACACCGCGATAGAGGCGGCCGGGTTGATCTTTGCGGGCGCTCAGCCGGGGCCGTTGGCGCAGGTCGCCGACGCGGTCCTGGACCTGACGGCGTTCGAATACTGGGAGCCGCAACGGTTCAGCGACGCCTTTGGCGAGCACGTCGATCGCGCCGTCCGCGTCCGCGTCGCCTCGCTGGCCGCGGCGCGCGCGGCCTTGGCCGGCGATTTTACGGTCCAGGAATCAAAAGGGCGGCTGCACGTGGCGCCGCCCTCGCCGCTCAGCTGCGGCTTTCAGTTCTTAGAGGCCTAGTAGATGTAGCCGCCGACGCCGCCGTCCAGGCTCAGCGAGCCGCTGACGGTTTCGATGCGCTCTTCTTCTTCGCGATAGGCGGTGTAGGTCTCGATTTCGGTGATGGTCAGCACCTTCACGCCGGCGCCGAAGCGGCGCAGCAGCGAGCGCTCGTTGCAGTCGCGGGCCGGGGTCTGACGGCGGCATTCCAGCTTGCCGTCGCGGCCGTGATAGAGCGCCTGGCCCTTTTCGCAGGCCATGGTCTTGCCGCCGCTGAAGTCGACCTTGCCGCTGAAGTCGGCGATGGTCGCCTGCAGCCAGGTGCCGGCGATGCAGCGGTAGAGCTCGCCCTCGAATGACGAGGCGATGTCGCGGTCGGGACGGACCTGCGAGGCCGGGTGCGGGATCTGGCGCGCGTCGATGCAAACCGCCTGGATCACGACCTGACGCGTGCGCATGCGGCTGGCTTCGTAGGGCACGCGGCGGATGCGGCTGCCCGCATCGACATTGAGTTGAACCGAGCCGGTGACCATCGGCGGGGTGTAGCCGCCGTTGTAGCCGCCGCCGTAGTAAACGGCCGCGCCTGCGCTGGCGCCAGCTCCCGCCCGGGCGCCGGCCGAGGCGCTGGCCACCGCAACGTTCACGTTGGAGACGTGGACGTTGATGTTCGGACGACCGGGGTCGCCGCAGCAAGGTGTCGTGGGCGGAGTCGGCGGCGGCGGCGGCGGCGGCTGGGTGCAGCACGGCGGCGTCGGCGGATTACAGCATACCGGCGGCGGTGGCGGCGGCGCGCAGCATTGCGCCGAGGCGCTTTGCGGCCCCACGAGCAAGAGAAGGCCAAAGCCGAGCATCAGGCCCAGCAAGGTCGAACGCGTCTTCATGGATGGCCCCTCCAAAGGCCAGCCGGCCGCCGCGGCGCAACTGCCGATCTACGCAGTAAAGCTTATGCGGCTTAAGAATCTCTGAGCCTCGCCAAGGTTCGGCGTCTCGTTCTGGCACGGCGGCGACTTGGCACGGATTTGCTTGCAAGCCCCATGCGGTCGCTGACGGCCGCCGCGGAGGCGTCGAGATGTTCCATTCGAACACGCAGCAGATGATCGATTACTGGCGCAGCAAGTGCGGCGTCGCCGGCCTGCCCGTTCGGGCCGATATCGATCCCACCGAGTTCGCCAAGCTGGCGCCGCAGGCCTTCGTGCTCGGGCGCGAGGCTTCGGGCGTCTATCCGGTGCGGCTGTCGGGCGGTCTCGTGTCCGACCTGCATCGGCGCGGCCTGCGCGGCCGCAACTTCCTGACGCTGCTCGACCCGCTCGGCCGCCATGAGATCCAGACGGCTCTGGAAACCGGACGCCGCCGCCCGGAGCCTGTCGTCGCGCGCATCGATGCGCTCAGCGACACCGCTACGCTTGAACTGGAACTACTGTTTGCGCCGATCGCAGGTGGGCCCGGTTCTCCCGAACGCTTCCTCGGTCTCTATCAGCCGATCTCACTGGTCGCCGCCTTGGGAGACGAACCGCTGCGCCAGCTGTTCGTCCGCGAAGTCCACGGCGTGGGCCCGGCCAACGAAGAAACCAACCGGCTGCGACTGGCGACCCTCGACGGTCGCTGGGTCGCCTGAGGCCTCAAAGTGCTTCGCCGGCGTCATCCAGTATCCGGGACACGGCCTCTTCGGCTCGCACGCGGGCGTTGGGGGCGCGGAACAGCTTCGCCTGCTGCTGGAACGCCAGGCTGACCCCGACCAGTTCGAAGACAATCTGCCGGCAATAGTCCGGCGGCGCCTTGCCGGCCTTGGGCAGGTCGGCAGCCACGCGGACCAGGGTCTCGTGCCATTCACGCTGAGACTCGACCAGCCGATCGCGGATGGCGCCGGGACGGTCGTCGTACTCCTGGGCCGACACCGCGAAGATGCAGCCGCGCATGTCGGGCTCGCCTTCCAGCCAATCGAACCAACGACTGAGCAGGGCGTCCATCCTCGCCCGGCCGCGCGGCATCGCGAGACTGGGTTCGACAACGCGGCTGCTGAACCGCGCGATCGCTTCCTCAAGCACCGCCAGTTGCAGCGCTTCTTTGGAGCGGAAGTGAGCGAACAGGCCGCTCTTCGACAGCTCCAGGCTGTCGGCCAGCGGGCCGAGCGACAGCCCCTCCAGCCCGACCGCAACGGCCTGCTGGAGGGCCCGCCCGACAATAGCCTCTCGTGTCGCGGCGCCCTTTTTCATGCGCCGCACATTAGCACGATCGGTCGTTTTTTCAAGAATCCTTGGCCGACGCCTTGTCCAGGGTCGCCAGGTCCTCGGCCGTCAGGGTCAGCCGCGCCGATCCCATCAATTCGTCCAGCTGCTCCAGGCTGGTGGCCGAGGCGATCGGACCGGTCAGGCCGGGCTGGGCCATGACCCAGGCCAGCGCGACCTGCGCCTGCGACGCCGTGCGGGCGGCCGAGACTTCGTCCAGGGCGGCGAGGATACGCATGCCGCGCGCGTCCATCATCCGCTTCACGCCCTGGCCGCGCGGGCTCTTCGAGAGGTCCGCCTCGGTGCGGTACTTGCCGGTCAGGAAGCCGGAGGCGAGGCCGTAGTACGGAATCACCCCGACTTCGTTGTCGATGCAGACCTGCTGCAGGCCGCTCTCGAAGCCGTCGCGCGAGTAGAGGTTATAGAGCGGCTGCTCGCTGTTGTAGCGCGGCAGGCCCTTGGCTTCGCTGATCTCCAGCGCCGACTTCAGACGCTCGGGCGTGAAGTTCGACGACCCGATGGCGCGCACCTTGCCGGACTTCACCAGGCGGTCGAACGCCTCGGCGGTTTCTTCCTGCGGGGTGTCGGGATCGTCGCGGTGCGATTGGTAGAGGTCGATGTAGTCGGTCTGCAGGCGCTTGAGCGAGGCTTCCACCGCTTCGACCATGTACTTGGCCGACAGCCCCTTCATCCCCTCGCCCATTTCCGAGCCGAGCTTGGTCGCCAGCACGATCTTGTCGCGCTTGCCGCCCTGGGCCAGCCACTTGCCGATCACCGTCTCGGACGCGCCTCCGCCGGCCGGGGCCCAGCGCGAATAGACGTCGGCCGTGTCGACCATGTTGAAGCCGCCGGCGATGAACGCGTCGAGCAGCTTGAAAGAGGTAGCCTCATCGGCGGTCCACCCGAACACATTGCCGCCGAGCACCAGCGGCGCGACCTTCAAATCGGACTTGCCCAGTTTGCGCAGTTCCATCGTCGCCTCCCATGAAATTATTGAAAATATAAAGAAAAAGGCCCCCTCCTTTCGGAGAGGGCCAAATCATAGCGCTAAGCGGCCTTCTGGTCGTCCTCGTAGACCGGCGCGTCCTCCGCCGGCAGCGCGGCGCGGCCCCGGATCACGTCCGAGATCTTCTCGGCGATCATGATCGTGGGCGCGTTGGTGTTGCCGCCGACCAGGGTCGGCATGACCGAGGCGTCGATCACGCGCAGGCCTTCGATGCCGCGCACCTTCAGTTCGCCGTCGACCACCGCCATCTCGTCGCCGTCCGCGCCCATCTTGCAGGTGCCGACCGGGTGATAGATCGTCTCGGCGTGCTTGCGGATCCAGGCGTCGATCTGCTCGTCGGTCTCGACGTCCTTGCCGGGGAACAGCTCCTCGGTGCGATAGGGATCCAGCGCCGACTGCGCGGCGACCTTGCGCATCATCCGCACGCCCTCGCGCAGCGCGCGGCGGTCTTCCTCGGTGGCCAGGTAGTTCGCGAAGATCGCCGGATCGTCGGTCGGATCAGCCGAGCGCAGCCCGACGCGGCCGCGGCTTTCGGGGCGCAGCTGGCATACGTGGAAGGTGAAGCCGTCCTTGGGAACGGCCGTGTTGCCGTGGTTCTGCATGATCGCCGCGACGGTGTGGATCTGCAGGTCCGGGCGGTCGAGGTCGGGACGCGACTTCAGGAACGCGCCCGATTCCAGAAACTGCTGGCGGCCCAGGCCCTTGCCGAAGAAGGCGTAGTTCATGCCGATCGCCAGGGTCTTGATCAGACCCTTGCGCAGCGAGTGGGCGGTGATCGGCTGCGGGCATTCCCAGGACATGCAGACGTCCAGGTGGTCTTGCAGGTTGGCGCCGACGCCCTTCAGCGCCTTCACCACCGGGATGCCGAACTTGCCGAGTTCTTCCGGATCGCCAATGCCCGAAAGCTGCAGGATCTGCGGCGACTGCACCGCCCCGGCCGACAGCAGCACTTCCTTGTCGGCATGCACGACGTGTTTCTGGCCCGACTTGGCGTCGATGTACTCGACCCCGGTGGCGCGGCCGCTCTCGATGACGATCTTGCTGGTCCGCGCGCCGGTGATGCAGGTCAGGTTCGAGCGCGACAGGGCCGGATGCAGGTAGCCGCGGGCGGCGCTCCAGCGCTGTCCGTCATGGATGGTCAGCTGGTAGGGGCCCCAGCCCTCCTGCTGGAAGCCGTTGAAATCGCCGGTGACCTTGAAGCCCGCCTGACGGCCGGCCTCGACCGTGGCCGAGTAGATCGGGTTCGGAGTCGAGGCCTTGGAGACCTTCAGCGGGCCCGCGCCGCCGTGCCAGGCGTCGCCGCCGCCCTCAAGGCTCTCCGAGCGCTTGAAGTAGGGCAGCACGTCCCGATACGACCAGCCCTGCAGGCCCATCTGGCGCCACTGGTCGTAATCGCGGGCGTGGCCGCGGATGTAGATCATCCCGTTGATCGACGAGGAGCCGCCCCAGCCCTTGCCGCGCGGCCACCACAGCTTGCGGTCATCGAGGTTCGGTTCGCCCTCGGTCCAGAAACCCCAGTTGTAGGTCCCCGGCTTGCCGATCAGCGCCCCGACGCCGGCCGGCATCTTGACCAGGATCGAGTTGTCCTTGCCGCCCGCTTCCAGCAGCAGCACCTTGACCTGAGGATCCTCCGTCAGCCGGTTGGCGAGCACGCATCCAGCGGACCCCGCGCCAATGATGACGTAGTCGAAGCGATCCATGTGTTCCGTCCCTAAACACTGTTAAGTTAGCCGCACACTGGCCGAAGCCCGGACGAGAGACAAGTGCCGCAGAACCCTGTTTTTGGGCGCCGCAACGGCAGGTTTTCAGCCGCCTCCCGTCAGGAATCTGCCGGACGGGATGGCGCCTTGAGTGCGATTGAGTTTCATGCGCCAATGGACTTCGGTGGCAATCTGGTCCTAACGACAGTCCTATGAGCGCCCAGCAGACGGCCTCGGCTGGAGGCGAGCATCGCCTCGTCCGAGGCCTGAACCACCAGGTGACCGCCGGCCTGACCGTCGGGGCGATCGTCTTTATCGCGGCGATCACAGGAATTCTGCTGCGGCCCAGCGGACACCTCAGCACATTCTGGGCGGCGAACGCGATCCTGCTCGGCCTGCTCGTGCGCCGCCCGGACCTGGCGACGCCGACCGGCTGGCTGGCGGCTGCGGCGGCGCTCATCGCCGCGGACACGATCACCGGCAGCGGTTGGACACGGACCCTGCTGCTCACCGCCGGCAACCTCGCCGGGGTGATGACCGGCTATCTGCTGTTCAAGCGCCTGTCGCCTGAGGACCGCCGGCTGCAACGGCCGGCCTCGCTGCTCTCGGTGACCTTGATCGCGCTCGCGGCCTCCGCCGCCACCAGCGTGCTCGGCGCGGCGGTCAACGCCCTGCTGTTCCACCGCGACCCGGTCAGCGGCTTCTTCATCTGGCTGGCGACGGAGCTGGCCAACTACATCGTCGTGCTGCCCGTGGCGCTGACCTTCCCGCGCCCCTCAGAGCTGAAGTGCTGGTTCGTGCGGACCTTCACGACCGTTCCGCAGCTACGGGCGGTCGCACCGCTCGTCCTCTATCTGATCAGCCTGGCGATGGTGCCGGCGGTCGGCGGGCCAGGCGCCCTGGCATTCCCGGTTCCGACCCTGCTCTGGTGCGCGCTCACCTACAGTCTGGCGGCCACCACCCTGCTGACCCTGTCGTTCGCGGTCTGGAGCCTGCTGTTCCTGTCGACCGCTTCGGCCTCGATGGGCTTTGCGTCGGTGATGGGCTTCGACCTGATGTCCCTGCGGCTCGGCGTCATGCTGGTCGCATTGGCCCCGATCACCGTCGCCGGGGTCATGGCCAGCCGCAACGCGCTGCTGCGGGAAGCCGAGCTCGCCCGCCGCGCGGCCGAGGAGGCGATGGCCGCCCGCACCCTGCTGCTGGCGACGATGACGCACGAGCTGCGCTCGCCGCTGACCGCCGTCGTCGGTTTCTCCGGCATGATGTCGCGCCAGGCGTTCGGGCCGGTGGGACACCCGAAGTATCTCGACTACGCACAGTCGATCGAGATCGCCGGCTCGCATCTCAGCGAACTGGTCACCGACCTGCTCGACACCGCCAAGATCGAGGCCGGCCAGATCGAACTGTCGCCATCGTCGGCGTCCAGCCGCGAGATCGTCGAACAGGCCCTGCGCCTGGTCCGCGGCCTGTCGATCGAGGCCGGCGTCACGGTGGTGATGGAACCGGGAGACTGGCCCGACATCTACGTCGACCAACGCGCGGTGAAGCAGATCCTGATCAACCTGCTGGCCAACGCCGTGAAGTTCTCGCCGCCCTCGGGCCTGGTCGAGGTCTCGTCGGAGCTCAAGGACGAGCGGCTGGTGATCTGCGTCAAGGACTTCGGCCAGGGCATCCGCGAGGAAGACCTGGCCATTCTTGGCCGCCCCTACGTCCAGATGGGCGATCGGGTGTCCCGTTCCGAAGGGTGGGGCCTGGGCCTGGCCCTATCGCACGATCTGATCGAGCGGCACGGCGGCCGGCTCGAACTCGAGAGCAAGCTCGGCGCGGGAACCCGCGCCTGCTTCGACCTGCCGCTGGCCGAGCCCGAGCCTGAAGCGCGGGCCGCCGGCGTCGCCCGCTAATCCCGCGAGAGCGCGGTCTCGGGCATCTCGATGTCGATCTCCAGGGTCGACACCTGGTCGCCCCGGTCGAGCTTGACCACCACGCGGTCGCGGTCGATCGGGATGTGCTTGGCGATCACCGCCAGGATCTCCTGCTGCAGGATGGCGGCGAGGTCTTCGCCGCCGCCCAGGCCGCGCTCGTGCGCCAGCAGCAACTGCAGCCGGTCGCGCGCCACCGGCGCCGATCGCCGTCCCCGGCCGAAGAGGTTGAGCAGGCTCATGCGACCGCCTTTCGGCCGAACAGCCGGCTCATGAAGCTCTGGCGCTCCTTGGGCACGCTGACGGCGACGTTGTCGCCCATGAGCCGGCGCGCCGCTTCGCTGTAGGCCTGAGCGGCCGGCGAGCCCGGATTGTGCAGGGTCACCGGGCAGCCGACGTTGGAGGCGCTGAGGACGTCCGGGCTTTCCGAAACGATTCCCAGCAGCGGGATCGCCAGGATCTCCAGCACGTCGTCGACGCTCATCATCTCGCCCTTGGCGGCGCGGGCCGGATCGTATCGTGTGAGAAGCAGGTGCTTTTCGATGCGATCGCCGCTCTCGGCGCGCTGGGTCTTGGAATCGAGCAGGCCGATGATGCGATCGGAGTCACGCACCGAGGAGACCTCGGGGTTGGTGACCACCACCGCCAGGTCGGCGTACCGCATGGCCAGGGTCGCGCCCTTTTCGATGCCGGCCGGGCTGTCGCAGATCACCCAGTCGAACTGCTCGCGCAGATCGTCGATGACCCTGCCGACGCCCTCCTCGGTCAGCGCATCCTTGTCGCGGGTCTGGGAGGCCGGCAGCAGGCTCAAGGTCTCCACCCGCTTGTCGCGGATCAGGGCCTGGGCGAGCTTGGCGTCGCCCTGGACCACGTTGACCAGGTCGAACACGACCCGGCGCTCGGCCCCCATGACCAGATCGAGGTTGCGCAGGCCGACATCGAAGTCGACCACCACCACCTTCTGGCCCGCCTGAGCGAGCGCGGCGCCCAGAGACGCCGAGGACGTGGTCTTGCCCACGCCTCCCTTACCGGACGTGACGACGACAACCTTGGACATGACTCACCGTTCCTTCCCCTCGCCCCACGACGAGCAACGCAACTAGCCGAGCGCCGAGAGACGCAGCGCGCCCCGGTCGCAGCGGATCTGGACGGCCTGGCCGTGGAGGTCGGGCCCCCAGTGCTCGGCCGTCCGGTACAAATGATCGACGCCGACCAGCTCGGCCTCGAGCCGGCGGCAGAAGATGCGGGCTTCGGCGCCCGTCCGCAGGCCGGCGATCGCCCGCCCCCGCAGGGCGCCGTAGACATGGATCGAGCCGCCGGCGAGCACCTCGGCCCCCGAGGCGACCGCCCCGACGATGGTCACGTCGCCCTCTTCGAAGATCACCGACTGACCCGAGCGCACCGGCCGGTCGATCAACAGCGACGGCGCGGCCGGCGCAGGCGCGTCGGCCGCCTCCGGCGCGACGGCTGCAGCCACATCGCTTCGGGCCTTACGGGTGACATTGCCGTGCAGATTGGTCGGCAGGTGCGACCAGGGCGTCCCGCCCAACGCCGCCGGGCGAAGCCCCTCGACGCCGATCAGCTTCAGGCCCCGCGCACTGAGCCCGTCGAGCGCGACCAGCACCGCCTCGGGTCCGACGCTCTCGAGCGCCGCACCGAGATCGGCGACGATGGGGCGGTTGTCAAACAGCGCCGCCGAGGCGTGCATCTGCTCGTCGAGGGCGGCGAACCACTGCGCGAACGGCGCCTCGGGCGACAGGATCAGCGCCATGACGCTGCGCCCGCGCACGCGGATCCTGGGCAGCTCGAACGTCTCGGCGTTCACGTCGCGCGACCTACTGCACTGGGCGAATTGTCGATATGCGCGCTCATGACGCCTCCGTCCGAACTGGGGGACAGGGGTCCCCCTCCGGGCGCTCCCTGGCGACGTAAGTTCAAGATTCGTGGGGCTTTCTTGCGGCCTGATCCCGCCGCAGTTTCGGCGCCATGAGGCCAAGCTTCAACGCGCCGGGCGGCGGAACTCCATGATCCAGTTGGTCTCCCAGGTCGCGCCGCCGTCGTAGGAGAAGGCCTGACTCCAGCGCGGCGTCTCGGTGTCCGTGCCGCTCCAGTCGAAGAGCACCTTCACCGGCCGGCCCTCGTCGAGGTCATCGCCGGCGAAGACGCCCTTGCCGTCCTTGAACCGGCCGTAGACCGGCGGCTGCAGTTGGCCGTCCTTGGAGTTGATCCAGTAGATCGCCCACTGGTCCTGGGCCGGGTCGTAGAGGCGCAGGGTCATGCCCTTGAAGCCCTTGGTCGGAAAGTCGCTCTCGTCGATCGAGACCATGCCGCCCATCAACACCTGGGCCTTTTCGTAGGACGGGAAGACGTCCCAATCGTCGGAGCCGGCGCCGCGGACCTTCAGCCGCCGGTTCGTGACGTCCCAGTCGCCGTGATTGAAGTCGAAGTCGTGCGCCGAACTCATGGGCTGATCCTCCTGCTTGAGCCGCGCCGGGTTTAGCCAGGCGCTGCTGCCAGCAGAGTGTCAGCAGCCTGTCAGGACGCCGATCAGGGCCGCATCGAGCCGGTGTCGATGAACCGCTGGTGCCAGGAGAGCGCTTCGTCGAGCAACGAGGGCGACTGCTGTCCGTAGGCGTGCTGGCGGGCGCGGGCGTAGTAGTCGGCGAGCGCTGGCCGGTAGTCCGGGTGCGCGCAGTTGGCGATGATCACTTCGGCCTTCTGCTTAGGCGAGAGACCGCGCAGGTCGGCCAGCCCCTGTTCGGTGACGATCACCTGGACGTCCTGGTTGATGTGATCGACGTGGCTGGCCTGGGGCACGATCGCCGAGATCTTGCCGCCCTTGGCGACCGAGGGCGTCACGAAGATCGAACAGTAGGCGTTGCGCGCAAAGTCGCCCGAGCCGCCGATCCCGTTCTGGATCCGCGAGCCCATGATGTGGGTCGAGTTCACGTTGCCGTAGATGTCGGCCTCGATCATGCCGTTCATGGCCACGCAGCCCAGGCGGCGGATCAGCTCTGGGTGGTTGCTGATCTCCTGCGGCCGGAGGATCAGCTTGTCCCGATAGAAGGCCATGTTGTCGTTGAGGGCGGCCGCAGCCTCCGGGCTCAGCGAGAAGGCGGTCGCCGAGGCCATGCGCAGCTTGCCCGCGGTGATCAGGTCCAGCATCCCGTCCTGGAGGACCTCGGTATAGGCGGTCATGTTCTCGAACCGGCTGTCCAGCAGCCCGGCGAGCACGGCGTTGGCGATGTTGCCGACGCCCGACTGCAGGGGCAGCAGGTTCTCAGGCAACCGGCCCTTGGCGACCTCATGCTCGAAGAATTCGAGCAGGTGTCCCGCGATGGCCGAGGCGACCCCGTCCGGCGACGAGAACGGCAGATTGCGGTCCGGCGCCTGCGTCTCGACGATGGCGACGATCTTGTCCGGGTCGCAACGGAAGTAAGCTTCGCCGATGCGGTCGTCGGCACGGACAAGCGGGATCGGCACCCGGTTCGGCGGCAGGGCCGTGCCGTAGTAGATGTCGTGCATCCCCTCCAGCGCCGGGTTCTGCCAGCTGTTGACCTCGAGGATCACCTGCTGGGCGCGGTCCAGCCAGGTCTTGTTGTTGCCGACCGACGACGACGGGATCAGCGAGCCGTCCGGCCGGATGCCGGACACCTCGATCACCGCCGTGTCGAGCGGCCCGAGGAACCCCTGCCAGGCCATCGGCGCGACCTGGCTGAGATGCATGTCGAAGTACTCCATCTCGCCGCGATTGATCTTCTCGCGGGCGATGGGGTCGGAGTTGTAGGGCAGCCGGAACTCGATGCCGTCGGCCTTGGCCAGGGCGCCGTCCAGTTCCGGGCCGGTGGAGGCGCCGGTCCAGACGCGGACCTGAAACTTGCGGCCGGCGGCGTGCTCGGCCTCGATGCGGCCGGCCAGGGCCAGCGGAACCGCCTTCGGATAGCCGGACCCGGTGAAGCCGCTCATGGCGACGGTCGAGCCCGAAGCGATCAGGCCGGCCGCCGTCTGCGCGTCCGTCACCTTGGCGCGCAGTCTCTCGCAGCCGATCCGGGAATTGTCCGCCATACGCGCCTCCACTGACAGGTCTGGCGCAAGCAATAGCCGGGGCGAGGCTCCGTTCCCATGCGACACGCATGAAAACCGGCGATCGGCCAGACTAGATGGCGGCGAACCCGCGCCGCGAGCGCCGCAGCACGCTCCCGACCAAGCCAAAGCCGACGATCATCATCGCCCAGGCGGCCGGTTCGGGCACGGCGGCGAAGTCGCTGATGGTCAGGGTCACCGAATAGGGCGAACGCGCCGCCGGCGAGACGCGGAACACCCCGTCGAAGGTCGCGAACTGCGGGAAGAAGTGCGAACTGCAGTCGCCTACGGTCGTCGGCGTGCAGGGGCGGTCAAAGCCAAGCGGGGTGCTGAGGACGCCGATCGCCACACCAGGGCTGGTGACGGCGACGCAGCCGCCGCTCAGCGAGCAGTCATAGGCAAGCGAGTACTCGTTGCCCCAGACGCCGCCGATCGCCTCGTCCCACCAGGTCTTCTGTTCCTCGACGTTGCCGGTGAACACCGCATCGATGAGTTGCAGCCCACTGAAGGTCAAGGTCGCGGTGGCGCTATGGCCTTCCGGCGGCCAGTCGAAGGCGCCCGAGGCGTAGATGAACCCGTCGACGTCCGGGTCGGTGAGCGAAAGGTCCACCACCTGGGCGGACAGGGCCGGGGTCGCAAACAACGCGAACGCAGCGGCGACCGGGCCGCACCACAACAATGACTTCATCACAGCAGCTCCCTCTAGGCGCGTTAACCATTCGCCCCGCGCCAGAGGGAGTCAAGGTCGCCGAACTCGTTCAGCGAACATCGATAGCTTGGCCTTAGCGCCCCTTCCAGGCCGGGGCGCGCTTCTGGGCGAAGGCCATCGGCCCTTCGACGAAGTCCTCGGACTTGAAGAGCGCGCTGACCGCCGGATAGCGGTTCTGGCCCTTGATCGCCGCCTCCAGGGTGGGTTCGTCGAGCCCCTTGTAGACCGCCTCCTTCGAGGCGCGGATCGACATCGGCGAGAGTTCACAGATCTGGCCGGCCCAGCGGCGGGCCGCGGCCATCAGCTCGGCCGGCGCAACCACTTCGTTGACGAAGCCCAGCGTCTGGCCTTCGGCCGCGCCGACGCGGCGGCCGGTGAGGATCATGCCCAGGGCCTGCTTCTGACCGATCATCCGCGGCAGGCGGTGCAGGCCGCCGGCCAGGGCGGCCAGGCCGACGCGCGGTTCCGGCAGGGCGAAGGTGGCGGTGTCGGCGGCCACGATCAGGTCGCAGGCCAACGCGATCTCGAATCCGCCGCCCATCGCCACGCCGTTGACCGCCGCGATCAGCGGCTTGGTCAGGTCGAAACGCGAGGTCAGGCCGGCGAAGCCGGACGGCGGGCTCTTCATGTCGCCGCCGGTGGCCTGGTGCTTGAGGTCGTTGCCGGCCGAGAAGGCGCGGTCCCCGGCGCCGGTGACGATGCCGACCCACTGGTCCGGATCGGCGGCGAAGGCGTTGAACGCGTCGTCCAGCTCGAAGTGGGCCGGCGAATGCAGGGCGTTCATCACCTCGGGCCGGTTGAGCGTGAAGATGGTGATCGGACCCTCGCGGTCCACGCGGATGAACTCATAGGCCATCGAGGATCCTCCCTTTGTCATGCGGCGCCCACGCTCGCCGGGGCGCCGCTACGTCGGTCAAGCGCTCAGAGCGGACGCAGACCGGCGCGATAGCGCTTCCAGTTCTCGACGTAGTGCAACGCCCCGCCGGCCAGCGCCCTGCCCTGCTCCGGGGAGATTTCGCGCACGACCTTGCCCGGCGCGCCCATGACCAGCGAGTTGTCGGGGATCTCCTTGCCCTCGGTGATCAGGCAGTTGGCGCCGATCAGGCAGTTCTTTCCGATCTTCGCGCCGTTGAGCACGATCGAGCCGATGCCGATCAGCGAGCCGTCGCCGATGGTGCAGCCGTGCAGCATGACCATGTGGCCCACGGTGACGTTGGCGCCGATGGTCAGCGGATAGCCGGTGTCGGTGTGCAGGACGCTGCCGTCCTGGACGTTGGAATTCTCGCCGATGGTGATCGGATCGTTGTCGCCGCGAATCGTCGCGCCGAACCAGACTGAGGCGTTCTTCTTGAGAATCACCCGGCCGACCACGGCGGCGTTGGGCGCGATCCAGTATTCATCTTCTTTAGGCAGTTCAGGGGCCACTTCGCCCAAGTTGTAGACACTCATCCGTACACCCCGTTTATTTAATCAAATGAGCCATTTAAGGATTCAGAAACCACGTTAGCATCACTCTAGTGATGCGATTCGAGAGGGGCGAGAGCCCTTCCGCATCACGCCGCGAGTCGGCGTCCGGTTCGTGGCCTGCGTTTGGGGCGGGGTACAAGGTGTCGCGTTTGCTACGGCGGGGTTTCCCGCCTGGATCACGAACCGAAGACGGACCTCCGGGCCGTTGCGCGCGGCCCCGCCGCACCACTGAAAACTTCATGGATCCTCGAGGGCGAGCCGTTTCGGCGTCGCCCTTTTTTCTTGCCCCTATGGAGGCCTAGATGACCAAGCGAGCTCTGAAGCGACAGCTGCGCGAAGGCGCGTTCGACGCCGCCCAGTTCGAGGATGACGCGAAAGTCCGCCGTCTGCCGGTGGATCGTGCGTGGTCCCCCTTGGCCCATCACAACGACGATCGCGACCAGGGGTATCTCAAGACAATAAAAGCCAAGTCGCCGGGCCAGCAGGCGCTGATGGACGCCATCGACGCCAAGAACCTGGTCATGGCGCTGGGCCCGGCCGGCACCGGCAAGACCTATCTGGCCATCGCCAAGGCGGTCGAAGCGCTGGAGGCGGGCCGGGTCGGCCGCATCGTGCTGTCGCGGCCGGCCGTCGAGGCGGGCGAGTCGATCGGCTTCCTGCCGGGCGACGCCGAAGACAAGCTCGCGCCCTACCTGCGGCCGCTCTACGACGCGCTGTCGGACCGGCTGTCGATGAAGCGGGTGCGGGCGCTGATGGCCGAGGGCGCCATCGAGATCGCGCCGGTCGGCTTCATGCGCGGCCGGACGCTGAACAACGCCTTCGTGGTGATCGACGAGGCGCAGAACTGCACCTACGGGCAGCTGAAGATGCTGCTGACCCGGCTGGGGTGGCATTCGACCATGGTGGTGACCGGCGACCCGGCCCAATCGGACCTGCTGCCGGAACTCTCGGGTCTCGGCCCGGTCGCCGACCGCTTCGAGGAGATCTCGAACATCGCGGTCGTGCGGCTGAAGGACGTCGACATCGTGCGCCACCCGCTGGTGGCCGAGATGCTGGGCGTGCTCTGACGCCGTAGTGGAGGCCGGCCCCGTCACGGGGGCCGGCGCTCGACCTGCGCCTTAAGGCAGGTCTTCGGCGAGGATCGCCATTTCGAACATGTACGAGCCGTCGCCGTCCTCGTCCTCGAAGACGACGCCGATGAACTCCTCGCCGATGTAGACTTCGGCGGAGTCCTTTTGCTTCGGGCGGGGGACCAAGGTGATCCGCGCGTTGGCGAAGGTGCCGCGCAGGTGGCCTTCGAGACGGCGGATAGCTTTTTCGTCCAGCACGCTGGGCTCCTTCGTAGATTTTCGCCGGGAACCTACGGGTTTTGCGCCGCACCGCAAAGCGCCTGCGCCGGAAAAAGCTGGGGACGCGGCCCTCGCGCCCGCTAGTCTGCCCGTCAAATCAAGGGAGGACCGCGTGGCGGGCGTCGAGCTGGGACTGGTCGAGGGCTACTACGGCAAGCCGTGGTCGTGGGCGGAGCGCCGCGCCGTCGTCGAAGCGCTGGTCCCGCACGGCTACCGATTCTTCCTCTATGCGCCGAAGGCCGACGCCTTCCTGCGCCGTCGCTGGCAGGAGCCGCATCCGCAGGAGACCGCGGCCGAGCTGCAGGCCTTCTCCGCCTTCTGCCGCGCGGCGGGCGTACGGTTTGGGGTGGGCCTCAGTCCCTACGAGATCTACCGCGACTTCGGGGCCGCCGCGCAGGAGGCGCTGGCCGCCAAGCTCGCGCAGCTGGACGCCCTGGGGCTCGACGACCTGGCCATCCTGTTCGACGACATGCGCGGCGATCTGCCCGACCTGGCGGCCAATCAGATCGAGATCGTGCATTGGATCTCGGCCCGGACCACCGCGAAGCGGGTGATCGTCTGCCCGTCCTACTACACCGACGATTCCATTCTCGACCGCGTGTTCGGCCAGCGGCCGGCGAACTATCTGGAGGATCTGGGCGCCGGCCTGGATCCATCGATCGAGGTGTTCTGGACCGGCGAGGAGGTGTGCTCGCGCGAGTTCAGCCCAGGCCATCTGGAGCGCGTCGCCCGCCAGCTGCGCCGCAAGCCGCTGCTGTGGGACAACTATCCGGTCAACGACGGGCCGCTGATGTCGCCGTATCTGCATCTGCGCGCATTCACGGGCCGGCCGGCCGGCATCGCGCCGCACATCGCCGGCCATGCGGTCAATCCGGCCCTGCAGCCCACGCTGTCGCTGATCCCTGCGATCACCCTGGCGCAGAGCTATGCGCAAGGCGAGGCCTACGAGTATGTCCGCGCCTTCCAGGCCGCCGCGCGCGAGGTGCTGGGCGAGGACCTCGCCGCCGCGGTCGAGCGCAACATGAGCCAGTTCCAGGGCTTCGGCCTCGACCGCCTGACCGACGAGAACACGAGCCGGATGCGGCCGCGCTACGCCGGCTTCGACCACCCGGCCGCGCGCGAGATCGTCGCCTGGCTGGACGGCGCCTACCGCATCACCCTCGCAGAGATCGAAGCGACTTGAGCCGCACGCCGCCAGGGGCCTAGACTGGTCGAACCGCGTTGGCGGAAAGCGCGAAAGACCTCCCCAGTGGCCGGCTGATCCTATCTACGACGCCGAACTTCGCCGACCCGGGCCCGATGACGCCCGGGCCGCTCAGCCGCACGCTTCCGGGACAGCCGCCATGGCGTTCTTCCGCAATTCCACCGTCAATCTGCTGAACCTGCATTACGGCGTGCACGCGCTGGCGCTCAGCGGCGGCGGCGCGTTCTTCGCCGTCTATCTGCTGCGCGCAGGCGTCCCGGCCCATGGGGTGCTGGCCTCGCTGGCCGCGATCCTGATCGGCCGCTTTTTCATCCGTCCGGCGGTGCTGCCGCTCTGCAAGCGCTTCGGCCTCAAGCCGATGGTGATCGTCGGCACGGTGCTTACCGCCGGCCAGTACCTGCTGCTGGCCAGGGTGGACGGGATCGGCTGGCCGCTGTTCACCCTCTGCGCCGTGTCGTCGATCGGCGACACCTTCTACTGGACGACCTATCACGCCTATTTCGCCTCGCTCGGCGACGCCGAGCACCGGGGCCACCAGATCGGCGCGCGCGAGGCCATCGCCGCCATGGTCGGGATCGCCGCGCCGTTGCTGACCGGCTGGGCGCTGGTGACCGTGGGGCCTGAGATCGCCTTCGGCGCCACCGCCATCGTGCTGGTGCTGTCGGCGCTGCCGCTGTTGTTCACCCCGGCGGTGCCGATCGCCATGGAGGCCCCCAACGCCTTCTGGTCCGCGCGGCCAGGCGTGGCGCTGTTCGTCGCCGACGGCTGGATGGCCTCGGGCTATCTGTTCGTCTGGCAGATCGCGCTGTTCATCTCGCTGGGCGAGAACTTCGCGGCCTTCGGCGGGGCGATGGCGGTGGCTGCGGTGGCGGGCGCTATCTGCGGTCTGCTGCTGGGGCGCTTCATCGACGCCGGACATGGCCGGCGCGCCGTCTGGCTCGCCGCTGGCACCGCTGCAGCGGTGATCGCCGTTCGAGCGGCGGGCTACGGACATCCGGCTGTCGCCGTGGCGGCCAACGCCGCCGGCGCGCTCGTCGTGGCGCTCTACACCCCGACCATGATGACGGCGGTCTACAATCTCTCGCAGGCCTCGCCCTGCCCGCTCCGCTTCCACATCGCCACGGAAGGCGGCTGGGACGCGGGGGGCGCAAGCGGCGCGCTGACCGCAGCAGCTTTGCTGTGGGCCGGCGCGCCGTTCTGGGCGGCGATCCTGATGGGCCTTGTCGGCACCATCGCCGCTTTCATCCTATTGCGGCGCTACTACTACGCCGCGCCAGCGGCCACGCCTCAGATGACGTAGTCGTAGACCGCCTCGGCCAGGGTGTGATCCATGCTCCGGGCCGGCTCTTCGCAGGTCGGGCAGTTGACCAGCCGCGCCGGCACGCCGGCGGCCGTGCAATGCGGCGGCACCGGTTTCAGCACCACCGAACCGGAGGCCACCTTGGCGTAGTCGCCGATGGTGATGTTGCCGAGCACCTTGGCGCCCGCGCCCAGCAGCACGCCGTTGCCGATCTTCGGGTGACGGTCGCCGCGTTCGGCGCCGGTGCCGCCCAGGGTCACGCCCTGCAGCAGCGAGACGTCGTCGCCGATCACCGCCGTCTCGCCGATGACGATGCCGGTGCCGTGGTCGATGAACACCCCTGAGCCGATCTTGGTGGCCGGGTGGATATCGACCTGGAAAATCTCGGACATGCGGCTCTGCAGATAGAGCGCGATGGTCTCGCGGCCCTGATGCCACAGCCAGTGGGCGACGCGCTGGGTTTGCAACGCCTGGAAGCCCTTGAAGAACAGGAACGGCTGGACGTATCCCTTGCAGGCGGGGTCGCGTTCGAACACCGCCTTGAGGTCGGCTTCCGCGATCTCGACCAGCCGGGGGTCGGCGCGATAGGCGGCGTCGGCCAGTTCGCGCAGGCTCATGGCCCTCAGCTCCTGGTCGCCCAGCTTGCGCGCCAGCTGATACGACAGCGCCGCGCCAAGATCGTCGTGGCTCAGCACCACGGCGTTCAGCAGCGAGGCGAGCGCCGGCTCGGCCTTGGCGGCCCGTTCGGATTCCATGCGCAACGCGGCCCATACCGGCGGCGCGGCAGAGGGGTCGATCACTTCCAGGCGCTGGCTCAAAGGCTCCTCCCGTCCCAAAGGCGGTCCCCTATCCTAGCATGGCGCGCGCGAGCGACGCCGACAAAAGCCCTTCTCGGGCCATGTGGTACGCCCGAAGCAACATGGCAACCGTTAAGGCGTCGCGCAGATGTCCGGCGCTCGCCGCCTCGAGCGCCTCGCGAAACGGAACCCGCACCATGGCGAGGTCCTCTGTGTCGTCGGCGTGAGCCGCCTCCGCGGCCGGGCGCAGGTCGGTCGCGAGGTAGCCGATCGCCAGTTCGTCGGTGACCGAATTGGACAGCTGCACGCGCAGGATCTCGCGCCATTCGCCCGCCGCCAGTCCCGCCTCCTCGGCCAATTCGCGCTTTGCGCCCTCCAGCGGATCCTCATTCTTGGGTCCGCCGCCCTCGGGGATTTCCCAGCTGTAGTCGGCGAACGGAAATCGATGCTGCCCAACCAGAACCACGGAGCCGTCCGCATCGATCGGCAGCACCGCCAACGCATAGTTCTTGAACCCGACGACGCCGTAAAACGCCGCCGCCCCGGTAGGCGCGACCGCGTCATGCTCGGTGATCCGGATCCACGGGTTCTCGTAGGCGACCTTGGATTCGCCACGAAGCCAGGGCCTTCCATGCTCGGTCAGCCACACCGGTTTTTGCGACATATTCTCAACTAACCTTGCAGATCGCGCCCATGACCCCAATAAAAGGGCCCCGACGATCATTCATCCCAGCGAGAAGCCCGTCTTGTCCATTGCACTTCCCGAAGCCCCGTCGTTCGGCGCCCCGGTCGACCAGCACCCCTGCCCCGAACTGCTGAGCTTCCTCGCGACCCGTCGCTCGGCCTCGGCGGTCACCCTGGCGGAGCCTGCGCCGGGCGATGACGACGTCGCCGCCCTGATCCGGCTGGCCGCCCGCGCGCCGGACCACGGCAAGCTGGCCCCCTGGCGCTTCATCGTGCTGCGCGGCGACGACAAGGCCGCCTATGCGGCGCGCCTGGAGGCGCTCGCCCAATCGCGCGGCGACGCGCGTGCGGCCGCCAAGCTCGCCAAGTTGAAGATTCCGCCGATGGGGATCGCCGTGGTCTCGGCGCCGCGCGCACATGACGTCCCCGAGTGGGAACAGGTGCTGTCGGCCGGCGCGGTGTGCACCGGGCTGCTCTATGCTGCCCAGGCGCTCGGCTACGGCGCCAACTGGATCACCGACTGGTACGCCTATGACGGCGAGGCGAAGGCGATCCTGGGTCTTGATGCTGGTGAAAACGTCGCCGGCTTCATCTTCATCGGCACGGCCAAAGAGCCCCCGATGGAACGCGAACGGCCCGACAGCGCTGCGCTGACCACCGTCTGGAAGCCCTGACCCCGCGACAAGGGCCAAGAATCACGAAGGCCGGACAGCGATGGCCCGCTGCCCGGCCTGATGTGACACGCCCGAGGAGAGATGGGCGCGGTCCTTATATCACGCGAGTGACCAGTCCGCTAGTCAATCGCGGCCGCTGCTCGTACGGCGCGAGGCCACCGCAGGCTCAGGGCCTCCACGGAATACAACCATTGCGATGTATTCAGCAAAACGAATACTCTCCGAGGGCGGAGCGCATGGCAGGCTTCAATCGTCCGGATCAGGATTACCTGCGCTCAACCGCCCAGGACTTCTGATCAACCGCGACCACGATACGTGGCCACACCCTGATCTGGCACCCAAAGCCCCTCGGGCGCCGGGCCGCTTTGCCAGAAAACGTCGATCGGAATGCCTCCACGCGGGAACCAATAGCCGCCGATGCGCAGCCAACGCGGCGCTGCGACCTCGACGATCTTGCGCCCGATCGCGACGGTGCAGTCCTCGTGAAACGCGCCATGGTTGCGGAATGAGCCCAGATACAGCTTCAGGGACTTCGATTCGATCAGCCATTCGCCGGGGGCGTAGTCGATCACCAGGTGCGCGAAATCGGGCTGCCCGGTCACCGGGCATAGCGACGTGAACTCCGGCGCGGTGAAGCGGGCCAGATAGAGCGTGTCGCTCTGCGGATTGGGGACACGCTCGAGGATCGCAGCCTCGGGACTGTCGAAGCCCCTGACGTCGCGACCAAGCTGGGTCAGATGCAGTTCTTCCATCGCCGGGATTTATCCCGCCGCAAGGTTTGCGGCAACCGAGGGAACCGTTATCAGATCAAGCAAACAGACCAGACAGATGGGGAGGACGACATGTCCGGCAGCGATTTCGAAGGCTTCGTGGTGGTGGTCACCGGCGCATCGACGGGCCTCGGCCGCGCCATCGCGGTGGAGACGGCCAGCCGCGGCGCGCGGGCGGTGATCATCAATTATGCGCGCAGCGCCGACGAGGCCAAGGAGACCGCCCGCCAGGTTGAAGCGCACGGCGCCAAGGCGGTGCTGGTCCAGGGCGACGTCGCCAACGACGCAGACTGCCGCAAGATCGCCGCCGCAGCCGAGCCCTTTGGGCGCATCGACGCCCTGTTCAACAACGCCGGCGTCACCAAGTTCGCGCCCAACCACGCCGACCTTGAGGCCGTGTCCGCCGAGGACTTCCTGAACCTCTACGGCGTAAATGTCGTCGGGGCCTTCCAGATGACCCGCGCCGCCCGCGCTCTGCTCGAGGCCGGCGAGCGCCCGGGTGCGGTCGTCAACACCTCCTCGATCGCCGGGGTGGCCGGCATCGGGTCGTCGGTGCCGTATGCCGCCTCGAAGGGCGCGATGAACACCATGACCCTGTCGCTGGCCCGCGCCCTGGCGCCGAGGATCCGCGTCAACGCGATCTGCCCGGGCTTCATCGACACGCCCTGGTTCGACAAGGGCGTCGGCGCCGAACGGGCTCAGAAGATGCGCGAAGGCGCGGCCGCCAACACGCCGCTGAAGGCCGCTTCGACCGCCGAAGACGTCGCCGCCGCCGCGGTGTTCCTCGCCTCGCCGGGCTCGCGGCATGTCACTGGTGAGACGCTGCTGGTCGACGCCGGCACGCACCTTGGCTACGCGCCGTTGGCCATGCGCTGAGCAAAGGGGCGACGCAATCTGGGGTGAAACCCTGACTCGAAGGACAGCCGTGGCGCCGAAGGCACACTCATTCGCCCAAAAGCGCGGCGCCACGCGTTGTTAACGCTCAAAAATCAAACAGCGATTACCCAGCAAAGGTGATCGGCTCCGCTCGCGTTGATCTGCCGGTCGGCCGCATGGCGATCTCGGTTCGACGGTCAGCTGGAGCCTGATCGAATAATGGGGATACAACGCAAATGAAGACTCTCACCACCGCGCTTCTGGCCGCTGCGGCCACCGTCGCCATGGGCGGCGCCGCCTTCGCCCAGGAGGACAGCGCGCTCGACCTCTCCTTCAACGTCGGCGCGGCCACCGACTACGTCTGGCGCGGCGTCAGCCAAACCGACGAGAGCCCGCAGATCTCGGGCGGCATCGACGCCACCATCGGCGGCCTGGTCTACGCCGGCACTTGGCTGTCGAACGTCGACTTCGGCTCCGGCAACGACACCGACTTCGAACTCGACCTGTACGCGGGCGTCCGTCCGCAGCTCGGCCCGGTCAGCCTCGACTTCGGCATCCAGTACTACGGCTACATCAACGCCCCGACCGGTTCGGACCAGGACTTCATCGAGTTCAAGGCCGCCGGTTCGGTTCCGGTCGGCCCGGCCACCGTCGGCGCGGCCGTGTTCTGGTCGGACGATTTCTTCGGCGGCACCGGCAACGCGACCTACGTCGAACTGAACGGCTCGAGCCCGATCGGCGAGAAGTTCAGCGTCTCGGGCGCCGTCGGCTATCAAGACGTCGACTATGACGGCGACTACACGACCTGGAACCTCGGCGTCGGCTACGCCCTCACCGACTACCTCGGCGTGGACCTGCGCTACCACGACACCAGCGAGCACGATTTCGGCGATCTCTATGAGAGCCGCGTCGTTCTGGGTCTTAAGGCCGCCTTCTAAGCCGCGAGACTTGAGGAAAAGGAGAGCCGCCTCGGCGACGAGGCGGCTCTCTTGCTTTATTCCCGGCGACTACTGCGGGAATTCGGCCACAGGTCAAAAAAACATCGTTCTCCTGCGGAGCGAAAACCTCGCCTTGGAGTTTCATTGGACGGTCGCGTTGACGCGTCTATGTTGCCAACCTTCGGACAGGACGCGGAGCACGATTCATGGAGCAGATGGCCAATCGGGCTCAGACCATCGTCGCTGACGCCCTGATTGCAGCTGGCGCTTTCTTTCTGGCGTACCTGCTGGCGTCCGGTCAGTTCCTGGATACTGTTGGACCTGCTCTCCCTGCATTGAAGCTACTTCAGCTGATCGGAATCTATACCGGTCTGGCCGCCCTGTTCTCGACGCTGTTCCGCCGCGAGCTGTCGCCGTGGCGCTACGTGTCGATCCCCGACGCCCTAGTGCTGGCGCGGACCGCCTTCCTGACCGCCGGCGTCTTCCTGCTCATGGTGTTCGTGCTCAACCGCGCCGAGGGCCTGCCGCGCTCGGCCCTGGCCATGGCCGTGATCTTCCAGATGGTCGGCTCGATGGGCGCGCGCCTGATGCGCCGCGCCATGCACGAGCACGCGCTCGACAGCTTCTCGCCGCTGAAGACGATCAAGGACCGTGCGCCGACCGCGCCGTCTCTGCTGCTGATCGGCTCGCCGGCGCTGGCCGATTCGTATCTGCGCGACGCCGCCCGCCGGCACGACCAGGCCTGGACGCCGGTCGGCATCGTCAGCCCCGACGCCCGCGACCTCGGCCAACAGGTGCGCGGCGTCTGCGTCATCGAAAGCCTGGGCAATCTGGACGAGGCGCTGGCTGACCTGCGCCGTTGGAACCGCTACCCGCGCGCCATTCTCTTCCTGGAAGAGCCGGGCCGCTTGAAGGGCCTGACCGCGAATCAGCTCGGCCTGCTGAAGAACGACGGCATCCGCCTGCTGCGCCGCCCCTCGATCGTCGAGCTCGCCCACCACGAGGGCATGCCGCTGCTGCCGATGCGCGAGATCAGCGTCGAGGAGCTGCTGGCGCGCGAACCGATCGAACTCGACCGCGCCGCGGTCGGCGCTCTGATCCAGGGCCGCCGCGTGCTGATCACCGGCGCCGGCGGCTCGATCGGCGCCGAACTCGTGCGCCAGGTCGCGCAGTTCAACGCCGCCCACGTCACCGTCATGGACTTCTCGGAGACCTCGCTGTTCGAGATCGACCGCGAGATGGCCGAGACCTGGCCGCAGCTGTCGCGCACCGCCGTCCTCTGCGATGTGCGCAATTCCCACCGCCTGCACCAGGCGTTCCAGCGCGAGAAGCCGGACCTGGTGTTCCACGCGGCGGCGCTCAAGCACGTCTCGATGGTCGAACAGCACCCCTGCGAAGGCGTGCTGACGAACGTGGTCGGCACCTGGAACGTGACCGAGGCCGCGCGCGCCTGCGGCGCGGCGCAGATGATTCTGATCTCCACCGACAAGGCGGTCGATCCGTCGAATGTGATGGGCGCGACCAAGCGTCTGGCCGAAGCGGTCATCCAGGCCCAGCAGGCGGGCGAAGGCACGCGCTTCTCGGCCGTCCGCTTCGGCAATGTGCTCGGCTCGGCCGGCTCGGTGGTGCCGATCTTCCGCTCGCAGATCGAGCGCGGCGGGCCTGTGCGGGTGACGCACGAGAACATCGAACGCTTCTTCATGACCATTCCGGAGGCCGCCCAGCTGGTGCTGCACGCCACGGCGCACTCGGCCGAAGGCGAAGAGACCAAACACGCGCGCCTGTTCCTGCTGGAGATGGGCGAGCCGGTGCGGATCATGGACCTGGCCCGCCAGATGATCGCCCTGTCGGGTCACGTGCCCGGCAAGGACATCGAGATCGAGGTCACCGGCCTGCGTCCGGGCGAAAAGCTGACCGAGCTCCTGCTCGACGAGACCGAACGCTCCCTGCCCTGCGCGCCTAAGGTCATGGAGGTGGTGTCCTCCTCGGCCCTGCGGATCACCGCTAACCACCTGATCGAGCTGGAAGCCATGGCCCAAGGCGGCGACGTCGATCAGGTCCGGGCCAAGCTGTTCGACATCGTGGCTCAAGTGCGCGGCGAAAAGCCTTCCACCCCGGCGCTGCGGGTCGTTTCGAGCGCCTGAGCGACGTCTCGGGCGCCGAGCGGGCGTGACGCGGCGGCGTCAAAAGTATAAGCGGGCGCCATGGCGGTTATCCTGGTCACCGGCTCGGCCGGCTTCATCGGCTCCCACGTCGCGCATCGGCTGCTGGACCGTGGCGACACGGTCGTGGGTCTCGACAATCTCAACGCTTACTACGATCCGACGCTGAAGCAGGCGCGCCTGGCCAGGCTCGAGGCGCGCGACGGCTATCGTCATTCGGCCATCGACCTGGCCGATCGCGAGGCCATGGCCGCCCTGTTCGCCGAGGCCAAGCCCGACCGCGTGATCCATCTCGCCGCCCAGGCCGGGGTTCGCTACAGCCTCGAGCAGCCTGCCGCCTACGTTGACGCCAACCTCGTCGGCTTCGGGAACATCCTCGAGGGCTGCCGCGCGGCCAAGGTCCGTCACCTTGTGTTCGCCTCGACCAGCTCGGTCTACGGCGCCAACGGCAAGCTGCCGTTCTCGGTGCACGACAGCGCCACCCACCCGATCACGCTCTATGCGGCGACCAAGCTGGCCAACGAGGCCATGGCGCACTCCTACGCCCACCTGTTCGATATCCCCTCGACGGGCTTCAGGTTCTTCACGGTCTACGGCCCGTGGGGCCGGCCCGACATGGCGCTGTTCAAGTTCACCAAGGCGATTCTCGAAGGCCAGCCGATCGACGTCTTCGGCCAGGGCAAGATGCAGCGCGATTTCACCTATGTGGACGACATCGTCTCCGGCGTCGTCGCCGCGCTCGACCGTCCGGCGCAGGTCGATCCCAACTGGGACGCAATGGCGCCCGATCCCGCCACCAGCGGCGTCGCCCCCTGGCGCATGCTCAACCTCGGCAACAGCCAGCGCGTCGAGTTGATGCGTTACATCGAGGTCCTGGAGGAGAAGCTCGGTCGCAAGGCCAAGCTCAATCTGCTGCCGATGCAGCCGGGCGACGTGGCCCGCACCGAAGCCGACGTCACCGACACCAAGGCCGCGCTCGACTATGCGCCATCGACGCCGATCGAGGTCGGGGTGTCGAACTTCGTCGACTGGTATCTCGACTACTATCGCGTCGGGGCGAACTAACGATCAGCGGCCGCGGGTCTGGTCGCGCGCGGCGGCCGCCTCTTCCTTCTGGCGGCGCGCCGCCTCACGGGTGGCGCGGCGTTCGGCGAGAATCGACCAGACAATCAGCCCGACGATGGAGGCCGCCAGGAACGGCAGGGAAAACTGGCCAAGTCGTTCCATCCGGAAGGGTCCCTCACCTCGGCGTCGATGCCCTAGTCGATACCAGGGTTCCGCGCCCTGGCAAGCGGCCCTCTAGAGCCGCAGGTCCGCCGCCCCCTGCGGGAACATCGCCTTGACGTCGTAGAGCACCGCGCCGGGCTTGCCCAAGGCGCGAATGGCCTCGACGCCCATCTCCTTGAACTCGTTGTGGGCCACGGCGACCACGATCGCATCGTAGGCGCCCTGCTCCAGCGTCGCGACCGGGGCGACGCCGTACTCGGCCTCGGCTTCGGCCGGATTGGCCCAGGGCTCGTGCACATCCACCGCGATCTCGTACTCGCCAAGCTCGCGGACGATGTCGATGACCCGGGTGTTACGCAGGTCCGGGCAGTTCTCCTTGAACGTCAGCCCCATGACCAGCACCCGCGCGCCGCGCACCTGGATCTCGCGGCGGATCATGGTCTTCACCAGCTCCTGGGCGATATAGCCGCCCATGCCGTCGTTGATCCGCCGCCCCGCCAGGATGACCTGCGGATGATAGCCGGCGTCCTCGGCCTTGGAGGTCAGGTAGTAGGGGTCGACGCCGATGCAGTGGCCGCCGACCAGGCCGGGCGTGAACTTAAGGAAGTTCCACTTGGTGCCGGCCGCGGCCAGCACCTCCTGTGTGTCGATGTCCAGCCGATTGAAGATCAGCGCGAACTCGTTGATCAGCGCGATGTTCAGGTCGCGCTGGGTGTTCTCGATCACCTTTGCGGCTTCGGCGACGCGGATCGAGCTGGCCAGGTGCGTCCCGGCCGGCACCACGGCGGCGTACAGCGCATCGACGAACTCGGCGGCTTGCGGCGTCGAACCGGCCGTGACCTTGATGATCGTCGACAGCCGATGCAGGCGGTCGCCCGGATTGGCCCGCTCAGGGCTGTAGCCGGCGAAGAAGTCCTCGTTGAACTTCAGGCCCGAGACCTGCTCGATCACCGGCACGCAGTCCTCTTCGGTGGCGCCGGGATAGACGGTGGACTCGAAGATCACCACCGCCCCCTTGGCGATCGCCCGGCCCACCGTGCGGCTGGCCGACAGCAGCGCCGTCAGATCCGGGCGCTTATAGCGGTCGATCGGGGTCGGCACGGTGACGATGAAGACGTTGCAGGCCTTCAGCGCCGTCTCGTCGGCGGCGAAGCTCAGGCCGCTGGCCGCAGCCAGCTCCTCGGCCGAGGTCTCCAGCGTGCGGTCGTGGCCGGACTTGAGCTCGGCGATGCGTTCGGCGTCGATGTCGAAGCCGACCACCGGGTACTTCTCGGCCAGCGCCACCGCCAGCGGCAATCCGACGTAGCCAAGGCCGATCACGCCGATCGCGGCCGGCGTGCGGGTGAAGGGGTTCTGCAGCATCGCTGACAAGTCTCCTAGCGTCCGGTCGCCCGGAACAGCTCCGTGCAGGCGCAGAGGATATGGTAGAACGACGTCGCCGGCGCCGGTTCATCGACAAAGGTCCCGTCGGGACGCAGCTTGTCGCGCCAGGCGCCCGCGGCCGGGGTTTGCAGATAGCGACGCAGCACCTCGGCCGCCTCGGTCTTGCCGGCTTCGTCGCCGAACAGCAGCTCGGCCTTCAGGTGCTCGGTCTGCGGCCACAGTCGCGCCGTCGCCTCGCGCACCGAGAAGTCGTCCCAGAGTTCGTTCATCACCACTTGGCGGCTCGGATCGATCCCGCGTCGGCCCGCGTCGTAGAGCCCGCGTGCGGCGGCCAGGGCGTCCTCACGGCCGCGCAGGCGTCCCCACTTCTCCAGCAGCCAGGCCCATTCGAATTGGTGGCCCGGTTCGACCAGCCGGCCGTCGTCGCCGTCCACCAACCGCCAGTCGGCGTCGAAGAACTCGCGCAGGAAGCCGCCCTTCGGGTCGATGAAAACCTTCAGCGCCATCTCGACGATTTCGTCGGCCAAGGCGTCCCAGACGCCGCCTTCGTTCTCCGCCCAAGCCAAAGCCCCCTCAAGCAGGTGCATGTGGGCGTTGGCCTGATACGGATAGGCGATGTTCTCCACGAAGCCGCCGGCCGGGTTGCGCATCGAATCGAGGCCGCTCAGCACGCCCAGCGCCAGCTTGCGCAGGTCGAGCCGGTTCGGATCGACGCGGTGCAGGGTCGCCGTGCCCAGCAGGGCGAAGGCCTGATCATAAAGCATCGGCGTGTCGTCGAGCGGCGCGCCGTCGAGGCCCACCAGGGTGCGGAACAGGCCGTCCGACCGCAGGTAGCGATCCAGGAAAAAGTCCATCCCGTGCCAGGCCGCCTCGCGCCACGGGCCATCCCACCCGAGCGCCCCGGCGGTGGCGAAGACGTAGGTCTGACGGCCTTGCACCCGCGCGCGGCGCGGCCCAGGCCGCGGCTCGCCCTCGATGCTCAGCGCCTCGTAGTAGCCGCCCCGCTCGCGATCGGCCCCGCGCGCCCACCACAACGGCAGCGCAGCCTCGCGCACCCAGTGGTCATACCAGGCTCCGGCGGCGTCCAGGCTCTTGAAGGGGGCTTCGTCCCGAGGATCCACGCTCTCGTCCCGTCGCGGCGGCGAATCGACTTTCAATACTTCCAACCTCGTCCTCACGGCCCCTCGATAGCGCGTCGGGGCTTACGCGTCATCGCGATTGCGCCGCGGCCGGATAAGCGCAGCTTGAGGCGAAATTGCGGGAACGCGCGCCGCGACGCGAAATCCACCGGAAACCTTTCCTCAGGGCGAGGATGATAGACAGACACTCGGCGTCGCCACCCACGCCGCCGTCACCGCAAAGGCTTCGAAATGCTCGGACTGTTCAACGCCGCCGTCCTCAAACTGAGGCTCTACCTCATGAAGCGGCGCCAGTTCGACAACTTGGCGCTGCGCCAACTGTTCCGCGAGCGCTACGACATCGACATCGGCATGTACTCGTACGGCTGCTTCGACCAATGGCGCATGCCCGGACCGATCCGCATCGGCCGCTACTGCTCGTTCGCCAACACGGTCCGCTCGGCGCCGATCAACCATCCGCTGGACGCGCTTACCACGCACCCGGCGCTGTACGAGAAGAAGTTCGGCGTGGTGGACGCCGACATCACCTGGGACGAGCCGCTGATCGTCGAGGACGACGTCTGGGTGGCGCACAACGTGGTGATCCTGCCGAGCTGCAAGTTCATCGGCCGCGGCGCGGTGATCGGGGCCGGGGCCATCCTGACCAAGAACGTCGACCGCTACGCGGTGATGGTGGGCAATCCGGCGCGCAAGATCCGCGATCGCTTCGATCCGGAGCTGGCTGCGGCGATCGAAGCCACCCGCTGGTGGGAGCTCGATACGCCCGAACTGCGGCGGCTCGTGCAGAGCCACGGCGAGTTAGTCAATCATCCGAGCATAGCGGCGCTGGAGGCTTGGCGCCGAGGACAGCCGGTCAGCGGCTAGCGGGTTTCAGGGTCCGCAGCAGCCCGACCACTTCGCCGATCGTTTCGCGCTCGCGAAGCGCGACCCCGGCCGCGATCGCCGCAAGCAGTGTCGCGAAAAGCGCCGCCATGGCGTAGTGGCCCGAATCCGCGGCCGCCGCGGCGGCGTAGATCACCACGAAGGACGCTGCGAACGCCATGACGCGGTCCCAACCATCCCAGCTGGGGAAGCCTACAGCCCGGTTCAGCAGCGCCAGGGCCACGATCAGCGCGGTGAACTCGCCGATGATGAAGCCGATCAGCACGCCAGGCAGGCCGCCCAGCATCATGAACCCTACGATCGCCGCCGGCAGCGCCACCAGACGTGCGATGTTGTTGATCATCACGATGCGGCTCACCCCGACGCCCAGCGCGACATTGGTCGGCCAGAGACGGATGAATCGCGCGGCCTGCAGCATGCCGATCAGGGCGAGCACCGTCGCCGGAAGGTCGAAGGCCCGGCCGTAGAGCAACACCACCGCCACGGGGGCGACCAGCGCGAAACCGGCGGCGATGCCGAGCGCCAACAGCACGGACCGCCCAGCGAGCCGGTCTGCGGCCCGCTTCAAGTGAGCCGGATCGCTCCTCGCCGCTGAAATGACCGGCAGGTTCGTGGCCCCCAGCACACGGCTCACCATGGCTGCGGGCGAACTAACCAGCAGCAGCACCGCCGTGTAGTGGCCAAGCTCTGTCACGCCCAGCTGATGACCGATCAGCACGCGGTCGCCCTGCGAGCCCACGAACAGCAACAGGCCATTGACCACCAGGGGGCCGGCGAACAGCGCCAGCCTTCCGGCGTACTCGCGGGAATAGCCGATCGCATAGGGGCGCTTGGCGGTCAGATGAGAGACGATCACCTGCGCGACCGGCCGGGCGATCAGGCCGTAGAGAATGGCCGTGAAGTCACGCGTGTAGTAGGCGGCGATGATGATCGCCGCGGTGCTGACCAGTTCGGCGACGGCGATCCCCAGGGCTTCCGGCCGGAAGTCGTGCGCCCGTTGCGCCCGCCGGAAATCGAGATGGACCCAGCCGCCGATCAGCGGCGCGGCCGCCAAAACCATCAGTCCCGTGGCGAGCGCCGGCTCGTCGTAGAGGCTCGCCATCGGGTAGGCCGCGATGAGCAGGCCAAGCGCGATGAATATGCCCCGCCCGACAAAGACCAGTTGAACGAGCTTCTGGACCGCCGGCTTGTCGCCGTCGGGATCCTGGATCAGGAACCGGTCGCTGCCGTTGTCGCTGACGGACTCGAAGAACGACGACGTAAGGATCAGCAGCGCCGCGAGACCGAGCTGCTCTGGCCCTAACAGCCGCGCCATGATCGTGTAGCGCGCCAGCGAGCACACCTGCGCGACGACGGACGCGGCGACATATGCTCTCGTGCCTTGGCGAATGACGGCGCCCTCAATCTTGCATCTACCCAGCCGCACCCCGCAGCTGGCACCTCACCTGCCCCGTTGTCGGCGCTCACCGACGTTGGAGGACAGGCTTACTCAGGCCGCAGCCGCTTCGAAGGTTCGGCGAAGCTCAGCCCGATAGACGCCGAGCAGGTCATCCACCTCACGCATTCCGGCGACGATATCGGCCGCCAACTCCTGCCGCCGATCAAGACAGTCCTCAAGGTACCCCAGCGCCCCCTCGACATCGACGCCCGAGGTGGGGATCATCCACTTGTACGCCAGCAATCCGAACAACCCGCTGAACTTTCGACTGTAGGCGACCGGCACGACGGGCGTGCCCGATGAAAACGCTCCGATACAAGCATGCATCCGGCCAGCCACCAGGAAGTCCAGGCTGGAGATATAAGACTTAGCGTCGGAAGGATTTGTGAAGTTCCCAACCCTCACCGTGGCGGGGAATTCAGTCGCAAGTTTGTCCGCGATCCGGCCATCGTCATCCCAGGCGTAGGCCTCGGCGGTGGCGTGCGGGAGGAGGTGGACCTCGATGTCGTCGCGGGCCGCGGCGCGGCCGACGAACCGCCGCATCAGGTCGGCGTAGTCGACGCTGAGGCCGAAGCGGTTGCGGCCGCTCTCGGCCTCGTTGAACAGCAGGCCGGACACGTTCACGCCGAGCCGCAGTCGCGCGCCGCCCCGTTCGGCGCTGCGATCGACATAGGGCAAGGCGAACGCGACATCGACCGACAGGGCGCCTTTGGCGGCCGGGGCCAATCCGCGAAGCGCGTCGAGCGAGGCCTGGTCGCGGGCCAGCACGCTGTCGGCCCGCTTCAGGGCCACCGACGCCATCTGGCGATAGGGCGATCTGGTGAACGGGCCGATCGTCTGCGGCGACAGGACCAGCGGCGTGCGCGCGGCCAGCGCCTGCATCTTGGTCAGCCACAGGAACATGAAGCGGCGCAGACCGTAGATGTCGGCGAAGCTGTCGCCGGCGCCGATGTCCAGGATGCAGTCCTGATCAGCGATGACACGCAGCGCCCCGCTGGGATCCAGCAGGGTGCGGGTGTTGACCACGAACAGATCCGCCTCGGTCGGCGACACGTACACCGCCCCATCATCCCGCATGCCGATGATGGTGAAACGCGGCGTGAGGCCCATCTCCGTCGCCACTGCGCGCACGATCGCCATATTGGCCACCGTCAACGCCCCGACGCCGAGGTTGCCGGAGTTCGGCGAGTGCCACAGCAGGCCGATCTTGATCGCCTTGTCCGCCATCGCGTTCACTCTCAACTCCAGTACTGCCGCAGCGTCAGCTGGCGCGGCGCATCCGAGCGTCTCCGCCCGCACCTCGATATCGTCGTCCCGCCGGCCAAACGCCGTCGTCGGCGTCAGGCCTTGATGGCGTTCGCCAGCTGCGTCCCGATCAGCGCGTTGCGGCGCGAGGCCGGGGTCGCGGCCAGCAGAGCCGGCACGAACCGGTCGATCAGGCCGAACGCGCCCTTGGTGTCCGAACCCAGCGCCGAGAAGCGCACCAGCACGCCGTCCGGCACGTAGCCTTCCATCGCCGTCTTCAGACGCACAGAGCGTTGGTCGCCGGCGCTCTTGGGCAGGTACTCGCCCATCCGCGTCCAGTAGGTGACGTACTCGACCCGATCCGCGCCCTTGGCGACGATCCGGCGAACCGGCAGCTCCGCGCCGCCCGGCAGCGCCATTTCCCCGGCTCGCACCGACTGCAGCTCGAACCCCAGGGCCGGGTAGCAGGACTCCGGCCGGTGCAATTGCAGCAGATCGCTCTGGGTGTCCCCATAGGCGATCAGCATCATGATCTGCTCGTCGGTTTCGAGGTCGCGATAGATGCGGCTGACCATCTCGCTGTAAAGCGTCGCGGCCAGGCCTTCCGTGTTGGGCTGGACCAGGCCGTCGCTCTCTTCCGAGGACCATTGGCCAAAGCGCACCGGCACGATCGCGTCGATCTTGTCGCCCGACTTGACCAGGCTGAGGCGGCGGCGCGGCTTGAGCCCGTAGGAGACGCCTGCGGCGCCCGCACAGGCGCCGAGGAACAACAGTTCGCGACGCCCGATCATTCCGCCGCTCCCGTCCGCTTCAGCAGGCGCGACATCAGGTTGTCGACCGCGAAGACCAGGAGCAGCGCGGTCACGAACAGGAAGATGCCGGCCGCCATGTGCAGGAAGCCCTGGGCCACGGCGTCGCCGAAGAAGTAGGTCAGCAACACCAGCGTCACGATCCGGATGATGTTGGCGACAATGGCGATCGGGATCACCAGCGCCACCAGGAACAGCGAGTAGCGCCACGACGCGTTGCGCAGCAGGTAGATGTAGAACAGGCTGATCGCCACCAGGCCGGTGATCGAGTTCATGCCCGAACAGGCGTCCTCCACCAGCAGCTGGTAATGGCCGATCATCAGCGTCACGCCTTCGCGGAAGACGGGGATGCCGACGGCCTGCAGCCCTTCGGTGGCCGCGAACGACACGAACAGCTTCAGCGGCGCGGTGATGCCGTCCATGAACCAGCCCGGCGGCGGGACCAGGAAGCCCAGATAGAACAGGGGAAACCAGTTGGTCAGCAGCACCCGCAGGCCGAAGCAGGCATAGAGCAGCGACACCCCGACGCCATAGAGCCCGATCACCTCGAGGCTGATGAAGTCATAGGCTCGGCCGAAGATGTAGAGCGCCAGCGACGCGGTCATGGCCGGAATGGTCAGCCAGTCGCTGCCGGGGACCGCCGCGGCGAGCATCTCGTCGCGCTTGCGCCACAGAAGCCAGAGGCCGGTGACCAGGACGATCGGGCCGTGCGCCCCGGATTCCTTGGACCAGACCTGCTCGCCCAGCGTCGCGATCGTCGGGATCGCCAGCAGCGCCATACCCAGCGCCACCACCCAAGCCGGGGTGATCGCGAACCGGGAACGCGGCGCGTTTTCTGATACTGCGGAGGCCACTGATCAGCCTTCGTTCATCACCGTGCCGACGATGCGGGCGCGGTCTTCATTCAGTTGAGCGGCCAGGGCCTGCATGTCGCCGACGAAGCTTCGGTTGCGCCGCACCACGATCAGGCTGTAGCCGACGACCGTGCTGATGCGGCGCGCATCGGCGCAGCTGTTGGCCGCCGGCGTGTCGATGATCGTCATGTCGAAGTCGCGCAGCTGCTGGTCGACCAGATCCTTGAACCGATCGCTCGCGAGCAGTTCCTGGGCGTCCGGAGCGGCGCCGCCCGAGAACATCACCGACAGGTTCGGCGCCACCGACGATTGGATGACGCCGTCCAGCGACTCGTCCGAGCTCAGCGCCTGGAGCAGGCCGATCACCGGCTTGGTCGGACGAATGAGTTCCTGAACAGTCGGGCGGCGCAGGTCGCCATCGATCAGCAGCGTGTTGACGCCGATCTGCGAGAGCGCCACGGCGAGATTGACCGCCGTGAACGTGCAGCCGACGCCGATGCTCGGTCCGCAGATCGCCAGGCCGCGCCGACCGTCGTCGACATGCTGGGCCATGATGTGCGTGCGCAGGGTGCGGATGGCCTCGGCCTGCTCGCCATGCGGCGCGGACAGGCTGACGACCGAGGGCGCGAAGGAGTAGGCGCCCTCGCCCCCCCTGGGCGACCCGGCCTCGCCGATGGAGGCGCCGCCGAGGGGGGTGGCTTCACTTGTCCGAGGCACTTGCGTTTCCTTGCTCATGCGTTCGCAAATTTACGACGCGTCGGCCCCCGGGCGCCGCCGGTCGGCAGCGAGATCCCCAGGAAGCTGGGCGGCTTGCGCGGCCCGGCGATCACAGCCAGCAGCGGCGCATCGATAACCGAGGTGACATCCTCGGCTCCGCGGACGCGGCGGCCGAACAGTTCGATGAGCAGCGACACCAGCACGCCGAAGCCGAGGCCGAAGCCCAGGGCGCCGAACATGATCAGCGGAATGTTGGGGAAGCTGGGGTTCTGCGGGGTCACCGCGCTGCCGAGCGGCACCAGGTTGGTTTCGCCGACCTCGGCTTCCTGACGCAGTTCGGCGGTGCGCGCCGCAGCCTTCTCGAACTGTGAGCGGCGCAGATCGACTTCGGCCTGCAGTTGGCGCAGGCGCTCGACCTGATCGCGCTGGCCGATGACCTTGTTCTTCTGACGCTCCAGCGCGCCGGCGCTGACCGCGTTGGCCCCGGCCATGGCGCCGACGGCGGATCGCTCCTGGGCGACCTGCTGGGCCATCACGGCGCGTTGCTGGCGCATTGCGATCAGATCGGGGTGGTTCGGACCCAGCACCCGCGAGGCCTGGGCGATCGAAGCGTCGATCTGGGCCAGTTGCATGGCCGAGGCCGACGGGCCGGCGATCACCGGCGCCGCGGAGGCCGCCGAAGCCGCCGCCAACGCGCTCAGCTTGGCGCTTTCGATATCGGGGCCGCCGTCCTGCAGCACGATGCCGGTTTGCTTTTCGTAGGCGGTCTTGCTCGCTTCGGCCGAGACCAGGACCGACTTGGCCTTCACGGTCTGGGCGTCATACCACTCGGCGGTCCGGCGCGCAGACTCGCGGCGGAAGGCCAGACTGGTGTCGATGTAGGCCTTGCGCAGAGCGTCGGCGACGGTGCGCGCGGATTCCGGCGAGTTCGAGGTATAGCTGATCTCGAGGATGTTGCTGCCTTCGATCAACGAGGCGCCGGTTCCGTCGATGACGCGCTGAGCGGCCCAGCGACGGAAGTCGCGGTCATCGCCCGGTCCGCGCATGTCGTACTGGGTGATCAGGTTGGGATCCTGCAGCCAGCCGAGGTCTTCGACCACCTGGCCGGCGACCCGGTAGTCCTTGATCAGCTCGATCTGGGTCTTGGTGTAGGCCCGCGCGAAGCTGGGCGCAGCGGTGACCTGACCGGTCACCGGGTCCGGCTTCACGAGATCCATCATGACCCGCGAATAGGCCGAGTACCGGGGCGGCACGATCAGGGTGACGATGAACGCGCCCAGCACGCAGCTGACCGTCGCCGCGATGGTCACCCACCGCCGGGCCCAAAGGATCCTGAGGAACTGGATAATGCTCATTGCCTGTCTCCGGCCCCCAAAGCCGCCTTAGAACAAACGCTCGCCGATGACGATCACGTCGCCCGGCTCGACCTTATCGTCGAGATTGACCTTCAATTTCGTTCCCGCACGGGTGACCTGCAGACGGCGGTCCGAACCGGCCGGGCCGAGCCCGCCGGCCTTGGCGATCGCCAGGCGATAGGTCAGACCCGTCGCCACCGGGTACGATCCAGGCGAGTTGACCTGGCCGCTGATGTAGAAGAGCTCGGCTTGCGGGGCGAAGATCTTGTCGCCGGCCCCGACCACCGGATCCTGCGACAGGTCGCCCGTGGCCAGATCCTTGATCAGCAGGCGCTTCTCGGCGCTGCCGTCCGCGGGACGCAGGACGATGTAGTCGGCGCCAGCGGCGTTGACGCCGCCGACCCGCGCCAGGATTTCCGACAGCCGGTAGGAGCGGTTGACCGTGACCAGGCCCGGCGAAGTGACCGCGCCCAGGACGGTGACATAGCGGCTCGAGTAAGAGACCACTTCCACGTTGACGATCGGGCTGGCGAAGTAGCCGCCCGCCTGCAGCGCCGCGCGCACCTGTTCGCTGAGCGCGCGGGCCGTGCGCTCGCCGGCGGCGATGCGGCCGATCAGCGGCAGCTGAATGGTGCCGTCGGCCCCGATCCGCGCCCGGGTCTTGAAGTCCGCCCGGCCCAGCACCTCGACGTCGACGACGTCGTCCGGGCCGAGAATATAGTCGGGCGACGGCGCCGGCTGCGCATCGGGCGCCGCCATCGACGGCCCAACGGCCGGAGCCATGGCCGGACCTGCCGCAGGGCTGGTAGCCTGCGCCTGCGCGCTCAGCGGCACGGCGAGAGCAGTCCCGATGACGACGATCAGTTTGAGCAGGCTATTGCGCATGTCAGGCCTCAGTCCGATTAAAACGCGACCCCCGCCGCCAGCGCGACGACAGTCCGATCATAGGTGTACTGCGGGGCGTTGGCGTCCCGATCCTCGTAACGCGCATTCAGGGTCCAACGGATCCGCTCGCTCTGCGTAAACGTGACGCCCCCGAACACGGCGTAGCTCTGGGAGTCCGTCAGCACCGGGAACAGGGAGGCGAATGAGCCGTCTGTTTCGCTGTCCACGAACTCCGTCCCGGCCGACAGTGCAATTCGCGAGCCAAGTTCGTAGTCGGCCGTGAGGCGGTAGTTGGTGGCGATCGAATAGAGGCCGCCGATGCTGCTGGCGGGCACGACCGCACGGCCCATGCTGAACTCCGTCCGCAGGCGCGTCGTCGGGCGATAGATCAGGTCGACGCTCCAGGTCGAGCCTTCGAAATCGCTGTTGGACACCAGGCTGTCGGTCTCGACAGTGGTGTAGCCGTAGTTGATGACGCCCTGCAGGCGGCTGCTGATCCGACGCTCGAACGACACGCCGAGGGTCGTCGTCTCATAGCCGCTGGCCGAGGTCGGCAGGATGCGGTTCGGATAGTCGGTGTCGGAATAGCCCGCATAGACGGTGAGCGTTCCCAGGGCGGGACGCGAATAGGTCACGCCGACGGTGCCGTCCCACGTCTCTGAATCATTTTGGAACACGACGGCGTTGCTGTTCTCGGACCAGGTCTTGTGCGCCGCCGCCGTGACGCCGAGGCCGGTGCCACGGGTGCAGGCGACGGTCGCGCCGACCGAGCTGCTGTCGATGGCGTTTTCCGAGTCCACCAGGGTGACGGTCTGAATGTTCGCCTGGCCGTGGTGGAACGATCCGCCGAGCTGGCCCTCGCAGGGACCGAAACGCAGGTTGGCCCCGCCTTCGAAGTCCAGGTTCTCGGTGTCGAGCTGGGTGTTCTTGTCGTGGAAGTCGTAACCGACGCTGCCGCGCAGATAGAGCGACTGGCGGCTGACCGGCAGCAGCACGTCGGCCGTCACCGCGGGGCTGAAGATGGTGTCCTCGCGCTGGATGCCGCGGAGCGCCGCGGTCGCCGCGTCCGAGCGGGAGACGTTGCTGTCCTGCACGACCGTCGCCTGGACGCCGAACTTGACGCTTCGCGTCTCTTGCGCGAGCGCAGGCGTGGCCAACGCCACAACGCCAAGCAAACTACCGCAGACGATCTTTCCGTAATGCATGCGCGTGCCCCCCAATTCGTAACGCCTTCTGACAGGCCCGAAGCCTTTCAGAGAGATAGCGCCCGCGATTTGCGCGTGCACTAACAAAGTAGGCTGAAGTTTGTGAACAATCTGCTGATGAGCAGTTCGGTTAACTAGCGCTTTCCAAGAAGTACCCGGCGCATCGTTCCGACCAGATTGCGCGCGGCCTCTGCCGGCGGCGCGAGCCGCGCCGCGGTCGCGACCTCTGTCCCCCGCATGTCCGGCTTCGGCTGCAGGGTGGCGCTGAGCGCGCCCATCCGCGCACGCACCAGGCGCTTTCGGCGCGCTTGGGACGGCTGCATCAGGTCGATTTCGCCGATATCGAGCGGCTCGACGCTCAGGACGCCGTCATCGACCGCGCGCTGGAACATCTCCGCGCCCACCGGCGAGCGCACCACGATCAGGCTGCGACCGTCCTGCTCTTCGAAGCTCGGATAGCCGCTTTCACCGCCATACCAGGCATCGGCGCAGGCGATGTCCGCCGCCCCGCCGACCGCGTCAGGGCAGATCTTGCAGCGGAATTGCACTTCCTTCGAAAGGTGGCCACCCCAACTGTCGGCATAGGACATCTTCGCGACCCGGCCGTCGTGCGTGGTCGCGGCCGCGGTTCCGGGCCAGCCCTGGCCGCGGAAGCGAAACGCCGCCACGTCCTCGAACGACACCTCCATCGCCTTCAGGATCCGGTGCACGCCATCGTGGCTCGGCATGCCGCCGCAGAAGAACGACAGCATCAGCGGCACGTGCTGATCGACCCGCGGATCGTGCAAGGCCAGCCGGCGCAACGCCGAGACGTCGCACGGCTTACCTACGAAGGCCATGCGCCCGCCGGCGGCCAGCGCCTCGTCGATGCCGCTCAGCGGCGACGAGGCCGTGTAGCGCGAGCCGGCGCCAGCCAGGATCTCCTGCGGCGTCGTCGAACAGACCGTAACATTGCCGGTCGGGTTTTCCGGATCGGCCTTGATATGAACCACGCGGTCGACGAAGCCGCTGGCGAGGGCGTGGATCAGGATCGCCGAAATGGCGCCGCCGGACGAGCCTTCGAAGCGCACGGCCTCGTCGGCGGCGAAGCCAGTCCAGACCCCGCGCCACGGCCCCCAATAGGGATGCACGTTCGCCTCGCGATCCCAGCCGGCGACGACCGCCCCAGGGCAGGAACCGGCGATAACTCGCTCGGCCTCGGCGGAAATCGGCGTGGTCTGCACCGGCCGGCTATAGCCGGGCGGCGTCATCTTCATCGTGATCGCGCCCTCGGACACGGACGCGCAAAGCCCGCAGCCCGTGCAGAGCTGCCCACGAAGCACGCGTTCGACCGTTGGTGACGCCGGCAAGGCCATACTCGTTTCCCTGACCGCGCCGAGCGCGCGCGACCTCGCTACAACAAAAAAAGGTTTCGCGGCGGTTTAGCGGCGACTGGCCGACGAATATCAAGCCACGTAGTAACCCGTCTTTAGATGTCTGAGTGGTAACGAGAGATTTCCCGCGTGAACAGTGATGGCGAGACGGTGGCGGTTTCAGACGTCGTAGCTGCGGAAGCGGCGCCCGCCAGCGGCGCGAAGCCGGCCGGCCGTCGCCTGCGGCTGTGCCTGGCAGCCTCCGGCGGCGGTCACGTCCGCCAGCTGCTCGACCTGGAGAGCATCTGGTCGAAGCACGACTACTTCTTCGTCACCGAGGACACCGCGCTCGGCGCCACCCTCGCCCAAACGCATCGCACGCACTTCGTCCCGCACGTGGCGATCGGCCAGGCCCGGTTGGGCGCGCCGTGGCGCATGGTCCGCGCCGGGATCAGCAATTTCTTCCGGTCGGCCGCGATCATCGCCCGCGAACGTCCGGACGTCGTCATCTCGACGGGCGCGGGCGCGGTGTTCTTCGCTGTCGCATGGGCGCGGCTGCGCGGCGCGCGGACGGTGGTGATCGACTCGTTCGCGCGGTTCGACCGCCCGTCGTTGTTCGCGCGCATCGCCGGCCCGCTCGCCGACGACATGGTCGTGCAGTCCAAGGCGCTCTCGTCCTACTTCCCCAAAGCCAAGGTGTTCGACCCGTTCCGACTGCTGGACGAGCCGCCGCCGCCCAAGAAGCCGCTGCTATTCGCGACCGTCGGCGCCACCCTGCCCTTCGAGCGCCTAGTCTCCTCCGTCGCCGAACTGAAGGCGCGGGGCGAGCTGGCCGAAGAGGTGATCATCCAGACCGGCGTCGGGGCCCCGCAGCCGGAAGGCGTGGAGTCCGTCGAGACCCTGCCCTTCGACAGGATCCAGGACCTGCTGACCCACGCCGACATCGTCGTCTGCCACGGCGGCACCGGCTCGCTGATCACGGCGCTGCGCCAGGGCTGCCGGGTGATCGCCTTCCCTCGACTGCTGGAAAAGGGCGAGCACTACGACAATCACCAGGCCGAGATCACGAGCGCCTTCGCCGCGCGCGGCCTGATCGAAGTCGCCAACGACGCCGACGAACTGGCCGCCGCGATCGCGCGCATCAAAGCTCGGCCGCCGGTGCTGGCGACCACCGATCCGAGCGAACTGATCGACTATCTCGACGGCGTCCTCGACGAGGAGCGCCGCAAGCGCAGGTCAAAAACGCAAAAAGCGTGACGACCGCTGGGGCCGTCACGCTTTTCGGTAGCGTAGATCGGATGCCCCGAACCTGGGCATGGCGGCCAGGTCCGGGGAAGTCCGAGGGCGCCGCTTAGAGCGCGAACTCCGAGCCATCCAGGCTGTGAACGCCCGTCAGCTTGATGTGCAGGTCAGCCACCTTGTCGCCGTTCATGTCGCCATAGACGTGAGTTTCGCCATTGGTGACTTCGTAGCGGAGTTGGCCGGCCTGGCCGCTGAACGCCTTGGCCCCGATGAAGGCGAACTTGTCGTTCGCCGCCGTCTTGGTGTTGGCGTCCAGCTCGCTGAGCAGGATCTTGTCGCCCTGCGCCTTCGAGAAGTCCGTGATCACGTCGGTCGACCCGAGGTCGGCCGGACGGAACACGAAGTTGTCAGCGCCAGCGCCGCCGGTCAGGGTGTCGGCGCCCGGGCCGCCTTCCAGGCGGTCGTTGCCGGCCCCGCCCAGCAGGACGTCGTTGCCGTCGCCGCCGGTGAGCGTGTCGTTGCCGTTACCGCCGTCGAGACGGTCGGCGCCGGCGTCGCCCAGCAGACGGTCGTTGCCGTCGCCGCCCGACAGGGTGTCGTTGCCTTCACGACCGCGCAGGATGTCATCGCCGCCCAGGCCCGACAGATTGTCGGCCTTGGTGGTGCCGGAAATGTCGTTGGCCAGCGCATTGCCGGTGCCCGACGTAGCGCCTTCCTGCAGCTTCAGGTTCTCGACGTTGTCGGCCAGCGTGTGATTGGCGTAGGCGAAGACCGTATCGGTGCCGCCATTCGCGGACTCCACGATCTTGTCGTCAGCGTCCGAGATCACATAGGTGTCATTGCCGGCCCCGCCGATCAGGACGTTGGCGCCCTTGCCGCCGGTCAGCACGTCGTCACCGGCGCCGCCTTCCAGCTGCATGTTCACCTTGCCGCTGACCGTCAGACGGTCGGCGCCGGAGGTGCCCTTCAGCACGGTCAGCGAACCACCGTCCGAACCCGAACCGCCGTCAGAGCCAGAGCCGCCGTCCGAGCCGGAGCCCGTACCCGGATCGGGATTGGGCGTCGGATCCGGGGTCGGTTCCGGAGTCGGGGTCGGATCCGGGTCCGGAGTCGGGGTCGGCGTCGGAGCGCCGCCCGGCAGCGGGAAGGTCGAGATGGCGCCGGCTTCACCTTCGTGCGCCTTCACCCAGGCGTCGATCTTGGCGATCTCAGCAGAGGTCAGGGCCTTGATGGTGACGTTGCCGCTGTTCGCCGTCGTGGTCGTGCCGCTCAGGTTGAAGCTGGCGGCTTCGTTGTTGGTGATCTTGGCGTTGGTCGAGTTGGCGATGCGGATCCACGACGTCATGTCGCCATAGGGCGCGACAGTGTTGCCGTCGACGGTCAGGCCGTTGGTGTTGGACACCATGATGCCGTTGTACATGCCGCCCACGACCACGTTGTCGGTCACGGTCACGTTCTTGTAGCCGATGCCGGCCTGGTCGGTGATGAAGATGCCCTGGATGATGCCGCCTTCACCGCGCGCGACCACGTTGCCGCTGACCACGATGTTTTGCGCCGCCGAAGTGGCGCCGCGGGTCAGGAACTGAACGGCGTCCGGGTGGTCGCCGGTGGCCGGGGCGAAGTCGTGGAAGGAGTTGTTGAGCACCTGCACGTTGGACGTACCCACGGCGATCACGCCGTCAGCACGCATGTCATGCATGTTGTTGCCTTCGACGCGGACGCCGTTGCTGTTCATCATGCTGACGCCGTGGGCGAGCTCGTGGAACTCCGAGTTCGTCACCTTCACGTTCGAGCTTTCACGGATCAGCATCGCCGACTGGTCATCGCCGGGGTTGTTGTTCAGCGAGCCGTGGAAGTTGATGTTGTCGAACGAGATGTTCTTAGAGCTGTTGACCTGGGTGTTCCAAACCGTGGACGGATTGCTGTAATCCATGTGCAGGTTCTCGAAGGAGAGCCCCTGGCTGTTGGCCACGGTCAGACCGGTCAAGGTCGCTGGATTACCCGCATCCTTCGAGGTGATCGTCACCGTACCGTCGAAGACAATGCCCTTCAGATTGACATTGCCGTAGTTGCCGGCCGAAAGAAGAATGGTATCGCCCGCCTTAGCAGTCGTAAGAGCGGCACGCAGCGAATCTGCACTATTAACAGTAATATTAGTCACGTAGGGAGACCCTCACTATTGGTGGCCAAAGTCCGATACACTTGCGTGCACCAAAGCCACTGAATGTGAGCGTCTATCTACATACTCAGATTGCGCCCATCCAGGTGACGGAACGTCGCAACAATCCTGCAATGTCGCGAACTTAGACTGTCATATACCTGGATAGTGACGGTTGATTCGCGTCCAAGACATGTCATGAATCGGGCAGAATCCAGGCGAACAGCGACTAATCTTCAGTTCTCCTTTCGAACGACCAAAAGAAAACCCGCCGCTGCGGGGGACGCAGCGGCGGGATGGTGTTCGAACCCGGTTTTCAGCTCACTCAGAGCATGAAGTCGGCGGCTGTGAGCTTGCTGACACCCACCACGTTTATCTCGAAGTCGGCGATGCGGTCGCCGTTCATGTCGCCGTAGACGTGTGCGTCCCCGTTAATGACCTGGAACCGCAACTCGCCCGCCTTGCCGCTAAAAGCGCTGCTGCCGATGAACGTGAATTTGTCGTTCGCGGCGGTGTTGGTGTTGGCGTCCAGCTCGGCGAGCAGGATCCGGTCGCCCTGGGCCGAGGAGAAGCCCTCGATCCGATCCACGCCGACGAGGTCGCCCGGGCGGTAGACAAAGCTGTCCGCGCCGGAGCCGCCGACCAGCGTGTCGGCGCCGGGGCCGCCTTCGAGACGGTTGTCGCCAGCCCCGCCGATCAGGATGTCGTTGCCCTCGCCGCCATACAGGCTGTCATTGCCAGCCCCGCCGTCCAGGCGGTCGTCGCCGGCGTCGCCATACAGTTGGTCCGCGCCGTCGCCGCCGCTGATCGTGTCGTTGCCTTCACGCCCCCGCACGGTGTCGTCGCCGCCCAGGCCCGACAGATTGTCGGCCTGGGTCGTGCCGGTGATGATGTTGGCCAGGTCGTTGCCGACGCCGACGGTCGCGCCTTCCTGCAGCTTCAGGTTCTCGACGTTGGCGCTGAGCGTGTGGTTGACGTAGGCGTAGACGAGGTCGGTCCCGCCATTCGCGCCCTCGACGATCACGTCGTCGCTGTCGCGGATGATGTAGGTGTCGTCGCCGGCCCCGCCGATCAGCGTGTTGGCGCCCGCGCCGCCGGTCAGCACGTCGTTACCCGCGCCGCCTTCCAGCTGCATGTTGGCCTTGCCCGTGACGGTCAGGCGGTCGTCGCCCGCCGTGCCGGCGAGCACGATCACCGCGGTCTCCACCGGAGCCGGATCCTTGATGACCGGCGCCGTCGGCGTCGTGGGCGTGGTCGGCGCCGTCGGAGTGGTCGGCGTGGTGGGAGTCGTCGGGGTGGTCGGCGTGGTCGGGGTCGTCGGCGTGGTCGGGGCCGCACCGTCCAGCATGCCCACCAGGCCGCTCGAAACTTCGGTGTTCGTGGCCAGCCAGGTCTTCAGGCTGGCGATCTGCGCCGACGTGAGCGGCTGCAGGACGACGTCGCCGGTCTGCATCAGAGCGGTGTTGCCCTGCAGGATGTAGGCGCCCGCCTGGTTGTTGCTCATCTGGACGTTGGTCGAGTCGCCGACCCGGATCCACGACTTCTGGTCGCTGTAGGACGCCACGACGTTGCCATCGATGACGACGCCGTTGGCCATCGCCACCATGATGCCGTTGTACATGCCGCCGGTCACGACGTTGTCGGTCACCGTCACCCGGTCATAGCCGAGCCCGATCTGGTCGGTGATGAACACGCCCTGGATGATGCCGCCGTCGCCGCGCGTGATCAGGTTGCCGCTCACCAGGATGTCGTGAGCCTTCTCGGTCGTGCCGCGGGTCAGGAACTGGATCGCATCGGGGTGGTCGCCGTCGGCCGGATAGAAGTCCGTGAAGACGTTGCCGACGATCTGCACGTTCGAGGTGCCGGCCCCCATGACCCCGTCGGAACGCAGGTCGTGGAAGCTGTTGGCTTCGATCCGGACGCCGTCGCTGTTCATCATGCTGACGGCGTGGGAAAATTCTTGGAACTCCGACCCGATTACCTTGACGCCCTCGCTGCTGCGGATCAGCAGCGCGTTCTGGTCGTCGGCCGGGTTGCCGTTCATCGACCCATGGAAGTCGAGGTTGTTCAGCTCGATGTTCTTCGAGCTGACGATCTGGGCGTTCCAGACCGTCCACGGCGAGCTGAAGTCCATGTGGAGGTTCTGGAAGGTCAGGTTCTCGCTGCCCGTCACCACCAGACCGGTGAAGGTCGCCGGATTACCGGGATCCTTCGAGGCGATGGTCACCGTGCCGTCGAACACGAGGTTCTTGATCTGGACGTTCGAGTAGTTGCCAGCCTCAAGAAGGATCGTATCGCCAGACTTGGCGGCATTGAGCGCCGCGGTCAGGGATTGAGCGCTATTCGCCGTGAGTATCACGATATCTCTCCGCCACCAGATCCGCACTCGCGCCGTGTATTGCCGAGTACGGGATGCCCCGTTGTGGACTTATGAGTAGCAACCAGCCGCTTGAACCGGCCTTAATCAGCTAGGTTAATTGCGCGATAACATAAACATCTGGAAACCATGCCCTCCGACGCCTTGCAGACGCGCAAAAGGCGCCGCCCCGGCGTACGCCAGGGCGGTCGATCGCTGTCGGAGGGATCGGACTAGGTCTGCTGGGCCGCCAGCCGGCCAGCGCGCCGACGGCGGCGATAGGCGTCAAGCGCCGGACGCTCGACGAGGTGCCAGGACAGCGCCGCCAGCGGGACCGTCGCGGCCATGGTGACCAGCGTCAGGGCCAGATGCGACGACGTCGGCCAGAAGGCGTAGATCAGCACCATCACCGGATAGCCGTAGATGTACATGCCGTAGCTGTAGTCCGGCCACTTGGCCGAGAAGACGCTGCGCTGCGCCGTAAGCAGCCCCCAGCACAGCACCGCATAACCGATCAGCAGGGCGCGCATGTGCAGGCCGAGCCCGACGGCGTGGGCCGCCAGAGTCACGAGGAACAACACGCCCAGCCACATCCACGAAAGCGGAATGCGCTCGCGGAACAGGTAGGCGGCGATGCCCAGGGCGAAGGCCGCCCACAGGCGATCGAAGGTCTCGATCAGATAGACCGCGCCACCACCCACGAGGCTGCGGGCCAGTTCCTGGACCTGGGGAACGTCCCAGACCAGCACGCCGATCAGGCTCAGCGGCAGCACCAGCCGCTTCATGATCGTCGGCTTGGCCAGACCCAGCCCGCCAAGGATCGCCAGCACGGCGTAGCACCTGACCTCCCAGGGCAGCGTCCAGAGCGAACCGTTAATCACGCACGGCTCGCCGCCGCACTCCACGCCAGTCAGACGGTAGGACGCCACCGTGAAGGTCAGGTTGGTCAGTACGAACTTCGACGTCTCGCCGCCGAGATAGGCGCCCGGCGCCGCCGTGGTGAAGAAGCCGCCGGCCAGGACCGTCAGCAGCACGCACAGCGCCAGCCCCGGCCACAGGCGCACGAACCGCGCCGTCAGGAAGCGCACCGAACTCTTCAGCCGCAGCAGGCTGGGATAGACGAGAAATCCGCTGAGGAAGAAGAAGCCGTCGACCGCATAGGCCGAGATCGGCGCGCCCAGAAACCCGCTGAGGTCGTCGGCGTTCCGCACGCCGGTGGTCATGAAGTAGCAGTGCGTGTAGATCACCGAACTGGCGAGCAACAATCTCACCGCGGTGAAGTTGTTGGCGTCGGCGTCCAGTCGCTCGTCGCTGATCCGCATCGCCCGTCCCTCAACCACGCCGCTTCGCACTATCCGACCGGCAAGCAGCGACTAGTACAGCAAAGCTGATACGTAAACCTTACGCGAACCGCACCCGACCACTCCGTCAACTCATACTGGCCCAAGGTCGCGCCAATATTGATGAAACGTCAACATCGCAGGGGCATATGTGCGACCGGGCCCGCCGTCGCGGCCGCCCGTTGTTCATGTGCGAGTTCGCCCCGCCGATGGAATTGACCGGAGACGCCCTGCCCGCTGGCGCGCAGCCTCACGTCAGCGTGATCGTGCCCCACTACAACGACCTCGCAGCGCTGGATCGCTGCCTGTCGGCGCTCCAGGCCCAAACCTACGCGGCCGATCGCTTCGAGGTGATCGTCGCCGACAATATGTCCCCGGTCGGGGCCGACGCCGTGAAGCAGACCATCGCCGGCCGCGCGAGCCTCGTCAGCGTACCCGAGCGCGGCGCCGGGCCAGCCCGCAACGGCGGCGTCGCCGTGGCGCGCGGCGAGATCCTCGCCTTCACCGACTCCGACTGCATTCCGGTTCCCGAGTGGCTGGCCGAAGGCGTCGCAGCTCTGGAGCGCAGCGACTTCGTCGGCGGCGGCATGCGCGTGCTGGTCGGCGACGAAGCCCACGTCACCGGCGCCGAAGCGTTCGAACTGGTCTTCGCCTTCGACAACCAAGCCTATGTGGAACGCAAGGGCTTCACGGTCACCGCCAACCTCTTCTGCCCCGCCGCGCTGTTCGCCCAGGTCGGCGGCTTCCGGGTCGGGGTGTCCGAGGACCTGGAGTGGTCGCACCGCGCCCGCGACGCCGGGTTCAAGATCGGCTACGCGCCGAGCGCGCTCGTCGCCCACCCAGCCCGACGCGACTGGAACGAACTGTCGGCGAAGTGGCGGAGGCTGAATGCGGAGACCTTCGGCATCGTCGCCGGCCGGCCGCAGGGCCGCGGGCGCTGGCTGGCCCGCAGCTTGCTGCTGCCGCTCTCGGCCGTGGCGCACACGCCCCGCGTGCTGACCAGCCCGCGCCTGCGCTCGCCGCGCCAGAAACTCGACGCCGTGGCCATGCTCTACCGGCTGCGCCTCTGGCGCGCCTTGGACGCGGTGGGCCTGCTGGCCCGCGCGGAGCGCTGACCCATGCACGTCGCCGTCTGCATCGTCGCCTTCCGCAACGTTCCCGACATCGTCGCCTGCCTCGAGGCGCTGGGGAGATCCAGCCACCGCGCCTTCGAGGTCTTGATCTGCGAGAACGGCGGCCAGGCCGCCTATGATGCGCTTGTCGCCCAGCTGCCCCAGGCCCTGCCGGGCGGCCAGGTCGTCCGCGCCGTGCGCGCGCCGCGCAATCTCGGCTACGCCGGCGGCGTGAACGTCGGCCTGCAGGAAACGCCGCACGCCGACGCCTGGTGGGTGCTGAACCCTGACACCCTGCCACAGCCCCAGTCGCTCGAACGCCTGGTGGCGCGGCTTCAGGCCGGCGACTGCGAAGCCGTCGGCGACACGGTCTACCTGCCGGACGGCCGAGTGCAGTCGCATGGCGGCCGCTGGCGGCCATGGCTGGCGCGGGCCGTCTCGATCGGCCACGGCTCGCCGCACGGCGCGTCGCCCGATCAGGCGCAGGTCGAACGCGAGCAGAACTATCTCAACGGCGCATCGATGATGATCGGCCGCCGCTTCCTCGAAACCGTCGGTCCGATGCGCGAGGACTACTTCCTCTATTGCGAGGAGGTCGAATGGTGCCTGCGAGGGCTCCAGCTCGGCATGCGCCTGGGCTACGCGCCCGGCGCCGACGTCCTGCATGAGGCCGGCACCACCACCGGCTCCTACACCGCCATCCGCAGCCGCCCGCGCACGCCGGTCTATCTGGGCGAACGCAACAAGCTGCTGACCACTCGCGACCGCTATCCGATGCGCCTGCCGGTCGCGGCCGTCGCGGCGCTCGCCCTGCTGGGTCTGCGGTTCGGTCGCGCGCGCGCCTGGCGCCAGCTCGGCTATGCGCTGTCGGGTTGGAGCGCGGGCCTGCGCGGCGAGCGCGGGCCGCCGCCCTGGCTCGACGTCAGGTGACGCTGGCCGCCGACGCGCCCGGCTCGGACTTCTCATGGGTGGCGCGGTAGACCATCGCCGTCACGATTCCCATCAGCATGAAGATCAGCGGGTGATTGTCCTGCTGGCTGAACACCGACTTGATGACGATGAAGTTCACCAGGGCGATGGCCGCGGGCATGAAATAGCTGAGCTCGCCCGTGGGCGAGCGCACCGCGTACTTGGCCGCATAGTAGGTCGAGACGACCAGCATGCCGTAATAGACGAAGAAGCCGATCACGCCGTACTCGAGGCCGACCGCCAGATAGTAGGTGTCGATGGTCGTGATGCCCGCCGGACTGACGAAGCCGAGCGTGCTGCCGCCGGTGCCCGCCCCGTGTCCCCACGGCGCCTTCAGGATCATCGGGATGCCCATGTCGTACTGGGCGCCGCGCGAGGCCGTGCTGGCCGCGGTGTCGCCGCCGCCCCAGACCATGTTGCGAAGCCGTCCCACGAACATGGTCGCGGCGATGAACAGGGCGAAGATGACCGGATAGGCCAGCACGATGGCCGGGGCCAGCAGGCTGGTCTTGTCGGCGCGCCAGCGCAGCCAGCTCCACAGCAACAGGTAGAGCATGAACGACAGCAGGAAGCCGACCATGCCCAGACGGGAGTCGGTGACGATCACCACATAGAGCATCATCGGCATGGTCACCCCGGCGGCGATGCGGGTCGCCAGGTTCTTTCCGAACATCACGAAGTGCAGGACGAAGGGCGCCGTCAGCGCCAGGAATTCGGCCAGACCGAGCGGCGTGGTGAAGGTGCTCTGCACGCGATACTGGCCGGTCGCCGAGCGCATGCTGCCGGTGAGCGTGCGGATCACGCTCTCGTCCTCGACCTTCAGGAAGCTCGGCACGAAGGCGCCCCACGACGGCCGGCTGATCTTGAACTCGAAGAGCCCCATCAGGCAGACCACGACGGTCACGATCCAGAGGATCACCGCCCAGCGGTGGACCCGCCCAGGCTTCAGGAAGACGAAGGCGCTGGCGAAGTAGATCGACGTCCAGGTCAGCTGGGCGTTGATCACCCGCTGGATGGACTGGTCCTTGTCGTCGGAGAAGGCGATCGTGACGACCTGGATCAGCACGAAGCCGGCCAGCAGCTTGTAGACCAGCGGCGTGGCGTTCAGCGCCTCCTTCATCTGCGCTCTGAAGTCCGGCGACATCGAGTAGCTGATGGCCAGGACCAGGGCGAGCGGCGCGCCGACCAGGCGCATCAGCGTGATCCACGGCAAGCCCGGCAACGCCACGGCCAGATAGTTCGGCCATAGGAACAGCACGATGATGAAGGCGAAGCTGAGCCCGTAGAGCGTGCCGGTCGGCGCCGTGCGAGTGTCGGGCAGCGCCCAGACGGTCAGCAACGCCAGGAGGATGACCGGGATGACCAGCTGCTTGATCAGGTACGGCGTGGTCAGGCCGTAGAAGAAACCGAAGAACAGGCAGAAGCCCATGAACGCGAGCAGGAAGGCGGCCTGGACCAGGCGGCCGGGGCCGGGCCGGGTATAGGGTCTCAGGATAATCGGCCGCGAACTGCGTCCGTCACTGTCGCTGCGCGCCCACATCAGGGCTTCTCCCAGTCGTTTTCAATCCGCCGGCTCGCAGGCGCGCCGAAGCTAGGCGTTCACAACCTGACGTCCATGAATTAACATTCCTCTCAGCGCTCGCTAAGTCGCGAGGCCGCACTGTTGTGGGAGAGTTCAGGACCCGCAGCCAGGTGCGACAAGGGCGAGTAGGGCCTCGAATTTAAGCATTTGTTAGGTGTACTCGGGCCCGATCGGCCCGACGGAGGGCGCCAGACCTCCTGCGTCAATTTAGCCCCGGTGACCGTTGAGCTTCACCCGCTATGGTCGGTGAGACAGCGGGGGCTGCGACCAGAATAGAGAAGACGCGATCCTCATGGCTGATATCCTGTGCGCCAGCGCCGCCGATCTTACCGCTGCACTTGGGGCGGCCAAGTCTGGGGACAGGATACTCCTGCAAGCCGGCAACTATTCTAACGTCCAACTGAAGAATCTTGTTTTCGACAGCGCCGTTACCATCACCTCGGCCGACCCCGGCAATCCGGCGACCCTGACCGGGCTGACCGTGAGCAACAGCCAGGGGCTGGTGATCAGCAACCTGAACCTCGATTTCAGCGCGCCGTGGACGGTCTGGAACGCCCAGGTCCTCAGTTCGAAGGACATTACGCTCGCCAATCTCGGCATTCACGGTTCTTTGAACGGCAATCCGGCCGACGATCAGTCCGGGATCCTGATCCGCAGCAGCAGCGGCGTGCGCGTCACCGGGTCGGAGTTCCAGCAGCTCGATCACGGCATCAGCCTGACCGACAGCAGCGACGTTCGGGTCGACAACAACCGCATGCACGACCTGCGCGCCGACGGCATCGTCGCGGTCGGCACATCTCGGGTTCAGATCATCGGCAACTCCTTCACCGACTTCTATCCGGTGAGCGGCGACCACCCCGACGCGATCCAGTTCCTGACTCGCGGCGCCACGGCGCGGGCGACCGACATCGTGGTCAGCGGCAACCTGATCACCCGCGGCTCCGGCGGCGTGATCCAGGGGGTGTTCATCACCGACCAGATCGGCCTCGGCTACGACCGGGTCACCGTCACCGACAATGTCGTGGTCGGCGGCATGTACAACGGCATCATGGTCACCAAGACCAACGGCCTGGTGGTCGATGGCAACCTGGTCGTTGGCTATGGCGACATGACCTCGTGGATCCGCATCAACGACTCGACCAACGCCCAGGTCACCAACAACCAGGCGATGACCTTTAACCTCCAGGGCACGACGAACCTGACCCAGTCGGGCAATTCGATCGTCGCGGCGCTGCAGGACAACGGCGCGAACGCGCTGGCACACTGGGTCAAGGGCGGCGACGGCGACGACCATCTCAGCGCCCGCATCGACGGCGGCAGCCGCATCGAGGGCGGCGCCGGCAACGACGTCATCACCGGCCGCGACTTCGCCGACTATCTCCGCGGCGGCGACGGCAACGACAGCATCCTGGGCGGCGGCGGAAACGACGACATCAACGGCAACACCGGCGACGACACCATCAACGGCGGCGCCGGCGACGACTGGGTGTCGGGCGGCCAGAACAACGATCTGCTGCTCGGCGGCGCCGGCAACGACCTCGTACTCGGCAATCTCGGCAACGACACGATCTATGGCGACACCGGCAACGACACCCTGCGCGGCGGCCAACACAACGACATCATCTTCGGCGGCGACGGCGCCGACTGGATCTCGGGCGATCTCGGCGACGACACCATCACCGGCGGCGCCGGGGCCGATACGTTCCACATCTTCGCCCAGTCCGGCCTCGACCTGGTCACCGACTTCAACCGCGCCGAAGGCGATCGCGTCTTCATCGGCGACGGCTCGCGCTACACCGTGACCCAGGTCGGCGCCGACGTGGTCGTCGATCTGGTGGGCGGCGCGCGCATGGTCCTGGCCAACGTCCAGCTCTCGTCGCTTTCCGACGGATGGATCGTCTCGGCCTGACGACGGGGCCGCAACGTCTGATAGGGTGTCGCTCCGCCGAAGCTAACGGAGCGCACCATGCTGGAAATCCTGCTCTTGGCCCTGGCCGCGGACGCCGCGCCTCAACAGGCGCAATCGTTCGCGCCGGCCGTTGAGCGCGTCGCCCAACGCGGGCCGGTCACGGTCCGCAACGCCCTCACCCTGACGTTGGCGATGAAGACCGCCAGCCCCGGCGCGACCGTCGTGCTGGCGCCCGGCGACTACGGCCAGATTGCGCTGAGCGACCTGAACTTCGACACCCCCGTCACCCTGGTCGCCAAGGACGCGCAGACCACCGGCTTCGTGCTGAAGAACGTCACCGGGCTGCGGGTCGTCGGGCTGAACGTGGTGCTCGATCAGCCGGGGGCCGGGCGGCTCGCCGTCAACGACAGCCAGAACATCCAGTTCAGCGGCCTGACCGCGCGCGGGCTGCCGACCGGCCAAGGGCTCTTCTTCACCAGGTCCCGCAATATCCGGGTGGAAAAGTCGTCCTTCTCCGGCTTTCGGAACGGCATCGTCCTCAGCAACAGCTACGACGTCGCGATCGAGGGCAGCACCTTCCGGCGGCTAGGCGCCGACGGCGTCACCAGCAACGGCACCTCGCGGCTGCTGATCAAGGGCAACGACTTCGCCGACTTCGCCCCGACCCCGGGCTCGCACCCCGACGCCGTCCAGCTGTTCACCCGCAACGCCACGGCTTCGGCCGAAGACATCACCATCGTGGGCAATCGGATCCGCCGCGGATCGGGCGGCATCATGCAGGGGATCTTCATCACCGACCAGGTCGGCACCCTGCCCTACCGCCGGGTGGTGATCCGCGACAACATCATCGAAGGCTCGATGTACAACGGCATCGCGCTGATGCACGCCGAGGACGTCGAGGTGTCCGGCAACACCGTCCAGCCCTATGCGGGAATGAACGCGCGCATCAACCTCTCCGGCGTCACCCGCGCCCAGGTCTTCAACAACCGCTACTGGAAGCTGCTGCAGAGCGACAACAAGGACATCGTCGTCAAGGATCGGCCGAGCCTCAATCCGATCCGGCCGCCGGCCGCGCCTTAGATCAGGCGCCGGCTCGGCGGGGCCGCCTGCTCGGCGATGTCGAGCAGGTATTTGCCATAGGCGGTCTTCTCGAACAGCTTGCCGCGCGCCCGCAGTTGGTCGCGGTCGATGAAGCCGTTGATGTAGGCGATCTCTTCCAGGCAGGCGATGTGCACGCCCTGGCGCTTCTGCACGGCGCGGACGAACTCCGACGCCTCGACCAGGCTCTCATGCGTGCCGGTGTCGAGCCAGGCGTAGCCCCGCGACAGCTGCTCGACGAACAGGTCGCCGGCTTCCATGTACATGCGGTTGAGGTCGGTGATCTCCAGTTCGCCCCGCGCCGACGGGCGCACCTGCCTGGCGAACTCGACCACGCGATTGTCGTAGAAATAGAGGCCGGTGACCGCCTGGCGGGACTTCGGCTCGACCGGCTTCTCCTCCAGGCTCACGGCCCGTCCCGTGTCGTCCAGCTCGACCACGCCATAGGCCTGCGGCTGGTCCACCTCGTAGGAGAAGATCGTCGCGCCGTGCTCGCGGTCGGCGGCGTTCTTCAGCAGCCGGCTCATGCCCGCGCCGAAGAAGATGTTGTCGCCCAGCACCAGGGCCGCGCGCTCGTCGCCGACGAAGTCCTCGCCGATGAGGAAGGCCTGCGCCAGGCCCTCCGGCTTCGGCTGGATCGCGTACTCGATGTTGAGCCCGAAGTTCGAGCCGTCCTCGAACAGGCGGCGGTAGTTCTCGATATACTCCGGCGACGAAATGATCAGGATGTCCCGGATGCCGGCCAGCATGAGCACGGACAGCGGGTAATAGATCATCGGCTTGTCGTAGATCGGCAGCAGTTGCTTGTTCACCGCCAGGGTCGCCGGGTGCAGCCGGGTGCCCGAGCCACCGGCCAGGATGATGCCCTTCATCTAAAGTCCTTGTTCCTGCGTGGCGGGAAGCAGCGCCTCGACAATGTCTTCCACCGCCGCCCGCCAAGGGCGCGGTTCGATCCCGTAGTCGGCCTGCAACTTGGCCGTATCCAGGCGTGAATTGGCCGGCCGGCGGGCCGGCGTCGGAAACTCGGCCGTGGTGATGGCTTCGAGCCGCGGCGACGTCGCGCCGCGCGCCGCGGCCATCTCGAAGACGGCCCGCGCCAGCTCGCACCAGGTCGCCTCTCCGGCGTTGACGAACTGATAGGTGCCGCTCGGCGCCGCTTGCGGATCGGCGATCATCCGACTGGTGATCTTGAGCAGGGTCGCGGCGATATCGACCGCGCTGGTCGGGCAGCCGCGCTGATCGTCGACCACCCGCACCTCGGGCCGCGTCTGCGCCAGCCGCAGCATCGTCTTGATGAAGTTGGAGCCATGCGGGCTCACCACCCAGGCCGTGCGCAGGATGACATGGCGGCGATTGCCCGTTCTAACCGCCTGCTCCCCGGCTTCTTTCGACCCGCCATAGACGCCCAGCGGCGCGACCGGATCGGTCTCGAGGTAGAACCCGGACTTGGAGCCATCGAACACATAGTCGGTGGAGACGTGGATCAGCGGGATCTGCGCCGCGGCGCTCGCCTGCGCCAGGGCCGCAGGGCCAAGGGCGTTGGCGCGCCAGGCCTCGACCATCTCGGTCTCGGCGCGGTCGACGGCGGTGAAGGCGCCGCAGTTGATGATCGCGGCCCAGGGCCGGGAGGCGACCATCGCCAGGATCGCGTCGGGATCGCCCAGGCTCATCTCCGCGCTCGACGGCGCGACGATGTTCATCGTCGCCGGAGCCTGACGACGAATTTCGGTTCCGACCTGACCGCTGCCGCCGGTCAGCAGCACGTCCGCCGTGACGGTCGAAGTCATGCGCTGACGGTCTTCAGGCCCAGCCGCTGGCCGACGTCGCTGCGCGCCAGGATCGGGGCCCACCACGCGTCGTTGTCGAGGTACCAGCGCACGGTCTTCTCGATGCCGGTGTCGAAGCTCTCCGCCGCGCGCCAGCCCAGCTCGCGATCCAGCTTGGTCGGATCGATCGCATAGCGGTGATCGTGACCCGGGCGATCGGCGACGTAGGTGATCTGTTCCTTGTAGGACTTGCCGTCCGCGCGGGGGCGCAGGCGGTCCAGCGTCTCGCAGATCGCGTGCACGACCTGCAGGTTGGTGCGCTCGGCGCGTCCGCCGATGATGTAGCTCTCGCCCGGGGCGCCGGCTTCGAACACCCGCGTCAGCGCGCGGGCGTGGTCATCGACATAGAGCCAGTCACGGACGTTGGCGCCCGCGCCATAGACCGGCAGCGGCTCGCCGGCCAGGCACTTGACGATCATCAGCGGGATCAACTTCTCGGGGAAGTGGAACGGCCCGTAGTTGTTCGAGCAGTTGGTGACCAGCACCGGCAGGCCGTAGGTGTGGTGCCAGGCGCGGACTAGGTGGTCGGACGACGCCTTGGAGGCCGAATAGGGCGAGCGCGGATCGTAGGCGGTCGTCTCGGTGAAGAAGCCGGTGTCGCCCAGCGAACCGAACACCTCGTCGGTCGAGATGTGGTGGAAGCGGAAATCGGCCTTGGCCGCCTCGTCCAGGCCGCGCCAATAGGCGAGGACTTCCGACAGCATGACGAAGGTGCCGATGACGTTGGTCTGGATGAACTCGGCCGGGCCGTCGATCGAGCGATCGACATGCGACTCCGCAGCCAGGTGGGTCACGACATGCGGGCGGAAGTCGCGCAGGGCCGCGCGCACCGCGCCGGCGTCGGCGACATCGGCCTTACGGAAGCTGTAGCGATTGTCGCCCGCCACGCCGTCCAGCGAGCGCTCGTCCCCGGCATAGGTCAGCTTGTCGAGGTTCAGCACCTCATGCTCGGTTTCGGCGATCAGGTGCCGGATCAGAGCCGAGCCGATGAAGCCGGCGCCGCCGGTGACAAGAATGCGCAAAACCTACTCCCCCAGAGATCGCTGGCGTCGAAGGCTACTCCATACCGCCTGCACCGCCCTTGGCGAAAGGGCCAGCGGCCCTTTCGGTTCCCGATCAGGGCCGACCGGCGGCCCTGGGGGTGACGACAGTGGCCGAAGCCGCCTTCTCGGCCGGCTTCTCAGCGGCGGCAGGCGCGACCGGCGCCTTGTCGGAGGTCGGCACAACGGGTCTGTCGGCCGCCGCGCTCGCCGCCTTGCGGCCTTCCAGGAAGCGCTGTTGCGCCGCCAGGATCCACAGATAGGGCAGCACAGCCTCTTCCGAGAACCGGTAGCCGCGGCCGAACTCGTCGTCGTGAGCGTCCAGCAGCACGTGCTTGGCCGCCAGCTCCTCGAGCGTCGCCTTGAGGCTCGCGGCGTTGGCCGTGCTCGGATAGAGCGCGTCCACGTCGCGGTCGTCGAAGCGGCCGTTGTTGAAGATCGCGGCGCCGGCCATGACGCCCAGCACGTGGCGCACGCCGCTCTTGGCGGCTTGATCGATCTGCACCAGCGAGTGCTTGGAAATCCGACCGCGGAATTCGGTAAGCGCCTGATCGACGGCCTGCGACACGTCCTCGACCGCAACGTTCGTGCGGCCCTTATCGATAGCGGCCAGGCCCGAGTGATGGCTCAGCAGGCTGGCGAAATAGGGCGACCCGTTGGCGACGAAGACGATGAAGTCGGTGGCGGGCTTGTCGTAGGTCAGGCCGCTCAGTTCCTCGCCGTTCTCGACCAGGTGATTGACCTCCGAGGCGCTCATCTTCGGCACCTGCAGGGCGAAGATGTTGCGGCGGATCGAAGGGATGTGCTCGACCAGCTCGGTCAAGTCCGCGGCCACGCCGGCGATCACCAGCTGTGTGCGGATCGAGCGGTCCGACAGGTTCTTGATCAGCTCGGCGATGTTGCGGCGGAATTCCGGAGAGTCGCAGACGTCGAATTCGTCCAGCACCACCAGCACGCGGGTGCCGGTCAGCTTGGCGAACAGGTCGGCGACCAGACGCGGCGTCAGGGTGGTGGCGGGCAGCAGGTCGGCCAGGGTGCCGCCGCGCTCAGCCTCGTTGGTGGTCGGCGCAAAGCCGCTGTGGAACAGCAGCGGAATGTCGCCGGCGACGGCGCGGAAGATCTCGTCGAAGGTCGAGCCGGCGCCGCACGAGCAGTAGACCACGATGTAGCGGGCCTCTTCGGCCGCCCGGGTCAGCACGTGCACGAGCGAGGTCTTACCGATGCCGCGCTCGCCATACATGATCACGTGGACGCGCTGGTCCTCGATCGAGCGGATCAACGTCGTCAACACGTCGAGGCGGCCGGCGAACATCCGACGGTCGGTGATCGGCTGCGAGGGGGTGAACGCGCTGCGCAGCTTGATCCGAGCGCTCGCGAAGCGGTCGTTCAGTCGCGGGCTCAGCTGATCGCCGGCCATCGATTGGAAACGCGGAAACGCCGTGTCGGCCGGCTTCTTGGCCGTCGCGCCGTCGCGCGCCGTCGGCGGCGCCGCGAAGACAAGGTTCGGCTGGGGGTTCGTGGCGCCTTTCGGCTTACGCCCGAAAGAGCGCGCCATCAGGTTATTGATCCAACTCACGGCGCCTCCAAGCACGCATGCTGCGGTGCATCTGCGATATCGACGGTCTACGACCGCAGGTCTGAACCCGCCACCCGTAAACACGTCGATTGTGGCGAAATCTTAAACCGGCCCGAGTTGAGTCAACGTTAATCGCCGCCTCTGCTCGGCAATCTCTATGGAATAACTTCCCTTCGCTGCCCTGCGTGTCCGCGCGCCAACCGCTCCGACACCTTCTCCGAAACCTTGTAAGCCGCCACGCCGAGCGCCAAAGAAACCGCCAGGATCAGCGGGACATTCTCGATGTGCAGGGTGTGCAGGAAGGCGTGCACCGGCAGACCATGCGTCAGGTAGATGTAGAAGCTCGCCGCCGCGATCAGGCCGACAAGCCCGTGCAGGACGTTCGGCAGGAATATCCGCGGCGCCCACATGATCAGGCAGGCCGCCGTCGCGAACCAGAGCGCGTGCGTGACGTTGGCCGGATAGCTGAAGTGTTCCCAGATCTCTTGTGGGCCCGCCACCTGCAAGGCGGCGATCGCAAGACAAGCCAGGGTCAGTCCCAGCTTCCGCGGGATCGTCGTGGCTCGGTGCAGACACCAGCCGAACGCCAGCAGGTAGAAGATGCTGTCCGGCGTTCGTTCCAGCAGGTACTCGTGCGGCAGGATCAGCGAGGCGATTACCCGCACCGCCAGCGCCCCGGCCAGCAGCGTCAGGCCGAACTCCCAGGGTCTTTGCACCGCGAACCGGCGCACCGGCCTGATCGCGAACAGCAGCGCGAAGATCACCATGCATTGGAAGAGCACCTCCAGGAACCAATACGGCTCCAGGAACGTGCCGAACCGGCCGAACACGTTGCTCACCAACAACAACGACGGCAGGTCGAACGACTTTTCCGAGATCAGATAGAGGCAGAGGATCACATAATAGGGCGCGATGATCCGCTGGACGAACGTCACCAGCATCGGGAGACCGCCCCCCTCGTTGAGGCGCGAGCCCTGGTAGCGCGAGAAATTGTAGCCGGATAGCAGCAGCAGCACGTGCGCGCTGCCACCGACCGGCCAGGCCGAAGCGTGCGCGATCACCACGCTGATGATCGCCGCCGCACGGATCGCGACCTCGGATTCGATCCCACGCAGGCTGAAGACGCCGCGGCTGCGGGTGGTCGCCTTATCGGCCAGCGCCTGCAGTTCGGCGATGCTGGTCTCCTCCCAGCGCTCCGGCAGGAAGCCGAGCTTCCCTTCGATGTCGAGCGACAGGCCCACATAGCCAAGCGAGTCGCCGCCGAGACTGACGAAACTGTCGGCCGGCGTGATGTTCGCGCGCGGGAAGGCATGTCGGAACGCCGCCTCGATGGCGCACCCTCCCCCGCTGCGCGCCGGCGCGCGATGGGTGCGTGCGGCGCGCGCGGCGGCCAGCGTCGCCTGGTAGTCCATCTTGCCCGAACTCAGGGTCGGCAGTTCGTCATAGCCGACCACCTCGATGACCGAGGCCGGCAACGAGAACGCCTGCGCCAGCCCGTCGGCCACGACTTGCGGATCGGCCGACGCCACGCCGACCGCCAGCACCTCGTCGTCGCCGGTCGCGATCGCGTTCACGCCCTCGCGCCGCAGATGCGCCTCGACCTCGTCGAAGCTGATGCGAAGCCCAAACAGCTTGGAGAAGCGGTTCTTGCGGCCCACGATCCGGTAGAGGCCTCGCGCATCGCGCATCGCCAGGTCGCCGGTCCGCAACTCGGTAACCTCCCGCCCCTTGGCGAGATCGGCCTCGACCAGCGCATAGCCGGACATCACGTTGGGACCGCGATAGACGAGCTCCCCTTGGGTCTCCGCCCCGTCGACGACCCGGCCGTTCTCGTCGATCAGATGAAACGCGCCCCCCGGGATGGCCACCCCGATGCAGCCCGGATTGTCGAGCAACCGTTCCGGCGGCACGTACGCCATCCGCGCCGTCGCCTCGGTCTGGCCGTACATGACGAAGAAGCGCACGCCCGCGCCCTGCGCCCATTCGGCGTAGACGCCGGCCGTCTCGGCCGGCAGGCGGCCTCCGGCCTGGGTCATCGTGCGCAGCGACGGCAGCCGCCGCCGCCGCAGGCCGATCCGTTCGAAGAGCTCGTAGGTGTAGGGGACCCCGGCGAGGGACGTCGCTTCCTCGGCCGCGAAGAAGTCCCAAAATGCGTCATCGACCACCGAGCGGTCGGTCAGCAGGATCGCGCCGCCCGACGCCAGGTGCGAATTCACGACCGACAGACCATAGCTGTAGTGGATCGGCAGGGTGGTGATCGCCCTGTCCTGCGGCCCCAGGCCCAGATACTCGCCGATCGACTGAGCATTGGCCTCGACCGCCGCGCGCTCGAGACGCACCAGCTTGGCCGCGCCGGTCGAGCCGGACGTCGACAGCAGCACCGCCAGATCCGGGTGCAGGTCCCGCGGGCCGGGCGGGCCGGCCTCGACGATCCAGCGCGCGCCGGTCTTGTGAAAGCGGATGCTGGGCCGATAGGTCTCGATGGTCCGTCGCAACTGGCCACCGTCGCCGCCAGCCATGATCACGGGATGCCCATGACGCAGGGCCGCGACATAGGCGACCAGCGGAGCCAGTTCGTTGGTCGCCTCGATCAGCAGCAGATGCCGCCCGGGCGGCAGGCCCTTGGCGAACTCGTCGGCGCGAGCGGCAAGCTCTAGGTAACTGAGGCGCTCACCCGCGTCGGTGGCCACGGCCAACGCGTGACCATGCTCCTCGAGGCGCCCTGCAAACGTAGTCGTGAGCGGGACGGATGGGGCGGCGATATCAGACGCACTCAACGGTTCGGCCCCCGCCTCTTTGGGTCCGGCCGCGTCGTCAGCCCCATGCCTTGCGCGACCGAAGGGGATACTCCCGGACCGCGAGGTCCGGTCAGAACTTCAAGTTGAACGGCTTCAGAACATAAGCAACGTAGGCCAGAACCGCGACGATAATCCCGAAGGCCGCCGCGCCATAACCTTCATTTCCCACGTAATTGGCCAGCGCACACCCGAGGCACGCAGGCAGGTACTGATAGATGTTGTCCTTCGGCTCTTCCTGGGCCGTCGACCTGTGCAGGAATAGGACGATCAAAGCTCCGAAGATCGCGACCGTGACCCAATCGTAGATAGTCTGCAAGACACCAGCCCCTAAGCAATACTGTTAAATCCGAGCAGCTGCGCCCCTGCACAAATCGGGCCAGTCCGGAGGTCGCCGCCGGCCGTGATAGCCGAATTCCCGAACGACGCTACGCGAAAATAACGTACCGATGATGAACCCGGACGAAGCCTCGATCCAGCCCCAAGGCGATCGAGCCGCGGGAAATGAATCTTAACCGGCACGGTCTAGTTTGCGGGCTCGACTGCAATGATCCGGCGTATCGTCATTGAGCCCATCACCTCCAGAGACTGAGCGGCGTCGCCAGAGCCGCACTCCGTTTCGCCGCTCGCGCCGCGCGGGTGAGCGCGTCGCGGCGCTCGGCGTCGAGGTCGATCTGGTGCGCCCCGAAGAGGTCATGCACCACATCAGCCAGGCGGTCGTGGCGCGCACGCCTGCGCGCATCGCCAATCACAACGCCCACAGCATCTATCTGACGAAGAAGAACCCTGAGTTCGCCGCCTTCTTCGAGCAGGCCGACCTGATCGAGGTCGACTCCACCCCGCTCATCTTCTTCACGCGCGTGCTTGGCTTGCACAGCCGGCGCTTCCACCGCTGCACCTATCTCGACTGGCGCGACCATTTCTGGAGCGTCGCCGCCCGCAACGGCTGGCGCGTGTTCTATCTCGGCGGCGCGCCCGGCGTGGCCCAGGAGGCGGCCCGTCGGCTCTCCGAGCGCTACCCCGGCGTAGAGCTCCAGACCCGCGACGGCTTCTTCGACATAGCGGAGGGATCTGCCGAGAACGCCGAGGTTCTGGCCAAGATCGCAGCGGCCGATCCCCACATCCTGTTCGTCGGCATGGGCATGCCGCGCCAGGAAATCTGGATCCATCGCAACCAGCACCTGCTGCCTCCGACGGTCACGCTCTCCGTCGGCGCCGCCTTCGACTACGAGGCCGGCGTGCAGTGTCCCGCGCCGCGCTGGATGGGCCCGCTGGGGATCGAGTGGCTGTTCCGCCTGGTCGGCGACCCGAAGCGGCTGTTCGCACGCTACTGCATCGAGCCGTGGTGGCTCGTCCTTCCCGCGCTGAGCGACGTCGCCGCCGCGGCCCGCCAGGGCCGCCTGTTCAAGGCGCCGCGCCGGCGGCGCGCCCCGGCCGCGACCAGCGCCGCCCCCCCGGCCCACGCCCAGGATTTCGAGCCCTACGAAACGCGCTCGACCTGACCTGCCCCGCCGCCGCGCCGGCCCTGCGAACTCTACCCAGACCCGCAGCTGCAAGATGTTGATCAACTCCTGCTAGCGGCGACGGCGCATAAGTGCATAGTCCGCTCCCGACCGCGCCCGGCAACGGCGCGGCGGCGCATTGGACCGAAACTTGCTGCTGCGCGGCAAGTTCGAGAGAAAGGCCAGTTGCTTTATGGATGTCCTGGTTCAGGACAAGTCGCGTGCAAGTGCAAAGCGTACGCGTACGGGGGGCCTGCTCTCCATTGTCATTCCGATGCACAACGAGCGTGAGATGCTCGACATCCTGTTCCAGCGCCTGGACGAGGTTGTCGCCACGCTCGGAATTTCGGTCGAGTTCATCTGTGTCGACGACGGCAGCCGCGACAACACGCTGGCCCTGCTGGAAGAGCGGGCGAAGTCGGATTCGCGCATCACCGTCGTGGCCCTGGCCCGCAACTTCGGCAAGGAAGCCGCCCTCACCGCCGGTCTCGACGAGGCGCGCGGCGACGTGGTCGTCCCGCTGGATGCGGACCTGCAGGACCCGCCCGAACTGATCGCCGAGTTCCTGGACCTCTGGGAGCAAGGCTACGACGTGGTCTACGGGGTGCGCGGCGACCGGGCCAGCGACACGCTCTCCAAGCGTGTCACCGCCAATCTTTTCTATCGCATCTTCAACAAGCTCGCCGACTACCGCATCCCGGAAAGCACCGGCGACTTCCGGCTGATGGACCGACAGGTCATCACCGCCCTCCAGCAGCTGCCCGAGCGCAATCGCTTCAACAAGGGCCTGTTCGCCTGGGTCGGCTTCCGCCAGATCGGCGTGTCCTATGTGCGGCCCTCGCGGGCGGCGGGAACGACCTCCTGGGCCTCGCCGGCCCTGTGGAAGCTCGCCGTGGACGGGATCACCGCCTTCTCGACGGTGCCGCTGCGGATCTGGAGCTTCATCGGCTTTCTCGGCGCCGGCGCCGCCATGCTGGCCGGCGCCATGCTGATCGCCAGGGTCCTGCTGTTCGGGCGCGACGTCCCCGGCTACGCGTCGCTGATGGTCGTCATCCTGTTCTGCTTCGCCGTTCAGATGATCGCCTTCGGCGTGATGGGCGAATATGTCGGGCGGCTCTATCAGGAGACCAAGGGCCGGCCGGTCTACATCATCCGGCACAAGACGCGGTTCGGGGGCTAGGGCGTTGAGCTGCAGGACACGCGCCCTGCCGCCGAGGGGACCGGGGGCATGATCACCGCCGCACGCCTTCGTCAGGTCGGCGTCTTCGCCCTCGTCGGCGTGGCCGCCACCGCCACCCATGCGATCGTCGCCATGGCCGCCCACCGGGTCGGGCACGCCTCGCCGCTCGTCTCGAACATGGCCGGCTACCTGTCGGCGGTGATGATCTCGTATCTGGGGCACTCGACGTTCACCTTCGGAACCGACGCCTTCAGCGGACCGCAGTTCCTTCGGTTCGTCGTCGCGTCGCTCGCCGTGCTGGTCCTGAACCAGGCGGTGATGTTCGCCTGCGCGAACCTGCTGGCGATCCCGTTCGACTACGCCTTGGCGATCACCATCGTCTCGGCCCCGGTGATCAGCTTCATCATTTCCAAGCTGTGGGTGTTCGTCGAATAGCGCCCGCCCCGCGCCGCCTCGCCGGCGCCCCCGCAGTGCTTGCACAGCACGCAAGACCCTTCAGACAGAGCCGAGCCAGTCCGTGAACGCAGCGTCTAAAAACTACCTGGCATGCGCCGGGATCTTCCTCGTCTCGCTGGTTCCGATCCTGTCGACGCCGATCCTGCCGTTGATCGACTTCTACAACCACATGGCCCGCTACTTCGTCCTGGCGCAACTGGACCAGTCCGCCTTTCTCGCCGCGAACTACGCGTCCAACTGGTCGCTGCTGCCGAACATCGGAATGGACGTCATCGGCACGGCCCTGTTCCGCATCCTGCCGCCGACGGTCGCGCCGCACGTGATCGCCGTCGCCATCGTCGCGACCCTTTACTTCGGCGTGCTCTCATTCAACGCCCGGCTGAACGGTCGCCCGTCAGTTCTGGTCGCGCTGCTGCTGGCGCCGCTTCTCTACAGCTTCATCTTCATCTGGGGCTTTGCGAACTTCCTGTTCGGCCTCGGCCTGACGTTCTGGGGCGCGAGCTGGTGGCTGGCCATGCGCGAGCGCCCTCGCATCGCGATCCCGGTCGCATGCCTGCTCGCGGTCCTGATCTTCCTCGCCCACGGACTGACCTTCGCGCTGTATGGGCTTCTGCTCGGCGCGATCGAACTCGGGGTCATGCTGACCCGGCGCGACTTCAGCCTCTCGCGCATCGTCAAGAGCACGGCCAGCCTGGCGGTGCAGGCGCTCGTCCCGGTGATCCTGTTCGCCAACGCCACGACCTCGAAGGCCGAGGGCGGGTTCACCAACGCCGAGGAGAGCATCGACCGGCTCGCGGGGGCCGGACGGCTGCTCGACCGCCTGCAGGAGCTGCTGCTCTATCGGCTGCAGACCATCATCCGGGTGTCAGAGGGGCCCAGCTTCGGGTTCGACCTGGCCTGCTTCCTCGTGGTCTGCGCCGTCGTCGGCTGGCTGCTGCTGCGCAAGCAGATCAAGGCGCCGAAGCTGATCTGGCCCGCCCTGGCGATCGCCGTACTGCTGATCCTCGTCACCCCGCCCACCGTGTTCGGGGTAGGCTACGTCGCCGACCGCATGCCGCTGTTCGCCGCGCTCATCTTCGTTGGAGCGCTGCAGGTCGACTGGAAGCGCACGCCTGCGGACATGGCCTGCCTGGGGATCCTCGTCGCCCTGGTGGTGGTGCGCCTGGGCGTGATCAGCCTTGAGTGGCGCAGCTACGACGCGCGCTTCCGCGAGTTCGAAGCCGCCGCCGCCAGCATCCCGCCGAACCAGGTCGTCCGCGGTCTGGAGGTCGCGCTGAACCGCCGCCTCGCTGCGACGCCCCGATGCGAGATGTACGGCCCGCTGCTCACCCTTCGGCACGGCCAGGCCACGCCGCTGTTCGCCAACGCCACCCAACAGCCGATCAAGCTGGCCGGTCAGTTGAAGCACGCCGTCGACGCCGCGCCCAAACCCTCGGGGCGGCGAGCGGAAGAGGCCGCCGGCTACGTCAGCGACGTCATCGAGCACGGCCGCGACCAGCGCGGCTTCGACTATGTGATGATCTGCGGCGCGGCGAAGCCCGAGCGGCCGCTGCCGAACGGCGTGTCGGTCGTCGCCCAGTCGCCGAACTTCACCGTCGTGAAGTTCGGTTCGCCCTAGGCGTTCTCGACCTCGCGGACGTTGTCGACGCCGGCGTCCTTCAACGCCGCCACCAGCTCGTCCAGCGCCCGCGCCAGCTCTTCGGGGTCGCGGCTGCGTAACACCAGGTTCGAGCCGTAGCCGCCGTCGCCGAAGAACGGATAGCTGCCCAGCGACATGTCCGGGTGGGCCTTAGCCACGGCCTCCAGCGGCGCGGCGATCACGCCCTCGCCTGAGCCCTCGACCCGCACCGTGCGCGCCACCGTCACCGCGCCGCCGCGCAGGCGCCAGCCCACATCCTCGAGCATGCCGCGCATGATCGTGGGCACCCCGGCCAGCACGAAGACGTTGCCGATGGTGAAGCCGGGCGGGCCTTGCACCGGGTTCTTGACCAGCTCGCCGCCGACCGGCACCCGCGCCATGCGCCGACGCGCGGCGTTCAGCTCCACGCCCCAGCGGGCGGTCATCATGGCGATGATCTCAGGATGCTCGATCAGTTCGACGCCGAAGGCCGCCGCCACCGCGTCGGCGGTGATGTCGTCGTGGGTCGGGCCGATGCCGCCGGTGGTCACCACATAGTCGTAGCGCTCGCGCAGGGCGTTCAGCGCCGCGACGATCTCGTCCTGCACGTCCGACACCGTCCGCGCCTCGGCCAGATCCACGCCCAGCACGCCGAGGTACTTGGCGATGTCGCGCAGATTGGTGTCCTGCGTGCGCCCCGAGAGGATCTCGTCGCCGATGATCAGCACTGCGGCGGTCACCCGGCCGTCCGTCGAACCCGCCATACGCACCTCCGCAACGCCGCCTTTGTGTCGCACCTGACTAGAGGCCTGCGCAGGCGCACACAACCTGTCATCCGCCGCTTTGCGCAGCACGCCGTTCGGATGCTAGCCACGGCCGGCTCCGACCGGTTCAAGGAACGTCCATTGGAATTCGCCCGCCCCCTCGTCCGCGGCCAGCTTGTCAGCCGCTACAAGCGCTTCTTCGCCGACGTGCTGCTCGATGACGGCACGCCGGTGACCGCCCACTGCCCCAACCCTGGCGCGATGCTGGGCCTGAACATCCCGGGCCTGCCGGTGTGGCTGTCGAAGTCCGACGATCCCAAGCGCAAGCTCGCCCACACCCTGGAACTGGTCGAGGCGGGCGGCGGTCTGGTCGGGGTCAACACGGTCAAGTCCCACGTTAAGAACTCCGAACTACAATCTATGGTGACCGCCAACGAGCAACTATCGTCGTCACCTGATGCTGATCCGCTTTGTAATTCATACGATTGATGAGGGCTCAGGTCGGCGACGCGGGGTGCTCCATGCCGCTGCCGAACTTCGCGAGTCCAGCCACGTCAGCGAACAGGACCATCTTCGTCTTCGAGCACTGGCAGACTGGTTCAACGATAACTTGGAGCGCCCCACCACCTTTGCGATCTCAACCAAGGCTCACGCAAAGGGGCAGGCAATCAGTTGGCTTAAGGCGTCCGCCACCGAGCACGTCAGGCGGATGAGGGAAATTTCCGACATCCTCGCCGACTACGGCGTCGTGGCCGAGGCGATCCGCACGAGGAGGCCGGGATATGTCCTGTATGAAGACGAGCATCAGGTGACCGCGTACCCGTTCAGCGATACGCCCACCTGATCTCGTCGATAACTGACAGGCCAAGCTCACGTGGAATTTTCAACGCCGCTGGTCCGGGGCCGCCTCGTCAAACGCTATAAGCGGTTCCTCGCGGACATTGTGCTCGACGATGGCACTGAGATCACCGCTCACTGTCCAAACCCCGGCGCGATGCTGGGGCTGAACATGCCGGGCCTGACGGTCTGGCTTTCCGCGTCTCCCGATCCGAAGCGCAAGCTGCCCTACACGTGGGAATTGGTCGAGGCGCCCGGCGGGATTTCCGGCGAGTTAACCATAGCTGGAATCAACACCATGCATCCCAATCGCCTGGTCGCCGAAGCCCTGGCCGCCGACGCGATCCCCGAGGTCGCCGGCTACGCCGTCCACCGGCGCGAAGTGAAGTACGGCGCCGCCTCGCGCGTCGACTTCTTGCTTGAGCAGGACGGCCGCGCGCCCTGCTGGCTGGAGATCAAGAACGTCCACCTGATGCGCTCGCCCGGGCTGGCCGAGTTCCCCGATTGCGTCGCGGCGCGATCCACCAAGCATCTGGGCGAGCTGGAGGAGATGGTTCGCCAGGGAGACCGCGCCGTCGTGCTCTTCGTCGTCCAGCGCACCGACTGCGAGGCTTTCGCCGCCTGCGCCGAGCTCGATCCCGCTTTCGCCAAGGCGCTCGACCGCGTCACCGCCGCCGGCGTCGAGGTCTACGCCTATGCCTGCGACATGTCCCCCGAGCGGATCGCCCTGACCAGGCGGATCGCCTAGCGGGGCTTAGTGCGGCGGCAGCGAGATCCCGCCCGGCTGCTCCGGCCTCGGGGGCGCGGGCCAGTGCGCCGAGGCGCCGAGCCGCCGCTTCACCTTTCGCCACAGCACGTCGCCGGCGTTCGGGCCGACGATCGACTCCGGCAGATTCGAGATCGGCTGCGGGACCAGCGTGTCGTCGCCGAGGTCTTCGTAGCACTCGCTGGTCATCGACAGCCGCTCGGACCAGTGGAACGGCTGATCGCCCGGAATGTCGGGCCGCCACCGCTCGCGCCGTTCGTGCGCGAACTCGCCCCGCTCCATCGATTCCGCGCGGGTCGTCATCCGGCGCGTGATCTGCTCGGGCGAGCGGTACATGAACTGGCGAATTCGGATCGGCTCCGGGTAGATCGGCCCCCAGTTCTCGGGCGGCAGGCGGTCCAGGCCCCACCAATGCCGGACGAAGCGGGCCTCGCTGTAGCCGGACGGCACATAGTGGTGAAGCACCTCGCGCCACGCGCGGCTGCCGTCGAAGCGTCCAGGTTCCTTCAGATAGGCGGCGTGGTCCTGCTCGGTGAACAGGTAGTTGTAGCTGCTGACCCACACCGCATTGTAGTGGCGCGGCACCCTTGCGAGGAACGCCCGCGGATCGTCGACATAGGCCTCGTCGGCGTCGAGCTTGCACCACCAGTCGCCTTGCCGGACGCGGTCGCGATAGCGCTCGAACACTCGGTCGCGCATGCTGTCGCAGAACGGGCTCAGGTCCTGGCGATACGGCACGATCGTCGGGTTCGTCGTCGCCGCCTCGTTGACGAACTCCCAGGTCCCGTCGTCGCTGCCGTTGTCCAGCACATAGATGCTGTCGGCCCACTCCGAAGCCGTCGCCAACGTCTGCGCGATGATATCCAGCTCGTTCTTGACGAGGCAGATCGCGTGGATCGCCATGGCCTTACCCCAGCGCCGTTAACCATGTTTCAGGTCGTCCCAAGCACAACGGCGTCGTCTGATTTTGGCTCCACGGCGGCGCGCCTGCGCCGCGTCGTCCCGCCGGTTTGATCGACGCGGAGCAGGCCGGGGTGGAAGTCCTGTGCTAGGATTGTGATATAAGCCCCAGCGCCATCCGCAGCGCCCGCCCGGTTCCCTGGCGCGACGCGGCGCTTACGGAAGCCGAAAGAGTACCGCCATGACCGACGTCCTCGAAGCTGAGCACCGCACCGGCCAGATCCGCATCCACGGAGCCGAGGGCTTCGAAGGCATGCGCGCCGCCGGCAAGCTGGCCGCCGAGTGCCTCGACATGCTGACGCCCCACGTCGTGCCCGGCGCGGTGACGGAAAAGCTCGACGACCTGGCCCGCGAGTTCATCCTCGACCACGGCGCCATTCCGGCCTGCCTGTTCTATCGCGGCTACGGCAAGACCACCTGCATCTCGCCCAACCACATCGTCTGCCACGGCATCCCCGGCGACCGGGTGCTGCGCGAGGGCGACATCGTCAACATCGACGTCACCGTCATCGTCGACGGCTGGCACGGCGACACCAGCCGCATGTACGGCGTCGGGCCGATCGCCCCGCGCTCCAAGCGCCTGATCGACATCACCTACGAGGCGCTGCAGCGCGGCCTGGACGAGGTCAAGCCGGGCGCCCGCACCGGCGACATCGGCCACGCCATCCAGCAGTATGTGGAATCGATGCGCTGCTCGGTGGTCCGCGACTTCTGCGGCCACGGACTGGGCAAGGTGTTCCACGACGCCCCGAACATCCTGCACTTCGGCCAGAAGGGCACGGGCGAGGTCCTCGCCCCCGGAATGTTCTTCACGATCGAGCCGATGGTGAACCTTGGCAAGTACCAGGTGAAGCTGCTCTCTGACGGCTGGACGGCGGTCACCCGCGACAAATCGCTGTCGGCCCAGTGCGAGCACTCGATCGGCGTCACCGCGGACGGCTACGAGATCTTCACCGCCTCCCCCGCCGGCCTCTTCCAGCCGCCCGTTCAGGCCGACTGATCTTCGCGCGGCAGGGTTGCGAGGCCCCGCTGTTGCACGCCCACTTGCCAATCCCGAACAAATGACGAACACTGTTCGGCATGGACGGTACGCGCCACCTCGCCGAGGGCCCGCAGCCTGACTTCTGGTCGGCGGCGCCCGCGCGTCCGGCCAAGGCGCCGCGCCCGCACTTCCATGGCCATCGCGAACGACTGCGCGACCGCGCCGGCCGCGACCTCGCCGCCCTTCCCGAGTACGAGCTGCTGGAACTGCAGCTGTTCCGCTCGATCCCGCGCGGCGACGTCAAGCCGCTCGCCAAGGCGCTGCTGACCCGGTTCGGCTCGCTCGCCGGCGTGCTCGCCGCCTCGTCGGCCGAACTGCGCAGCGTTCCCGGCGTCGGCGAGAGCGTGGCCTTCGATCTCAAGCTGCTCGGCGAGATCGGCCTGCGGGTCGGGCGCGAGGCGGTCGGCAAGCGCCCGCTCATCAGCTCGTGGAGCCAGCTCCTCGACTATGTGAAGCTCGGCCTCGCCCACGCCCCGCGCGAGCAGTTCCGCGTGCTCTTCCTCGACAAGAAGAACCAGCTCATCGCCGACGAGGTGATGAACCACGGCACCGTCGACCACGCCCCGGTCTATCCGCGCGAGGTCGTGCGCCGGGCTCTGGAGCTGTCGGCCAGCGCGGTGATCCTCATCCACAATCATCCGTCCGGCGACCCGACGCCGTCCCAGGCCGACATCGCCATGACCCGGGAAGTCGTCGAGGCCGCCCGCGCCCTGCGCATCGCCGTCCACGATCACCTCGTCGTCGGCCGCGACGGCGTCGCCAGCTTCCGGGCCCTGGGCCTCTTTTGAAAATCCTCTACAGCTAAGCTCTAAAGAACACCGCCTTGGGGGGCCGCCATGATCCGTAAGTCTCTTCTTCTCGCCGGCGTCATGGCGCTGGCCCTCACCGGCGCCGCGGCGGCGCAGGAGCCGGCGGCCGAATCCGAGGTCGATCCGCTCGCGGTCGCGTGCCTCGGAAAGGGCGGAGAAGCCGCCGAGGCCCGCCTGGCCGCCTGCACCGAGATCGCCGACACCTTCGAGTCCCCGGCGGACAGGGCCTGGGGCCTCCAGACGCGCGCGCATATCCAGCACAGCATGGGCCTCTCCGACCGCGCGCTCGCCGACGCCAGCAAGGCGATCCGTTTGGCCCCCGGCGACGCGTACGGCTACTACACCCGGGCCGACATCCTGACCGACACCGGCGACTACAAGCTCGGCCTCGCCGACGTCGAGCGCGCCGTGAAGCTCGATCCGAAGGAAGCCCTCTACCTCTCGCTGCGGTCGCGCCTGCGCGAGAAGACCGGTGACCGCCCCGGGGCGCTGGCCGACTCCACCCGCGCCATCGAACTCGAGCCGACCGCGTGGCTGTATCTGGTGCTGCGCGCTCAGCTGCGTGAGGACGGCCAGGACCAAGCTGGAGCCCTTGCGGACCTCGACCAGGCGGTAAAGCTGTCCAAGGATGATCCGGCCGCCCTGGTGATCCGGGCCGAATTCCTGCTCTACGCCGGCCGCTACGACGAGGCCAAGGCCGGCTACAAGCAGGCCATCGCCAAACAGCCGGACTATGCCGAAGCCTTCACCGGCCTCGCACGCGTCTTCGAGGAACAGGGCGACTACGCCGCCGCCAAGGCTGAGCTCGATCGCGCGCTCGCCGTGAACTCCGACGACGCCGACGCCTTCCAGGCCCGCGCCTGGGCGCGATATCGCCTGGGCGACGCCGTGGGCGCACGCAGCGACATCGACAGGGCGGTCGAACTCGACGAGGTCGCCGTGCTCAATCGCGCCATGCTGCTCTCGGAGCTGAAACAGTACGATCTCGCGCTGGCGGACATCGCCCGCGCCGAAAAGATGGAGCCGAAATCGGCCATCCCCGTTGTCGTGCGTGCTGGTGTCTTCGCCGCTCAGCAGGACTGGGCGAGAGCGATCGCTGAGGCTGATCGCGCGGTGAAGCTGGAACCCGACAACCTCGAGGCCCTGAACGCCGCCTGCTGGATCAGAGGTGAAGCCAAGCGCGATCTCGACCGGGCGCTGGCCATCTGCACCAAGGCGGTCAAGGTCGCGCCCAACGACTTCGCACCGCTCGACAGCCGCGCCTTCGTCCATCTGCGGCGCGGGGATCTTCAGAATGCGCTGGCCGACGCCGACGCCGCCCTCGCCCTCCATCCCAAGTCGGCCGAGACGCTCTACCTCCGCGGCGCGATCCGGCGGCATCTCGGCCAGAAGCAGGAGGCCGAGGTCGATCTGGCCGCGGCGCGGAAGCTGGATCCGAAGATCGAGGAGCAGTACGCCAGCTACGGCCTGCTGCTGTAGCGGTTGGTGCCCCCTCCCGGACTCGAACCGGGACGCCTTACGGCAAAGGATTTTAAGTCCTCTGCGTCTACCATTCCGCCAAGGGGGCGCCGATTGCTCGGTACACGTGATCGCGCCGGGCCCGCAAGCGCGCCGCGCGGCATGCGGAACCTTTGGCGTCCGACTTGCTTAACTCCTCCCTGCGGTCCCGATCCGGGACGCCAGGAGGAGCAGATGGGCGAACTGGCTTACGCGATCGATCCGGCCGACAACGGCTGGCGCTGGCGAGTGTTCGACTTCGAAGGCGAGCTGGTCGCCGGCGGCGTCGAGCCCAGTCAGGCCGAGGCGGAATCCGCCGCCGTCGCGCTGTTCCACGACGGCGTCAGCGCCGCCTCCGCCATCTAGCCCTAGCCCTTCGGCAGGGCGGCCACCGCCTCGCGCAGCGCCGCCAGCCGCGGCCCGTCGGCCGGGTGGGTCGACAGCACCTCCGGCGGCTGCGGCCGCTTCTCGCCCTCGGCCGCCATCCGCTCGAAGAAGCGCACTGCGCCGGCCGGATCCATGCCCGCCCGCTGCGCTAGCTCGACCCCGACCTGGTCGGCCTCCAGCTCGTGGTTGCGCGAATAGGGCAGGATCACCCCGTACATCGCCCCCATCCCCAGCGCCCCGGCGATCTCGCCGGCGTGCTCGGCGTACTCGCCATTGGCCAGGATCGCCTGCAGCACGTTGACGCCCAGCTCGACCGCCATCTGCTGGCTGACCCGCTCGGACGGATGGCGCGCCAGCACGTGGCCCACCTCGTGTCCCAGCACCCCGGCCAGTTCGTCGTCGTCCTGCACGAAGTCCATGAGGCCCTTGAACGCCCCGACCTTGCCGTTCGGCAGTACGAAGGCGTTGATCTCCGGCCGGTCGAAGACGACGAACTCCCAGGCCAGATCTGTGCGGCCGCTGGCCTCGACGATCTTCCAGCCGATCTGCTCCAGCCGCGCCTGCGCCGCCGGGTCGGCGGCGGCCGGGGTCTGGGCGCGCAGGTCGGCCCAGGCCTGGTCGGCCATCTGGGTCAGGGCCTCGTCCGGAACCACGGCGAACTGGCTGCGGCCGGTCTCGTTGTTCTGCGAGCAGCCGACCAGCAGCGCGCCGGCCGCCAGCAGGCCCAGCAGATTGCGGCGCGACACCGGCTCGGCCCGGCCTTCCCGGCCGCAGCCGCAGGTCACGCTCACGCCTCGGCCCGCGCCGCCGCTTCCCACTCGCGGAACTGGGGCGTGGCCAGCAGCCGGGTCGCATAGGCGCCGCAGGTCCCGTCGTCGCCATAGTCCGACAGATGCACGCCATAGGTCCGGAACCGGCTGGCCACCGGCGTGTAGAACGCGTCGGCGATCGACCACTCGCCGGCCAGGAACGGCCCGCCCGAGCGGCCCAGCAGGTCGGACCACAGCGCGACGATCCGGCGCACGTTCTTCTGGGTGGCTTCCGACAGGGTCGTCACCTTCGGCTCGGCCTCCAGCGCCATCGGGCATTCGCCGCGCAACGACTGGAACCCGGAGTGCATCTCAGCGGCCGCCGCGCGGGCCAGGGCGCGCAACGCCGGGTCGTCCGGCCACAGCTTCGCCGCGGGAAATTTTTCGGCCAGGTATTCGCAGATCGCCAACGAATCCCAGACCGTAAGGCCGCCGTCCTTCAGCGCCGGCACCAAACCCGAAGGCGAGTGGGGCAGGATCGCCGCCTCGGTCCGCCCCTCGTCCTGCCGCAGGCCGACCAGGGTCTCGGTGAAGGGCGCGCCGGTGTGCTTGAGCACAAGCCAGGGCCGCAGCGACCAGGTCGACCAGCGTTTTGTTCCGATAACCAGTTCCATAGGCCGCTCCATTTCGTTACGTCAGCCTATTGCCCAAGCCCCGGGCTACTCGTCTAGAGTGGCCCCAACAATAAGAATTCAGTTCCCAATTTTTTGCAGGAAACGCCATTCATGACCGAGACCGTAGCGCCGTCGGTTGACTCGACCGCTCCGCCGGCCGCGCCCGCGGCCAGCGCTCAGCCCTACTCCGCCTCTTATACCCGGTATGCGATGTTCCTCCTGCTGGGGATCTACATCGTCAACTTCCTCGATCGCGCCGTGGTCAACATTCTGGCCGAGCCGATCAAGAACGACCTCGGCCTCGCCGACTGGCAGCTCGGCCTGATGAGCGGCCTGGCCTTCGCCATCTTCTACACCGTCCTGGGCATCCCGATCGCCCGCATGGCCGAACGCAAGAACCGCCCGATCATCATCGGCACCGCCGTCGCCGTCTGGTCTGGCTTCACCGCCCTGTCCGGCATGGCTCAGAACTTCGCGCAGCTGGTTCTGTTCCGGATCGGCGTGGGCGTCGGCGAAGCCGGCTGCACCCCGCCGGCCCACTCGCTGATCGCCGACTACGTGCCGAAGGAAAAGCGCGCCTCGGCCCTGGCCTTCTACTCGATGGGCACCCCGCTCGGCGGCCTGCTCGGCCTGGTGATGGGCGGCCTGATCGCCGACGCCTACGGCTGGCGCGTGGCCTTCTTCGTCGCCGGCGCCCCGGGCATCCTCTTCGCCCTGCTCTGCTGGTTCACCCTGAAGGAACCCCGCAAGCAGATCGCCCAGCACTCGGCCGCCATCCAGGCGACCCAGGCGACCTTCGGCGAGACGCTGAAATACCTGGGCACCAAGAAGACCTTCTGGCTCATCGCGCTCGGCGCGGCGATCAAGGCGTTCATCGGCTACGGCCACGCCCCGTTCACCGCCTCGTTCTTCCTGCGCGTCCACGGCGAGGAAGTCTCGAGCCTGGCCTCGATGTTCAACCTCCAGTCCATCGGCTTCCTGGGCCTGGCGCTGGGCCTGATGGGCGGCACCGCCGGCGCCATCTCGGCCTATCTCGGCGGCCAGATCGCCGACCGCTACGCCAAGAAGGACCTGCGCGGCTACGTGTCGGTTCCGGCCATCGCCTCGCTGCTGGCCGTGCCGATCTACATCATCGCCGTCAGCGTCCCGTCGGCTTCGGTCGCGCTGTGGATCCTGGTCATCAACGGCCTGCTCGGCTCGCTGTGGTACGGCCCGGTCTACGCCATCGGCCAGTCGATCGTGCCGCCGCACATGCGCGCCACCACCTCGGCCATCCTGCTGTTCACGATCAACCTGATCGGCCTGGGCCTCGGCCCGCTCGCCGTCGGCATCCTGTCCGACGTGATGAGCAACGGCGTCGGTCTGGGTTCGGCCCAGGGCGTGCGCTGGGCGCTGATGCTCTCGACCTGCTTCGGCTTCGTCGCCTTCGGGCTGTTCTGGATGGCCCGCAAGACCATCCGCGAAGAACTGGTCAGCTAGGTCTCGACGGGGGCGTCCACGGACGCCCCCGCCTCTTTCCGTCTCACAACAGCGTGCCGTTGAGGATCACCAGCGCGACGCTGAAGTAGATGACCAGCCCGCTCACATCGACGAGCGTGGCCACGAACGGCGCCGAGGCGCTCGCCGGATCGAACCCCAGCCGCTTCAGGACGAACGGCAGCATCGAGCCGGTCATCGACCCGAAGGTCACGATCCCCACCAGCCCGGTCCCGACGGTCAACGCGATCAGTCGCCAGTGCTCGCCGTAGTCGTAGATCCCCAGTCCCTGCCATGCCGCGATCCGCGCCATGCCGATCAGGCCCAGGATCGCCCCCAGCGTCAGCCCGGTCGGCAGCTCGCGCACCGCCACCTTCCACCAGTCGCCCAGCCGTAGCTGCCCCAGCGCCAGCGCCCGGATCAGCAGCGACGTGGCCTGCGACCCCGAATTGCCGCCCGAACTCATGATCAGCGGGATGAACAGCGTCAGCACGATCGCCTTCTCCAGCTCGTGCTCGAAGTGCTGCATGGCGCTGGCGGTCAGCATCTCGCCCAGGAACAGCGCGCACAGCCACCCGGCCCGTTTGCGGATCATCTCGCGATAGCCGATCTGCAGGTAAGGCTTGGCGAACGCCTCGACGCCGCCGAAGCGCTGCACGTCCTCGGCGCTCTCGGCCATGATCGCGTCGATCACATCGTCGACGGTGACGATCCCCAGCACCCGGCCGCGCTCGTTCAGCACCGGCACGGCCAGCAGGTCGTGCAGCGTGATCAGCCGCGCCACCTCCTCGCGGTCGGTGTCCGGATGCACGCTGACCGGCTCGATCGGCAGCGCGACGTCGATGATCGGCTGGTCCGGCTCGCCGCCGATCAGCCGCCGCAGGCTGACGCTGCGGACCAGCGCGCGGGTCTGCGGATCCAGCACATAGATTGCATAGATCGTCTCGCGGCTGCGCTCGACCTCACGCAGATGGCGCAGGGTCTCGCCCACCGTGGCGCCGGCCAGGACGGCGACGAGCTCGGTGGTCATCAGCGCCCCGGCGGTGTCGGGCGCATAGACCAGCAGGCCCTTCAGCGTCGCGGCGGTTTCAAAGTCCAGTCGCGCCAACAGCTGGGTGCGCTCGGCGTCGTCGAAGCCGCGCAGCAGGTGCGCGGCGCGGTCGCTCGCCATCCCGGCCAGCACCTGGGCGCTGCGTAGATCGGGCAGCGCCTGCAACAGCTCGCCGCCGGCCTCCAGTTCGGGCCGGTCGAAAATCTGGATGACGCGCTCGAGCGGCAGCCGCTCCAGCAGGACGGCGGCCTCGTCAGGCGGGAGCTGGTTCAGACGCGCGACGTTGTCGCCGACATGCTCGCCGCAAAGCGTCGCAAGCAGGATGGGGTCGGCCGCGCGCGCGGCGGTGTAGTGTTCTTGCATGGCTCACCTTTCGACACGCCGCCACGGCGCATCGCGGTGAGCAGACCAAAGGTCAGACCACGAGCGGCCGGGACGGCGCGATCAATCGACTACTGTCGCTGGGCATGGGTTCAGGTCCTTTGGGTCGCGCCGGACTACTCGGCCGGCGCCGGGCCCCCATGCGCCCCTCCCGGCGGGGCGTCAAGCGCGTTCAGGGCTGCAGAAACACCAGCCAGACCGCGGTCATCGCGAAGATCACCCCGAAGACCAGGTTCAGCCACCGTGCCCGCCGCACCGGCCGTCCGGTCGCCGCCTGGATCAGGAACACCGCCGCCGCCAGGGCGCAGCCGGCCCCCGCCAGCCAGAACTTCGCCGGCGGCGCGACGAAGATCGCCGCCGCCACCATCGCCAGCGCCACGGCCCGCCCGATCAGTTCGGGGGCCACTCGCCTGCCGCTCTTGCCGCCGTCCGCCGCCATCGGGTCCTCACTCGCCAACTGCCCCCTCGGTTTGCCACGCGCGCAAGCGGCGGCAAAGTGCAAGGCGACGCCGTAAACCGTCCGATGCTCAGATGTCGTCGAAACGTCATCTGTGGCTTCGGCGCCATGGCGCGCCCCCTGGCGATCCCGTAGAATCCTGACGAAACACCCGCGAGGGTGGAGTCGCCAAATCCCGAGGGGGGAAATGATCTCCAAGCGTTCCGGCTTGCTCTGCGCAAGCGCCCTGGCCAGCGTCATGGCCATCTACGCTGCGCCCGCCGCCGCGCAGGACACCGAGGTGTCCGAGGTCGTGATCACCGGCTCGCGCATCGCCCGCCAGGACTATGTCTCCGAGAGCCCGATCGTCACCCTAGGCCAGGACCGCATCACCCAGGCCGGCATGGTCACGGTCGAGAACACTCTCAACCAGCTGCCGCAGTTCGTGCCGTCGAACGGCGCAGGCACCAACACCACCAACTTCGTCTCGACCCCCGGCCAGGCCTACGCCAACCTGCGCGGCCTCGGGCCGACCCGCACTCTCGTGCTGGTCGACGGCCGCCGGATGGTCGCCGGCAACCCCAACGCCGTCGTCGACCTGAACACCATCCCGACCTTCCTGATCGACAGCGTCGAGACCATCACCGGCGGCGCCTCGGCTGTCTATGGTTCGGACGCCATCGCCGGGGTTGTGAACTTCAAGCTCAAGAAGGACTTCGAGGGCCTGGTCATCGACGCCCAGCTCGGCTCGACGACCCGCAACGACGCCGGCCAGCAGAGCTTCTCCGTCGGCTACGGCCATAACTTCGCCGAGGGCCGCGGCAACATCTCGGCCGGCGTCAGCTACGACCGCCGCGAGGGTCTCGTGGCCTCCGACCGCGACTGGTCGGCGATCGGCTACTCGGTGCTGACCACCGGCCTCGTCCCGTCGGGCGCCGCGACCATTCCCGACGGCCGCTTCGATCCGTCCTCCAACGCCGGCGGCGCGGCCAACCTGCCGACCCAGGCGGCGATGGACGCGGTGTTCGCCAAGTACGGCCTGGCACCCGGCAGCGTCGCCCGCGGCGCCAATCTCTCCTTCAACGCCGACGGCACGCTGTTCTCGACCTCGCCGGTGCGCAACTACCGCGGCGATCAGATGCCGGGCTTCGATCCCAGCAGCTACACCTTCAACAGCGCCGACTATCGCTACCTGAACCTGCCGCTGGACCGCTGGTCGCTCTACGCCGCCGGCCGCTACGACCTGACCGACAGCATCGAGGCCTACGGCACGGTCAGCTACACCACCTACGACGTCTCGCGGCAGCTTGGCCCGGCCTCGGCCTCGGACGGCGCCTTCCCCGGCCCGGACATCGTGGTGCCGACCACCAACCCGTTCATCCCCGCCGACCTGCGCACGCTGCTCGCCTCGCGCGCCAACCCGACCGCCGCCTTCTATCCGCGCCGCGCCTTCACCGAGGTCGGCGGCCGGCTGTCGAACAACACCTACGAAACCTTCCAGATCGTCGCCGGCCTGCGCGGCGACGTCGGCTTCAAGGACTGGAAGTGGGACGCCTACGCCGCCTACGGCGAGATGAACCACACCGAGAACCAGCACGGGAACGTCAGCCGCGCGGCCATGCGCGAGCTGACCTTCGCCCCGGACGGCGGCGTGGCCATCTGCGGCGGCTTCAACATCTTCGGGGCCGGCAAGGTCAGCCCCGGCTGCGCGGCCTACATCGCGCGCGAGGTCACCAACGACACCAAGATCCAGCAGACCGTGCTGGAAGGCTTCGTCACCGGCTCGGTGTTCGAGCTTCCGGCGGGCGCGGTGAAGTTCTCGGCCGGCGCCCAGTACCGCACGGACGAGGTCGGCTACTCGCCCGACCTGCTGCTGCAGGGCCCCGACATCGTCGGCTTCAACCCGGCGGTGCCGATCAGCGGCGACATCTCCTCGACCGAGGCCTACGCCGAACTGCTGGTCCCGATACTGTCGCAGGCGCCCTTCGCCTACAGCCTCGACGTCTCGCTCGGCGGCCGCATCGCCGACTACAACACCACCGGCACGATCAACGCCTACAAGGCCGACTTCACCTGGCGCCCGGTCGAGAGCCTGATGGTCCGCGGCGGCTACCAGCGCGCCGTCCGCGCGCCCAACGTCGCCGAGCTCTACTCCCCGCAGTCGCTGGGCTTCTCGGGGATCGGCACGCCGGGCCTGGCCACCACGGCCGGCGACCCCTGCGACACGCGCTCGTCGTTCCGCAACGGCGGCAACGCCGCCGCGGTCCGCGCGCTCTGCGTCGCCCAAGGCGTATCGACCGGCATCGTCGACACCTTCCAGCAGGCCTCGACCCAGGTCGAGATCCTCGCCGGCGGCAATCCGGACCTCTCGGAGGAGAAGTCCGACAGCTTCACCTTCGGCGCGGTCTGGACGCCGAAGCTCGACGCGCCGCTGCTGCGCCGCTTCAGCGTCAGCCTCGATTACTACAAGATCGAGCTGGAGGACGTGATCGGGAACCTCTCGGTGCAGACCATCGTCGGCGAGTGCTTCAACACCGGCGGCGCCAACCCGACCTTCGACAATTCCAACTTCTACTGCCAGCAGTTCAGCCGCATCGCCAACGGCAACATCACCGGCGTGCTGACCACCCAGGTCAACCTCGCCGCCTGGAAGACCTCGGGCTACGACGCCCAGATCGACTGGGGCTTCGACCTGGCCGACCTCGGCCTGCCGGACGGCGCCGGCGCGCTCGACTTCAACCTGGTGGTCTCCAAGCTGGAAAACTTCGAGAAGCAGGCGCGGCCCGGCGCGCCCTTCCTGCAGAGCGCCGGCACCATCGGCGGCGACCTGTCGGGCGGCGCCTATCCGGAATGGAAGTCGGCGATGTCGGCGACCTATTCCGTCGGCCCGGCCAAGGTCACCCTGCGCTGGCGGCACCTCGACGCCATGACCGACTTCCGCAACGTGCCGGTGTTCTCGCCGACCGCGGTCAACACGCCGGACTACGACCTGTTCGACCTGACCGGGACCTGGACGTTCGACGAGCGCATCACCATGCGCGCCGGCGTCAACAACATCGGCGACGAGGATCCGCCGTTCTACACGTCGTACTCCAACTCCAACACCGACCCCTCGACCTACGACGTCCTGGGCCGCCGGTTCTTCGTGGGCCTCACCGCCCGCTTCTAATCCAGACGACATGATGCGAGCCCCGCCCGCCTGGGCGGGGCTTTTTCATGCCCGCTTGCCGAGCTTGCCGTTCCTCCGGAGAATGCCGCGGTGACCAAGCTGATTTTCGATTGCGACCCGGGCGTCGACGACGCCGTCGCCCTCTTCATGGCCTTCGCCGCGCCGCAGGACCTGGAGCTTCTCGCCATCACCACGGTCGCCGGCAATGTCGGCGCCGAGCTGACCGCCCGCAACGCCGCGCTCATCCGCCAGATCGCCGGCCGCGAGGACGTGCCGATCTACTCCGGGGCTCGCGGGCCGCTGTACAGGCCGCCCTTCGACGCCGGCGCCTTCCACGGCGAAAGCGGTCTGGGAACCCTGCCGCTGTTCGAACCGGACAAGGGCCTCGCCGACGGCCACGCCGCCGACGTGATCGTCCAACTGGTGATGTCGCACGCGCCGGGCGAGATCACCCTGGCCGTCACCGGCCCCTTCACCAACCTGGCCCTGGCCATGCGGCTGGAGCCGGCGATCATCGACCGCCTCGGCCCCGTCGTGGTCATGGGCGGCGCGCGGCGCGAGGGCGGCAACATCACCGCCTCGGCCGAGTACAACATCTGGGCCGACCCGCACGCCGCCGAGATCGTGTTCTCGTCCGGCGCGCAGTGCGTGGTCATGGGCCTTGACGTCACCCACCAGGTCCGCTCGGACCCGGCCCGCACCGCCGCCATCGCCGCCATCGACACCGCGGCCGCACGGGCGACCCACAACCTGCTGGAGTTCTCCAACGCCCTGGAGCGCGACATCGTCGGCGGGACCGGCGCGCCGATCCACGACCCCTGCGTGATCGCCTATCTGCTGGCGCCGCACCTCTTCACCCTGCGGCCCTGCGCGCTGCAGGTCGAGACCGCCTCCCCTCTCACGGTCGGCCACACGGCGGTCGAGTTCCGCTTGCGCGATCGGGCGGCGGCGCGGATCCTCTGGGCTACCCATGCGGACGCCGACGGCGTCTTCGCCCTGCTCAACGACCTGCTCGCCCGATGACCGCGATCACCGTCATAGGCTCGGTCAACCTGGACTTCGTGGCCACCGCCGCGAGCCTGCCCGCGCCTGGCGAGACCGTGACCGGCGCGAGCCTGGCCCGCCATCCCGGCGGCAAGGGCGCCAACCAGGCGCTGGCCGCGCGCCGCCTTGGCGCCGACGTGACCCTGATCGCCCGGGTCGGCGCCGACGCCCTCGCCGATGAGGCCCTCGCCCTGCTGGCCGCCGAGGGCGTCGATCTCGATCAATGCGACACCGACGCCGGCGCCGCCACCGGCGTCGCCCTGATCGCGGTCGCCGCCGGCGGCGAGAACCAGATCATCGTCGCCCCCGGCGCCAACGCCGCCTTCACGCCCGATCACCTGACCACGGCCACCCACGACGCCCTGATCTGCCAGCTCGAACTGCCGCTGGAGACCGTCGCCGCCGCCGTCGCCCAGGCGAGCGGCTTCGTCTGCCTGAATCTCGCCCCCGCCGCGCCGCTGCCGCCGCAAACCCTGGCCCGCGCCGACCTCATCGTCGTCAACGAGACCGAGGCGGCGTTCTACGGCCCGGCGCTGCACGACCAACCCGGCCTCGTCGCCGTGACCTGGGGCGCGAAGGGTGCGGGCCTGTTCCAGGGCGGCCGCCAGCTGGCAGCCGCCGCGCCGCCACCGGTCGAGGCGATCGACGCCACCGGCGCCGGCGACGCCTTCGTCGCCGCCCTGACGGTCGCCCTGCTGGAGCGCCGCCCGCACGAGGCCGCTCTCGCCTTCGCCTGCGCCGCCGGAGCCCTGGCCGCCACCCGCCCCGGCGCCCAGCCCTCGCTGCCGACCAGGGCCGAGGTCGAGGCCCGCCTGGAGACCGCGCCATGAGCGTTCCCACCCTCAGCCTCAAGGCCTTCAGCCAAGGCTCGCCCGCCGAGCGCGCCGCCTTCTCCGACGCGCTGATGCAGGCGCTGCAGCAGTACGGCTTCATCATCCTGGCCGACCACGGCGTCGCCGAGGACCTGCTCGAGCACGCCTACGAGCACGCGCAGGAAGTCTTCGCCCTGCCCTACACGGTCAAGCGTCACTACGCGGCCGGCATGCGCGGCTACACGCCGTTCGGGACCGAGCACGCCCGCGACTCCAGCCTGCCCGACCTCAAGGAGTTCTGGCAGATCGGCCGCGATCCTGCGCCCGGCCTGCCGCCCGAGGACTTCCCGCCCAACGTCTGGCCGGCCGAGTTCCCGGCCTTCGAGAAGACCTTCAGCGACCTCTTCGCCGCCCTCGACAAAACCGGCCGTGTCCTGCTCTCGGCGCTCGCGCCCAAGCTCGGCCTGCCGGGCGACTACTTCGACGCCAAGGTGGCGGACGGAACCTCGATCCTGCGCGTGCTGCACTATCCGCCGGTGCCGGAAGACGCGCCGGAAGGCGCCGTCCGCTCCGCCGCCCACGAGGACATCAACTTCATCACCCTGCTGGTCGCCGCCAAGGGCGCGGGCCTGCAACTGCTCGACCGCGACGGCAGCTGGCTGCCGGTGGAAACCGCGCCGAACAACCTGATCGTCGACAGCGGCGACATGCTGCAGCGGCTGACCAACGGCGTGATCCCGTCGACCACCCACCGCGTGGTCAATCCGGTCGGCCCCAATGTCAGTCGCTACTCGATGCCGTTCTTCATGCACCCGGCCTCGGACGTCTCGCTGAAGTGCCTGCCCTCCTGCGAGGGCGACGGCGCGAAGTGGCCGGAGATCACGGCTGGGGAATTCCTCGCCGAACGCCTGCGTGAGATCGGCATGGCCAAGTAACCTTAACGCCGCACCGCGAAGTTGACGCCCAGCCGCCAGCCGCCGTCACGGCCCGGCCGCGGGTCCTCCAGCGCATAGGCGCCTTCCAGCCCGAGCCCGACCTTGCGGCCAAGCGCCAGGCGTACCCCGGCGCCCGCCGAGCTCAGGTCGTAGTCCTGGTCCGCAGCGCCGAACCGCCCGCTCTGGCTGACCCGCGCGCTGTCGGCGAAGCCGTAGATCTCGCTGCCGGCCGCCGGCTTGGGCAGACCCGGCGGACGCCAGGCCAGCTCCACCGATCCGGCCGCGCCCTGATCGCCGATCACCAGCGACTGCTCGAACGCGCGTCCGAACTCGGTCCCGCCGACCGAGAACTGCTCCGAGCTGGGCAACAGATCGGAGGTGAACTGCCCCGCCGCCTTGAGGCGTAGGACCCAGCGCTCGCCCAGCGCGCGGTCGTAGCCGCCGCGCAGGTTCAGCTTGCGGAAGTCGGCGTCGGCGATCCCGGCGGTCGTTCGCGCGCCCAGCCCGTCGATCCCGAGACTGGCGGTGACGCTGGCCGAGGCCTGGGTCTTCGGCTTGGCGAGGCTCCAGGCCGCCGCGGCCCGCCCCACCCGGGTCCGCTCCGTCGCCGTGCCCTGGCCGAACACCGCGTTCTCGGAGTCGAGGCCGTCCAGCGACCCGGTCAGATAGAGGTTCTGCTCGTAGCTGCGGATCCACGGATAGCTGAACTGCACCCCGCCGAACGTCGCCTCGCCCTTGGATCCGTTGTCTGGCCGGGTGCGGAAATAGCCGCCGTTGACCTGCACCCGCAGGCCGTCGGCCCCCAGCGGTTGGCTGTGCACGACCGCATAATACTGGAAGCGGTCGATCTGCGTCGGCAGACCCAGGGTCAGCCGCGTCTGGTCGCCCTGTCGGAACCTCGAATAGAGGTCGAGGTCGGCCTGCAGCTGCGTGCGTCCGAGCAGGCTGGAGCCGCGGTTGTTCACCGACAGGTTCAGCTTCGGCCCGCTCGCCTTCACGTCCAGCACCAGCACGACGGCGCCCGGCGCCTTGCCCGGCAGCAGCCTCGCCTCGGCGGTCAGTCCCGGGATGTCGCGGATCAGCGACAGCTGCCGCTCCAGAGTCCGCCGCCGCAGCGGCGTCTCGGCGGTCAGGCGTTGGGCCTGCGCCGTGACCAGCTTCAGGTCTCGCCCCTTCACGTCGCCTTGCAGGGCGATCTGGGCGATCCGCCCCTCCACCGCCTGCAATCTCAACACTCCGCTCGTCAGGTCCTGGCGCGGCGCGGCGATGGTGTAGAGCGCCACGTCGCTGCGCTTGTACAGCGCCGCCGCCGCAGCGGCGGCCGCCTCGATAGTCTGCTGGCCGAGCGGCCGGCCGACCAGCGGCGCGAGGGCCCGGTCGAGGTCGGCGCGCGGCAGGCTCGATCCCTCGACGACCACCCGTCGCAGCGCCGTCGACGGCTGGGCCTGCACGTCCACCGCGACAGGGGCCGCAGGCCGGCTCGCGGCCGGAGCGGGCGGCTCGGCGCCGGGCGGATCGCGGTCGGCCCGGCCCTGATCGAGCACCGGGCCCGGCTGGGCCCAAGCGCCCGCCGGCGCGCCGGCCAAGGCCAGCACGAGCAGAAGTCGCAGTCTCATGGAACGTCTCCCCCGCCGCTGGTCGCGCCGGCCAGGCTCCTGACCCAGCCGGCGCGCCGTTGCGTCAGTTGTTCGTCAGTCCGCCCAGCAGTCCGGTGACGCCGTGGACGACGCCGCCGACCGTGCCTGTGACGCCGCCGAGGACGCCGGTCACCGGAGCCAACGCCCCTGCCGCGCCGGGCGAGGCCGGAGCGGTCCCCGGTGCGCCGCCGCCGGACAGCACCCCGGCGCTCGCCAGCGTGCCCTGCGACTGTGTGGGCGAGAGCACGCTCGCCCCGATCAGCGCCGGACCATCGCCGCCGACCAGCTTGTGCTCGCCGAGGCTGACGTTCAGCAGGTCGCCGGTCGAGGCGACCTTGGTCACGCCAGCATGGAGACCTTCACCGCCCGACAGCACGCCGACGGTGGCCAGTTGCCCCTGGGTCTGGGTGGGCGAGAGCGCGCTGACGCCGACCAGCTGCGTGGAGTCGCCGGCGCCGGAGCCCAGCAACGGCTGGTCGAGGACGACGACCTTGGCGGCCGGATTGAGCGTGTTGTCGCCGGTCCGCACCACGCCGCCGACGGTCGGGCCGACCACCGGAAGCCCGGCGAGGCCGTCGCTCTGCAGTCCGCCGCCGACAGCCTGCAGCCCCGCGCCGAGGCCGGTCTGGTTCAGCAGCGGCGCATTGCCGGCCGTTGCCAGAACACCGCCGGACAGGCCGCCGACGCCGTCCGTGGTGCGTTCCAGCGCGCCGCCGGCCGACGCCGAGCCGGCTCCGCCGCCCGAACCGCCGCCGCCGCTTCCGCCGCCTTGGGTCCCGCCGCCGGAACCTCCGCCAGTCCCGCCGCCGGTTCCACCTCCACCGGTTCCACCTCCACCGGTTCCACCGCCGCCAGTTCCGCCGCCGCCGCCGCCGTCACCACCACCGCCGGTCTGGCCGCCATCGGTGAGATTGAACCCGGCGCCGCCGGACACGCCGCCCGAACACGCGGTCAGGGCGAGCAGGGCGATCGCCGACGTGGCCGCCGCCCAGGATGGATGCTTGATCGATCGCATACGCGTTTCCTCCCAAAGCCCCTGGTTGCAAAATTGAATCGCACAGGCGGGAGTTCCGGAAAATCGTTGAATTAACCAAACGTTTTTAATGAGATAGCGTCAAACCCGTTGGCTGATCACGGGTTGAATTGCTCCGCTTTACGAGGGCGGGTTAACCCTAGGTCGACAACGCCACGGGCGCCTCGACGCCCGGCGGCGGCGGGGCGGCCGCGGCCTCTTCCAGCAGCCAGTCGCGGAAAGCCGCGGTCACTGGCCGGCCGGCCGTTCGGGGCGTCACGAACTGGAACCGCGCCGGCGTTCTGACGAAACCGTAGGGCGCGACCAACCGGCCCGAGGCGATGTCGCCGGCCACATAGATCCACGGCGAGACCCCGACCCCCAGGCCGGCGACCGCCGCCTCCAGCATGTAGAATAGGTGCTCGTACTCGCGGTGATCGCCGCCGGCGCCGACCGGCACGCCCGAGTGTTCGGCCCACTCGCGCCAGGCCTGACGGTGCGGCCGCGTGTGCAGCCGCGGCGCGATCGCCAAGTCGAGGGGCTCCAGCGCCGGCGCCATCACCAGGCCGTGGTAGTTGTCGAGGAACGGCGTCGCTTCCAGACCCTCCCCGCTGACGGTCTCGGCCAGCCGGATCGCCGCATCGAACGGGTCGCGCCCGAAGTCGACCGGCCCGTAGGCCTCGGTCACCCGTATGCTCAGGCCCGGATGGCGGGCATGGAAGGCCGGCAGCCGCGGGATCAGCCAGCGCATGGCCAGCGTCCCGACGCACGAGACATGCAGCTCCCGCTCGGCCGCCGAGCGCAGCGCCGTGAACGACCGCTCGATGCCGTCGAACGCCGCGCCTAGGCTCTCGGCCAGGTTCAATCCCGCCTCGGTCAGCCTCAGGCTGTTGCGCGGCCCCTGGGTCAGCCGCACGCCGCACAGGCGCTCCAGGCTTCGCACCTGTCGGCTGATCGCCCCGTGAGTGACGCAGAGTTCATCCGCGGCCAGGTTCATGCGCCCCAGGCGCGCGAACGCCTCGAAGGCGCGCAGGGCGGTGAGCGGCGGCAGGTTTCGCTTGGGCATGTGACCTCAGATCACAGACATATCGTGGTTATACGCTACGCCCGGGCCCGCGACAGCGGGCCTTACTGATCCTTCTCGCCTGGGCCCTGCATCACCTTCATCCAGGCGTGCGGGGGCTCCTCCAGGCAGTCGCGCGGGATCCCGTGACGGGCCGCGACATGAGCCCTGAGCACCCACCAGTAGCAGGTCCAGAGCCCGTGCAGTTCATAGACCGACCGGTCGAGGAGCCAGCGGAAAATCCCGCGTTCCTCGCCTGGCGCCATCGTCATCCGCTCAACCAGCATCGGTCAGCCCTCGATCTGCAGCCGGAGGATGCGGGGCGCCGCATCCGGCTGCAAACGACTAGTTGGCCGGGCGTCAGTGAGCTGAGCTCACTAGGCCGCGCCAGTTGACAGCGCGGCCGCCCGGCCCACCTTTTCGGCATGGAAACCACCGAGATCGCCGGCCTTCGGGTCCTGCTCTGGCCCGCGGACGGGCCGCCCCTGGCGTCCGGCCGCGACGCCAGCGACATCATCGGCGACGCCCTCTCCGTCCAGGCGCAGGTGGTGGTGATCCCGACCGCCCGGCTGTCGCCGGACTTCCTGCGGCTCTCAACCGGTCTGGCGGGCGAGGTGCTGCAGAAGTTCGTCAACTATGGCCTGCGCGCGGTGATCCTCGGCGACGTCTCGGCCGCCGCCGCCGCCAGCGCCCCGCTGCGCGACTTCATCGGCGAATCCAATCGGGGCCGCCAGGTGTGGTTCCTGCCCAACCTCGCCGCGCTTGAAGCCAAGGCCGCCGCACTCGCCTAACGACGTTCTGCGACGTGACCCCGGTCACAGCCGCCGTGCCCCGGCGGGCCTATCAATCTGCCTCACAAGACGGCCGCATCCCGCGGTCCTTCACTCCCCTGGAGGCAGTCATGCATCGCTTGGTTCTCCCGACCCTCGCCGTTTTCGCCCTGTCCATGGCGGGCGGCGCCCATGCTGAAGAAGGCGTCATGCGGGTCAAGGTCGGCGACTTGAACGTCCACTCGGACGCCGGCGCCCGCAGCGCGTTCAAGCGCATCAACAATGCAGCCCGCGACTTCTGCGGCCCGCTGCAAGGCTACTCGGCCGGCTACCCAGCCCAGGTCCGCGCCTGTCGCAAGGAGATGGTCGACAAGGCGGTCGCGAAGCTCGATGCGCCGCTGGTCACCGCGCTCCACACGCCGCCGGCGACGACCCAGCTGGCGCGGCGCTGAACCGACAGCCCACGGTTCGCACCGCTGTGATAGCCTCCGCCCTCAGGAGCGGAGGCTATCGCTGTGTCCGATCGGATCGACGGCGTCGAAGCGGTCTTGGCCGGGCTGGGCCGCAGTTCCGTACTTGCCCGTTTCTCGGCCCCGGGCCTTGAACGCCTAGCCAGGTCCGGCGGCTGGCGGCCGCTCGCCGCCGGCGAGATCTTGTTCCAGGCCGGTGATCCGGGCGACGCGGTCTATGTGGTGGTCGAGGGCGAGGTCGAGGTCCGCACCACCACCGGCGGCGGGCGCGACGTACGGCTGATCTCGCTGGGCCCGGGCGAGCTGGTCGGCGAGATGGCCGCCCTCGACGGCGGCCCGCGTTCGGCGGACGTGGCCGCCCTGCGCCGCTCGCGGCTGTGGCGGATTTCGCGCGACGCCATGCTCGCCGCCCTCGAGGCTGAACCCAAGGCGGCCGTGGCGCTGGTGGTCGAGCTCAGCGCCCGCCTGCGCGCCGCCGACGCGGCGATCAGCGACAAGTCCGTGCTCGACCTCGGGGGCCGCCTCGCCCGTCTCCTGCTGGCCGAGCAAGGCGCCGGCGGGATCGTGCCCCTCACCCAGACCGAAATCGGCCGTCGCCTCGGCCACTCGCGGGAGAAGGTGAACCGCAAACTGCACGAGTGGGTCCGCGAAGGGTGGGTCGACCTGCCGCCCGCTGGAGTCCGCGTCCTGACCGCGGGACAGCTGCAAGCCCTGATCGGACATCGGTTGGGGACCTGAATCCCGGCCGGCTCGGCGCTGCGGTATGGTGGCGCCAACCTGGCGTCGCCGACGGCGCTCGCGCGGCGCCGTTCCCAAGCTACGAGGGACGTCTGCATGCCTGCGCTCCAAACCGCGATGACCAAGCTCAACGCCTCGTTCGGACCGGACGAGATCGGCAAGTTCGCCGCCGCCAACGCCAAGTCGTTCGCCCCGGGCGGCAAGATCGCGGCGGACCTGCTGACGCCGCCCGGTTCGGTCCTGCACCGTGCGCTCGGGACCTATCTCGACACCTTGCCCGGCGCGTTCCACGAGACGCTGCGCGGCATCCTGCACTACGCGCTGAGCGCAGAGCCCCCGATCCCGGTCACCTTCGCCTGGGCCCCGGGCTACGACTTCGAGCTCAACATCTGGCAGGCGCCCGACGCCCCCGAAACCCGCGGCGGGATCACAGTGCTGATCAAGAGCCGCTATCCGGCCGACAAGCACCCGCTGCACCGCTAGCGGTCAGTAGGCGCGCTCGCCCTCGTCGCCGCGGAACGCCAGGCGCACGCCCTCGCGCAGGTGCCGCTCGTCCTCCGGGTTGGCGTAGGTCACCAGCCGCGGCGCCTCGGCCCGGGCGCGCTCGCGCACGTCCAGCGGATAGGCCGCGCGGGCGTCCTCGAACCGGCCCAGCCGCGCCAGTCCGGCCGCCAGGATCGACGCCGCGCGGGAGTCGTTCAGCCGCACCGCCGACTGTGCATGGCGCACGGCCTCGCCGTAATTGCGCGCCTGGTAGTGGGCCAGGGCCAGCAGCTGCAGCATCGGGGCGATCTGCGGGTCGTAGGGGCTGAGCCGCAGGCTGCGCTCGATCGGTTCGACCGCCTGCGCCGGCTGCCCGGAATAGATCAGCACCTGGCCCAGCCGGAAGTGCCCGAAGGCGAAGTTGGGGTTCAGCGACAGCGCCCGCTGCGCCTGCTCCAACGCCTCCTCGTGACGGCCCAGATAGAGCGCCGCCCCGGCTCCCGCGAAATAGCCGTAAGCGTCGCGCGGATCGAGCGCCACCGCCCGCCGCGACGCCGCGCGCGCCTCCTCCAGGTCGGCGAGCGGCTGCTCCGACCAGCCGTAGATCGCCCCGCCGTAGAGCATCCGCGCCAGGCCGACGAAGCCGAGCGCCAGGGTCGGATCGCGGGCGATGGCCTGGCGGAACAGCTCCAGCGCCTGGTGGTAGTCGCTCTCGCTCATCCGGTTGAAGTGCCACATGCCGCGCTGGAAGCAGTCGAGCGCGCTGAGGTCGGCCAGGCTCTTGCGGGCGATGCGAGCGGCTTCGGTGTCCAGCATCGCCGGCTCGATGGCCGCCACCACATGTTCGGTGATCTCGTCCTGCAGCGCGAACAGGTCGGCCATGCTGCGGTCCAGGGCGTCGGCCCAGATCTGCTGGGCGCTGGCCGCCTCGATCAGCCGGACATTGACCCGCACGCGCTCGCCGGCCCGCCTGACGCTGCCCTCCAGCACGTAGCGGACGCCCAGGTCGCGGCCCACCTGGCGCGCATCGACGCTGCGCCCTTTGTAGGTGAAGCTGGTGTTGCGATCGATGACGAAGAACCAGCGCCAGCGGGAGAGGGCGGTGACCACGTCGTCGGTGACCGCGTCGGCGAAGTAGTCGTTCTCGGCTTCCGCGCCGAAGCACTGGAACGGCAGCACCACCATCGACGGCTTGTCCGGCAGGGCCAGCCCCGTCCGTCGCGCGCTCTCGGCCGACCCGTCCAGCAGCACCCGATAGACCCGTACCGGCCTCGCCATGTTCTTCAGGCTCTGCTCGCCGACGTCGTCGAACCCGACGTCGACCCGGCCCTGCGCGTCCTCCTGCACCCGCGCCGACACCCAGATGCCGCCGGGCTCGGCCAGGCCCTCCAGCCGGGCGGCGACATTGACCCCGTCGCCGAGGATGTCGTCGCCGTCGATCACCACGTCGGCGGCGTTCACCCCTACCCGGAAGCGGATCTGTTCGTCCTCGGCCACGCCGTCGTTGAGGCCGGCCATGCCGCGCTGGATCTCGATGGCGCAGTTCAGCGCCTCGACGACGCTGTCGAACGCCGCCAGCAGCCCGTCGCCCGCCGTCTTGATGATCCGCCCGCGGCGCGCAGCGATGCTGGGCTCGATCAACCCGTGCAGGTGATCGGCGAAGCGCGCCAGCGTCGCCTCCTCGTCGGCCTGGACCAGACGGCTATAGCCGACGACGTCGGCGGCGAGGATCGCTGTCAGCCGACGCTCCATGGGACCGGCCAAATCTCCTTCTGGCCCGCCCCGACGCCGCGGCGACTATAGCAAACCCAGCGCCGGCCAAACGTCCTCATCGGCGATCGCGGTGCAGATTCATCGGCTTAGCCGCAAATGCGACCAATCCGGCCGCCGGGTCGACCAGCAGGGAGCCGCATATGCGGCTTTGCTGCTAACCTCCCGCGAACAAACCCGAGGGCTGCGATGTTCAAGACCGACGTATCGCGACAGGCCGCGTGGCTGACGCTCGGCATATGGCTGCTGTCCGGCTCGCTGGCCTCGACCATCGCCACCATCGTCGGCGTGCGGATGACGCCCGCCCTGGCCGGCACCGCGATCGCCATCAACCTGGTCGGGATCCTCTGCTCGGTGTTGCTCTACCGGGTTTCCGTGCACGTCCGCGATAAGAACGCCTTTCAGCGCATCGTCTTGATGGCCGCCGCCGTGATTTTCCTGGCGGCCGTTCTGTCCGGCTCGGACATGCTGATCATGGACCTCTCGGACACCGCCAAGCAGTGGTCCCCCAACCGCACCCTGTGGATGCGCTTCGCCAACAACGCCGGCGGCTTCTTCTGGATACTCGGGGCCCTGGGCGCAATCTACACGACCCTTCAGGCCAACCACATGGTGCGCGAGCGCGAACGCCAGCTGGCCGACGCCCGCACCGCCGCCAGCGAAGCCAACGCCGCGGCCAGCGCCGCGCGCCTGGCCGCGCTGCGCTACCAGCTCAACCCGCACTTCCTCTTCAACACGCTCAACGCCGTCTCGTCGGCCGTCATCACCGGCCGCAACGACGAGGCGGAAAGCATGCTGTCGAAGCTGGCCGACTTCCTGCGCGTCACCCTGGTCGCCGATCCCGAGGCGATGATCTCGCTCGATGACGAGATGGCCACGCTTCAGGCCTATCTGGAGATCGAGAGCGTCCGGTTCCGCGAGCGCCTGGCCCTGGAGTTCGTCTGCCCCGACGACCTGCGCACCGCGCTGGTCCCGTCCTTCCTGCTGCAGCCGCTGATCGAGAACGCCATCAAGCACGGCGTCTCGCCGACCAGCGCCACGGTCACCATCCGCCTGGAAGCCACCCGCGACGGCGAGGACCTCGTGGTCCTGGTCCAGGACGACGGCGATGGCTCGCACGGCGGCGAGGTGCGCCCCGGCGCCGGGGTCGGGCTCAGCAACGTGCGCCAGCGGCTGGAGGCGCTCTACGGCCCGCGCGGCGTGTTGCAGGCCGCGCCGCTGGCCCGCGGCTTCCTCGCCATGGTCCGCTTGCCTTTGCAGCGTGCGGCCTCCGTCACCCCCATCCGATCGAAAGCCGCCGCCTGATGCGTCTCCTGCTCGTCGACGACGAACCCGCCGCCCTCGAGCGGCTGTCGGCCCTGCTGACCCAGGTCAGCGACGTCGAGATCGTGGGTCAGGCCCGCAACGGCCGCGAGGCCGCCGAGGCGGTCGAGGCCCTCAAGCCCGACCTGGTGCTGCTCGACATCCAGATGCCCGAACGCAGCGGCCTGGACGTCGCCGCCGGCCTGGCGCTCGAGGAACGGCCGGAGATCGTCTTCGTCACCGCCTTCGAGCTCTACGCCGCCGACGCCTTCGAGGTCGAGGCCGCCGACTATCTGCTCAAGCCCGTCCGTTTCGACCGCCTGCGCCAGGCGATCGAGCGCGCCCGCCGCCGCCGCGCGCTGCGCGCGGCCGCCGCCCGCGCCGAGGACGCCGCCGCCAATCCCGCCGACGACGATCCCGACGGCTTCTGGGTCCAGGTCCGCACCGGCTACGTGCGCGTCCCGCTCGGCGAGATAGACTGGATCGAGGCGGCCAAGGACTACGTGCTGCTGCACACCGCCACCCGCAGCCACATCCACCGGGCCACCATGACCGCGCTGGAGCGCAAGATGCCGCCGGCCGAGATGATCCGCGTGCACCGCTCGGCCTTCGTGCGGCCGGCCAAGGTCAAGGAGGTCAAGCGCCTGGGCAAGGGGCTGATCTCGCTGGTGCTGGAGGACGGCGTGAACGTCGCCGTCGGCCCGTCTTACGTCAATGCCGTCACCGAGCGCCTCGCCCTCTATCAGGACTGAAGCCCGCAAACGAAAACGCCGCCCTTGAGGGAAGGGCGGCGCTCGCGGCAGGACAGACGTTCGGCGTCAGCCGTAGGCCAGGCTTCGCCGGCGGCTGCGGAGCGCGGTCCCGGCCAGGCCGAAGCCCATGATCATCATCGCCCAGGTCGCCGGCTCGGGGACTGCGCTCGGCATCGTGCCGGTGACCAGCAGGTTGTCGAACTTCACCCCACGCCCGATCGCGGCGTAGTCGCTGGCGAACTGGAAGCGGATGTCGACCACCTGGCCGGCCAGCGCGCTCAGATCGTAGACCGCCCGCCCCGACTGCGTGCCGGAATAGCCCTTGCCGCCCAGCAGCGTCCCGGCCCGCCCCGACAGGTTGTAGAATTGATCGGTCGCGGTCGGGGTCAGCATCGCGCCCGGCCCGAACACGCCGGTGGTCGAGAATGCGAGGTTGAACGCGTCGTAGCCGTACTCGCTGACGATGTCGTAGTCGAAGGCCAGCAGCGCGTCGGTCGCCTGCGTCAGGTCGAGCCGCACCTGGTAGAACGAGTACTCGTTGTTGGTGTAGGCCGACGACTGGTGGCCGATCGTGCCGCCGCCCTGGGTGAATTTTCCGCCGACACTCTCGCTCGCGCCCAGCCCGGTGCTGAAGTTCTGCGAGAAAATCGTCGCCGCTTCGGCCGCCCCCGTCATCAGGGCGCTCGCGGCTGCCGCCGCCAGCAGTATGCTTGTCTTCATCAGAAGCCCTCGTTGAGCGCCGCGACGTCCGCGGCGGCTTTTCCAGGGACTGCTCTTGGGGACCGCGCGTGCAGGCGTCAGCGGGGCTGCGCCCAAACCCGACCGACCGGCGCTCCGCGCGACGAAACACGACGCACGGTCGACCGGTCCTGGGCGATGTTCACCTCTAGTTTTATATCTGGCTGATGTCGGGAACGGGCGCCCTGCCCCGTCCTTAGGGAGAACGAGACAGACCCATGCGCTACGCCATCCTTTGCTACAACGACGAGACCGTGACCTCCGCCTGGAGCAAGGAGGAGGACGACGCGGTGATGGAACGGCTGGAAGTGGTCCAGGAGCGCCTGCGCCAGGAAGGCAAGCTCGGCCCGGCCATCCGCCTGCTGCCGACCACCTCGGCCACCACCCTGCGCAAGGCCCAGAACCTGGTCGTGGACGGTCCGTTCGCCGAGACCAAGGAACAGCTGCTCGGCTTCTACATCGTCGACGTTGAAAACCTGGAGGACGGTCTGCAGATCGCCCGCGACCTCGCCGTGGCCAATCCCGGCGGCGCCTACGAGCTGCGCCCGATCGCCCTCTTCCTGCCCGGAATCGAGATGACGTGACCACCGACCCCGCCTGGATCGACGCCGCCCTGACCTCCGCCCGCCCGCAGGCGGTCAGCGCCCTGCTGCGCTACTTCCGCGACCTCGACCTGGCCGAGGAGGCGTTCCAGGACGCCTGCCTGCGTGCGCTGAAGTCCTGGCCGGAGAAGGGCCCGCCCCGCGATCCGGCCGCCTGGCTCATCCTGGTCGGGCGCAACAGCGGCATCGACGCCACCCGCAAGCGCGCCCGGCTCCAGGCCCTGCCCTCCGAGGAAACCCTCTCCGATCTCGACGACGTCGAGGCGCCGCTCGCCGAGCGCCTCGACGGATCGGACTATCGCGACGACATCCTGCGGCTGCTGTTCATCTGTTGCCATCCGGACCTGCCGGCCGTGCAGCAGGTGGCCGTCGCCCTGCGCATCGTCAGCGGCCTGTCGGTCCGGCAGATCGCCCGCGCCTTCCTGGTCAGCGAGGCGGCGATGGAACAGCGCATCACCCGCGCCAAGGCCAAGATCGGCCAGGCCAATGTCGCCTTCGAGGCCCCCGGTCCCGTCGAAAGGGCCGAGCGCCTCGCCGCCGTCGCCGCCGTGATCTACCTGATCTTCAACGAGGGATATTCCTCGACCGTCGCCGAGGCCGACGCCCGCGCGCCGTTCGCCGAAGAGGCCATCCGCCTCGCCCGCCTGCTGCTGCGCCTGTTCCAGACCGAACCGGAGATCATGGGCCTGGCCGCGCTGATGCTGCTGCAGCACTCGCGCGCCGCCGCCCGCTTCGATGCCGACGGCCAGATCGTGCTGCTCGACGACCAGGACCGCGGCCTCTGGAACAAGACCCTGATCGCCGAAGGCCTGGCCCTGATCGACAAGGCCATGCGCCACGCCGCTCCCGGTCCCTATCAGGTCCAGGCCGCCATCGCCGCCCTGCACGCCCGCGCCGTCCAGGCGTCCGACACCGACTGGCCCCAGATCGACCGGCTCTACGCGACCCTGGAGCACATGACCCCCTCGCCGGTCGTCACCCTTAACCGCGCGGTCGCGGTCTCCAAGACTGAGGGGCCTGAGGCGGCGCTGGCGATGATCGACCCGCTCGCCGATCAGCTCGGGGGCTACTTCTACTTCCACGGCGCCCGAGGCAGCTTCCTCAAGCAGCTCGGTCGCAAAGAAGAGGCGCGCGTCGCCTTCGACCGCGCCATCGCGCTCGCCAACAGCGCCCCGGAAGCCGCCCATATCCGCCAGCACCTCGACAGCCTGGCCGGCGAGACCGGCTGAGCGCTTTTTTTGCGAGACCCGCTGTCGGATCGGGCTAACCTCGTTCGTCCTTGGATCAGACGCCCCTCGCAGGGGTCAGCCAGGAAGGAAGCCGCCATGTCCGTCACCGCGACCATGGAAACCACCGCCGGCGAACTCGCCGCGATCGATATGCCGCCGATGACCGGCGTCACCCCCCACCTCAACGTCATCGGCGCGAGCGAGGCCTCGGCGTTCTATCAGAAGGCCTTCGGAGCCCGCGAAACCTTCCGGCTGCCGGCCGACGACGGCAAGCGGCTGATGCACTGCGCGCTGGTGATCAACGGCGGCAATCTGATGATCTGCGACTGTTTCCCGGAGATGGGCCACGGCTTCGAACACCAGCCGTCCAGCTCCTTCACCATGCACCTGCAGGTCGATGACATCGACACCTGGTTCCAGCGCGCGGTCGACGCCGGCGCCCAGGTGCTGCAGCCGATCGAGGACATGTTCTGGGGCGACCGCTACGCGCGCCTGCTGGATCCCTACGGCGTCCACTGGGCCCTCGGCCAAACAAAAAGCAGCTAAAAGGAACCGCCATGCTCGCCGCGCTCATCGGCGCCCTGATCCTCGCGTTGCTGGGCCTTATCGCCTACGTCGCGAACCATCCCTCCGACTTCCGGCTGGAGCGCTCGACCACCGTCCGCGCCGCGCCGGAAGCGTTGTACGACCTGATCTCGGACTTCCACCGCTGGACCGCCTGGTCGCCGTTCGAAGGCATCGACGCCGACCTCAAGCGCACCTACGGCGGGGCCGAGCGCGGCGTCGGGGCGACCTACGGATGGGAAGGCAGGAAGACCGGCGTCGGCAGCATGGCGATCACCGAGGCGATCGCGTCCTCGCGGGTGCTGATCGACCTCATCTTCGTCAAGCCGTTCCACGCGCACAACAAGGCCGAGTTCACCCTCGAACCGGACGGCGATGCGACCAAGGTCACCTGGGCGATGTCGGGCCATAGCGGCTTCTTCGCCAAGCTGATCGACGTCTTCATTCCGATGGAGAAGATGGTCGGACCGCAGTTCGAGCAGGGGCTCGCCAAGCTCAAGGCGCTCGCCGAGCAAGGCTGAACGCCGCTCAAAGGATCACCGCCATGACTTCCCTCGACCCGGCGGCGCGCGCCCCTGCGCCCGCCAATTCCAAGGCCCTGACCTGGGCGGGCTGGGGCCTCACGGGCCTCGCCACCCTGTTCATGACCTTCGACATCGCCATCAAGCTGGTCGATCTCCAGATCGTCCGCGACACCCTGGTCCAGCTCGGCTACCCGCCGCAGCTTGGCCGCACGATCGGGGTGATCGAGCTGATCTGCCTGGCGCTCTACCTCAACCCACGCACCGCAGTGCTCGGCGCGGTGCTGTTCACCGGCGTCATGGGCGGGGCGATCGCCACTCACCTGCGGGTCGGCGACCCGCTGCTCAGCCACGTCCTGTTCGGCGTCTATCTCGGCGCGGCGCTGTGGGGCGGCCTGTGGCTGCGCGACGCCCGCCTGCGCGCCATCTTCCCCGTCCGTCTCTGACCAGGAGCCCTGACATGTCCGACAAGGTCGACGCCTATCTCGCTACGCTGCCCGACTGGCAGGCCGCCGCCGCCAGGACCGTCCGCGCCGAGGCGCAGGCCGCCGGGCTCTCGGAAGACTTCAAGTGGGGACATCCCATGTGGTCGTCCGCCGACGGCGCGGTGTGCCTGGTCAAAGGCTTCAAGACGCACATGAACCTCGCCTTCTGGCGCGGCGCCCAGATGACCGGACTCGACGCCCGGCTCGCGCCCAGCGGCGGCTTTCAGATGGCGACGATCAAGCTGACCGATCCGGTCGAGCTGACCTCCGGCCAACTCCGCGGCCTGATCGAGGCGGGCGCAGCGCTCAACGCCCAGCACGGCGACCCGATGAAGGCCAAGGCCTAGTCGGCGTTCGACAGCACGGTCTGCACGTCCTTGGGCTTGGCGATCTTGGCCCTTCGTTGCTCGGCGGCGGCCAGGCCGCCGCCGAGACGAACGTCCTAGAACTCTTCCCAGGTGTCGGCCGCCGGCTCCAGCTTGCGGGCCGTCGCGGCGCCGGAGGCGGCGATCCGCACCGGCGCCGCCACGCGCCGCGTCGGCGTCTGGACCGCCGGGGCCGCGCCGCCCAGGTCGAACTGCGCCATCGAATGGCCCAGTTCGGACGCCTGCTGCGCCAGCGCATGGCTGGCGGCCGTGGACTGTTCGACCATCGCCGCGTTCTGCTGGGTCATCTGGTCCATGTCGTTGATGGCGGTGTTGACCTGGCCCAGGCCGACGGCCTGCTCCTGCGCCGACGCCGCGATCTCCGTCACCAGGTCGGTGATTTTGGCGACCTCGCCGACGATCCGCCGGAGCGCCTCGCCGGTCTTGCCGACCAGTTCGACGCCCGAGCTCACCTGGGCGGTCGAGGCGGTGATCAGCGCCTTGATCTCTTTCGCCGCCTCCGCCGAGCGCTGGGCCAGGGCCCGCACTTCCGAGGCGACGACCGCAAAGCCACGTCCGGCTTCCCCGGCCCGGGCCGCTTCGACCCCGGCGTTCAGGGCCAGCAGATTGGTCTGGAAGGCGATCTCGTCGATGACCCCGACGATCTGGCTGATCTGGGTGGCCGAGGACTCGATCTTCTCCATCGCCGAGATGGCGCTGGAGACCACTTCGCCCGACGCCTCGGCGTCGCCGCGCGCGGCGTTGACGACGCTCTGCGCTTCCTTGGCGCCCTCGGCGGTCTTCTTGACCGTCGCGGTGATCTCGTCGAGCGCCGCGGCGGTCTCCTCGAGATTGGCGGCCTGTCGCTCGGTCCGGCGCGACAGGTCGTCGGCGGCCGAGGTGATCTCGCCGGTCCCCGACTGGATCGCGCCCGCGGCGGAGGAGACGCTGTCCATCACCTCGTGCAGCCGGCCGATGGCCGCGTTGAAGTCGGCCTGCAGGCGCAGGTATTCGTCGGGGAACTCCCCGTCGATGCGATAGGTCAGGTCGCCCTTGGCCAGCCGCGACAGGGCCTTGGCCGTGGCCTCGACCGCGAACACCTGCTGCTCGCGCGCCGCCGCACGTTCGGCGTCGCGCTTCTGGTGCTCGAGCTCGGTCGCGGTGATGTCGGTGGCGAACTTGATCACCTTGTAGAGGCGGCCCGTCTTGTCGAACATCGGGTTGTAGGTGGCCTGCAGCCAGATCTGGCGGCCGCCCTTGGCGACGCGAAGAAACTTGTCCGAGAGGAACTCGCCACGGTTCAGGCCGCGCCAGAACTCGCGATAAGCCTCGCTGGCCCCGTAGTCGGGCGTGACGAACAGGCTGTGCTTGCGCCCCACCACCTCGGCGGGGGTGTAGCCCATCGCATTGTAGAAGTTGTCGTTGGCCTTGATGATCGTGCCGTCGAGTTCGAACTCGATGACGGCCTGAGACTTATGCACTGCGCCCATGATCGCCTCGAGCTCGGCGACCGCACTGGTCGCCGCCTCGTCGGCGGGCGTCCTTCTCTTGAACATCATGTCTCTGCTCCCCCGCAGCGCGGCGGCACGACCCGCCTCACCCTATGAAGGTGGCGCCGACAGGGTAAACGAAACCGTAAGGCTGATTGACAAAATTATACGTATTTTCCGCAACTTATGACCGATGAGTTGCGACGGAAGGGAGCCGCTGGACGACTCTACGGCTCAGCTTGTTCAGGCCTGCGACGCAAGAGCCCTTTCCCTCCGGCCCGGCTGCGGCCATGCTCGCCTCAACGAACAAGTCGGGGGAGAGAACGACACTCATGGCCGCCACAGATGCGGGCGCCGCCGCGCCGCCCCGCCAGCCGTTGTTCTCCGAGGGATACAAGCAGTCGGTCCTATGGCTGCTGGTCCTGGCCTACACCTTCAACTTCATCGATCGGACGATCATTTCGACGATCGGCCAGGCGATCAAAGTCGACCTGAAGCTGACCGACACCCAGCTCGGTCTGCTCGGCGGCCTCGCCTTCGCCCTGCTCTACACGACCCTCGGCATTCCGATCGCCCGCCTGGCCGAGCGCCACAGCCGGGTCAACATCATCACCATCGCCATCGTCGTCTGGTCGGCCTTCACCGCGCTCTGCGGCATGGCCACCAGCTTCCTGCAGCTGCTGCTGTTCCGGGTCGGCGTCGGCGTCGGCGAAGCTGGCCTCTCGCCGCCCGCCCACTCGCTGATCTCCGACTACTTCGAGCCCAAGAAGCGCGCCTCGGCCCTGTCGATCTATTCGTTCGGGATCCCGCTCGGCACCATGTTCGGCGCCGTCGCCGGCGGCTGGATCGCCCAGAACCTCGACTGGCGCATGGCCTTCATGATGGTCGGCCTGCCCGGGATCATCGTCGCCATCCTGCTGAAGGTCTTCGTCAAGGAGCCGCCACGCGGCTACTCCGACCGCTTGATCGCCCAGCAGGCCGCCGACGCCCCGGCGCTCGAGGGCGACGAGACCGCGCCCGCCGTCCACGCCAAGCCGCCCTCGATCCTCGCGGTCGCCAAGCGCATCTTCGGCAAGTGGGGCTTCTTCCACATGGTGGCCGGCATCACGCTGGCCTCCTTCGCGGGCTACGGCACCGGCCAGTACTCGGCCCCCTACTTCATCCGCATGTTCGGCCTCGATCTGGCCACCGTCGGTCTGATCTTCGGGGTCATCGGCGGCGTCGCCGCCGGCATCGGCACCCTGCTCGGCGGCTTCCTCACCGACTACGCCGCCCGCAAGTCCGGCCGCTGGTACGCGCTGGTCCCGGCCATCGGCCTGCTGATCGCCTGCCCGCTCTACATCCTCGTCTACACCCGCGACGACTGGAAGCTGGCCGCCGGCCTGCTGCTGATCCCGGGCATCTTCCACTACACCTATCTCGGCCCGACCTTCGGGGTCATCCAGAACGCCGTCAGCCTGCGCATGCGCGCCACCGCTACGGCGCTTCTGTTCTTCGTGCTGAACCTGATCGCCCTGGGATTCGGCCCGCCCTTCTGCGGTTGGGTGATCGACACGCTCAGCCAGGCCCACTTCGCCGCCAAGGATCTCGGCCCGTTCTTCGACCTGTGCCCCGGCGGCGTCGGCAAGGAAGGCGCCGGCGCGATGATCGACGCGGCCTGCAAGGCGGCGGTCGCGCAAGGCACCCGTGACGGTATTGTCTGGAACCTGCTGATCTACGGCTGGGCCGGCCTGCACTACCTGCTCGCCGCGATCACCCTGCCCAAGGACATGGCCGACGCCCTCGCCAAGACCGAGGCGGAAGCCGCGGCCGGCGCCTGATGGACGGTCAGGCGGGACACGTCGGCCGCCTGATCGGCCTTCCCGAACGCCTGACCGACGACGTGGTCCTGCTCGACGGCCACGTCGTCGCCGACGCCGAGGCCCACTTGGCCGGCGAAGACGCCGAGATCCTGCTGCGCTTCGAGGCGCCGCACGCTTCCACCCTCGATCAGACCCGTGCAGCCATCGAGCGCTGGCGGGAGGCCCGTGCAGCCGGCGGGCCGATGTTCGCCTACGCCGTGCGCAACGCCGCGGGCGAACTGGTCGGCGGCTGCGAGTTGCGCCTCGCCGCCCCCGATAGCGCCGACGTCTCCTACTGGGTGTTCCCGGCCTTCCGCGGCCAGGGCTACGCCCGCCGGGCGCTGACCCTGCTCTGCCAGGCCGCCGCCGGGCTGGACGACGTCTGCTGGGCCGAGGCGCACATCGACGCCGACAACCTCGCCTCGCGCCGCGCCGCCGAGCGCGCCGGCTTCGTCGAGACCGGAAGCGTTCACGACCCGGCCGCCTCGGGCGGGACAACGCGCCGCGTGCTCTACACCCTGGCGCTCCGGCCCGAGCTCAGCCGCTACTCCGGCCAGCGGCCGACGCCGCCGTCCTGAACGAGCAGCCCGGTCAGGGTGCGGTCGGCGTGCTGGGCGCGCCAAGCCAGCATCGCCTGCGCCTGGGCCAGCACCTGCGCCGGCTCGGTCGTCAGGGTGCGCCAGCTCGGATCGGCCGCCAGGTCGAAACAGAGCCAGTCGCCGTCGGCGAACTGAACATAGGCGCCGTCCTTGTCGCGCCGCACCGCCAGGCTCTGGCGCTCCAGCCGCCGATCCCACGGCCAGGCGTGCGGCCCGCGCGGAATGTTCCCGAACCGCCAGTCGAACTCCCAGTGCGCCGCCTCGCGCCACCACGGCGGATCGCCGCCCTCAAGGAACGGCGTCAACGGCAGCCCGTCGCACTGGGCCGGGACCGCAACGCCCATCGCCTCGCATAGCGTCGGCAGCACGTCGACGTTCTCGGTGAACCGCTCGACCACCGAGCCGTGCGCCTCGCGCCGGCGCGGGTCGCGCACGATCCCCAGCACATGATAGCTGGCCTCGAAGTAGCCGGCCTTCTGGATCAGCCCCTGGTCGCCCAGCTGCTCGCCGTGGTCGGCCGTCACCACGATGAAGGTGTCGTCCCACTGGCCGGCCGCCTCCAGCGCCGCCCAGACCCGTCCGAGCTGATGGTCGACCTCGCTGACCATGCCGAAGTACTGCGCGCGCAGCCTGGCCATCTCGGCCGGATCGCTCGGGGCCGCCAGGCCGGATTTGAGCAGCCCCTCGTGCAGCCGATGCCGCGCCTCGCCGGGCGGGACCGGCGCCGGCACGTCGGCCGGGTCGTACATCCGGGAGAACTCGCCCGCCGCCGCGTACGGCGGGTGCGGTCGCAGTTGCGAGAGATGCGCGAACCACGGCCCGTCCTGACGTCCCAGCCAGTCAAGGAAGACGTCGGTGTGGAACGCCGACAGGCTGTGTTCGGCCGGCCGATCGGGCTCTCCGGCCAGCGCCCCGTCGCTATCGTCAGGTACCTGGTGGCCTAGGGCCCTTAACCTGCCGATCCAGGCGCTCGGATCATGTGTCGTGAAGTCGAGCCCGACCTCGAAACCGGGCAGCACGCCCTCATAGGTGAACAGCCGCGGATCCTTGCGGTCATTGACGTCGCGGGGGTCTACGGCCTGGTCGGTGTAGCCGAAAAGCGTCGGAACGTATCCGGCGCGAGCGGCGGCTTTCGCCACGTTGTCGAGCCTGCGATCCAATGGCGTCCCGTTGGCGACCACCCGGTGATTGAGCTGGTAGGTCCCGGTGTAGAGGCTGGCGCGCCCCGGCGCACAGGGCGCGGCCTGGCTGTAGTGCCGGGCCAGGCGAACCCCTTGCCGCGCCAGGCGGTCCAGGTTCGGCGTGCGCACGATCGGATGCCCCGCGCACGACAGGCAGTCGGCGCGGAACTGGTCGAGGGTGATGAAGAGGATGTTCACGCCGCCACACTGAACGCTGCACGCGTTCAGGGGAAGCGGCCTAGCCTGACGCCCAGGGTTGCGCTTACCTTCGCCCCGCATGACTCTCTCCGACCTCAGCCCGCTGCCCCTGACCACCGTCGTCGGCGCCTTCCTTCTGGCGTTCCCGGCGCTGTTCTCGATCGTCAATCCGGTCGGGGCGGCGATCACCTTTCACCAGGTCACCGAGGGGCGCACCGACCGCCACGAGCTGGCCTGGCGCATCGCCTTCAACGCCTTGCTGATCCTGCTGGGGTCGCTGCTGCTGGGCGGCTACATCCTGAACTTCTTCGGGGTCAGCCTGGGCGCCCTGCGGGTCGCCGGCGGCCTGGTCGTCGCCATCCGCGCCTGGCAGCTCTTGATGCAGCCCGAGGCCCAGGAGAACCGCAAGGCCAACGCCGCCGCCTCGGCCGAGCAGCACGTGCAGGAAGACGTCGCCTTCTTCCCGCTCACCATGCCCTTCACCACCGGGCCCGGCGCGATCTCGGTGGCCATCGCGCTCGCCTCGCAGCGGCCCGCCGACGGCCACGGCGTGCTCTCGTTCTTCGCCGGTGTCAGCATCGCGGCGGTGCTGGTCGCCCTGCTGGTCGGCGTCTCCTACCGCTGGTCCAGCAAGGTCCTGTCGCTGCTGGGCGCGTCCGGCGCGCGGGTGATGTCGCGGCTGGTGGCCTTCCTGCTGCTCTGCGTCGGCGTGCAGATCATCTCCAGCGGCCTCGAAAGCCTGGTCACCTCGTACCTCAAGGCTGCGGTCTGAGGCCCCCGAACATTGCGATTCCGGCTCGGTGGGGCTAACACCCGCCGCGAAGGAGCCCCGCCATGATCCCCCGTTACGCCCGCCCGGAAGCCGCCGCCATCTGGGACCCGCAGACGCGGTTCAAGATCATGTTCGAGATCGAGGCCCACGCCGCCGACAAGATGGCCGAGCTGGGCGTGATCCCGAAGCAGGCCGCCGAGACCATCTGGGAAAAGGGCCGCGACGCGATCTTCGACGTCGAGCGCATCGACGCCATCGAGCGTGAAGTGAAGCACGACGTCATCGCCTTCCTGACCCACGTCACCGAGATCGTCGGCCCGGAAGCCCGCTTCCTGCACCAGGGCATGACCTCCTCGGACGTCAACGACACCGCGCTCGCCGTCCAGCTCAGCCGCGCCACCGACCTGCTGATCGAGGACGTCGACCTGGTCCTGGCCGCGCTGCAGAAGCGCGCCTTTGAGCACAAGCTGACCCCGACCGTCGGCCGCAGCCATGGCATCCACGCCGAGCCGACCACCTTCGGCCTCAAGCTCGCCGGCCACTACGCCGAATTCGTCCGCGCCAAGGAACGCCTGGCGATGGCCAAGTTCGAGATCGCCACCTGCGCGATCTCCGGCGCCGTCGGCACCTTCGCCAACGTCTCGCCCGAGGTCGAAGCCCACGTGGCCGAGAAGATGGGCCTGGCCGTCGAGCCGGTCTCCACCCAGGTGATCCCGCGCGACCGTCACGCCGCCTACTTCGCGGCGCTCGGCGTCGTCGCCTCCTCGGTCGAGCGCCTCGCCGTCGAGATCCGCCACCTGCAACGCACCGAAGTGCTTGAAGCCGAAGAATTTTTCGACGTCGGCCAAAAGGGCTCGTCGGCCATGCCGCACAAGCGCAACCCGATCCTCACCGAGAACCTGACGGGCTTGGCCCGCCTGGTCCGCTCGGCCGTGGTCCCGGCCATGGAGAACGTCGCACTCTGGCACGAGCGCGACATCAGTCACTCGTCGGTCGAGCGCGGCATCGCCCCGGACACCACCATCCACCTCGACTTCGCCCTGCGCCGCCTGGCCAACGTGGTCGACCGCCTGCTGATCTACCCGCAGAACATGCTGAAGAACCTCGACCGCCTCGGCGGCCTGGTCCACTCGCAGCGCGTGCTGCTGGCCCTGACCCAGAAGGACATCAGCCGCGAGGGCGCCTACGCCGCCGTTCAGCGCAACGCCATGAAGGTCTGGCGCGGCGAAGGGAACTTCCTCGACTTCCTTAAGGCCGACCCGGAAGTGATCCTGTCGGACGAAGAGCTCTCCGAGCTGTTCGACAACGGCTATCACTTCAAGAACGTCGACGCTGTCTTCGCCCGCGTGTTCGGCGAAGACGCCATGAAGGCCGCGGCGGAGTAGTTCCGTCGCGCGCCAAGTCAGGCTAGAGATCGGTCATGATCACCACCTCACGTGGCCGGCGGCGCTTCTGGCTCCGCCGCACGCAGGGCCCGACCTGCATCGTATGACGCCCCTGAGCTGATCAGGCGACGCCGCGCAGCCGCGCGGCGTCTTGGGGCGGCCTGCGCCGCCAGCGACACATACGAGATCCCTCAATGACCGATCACACCTCCGCCTGGGCGCAGCGCTTCAGCGAGCGCATGTCCCGCGTCCGCGCCAACGAGATCCGCGAGCTGCTCAAGCTGCTCGACCAACCCGACATCCTCTCCTTCGCCGGCGGCATTCCCGACCCGGGCCTGTTCCCCGCCGAGCGCATCCAGGCCAGCTACCAGGCCGTGCTGAGCGACCCGCAGCTGTCCCAGCAAGCCCTGCAGTACTCGGTCAGCGAGGGCTATCTGCCGCTGCGCGAATGGCTGGCCGAACGTATGGCCGCGCATGGCGTCGCCTGCGGTCCCGACAACATCATGCTGACCGCCGGCTCGCAGCAGGCGCTCGACCTGCTCGGCAAGCTGTTCCTGACCCGCGGCGACACCGTCGTCGTCGCGCGCCCGACCTATCTGGGCGCGCTGCAGGCTTTCACCGCCTACGAGCCGAGTTACCTCGACCTGCCTGACGGGGCCCTGGACGGCGGCTTCGACGCCCAGGCGCTGACGGCCGGCCGCGCGGCCCGGCCGCTCGGCTACTTCGTCCCCGACTACGCCAATCCCACCGGCGAGAGCCTGACCACCACCCAGCGCGAGGCGCTGCTGGACCTGGCCGACGCCGCCGACATGACGCTGATCGAGGACGCCGCCTATCGCGAGCTGCGCTTCGCCGGCGAGGCCCTGCCCAGCCTGCTCGCCCTCGACATCGCCCGCTCGGGCTCAATCGAACAAGCGCGCACGCTCTATTGCGGCACCTTCTCCAAGACCATCTCGCCGGCCCTGCGGCTGGGCTGGGTCTGCGGACCCAAGGCGGTCATCGAGAAACTGGTGCTGCTCAAGCAGGGCAGCGACCTGCACGTCTCGACGATCAACCAGATGGTCGGCTGGCGCACCGTCACCGAGGACTACGAGCAGCACCTCTCGCGCCTGCGCAACGCCTACGGCGCCAAGGCCCAGGCGACCCTGGACGCCCTGGACCGCCACATGCCCCAGGGCGTGACCTGGTCGAAGCCGGAGGGCGGCATGTTCGTCTGGCTGCGGCTGCCGGAGGGGATCGACGGCAAGGACCTGCTGGCCCGCGCCATCGCCGAGGAGCGTGTGGCCTTCGTGCCGGGCGCGCCGTTCTTCGCCGAGTCCGCAGCCGACAACACCATCCGGCTCAGCTACTCGCTGCCGACCCCGGGGGAAATCGACGACGGCGTGGCGCGCCTGGCCCGGCTGATCGCCCGCCAAAGCTAGAAGTCGTTGGACGACCTGCGTTCGCCCACTCCCACGATGCGCCGATCGATGCTTCTATGGCGGCCTCGATGGTTCATCTCGCCCTGCTTCTGATCGGCGCAAAGGCGCTCCAGCCCCACTGGCGCACCCTTGTGGCGCTGGGGCTGGTCTGCATCGCGTTCGGAGCGGTGCTGGTCGCCGACGTCTGGAACGGCGTCGACGTCTTCACCATCGACGTGGTCGGGGCGGTGCTGTTCGTCTACGGCCTGATCGACTTCGCAGCGGCGCTGTTCATCGGCGCGCGCCGCAGCCGCCCGGCGGTGCTGCGCGGCCTGGTGTTCATGGTCTGCGGCTTCCTCGCCTACAACTTCCCCTCCGACCGCAACGTCGGGGCGACCGTGATCCTGGGGACCGCCTTCGCGCTCGACGGCGCCTTGCGGATCGTGACCGCGGCGACAGTGCGGTTCCAGGCCTGGCGCTGGGCGGTGGCGGGCGCGCTGGGCGAGCTCGCGCTCTCGGCGATGATCTTCGCGGACTGGCCGTTCCATCATCACCTGACCGCGCCGTTCTGCCTGGGATTGGCGCTGGCGATGACTGGACTGGCCTTCTTCCGGCTGGGCCGCCAGCTCCGGCTGCTGCCGCCCGGAGCCTCGGTCACCGCCCTGCCGCTGTTTGCGCACTGGAACTGGCACGCGCGCACGCCGCTGCCGGATCCCGACGCCGAAGCGTCCTGGGCGCACCCCGCCCCGATGACCGTCTACGTCTGGACCCCGATGGGCTCGGCGCTGGATCCGCGCCGCCGCCCAGTGGTCGACCGCTATGTCGCCGCCGTGGATCGCAAAGGCGTCATATCCACCGGCCACTCGGCGCTCGACTGCCCGCCTGAGCTCTATGTCAGCCATTATCCGGGCGTGGAGATCGACCACTCGCCGACCGACTTCTCGCACATGCTGCGGGCGACCTCGGAGAACGACATCCAAGGCCGCTTCCTGCCCTCGCACGCCGCCGAGGTCGCCGACTGGTGCCCGCCCGACCGGCACATCAATTTTCACCGCTACAATCGCAAGGCGCTGGCCCAGTTCTGGCGCGGCTACAGCCAGGACGACACCTACAATCTGACCCGCCGCAACTGCTCCTCGACCGTGGTCATGGCGCTGGACTCGGCGATCGAGGGCGTCTTCGGGCACGAGCGGCCGCTGCCGCGCCTGCTGCGGCTGTTCCTTGATCCGAACATGTATCTGCTGGCCCTGCTGCGCGGCCGGGCCGAGAGCATGACCTGGACGCCGGGGCTGGTGCTCGACTACGCCACCCGCCTGCAGGCCGTCACCCAGCCCAAGGCGCATCCCGCTTGAGCGCCCCGACCGCGCCCCGGCCGCTGGCGATCGGCGTGGTCATCGCCACCGCGGCGATCTTCGGCCTGACCTATGGACTGGTCTCGCCGCTGATCTCGCTGAATCTGGTCAAGCGCGGCCTCGGCGAAGGCGCCATCGGTCTCAATGCGGCGATGTACGCGCTCGGCGTGCTGCTGGTGGCGATCTTCCTGCCGCGGCTGGCGTCGCGCTTTGGCCTACGCCGCCTCAGCCTGACGGCGCTGGCCGCCGCCGCGGTGGTGCTGGCGCTGTTCCCCGCTTCGCCGTGGATCTGGCTGTGGTTCCCGCTGCGCTTCTGTCTGGGCCTGGCGTCCGAGCTGCTGTTCGTGAGTTCCGAGGCGTGGCTCAACGGCATGGCCAGCGAGGAGAGCCGCGGGCGGACCATGGCCGCCTACACCGCCACCCTGTCGCTCGGCTACGCGGTCGGGCCGATGATCCTGTCCGTGGTCGGGACCGAAGGGGCCACGGCCTATCTGATCGGGGCCGGCATCACCCTGGCGGCCTTCGCCGTGATGGCGCTCTCGCGCGTGCACGCACCGAGCTTCGACGAGCCGCCGACCGTCCGGCCGCTGGCCTATTTGAAGCTCGCGCCGGTCGGCATCGCGAGTACGGCGCTCAACGCCGCCATCGAGACCGCCGGCCTCAGCTTCTTTGCGATCTACGCCATGCACTCAGGCTGGAGCGAGCCCGGCGCGGCGCGGCTGCTGTCGACCCTGCTGGTCGGGGCGGTGGTGCTGCAACTGCCGATCGGCTGGCTGGCCGACCGCATCGACCGCCGCCAATTGCTGATCGGCCTGGCGCTGGCGGCGGGCGCCGGCGCGCTGGTCTGGCCATGGATCCTGGGAAACCCCTACCTGGCCTATCCGGCCATCTTCCTGTGGGGCGGAGTGTTCGTCGGCGTCTACACCATCGCCCTGGCCCACGTCGGCGGCCGCTTCAGCGGCGGCGACCTAGTCGGGATCTATGCGGTGATGTCGCTCGCCTGGGGCCTCGGCGCCTTGCTCGGCCCGGCCATGGCGGGCCTGGCCATGGAGGCGACCCCGCAAGGCCTGCCGCTCTTCGCCGCCGCCGCCTGCTTCGGTTTCGCGGTGCTGGCCTGGCGCCTGCGAAAGGGCGCCTAAGCGGCGCCTCGCAAGGCCGTCATTTGGCCGCAAGGGACCTCGGCGCTAGAGTCACGCATGCAGACCAAGATGAACCCCCGCGTGTTCTGGGGCTCGAGCGCGATCGTCGGCGTCTTGCTGGCGCTCGCGACGCTGGCGCCCGGCGCGTCCGACTATGTGTTCCAGGCCGCGCAGAGCTGGGTGATCGACAACTTCGGCTGGTTCTATGTCGCCGCGGTCGCCGGCTTCCTGTTCCTGGTGCTGGTGCTCGCCTTCGGGCCGACCGGAAAACTGAAGCTCGGCCCCCAGGACTCCGAACCGGAATTTCCCTACCTCTCCTGGCTCGCCATGCTGTTCGCCGCCGGCATGGGCATCGGGCTGATGTACTTCGCGGTCGCAGAGCCGATCCAGCACTACTCCGCGCCGCCGGAGGCCGCGCCCATGACGGTCGACGCCGCGCGCGAAGCGATGGTCATCACCTTCACCCATTGGGGCGTCCACGCCTGGGCGATCTACGCCGTGGTCGGGCTCAGCCTCGCCTACTTCTCCCACCGCAAGGGTCTGCCGCTCACCCTGCGCTCAGGGCTCTACCCCCTGCTGGGCAAGCGGATCGACGGGCCGCTGGGCGACGCCGTCGACATCTTCGCGATCTGCGGCACCCTGTTCGGGATCGCCACATCCCTCGGGCTCGGCGTCGCCCAGATCAACAGCGGCCTGAGCTACCTGACCGGCATGACGTCCAGCCCGACCGTCCAGGTGGGCCTGATCGTCCTGGTCATGGCCGCCGCGACGATCTCTGTGCTGACCGGCGTCGACAAGGGCGTCCGCCGCCTCTCGGAGCTCAACCTGATCCTGGCGGTCGGCCTCATGCTCTTCGTGCTGATCGCCGGGCCGACGGGGTTCCTCGCCAAGGCGCTGGTGCAGAACTTCGGCCTCTACCTCGACCACTTCTTCGTCCGCACCTTCACGCTCTACGCCTACGAGCCGCGAGCCTGGATGGCGGATTGGACGCTGTTCTACTGGGCCTGGTGGATCGCGTGGTCGCCGTTCGTCGGCATGTTCATCGCCCGGATCTCCAGGGGCCGCACCGTCAAGGAGTTCATCGTCGGCGTGCTGCTGGTCCCGACGGCGTTCACCTTCCTCTGGATGACCATCTTCGGGAACACCGCGATCAGCCTCGACATGGGCGAGGCGGGCGGCGCCATCTCGCGCGCCGTGAACGAGGATCTCTCGACGGCCATCTTCCACTTCCTGGAGCACCTGCCGGGGGCGGGTTTCACCTCGGCGCTGGCGGTCGCCCTGGTGGCGGTGTTCTTCGTGACCTCCGCCGACTCCGGTTCGCTGGCGATCGACACCATCGCCGCAGGAGGCGCCGACGACACCCCGCGCTGGCAGCGCGTCTACTGGTGCTCGCTGGAGGGTCTGGCCGCGGCTCTGCTGCTGCTGGCCGGCGGCCTCGGCGCCCTGCAGGCCGCGACGCTGGTCGCCGCCCTGCCCTTCGCGCTCATCATGATCCTGTTGGCCGCAGGCCTCGTCCGCCAGATGAACGCCGACCTCGCCGGGGTGAGCGTCAGCACCGAAGCGCCGCCGCTGTCCGAGCGGGTTAAGCGCATCCTATCGCCGGCCCGCCGCCGCGATATCGACCAGGAGCTTGAGCGGCACGGGTTTCCGGCGTTGGAGGAGGTTCGCCAAGCCCTCTCGGCCGAAGGGCTCCGGTCCGTCGAGGTCGTCGTCGACCCGACCGGCGCGACGCTCCAGGTTCGGCAGGACGGCGGTCGTGACTTCGACTATCGCCTCGCCGCCGTGTCGCGGCCGCTGCCGGCGTTCTCGGCACTGGAAGCGCCAGAGGGGCGCCGCGCCCAGGAGTGGCGGCTGACCGCGCAGACCGGCGCGGCGCGGCGGCGCGACGTCACCGGCTTCACGCGCGAGCAGATCGTGTCCGACATCCTGGCCGAGCTAGAGACCTGGCGCCACGCCGACGGCCGGTAGGCCGGCTCCCCCGCTGGGGAGCCGGCTCCGTGCTAGACGCGCTCGACGATGATCGCCGGAGCCATGCCGCCGGCGGCGCACATGGTGATCAGCCCGCGCTTGAGGTCGCGGCGCTCCAGTTCGTCGAGGACGGTGCCGATCAGGATCGAGCCGGTGGCGCCGATCGGATGGCCCAGCGCCATGGCGCCGCCGTTCACGTTGACCTTCTCGCGGTCCAGCTTCAGATCGCGGATGAACTTCTCGGCCACCACCGCGAAGGCTTCGTTGATCTCGAACAGGTCGATGTCGTCGACGGTCAGCCCGGCCTTGGCCAGCACCTTCTGCGCCGCCGGCACCGGGGCGTTGAGCATCAGGGTCGGGCTGTCGCCCATGTTGGCCATGGCCACCACGCGGCCGCGGGCCTTCAGGCCGTTCTTGGCGGCATAGGCCGGCGAGGCCAGCAGCACCGCGGCCGCGCCGTCGACGACGCCCGACGAGTTGCCGGCGTGGTGCACGTGGGTGATCTTGAGGTCCGGATAGACCTGACGGATCAGGTCGCCATAGGTGGTGCCCTTGTCGTCGACCGGCACGTTGGCGATCATTTCGAACGAGGCCTTCAGGCCCGACAGCCCCTCGAGCGTGGTCTGCGGACGCGGGAACTCCTCGCGGTCCAGGGCCAGCGAGCCGTCCTCGCGATAGACCGGCACCAGCGACTTGTCGAAGCGGCCTTCCTTGATCGCGACGTCGGCGCGCTGCTGGCTGAGCAGGGCCAGTTCGTCCAGCGCCAGGCGGTTGATGCCTTCCAGCGTGGCGATGGCGTCGGCGCAGACGCCCTGCTGGCTCTGCGGATGCCGCGCGCGCAGGCGCAGGTTGCCGCCGTCCATCATCGGCGGCGTTGAGGGATCGCCGGTCGAGGAGGTGTAGGACATCATTTCGGTGCCGCCGGCGATCACCAGGTCTTCCATGCCCGACATGATCTGCGCCGCGGCCAGGTTCACCGTGGTGATGCCCGAGCCGCAGAACCGGTCGAGCGTCATGCCGCTGGCCTTCACGTCATAGCCGGCGTCGAGCGCGGCCATCCGGCCGAGGTCGCCGCCCTGCTTGCCGCGTTGGCTGGAGGTGCCCCAGATGATGTCGTCGACTTCGCCGGTCTTCAGGTTGTTGCGCTCGGCCAGCGCCTTCAGCACCGTCGCCGCCAGATGCTGCGGGTGAAAGTCGGCCAGCGCGCCTTTGCCGACCTTGCCGATGCCGCGCGGGGTGCGGCAGGCGTCGATGATCAGGGCCTCGGGCATTGTCGTGTTCCTTCCTGGTGCCTCCGGCGCGCGCCGGATCGTTTGGAGGACAGTCGCCCACCCGCCGCCACGTCAGTCCAGCGCAAATCCGCCGCAGGGTTCAGGCCGAGAATATCCACCCGCCCGGCAGCGACGACAGCTGCACGCCGACGAGGATCAGCACGTCCGGACCGCCAAGATTGACCAGCACGTCGCTGCCGACCTGGCTGACCGAATAGGCGGCGCCGCCCTCGACCCGCACCCGGTCGCCCTCGCCGGCGTTGAAGTCCAGCACCCGGTCGATGGCCGCCCCGGCGAAAGTGTTGAAGAGGTCCGCGCCGCTTCCGCCGGCGATGGTGTCGTTGCCGCGGTCGCCGCTGATGAAGTCGTCGCCGGCCGCGCCATACAAGACGTCGGCGCCCTGGCCGCCGCGCAGAGTGTCATTCCCATCGCCGCCGAAGCCGGTGTCGTCGCCCATGTTGCCGTAGACTTGGTCGGCGCCCTCGTCGCCATAGAGCAGGTCGCCGTCCTGGCCGCCCACGACCCAGTCGTCGCCCTCGCGCCCACGGATGGTGTCGCGGCCGACATTGCCGTTGATGTCGTCGAACCGGATCCCGGCGACGATCGAGTCGTCGCCGCCGTCACCGCGCAGATAGCTGTCGCCAGGCCCGTGGTTGGTCCCGCTGACAATGACGTCGTCGCCGGCCCCGCCGTAGAGGCTGTCGTAGCCGCCGCCGCCGTCCATCGTGTCGTCGCCGTCGTGTCCGCGCAGGACGTCGTCGAACGATGCGCCGAGGAGGCTGTCATCGCCGCTCAGGATGATCCGGAAGGCGGCTGGCATGTCGCCGTCCGCGGCCAGGCCGACAATCCGCGTCGCCGAGGCGGAAAATCCCGACACATCGAAGTGCAGGTATCCCGAGAGATTCTCCTGGATGTGATTCAGTTCGCCGCCGGCCAGTCGCCCGGCCCCGTCGAAGCTGAAGTTCCCGAAGAGCGCGACGCGGTCGCCGAAGGCGCCGTCCGAATAGATCCGCCCGGTGTTGGCCAGGGTGATCACGCCGCCGAAAAGAATATTGAGATCAATGGTGTCCATATTGACGCCGAACCTGGCGCCGGCCTTCAGAAACGCCATCGCATGCTCCCGTCGGTTCGCCGACATGACGGGCTCGCCCCAGACGGGCGTCAATGGTCAACACGCTTCGGTGGCGCAGTATTAAGACGAATTAGGAAATCGGCCCGCGCAGCCGACTGCCGACGAGGCCAGGGTATCGCGCGTAGCGTCCGGGGGTTTCACCCGATCCCTTGCCCAGCCCACGGCGTCTTCTCTGGCGGCTCGCAGCAATTGGAGCGCAGCCATGGCCGCCAAGCAACCGAACATCCTCGTCATCTGGGGCGACGACATCGGTCAGTCGAACCTCAGTTGCTACACCCACGGACTGATGGGCTACCGCACGCCCAACATCGACCGGATCGCCAAGGAAGGCATGCTGTTCACCGACAGCTACGGCGAGCAGTCCTGCACCGCCGGCCGCTCCTCCTTCATCACCGGCCAGAGCGTGCTGCGGACCGGACTGTCGAAGGTCGGCATCCCGGCCTCGCCGGTGGGAATGCCCGAAGGCGTGGTGACCATCGCCAACCTACTCAAGAACCAAGGCTATGCGACCGGGCAGTTCGGGAAAAACCACCTGGGCGACCTGAACCACATGCTGCCGACCAATCACGGCTTCGACGAGTTCTTCGGCAACCTCTACCATCTCAACGCCGAAGAAGAGCCGGAGATGGCCAACTATCCGAGCGCGACGGACTTCCCCAATTTCCGCAAGCAGTTCGGCCCGCGCGGAGTGATCCACTCCTGGGCGACCGACAAGGACGACACGACCGTTGAAGAGCGTTGGGGCAAGGTCGGCAAGCAGAAGATCGAGGACACCGGCCCGCTGACCAAGGCGCGGATGGAGACCTGCGATGACGACTTCGTCGCCGCGGCCACCGACTTCATCAAGCGCCAGCACGCGGACGACAAGCCGTTCTTCGTCTGGCTGAACACGACGCACATGCACCTGTTCACGCACACCAAAAAGTCGAGCCTGGGTCAGGCGGGCCGCTGGCAGTCGCCCTATCACGACACCATGATCGACCATGACAAAAACGTCGGCGAGATGCTCGATCTGCTCGATGAGCTCGGCATCGCTGACGACACCTTCGTCATGTACTCGACCGACAACGGCCCGCACCGCAACAGCTGGCCGGATGCCGGTATGACGCCGTTCCGCAGCGAGAAGAACACCAACTGGGAGGGCGCGTTCCGCGTTCCGATGCTGGTGCGCTGGCCGGGCAAGATCGAGGCGGGATCAGTCGCCAACGGCATCGTCCAGCATCACGACTGGCTGCCGACATTCCTTGAAATGGCCGGCGCGCCCGACATCGTCGACAAGCTGAAGAAGGGTTATGACGTCGGTGGCACAACCTTCAAGAACCACATCGATGGGTTCAGCTTGTTGGACTATCTCACCGGCAAGACCAAGGAGAGCCCGCGTCAGCTCTTCTTCTATCTCAGCGACGATGGCGACGTCCTGGGCATTCGCTTCGACAACTGGAAGATCCTGTTCATGGAGCAGCGCTGCCAGGGCACGCTCCAGGTCTGGGCCGAGCCGTTCACGCGGCTGCGGTTGCCCAAGATCTACAACCTGCGGACCGACCCGTACGAGTTCGCGGACGTGACCTCGAACACCTACTATGACTGGCTGCTGCACAACGACTACTTCATCTTCGCGGCCCAGGCCGTGGCGGCGAAGTTCGTGGAAACCTTCAAGGAGTTCCCACCGGTTCAAAGGCCGGGCAGCTTCACCATCGACGACGCGATGGCGAAGATGAGCGACGCCACCGCCGGCGCCAGCTGACGGCTGAGGGACGGTGGCCAGCCGCCGCCGTCCCGCCGCTTCCATTCCGTAACGTCACTATCCGAACATCAGCCGGATGCTCGGGGAGGAGACGAACGACATGGACGCTGCTGCTATGAACGCCCTGCTGGCCAGGCAGAAGGCCGCTCACCTGCGGGACGGAGAGCCCTCCGCCCAGACCCGCATCGATCGTATCGAACGCGCCATCGCCCTGCTGATCGACAATCGCGCGGCCATCGAAAACGCGATCAACGAGGACTTCGGCTCGCGCTCGCGCGAGGCCACGACCTTCACCGACATCGCCGCCTCCATCGGTCCGCTCAGGCACGCCAAGGACAACCTGGCCAAGTGGATGCGGCCGGAGAAGCGCAAGCCGACCCCGGCGATCCTCGGCCTGTTCGGCGCCAAGGCCGAGATCCGCTTCCAGCCGAAGGGCGTGGTCGGGATCATCAGCCCGTGGAACTTCCCGGTGAACCTGACCTTCGGCCCGCTGGCCGGGGTGCTGGCGGCCGGCAACCGGGCGATGATCAAGCCGTCGGAGTTCACGCCGGCGACCTCCGAACTGATGGCCAAGATGTTCGCCGGCGCCTTTTCCGAAGAAGAGATCGCGGTGGTCACCGGCGGACCTGAGGTCGGCCAGGCGTTCTCGTCGCTGGCCTTCGACCACCTGATCTTCACCGGGGCGACCTCGATCGCGCGGCACGTGATGCGCGCCGCCGCCGATAACCTTGTCCCGCTGACCCTCGAATTGGGCGGCAAGAGCCCGGTGATCCTCGGCAAGTCAGCTGATCTCGACGTCGCCTCGGCGCGGATCATGAACGGCAAGACGCTGAACGCCGGCCAGATCTGCCTGGCGCCCGACTACGTCCTAACGCCGAAGGAGAGCCTGGAGCCGTTCATCGCCGGGGCCCAGGCCTCGGTGGCGAAGATGTTCCCGACCCTGAAGGACAACCCCGACTACACGGCCATCATCGCCCAGCGGCACTATGAGCGGATCAAGGGCTACATCGACGAGACCAAGGCCAAGGGCGCGCGGGTGATCGAGCTGAAGCCCGACGGCGAGGACCTGTCGCAGCAGGAGCATCGCAAGATCGCCCCGACCTTGATCATCGACCCGAGCGACGACCTGAAGGTCATGCAGGAGGAGATCTTCGGCCCAGTGCTCCCGGTGAAGACATACTCGGGGATCGACGAGGCCATCGCCTATGTGAACAAGGGCGAGCGGCCGCTGGGCCTCTACTACTTCGGCTCCGACGACACGGAACGCGAGAAGGTGCTCAGCAGCACGACCTCGGGCGGGGTGACGGTCAACGACGTCATCTTCCACGTCGCCCAGGAGAACCTCCCCTTCGGCGGCGTCGGGCCGTCAGGCATGGGCAGCTATCACGGCGTCGATGGCTTCCGCGAGTTCAGCCACGCCAAGTCGATCTATCGCCAGATCAAGGCCGACAAGCCGCTGCAGCAGATGCGTCCGCCGTACGGCCCGGCCATTCGCAAGTACCTGGACGGCCAGTTGAAGCGCTGACGAACAGCGCCAGCTCCGAATCGGTCGAGAGGCCGGCGTCCGCGCCGGCCGCTCCATACGACGACGGCGACGGCTCCTGGGCTTCGGCCGGCGTGAACGCGCAGACCAGGCCCCAGACGGCGACGGCGATCGGTCGTGGCATGGCGGCGCTCCCATCCGGCGGTCTTGAGGCCGCTCGTTGGGTCGTTCTTGCAGCGCTTCATGCGTTGCGCGCAGTTGCACCGGAGCGCGTGTGCGCCGGTGCAACCCGGCGCCACCGGTTGCAATTTGCGGCGCCGCGATGCATTCGGCGACCAGCGTTCTTCGATCACCTGGCGCGCAACAAAAAACGCCGCCCCGAAGGACGGCGCTCTTTTCGCGGTGCCGGAAAGTCTTACTCGCCCGAGCGCAGCTGCTCGCGGGCCTGGGCCAGCAGTTCGTCCATCTTCATGCGCACTTCGCCTTCGCTGACGGCGACGCCCGAGCCCTTCAGGTCCTCGAACACCTTGCGCAGGACGTCTTCGTCGCCCGGCAGTTCGAAGTCGGACTTCACCACGGCCTTGGCGTACTCGGCGACGCTGTCGGCGGACAGGCCCATCAGACCAGCGGCCCATTCGCCCAGCATGCGGTTGCGACGAGCACCAGCCTTGAATTCCTGCTCCTGGTCGAGCTCGAACTTCTTTTCAAAGCCACGCTCGCGATCGTCGAAGGTCGTCATGTGTTCCCCAGTAGGCGGTCGGTCGGCGTTGCATATCCCGTGAACCGCGCCGTAGCAACGTAAACGCACGATGAGGCGATGCGGCTCTTGCGCCGTTTGCGCCGCGGGGGCCAATCCGTTAGTTTTTTCAGGCCTCATATGAGTGAGAGGGCCATACGGTCGGAGCCGCGCGCGTTTGCATGCAACTGCGCGCGTTTTTCGTTTTTCCGCTGGCGGCCAAGCCCTCGCTCTGGGAGAAGGCGCACATGACTACCCGCCGCAAGAAGATCTACGAAGGCAAGGCCAAGATCCTCTACGAGGGCCCCGAGCCCGGAACCCTGATCCAGTACTTCAAGGACGACGCCACCGCGTTCAACGCGCAGAAGAAGGCGATCCTCGAAGGCAAGGGCGTCATCAACAACCGCATCAGCGAGTACGTGATGACCAAGCTGAACTCCATCGGGGTTCAGAACCACCTCATTCGCCGGCTGAACCTGCGTGAGCAGCTGATCCGCGAAGTCGAGATCATTCCGCTGGAGGTCGTCTGCCGCAACGTCGCAGCCGGCAGCCTGTCGCAGCGCTTCGGCCTGCCCGAAGGCCAGGCCCTGCCCCGTTCGATCATCGAATTCTACCTGAAGGACGACAAGCTCAGCGACCCGATGGTCGCCGAGGAGCACATCACCGCGTTCAACTGGGCCTCGACCCAGGAGATCGACGACATGATGGCCCTGACCCTGCGGGTGAACGACTTCCTCACCGGGCTGTTCGCCGGCGTCGGCATCACCCTGGTCGACTTCAAGGTCGAGTTCGGCCGGATCTACGAGAACGACTTCTCGCGGGTGATCCTGGCCGACGAGATCAGCCCCGATTCATGTCGCCTCTGGGACAGCCAGACGAACGAGAAGCTGGACAAGGACCGCTTCCGCCGCGACATGGGCGACGTCATCGAAGGGTACACCGAGGTGGCCCGTCGTCTTGGCATCATGAAAGAGATGCCCACCGTCATCCAAGGAGGCCTGCACTAGTGCGCGCGAAAGTTCATGTGTTCCTGAAGCCCGGCGTGCTGGACGTTCAGGGCAAGGCCGTCGAAAGCGCTCTGCACGGCCTGGGATGGCCGCAGGTCGACGGCGTGCGCGTCGGCAAGACCATCGAATTCGACCTGAAGGACGCCACCGACAAGGCCGCCGCCGAAGCCCAGGTGAAGGACATGTGCGAGAAGCTGCTCGCCAACACCGTCATCGAAAGCTACCGGATCGAGGTGGCGTGAGAGGGCTTGTCGCCCTTTCCCCCATCCTCCCACTGATCCTGACCGCCTGCGCGCCGGAGCCTGAAGCGCCCCGGCCGCGCCTGGCGCTCGACTGCTCGCTCTCCTACGAGGCCTTGTCGGCCAAGGTCCTGGCGCAGCCAGGGCTGATCCCGGCGCCGCAGGAGCGTGGCGAGCCCTATCGCTTCTACAACGTGCCGGGCGGCGGCGAGGCCTTCGTCCTGACGCAGGTCGGCGCGCCCGGCCATCCGGCGGTCTTCAAGCAGGAAGCCGTCCAGGAAGGCGGCCGCAAGGTCATGAGGAACACCGGCTGCGCCTATGGCGACAAGGCTGGATTCGACCAGGTGATGACCTATCTGGAGAGCCTGGGCGCCAGATGAGGGGGCACTATAGTTGAACGGCTATCACCTCGCCCAGATCAACGTGGCCCGGCTGAAGGCGCCGATCGACGCGCCGGAGACCGCGGACTTCAAGAACAACCTCGACCGCGTAAACGCCCTGGCCGAGGCCTCGCCGGGCTTTGTCTGGCGGCTGACCGGCGAGGGCGACGACGCCACCGACCTGGTCGCCTTCGACGACCCGCTGATCATCACCAACCTTTCGGTCTGGGAGAGCCCGGCCGCGCTGGGCGCCTTCGTCTATCGCCCGGGACACGTCGAGATCATGCGCCGCCGCGCCGAGTGGTTTCACGAGATCGAGACCTACATGGCGCTCTGGTGGGTTCCCGCCGGCCACAAGCCGACCCTCGCCGAGGCGGTCGCGCGGCTCGAACTGTTGCGAGCGAACGGCCCAGGTCCGGAGGCCTTCACCTTCCGCGAGCCGCATCCGGCGCCGGATGCGACCACCTCCCCCCTCCCCATTCTCGACAAATGCGCGTAAAGGGCCGCCCATGAAAGCCGCCGTCATCGTATTCCCGGGTTCCAACTGCGATCGCGACTGCAAGGTCGCCGTCGAACGCTCCACCGGCGCCAAGGTCGACATGGTCTGGCACGCCGAGACCCAGCTGCCCCAGGGCCTGGATCTGATCGTGCTGCCCGGCGGCTTCTCCTATGGCGACTACCTGCGCTGCGCGGCCATGGCCGCGCTGGCCCCGGTGATGACCGAGGTCCGCGCCGCGGCCGACCGCGGCGTCGCCGTCGTCGGGATCTGCAACGGCTTCCAGGTGCTGACCGAGTCGAAGATGCTGCCCGGCGCGCTGCTGCGGAACGAGAAGCTCAAATACGTCTGCAAGCCGGTGGCGCTGGAAGTCACCAACGCCCAGACCCGCTTCACCGCCGGCTACGCCGGCCGCCGCGAGGTCGAGATGACGGTCGGCAACGGCGAGGGCAACTACTTCGCCGACGAAGAGACGCTGGACCGGCTGGAGGGCGAAGGCCAGGTGGTCTTCCGCTATCTCGACAATCCCAACGGCTCGTCGCGCGACATCGCCGGCATCGTCAACAAGCGCGGCAACGTCATCGGCCTGATGCCGCACCCCGACCGCGCCTTCGAGGCCGAGCTCGGCTCGGCCGACGGCGCGATCCTCTTCCAGAGCGCGCTCGCCAGCGCCTAGTCCTTGTCGTCTTCGCCGGTCTCGTCGCCGATCGCTTCGGTGACCAGCCGGCGCCAGACCGGGTCGCTGTCGTCGACCAGATCGACGTCCTCCAGCAGCGCTACGGCCCCGCCGCCATCCGGCAGCACCAGGCCCAGCACTTCCATGGTCTCGCCGTCCTCGGAGTCGTGGGCCTCGGCCTGCACGGCGACCGCCGCGACCTCGCCGTCGTCTTCCCACCAGATCACCGGCTGCGGCAGCTCCATGTCGATGGGCCGCCCGCCGGCCGTGTCGCCCAGCGCGAAGATCGCCACCCGGTTCTGCACGTCCTCGAGGGTCGCAAGCGCGCCGGTGAAGGTCTTCAGGCGCGCCCAGTCGTCGACGTCATAGCCGCCGCCATCGAAGATCGGTTCGTCGTCAAACTCGCTCATCGGGCCTGCCTAGACCCGATGGCCGCGCGTTTCCAGCGCCCTCAGTGCACGGTGGCCGAGACGCTGGCCTCGTCGTCCCACATCCGCACCGGCATCGGGAAGCCGGCGTTGCAGAGCGCCACGTTCAGGGTCCGGGCGAGCAGCACCGGCGCCTCGGGCGCGCCGACCAGGGGCCGCAGCAGCTGCAACGCCACGCCCGGCGCGGTCCGGGCGACGCCGCAGGCCAGCACCACCCGCTGCTCGTCCTGGGAATATCCGCCACAGGCGATGCAATGCACCTCCATGGCCCGGCGCGCGTTGCGCTCGATGTGCTCCATCAGCGCCACGAACACGCTGGCCACGGGCTTGGAGCTCACGTGGGTCAGGCCCGGCTGCACCAGTTCGCGCGGATCATCGCCGGCCATGCGGGCCCTGGCCCAGGCGCGCAGCGAGGCGAGCACCAACTGCTCGGACACCGCCAGGCCCTGGGGGCCGACGCGCAGGGAGGCCGCGGCGAGAGGTGCGATGGCCATGGGAGCGCTCCTTATTGCGAATGACTCGCAATATCGATACGCCCACGCGGCCTGCCGGTCAATCGGGCTAAGCCCCTTCGAGGTTGCGTTTCAGCGCCGCCAGACCAGCCTCCATCAGCGGCGTCACCATCTCGGCCAAGGCGTCGGGCTTGATGTCGCTGAACCACACGATCCGGCTGCCGCCGCCCTCCGCGAACACCTGCATCGAAGCCGCGTGCCGCGTGAACGGGCCGTCGACGACGCTGTAGGCGACGCGCATCGAGGGCTCGTCGACGCCCAGGATCTGCTCGGTCACGACCATGCCGTTTGCGAAGGTCACGGTGCGCAGGTCGCCATCGAGGCGGCCGTCGACCAGCACGCCGGCGAACAGTTCGTGCGCCCTGCCGACCTGCCGCAAGCGCTCCCAGACGCTCTCCATCGGCAGGTTTACCGACACGTCTCGCAGGATCGTGACCATAGGAGGCCTCCGCTGACCGATTTTCAGGGATTGTAGCCCTCCGGGCCGCCGGCTTCTGGCGGCTATCGGACGCTATCGGCAGTCTTTGCGCTGCCGTTGCGTCATGCCGTAAGCACGGCCGGGCAACCTGCGGAGGCGACATGCAGAAGCTGATGGGATCGGGCGAGTTGCTCGACGCGGACGGACACCTGGTCGAGCACGGCTGGGCCGCCAGCGAGGTTCGCCGCTACGATCGCGCCGCCATCGGCGTCGCCGCCGACGATCCGGCGATCAAGGAGTGGGACTACTACGCCATCCTCTCGCCCGACTTCGGCCTGGCGCTGACCGTCGCCGACAACGGCCACATGGGCTTCCTCGGCGTCTCGTGGATGGACTTCCAGGCGCGCAGCTTCGTCAACGGCGGCGTCGGCCTGCCGGCCCCGCACGGCGCCATGGACCTGCCGCCCAGCGCCGACGTCGGCGACATCGTCCACGCCCATCCCAAGATGGAGATCGCCTTCCGCTTCACGCCCGGCGGCCGGGTGCTGACCTTCGATGCGCCGAGCTTCGACAAGGGCGCCGGCATCTCCGGCGAAATCGTCCTGGCCCAGCCGCCGATGGACCGCATGGTCATCGCCACGCCCTTCGCCGAGCAGGCCAGCGCTTTCTATTACAATCAGAAGATCAACTGCATGCCGGCCAGCGGCCATGTGGTCTACGCCGGCCGGCGCTACGCGTTCGAGCCGGCGAGCGCGTTCGCCGTGCTCGACTGGGGCCGCGGGGTCTGGACCTACGACAACACCTGGTACTGGGGCTCGGCCTCGGGCCTGGTCGACGGCAAGCCGTTCGGCTTCAACATCGGCTACGGCTTCGGCGACACCTCGGCCGCCTCCGAGAACATCCTCTTCTACGACGGCAAGGCGCACAAGCTGACCGAGCTGGAGTTCCATCTGCCGGCCGGCGCCCACGACAGCGGCCCCTGGCGCTTCACCTCCAGCGACGGCCGCTTCGAGATGACCTTCGACCCGATCGTCGACCGCCACGCCGACTTCGCCATGGGAACGGTCAGCAGCCGACAGCACCAGGTGTTCGGCAAATTCTCAGGCGTCGCGGTGCTGGACGACGGAACGCGGCTGCAGGTCCGCGACCTGATCGGCTTCGCCGAAGAGGTCGAGAACCACTGGTGACCGATCAGGCCTGCTGGTGCTTCAGCGGCAGCAGGGCCACCAGGCTGATCAGCGCCGCGACGGCCAGGTAGATCCCGACCGGGACCAGGCCGCCCTTGGTCGACAGCGCCTGGGCGACCATCGGGGTCAGGCCGCCGCCGATGATGCCGCCGACGTTGAAGGCCATCGAGGCGCCGGTGTAGCGCACGCGGGCCGGGAACAGGCCCGGCAGGAACGCGCCCAGCGGGCCGTAGACGAAGCCCATGGTCAGCAGCGCCAGCGACAGGAACGCCCAGCAGCCCAGCAGCGAGCCGCCGCCCATCATCGGCGCCATCAGCGCCCCGACGGCGATGGCCATGAAGCAGCCGGCCATCAGCACCCGGCGCGGGTTGCTGGCGTCCGACCAGTAGCCGGCCAGGATGATGCCCAGCGCCATGAAGCCGATGGCGCCCAGTTGCACGCCGAGGAAGGTCTCGCGGCTGTAGCCCAGGGTCTGGGTGCCGTAACCGAGCGCGAACGCGGTCGCCAGGTAGAAGGTCGCGAAGCAGGCCACCACCGCGAAGGTGCCGGCCAGCGTCGGGCCCAGGTGCCGCTTGAACAGCTCGGCCAGCGGCACGTCGGACGGCTTCTCCTCGGCCAGGGCCTTGGAGAAGGCCGGGGTCTCGGTGAGCTTCAGGCGCACCCAAAGGCCGACCCCGACCAGCAGGGCGCTGCCCAGGAACGGGATGCGCCAGCCCCAGGCCTGGAATTGCTCGGGCGTCAGCAGCATGCCGAGGATCAGGAACAGGCCGTTGGCGGCGATGAAGCCGACCGGCGCGCCCAGCTGCGGGAACATGCCATAGCGCGCGCGCCAGCCGGGCGGCGCGTTCTCGACCGCCAGCAGCGCGGCTCCGCCCCACTCGCCGCCCAGGCCGAAGCCCTGGCCGAAGCGCAGGATGCAGAGCGCGACCGGCGCCAGCCAGCCGGCCTGCTGATAGGTCGGCAGGAAGGCGATCAGCACCGTCGAGGCGCCCATCAGCAGCAGCGAGGCGACCAGGGTCGACTTGCGCCCGATGCGGTCGCCGTAGTGGCCGAACACGATCGCCCCGACCGGGCGCGCGAAGAACGCCACGGCCATGCTGGCGTAGGACGAGAGGAGTTGCATCGAGGGCGAGGCGGCCGGGAAGAACAGCGGCCCGAACACCAGCGAGGCGGCAGTCGCGTAGATATAGAAGTCGTAGAATTCGACGGCGGTGCCGACCAGGCTCGCGCCCAGGACCCGCCGCGTCGACGGCGCCTCAACAGTCTTCGACATCCACACCCCCAATGATTGGCGTCCGGCTTCGCGCCAGACGCCTGTCAGGTCAAGGCGCGGGACGCGAAAACTGCGCGGAAGGGGTTGCGACAGTTCGCCTGATTGGCGTCTATCAGGACATAGATTCGCCGAGGACGGGAAAGTGACGCAAGGACTTGGAGCTCTGCGAATACTGGTCGTCGACGACAACGAGCAGATGCGCACGATTATCGGCACGGTGCTCGCCGCCGCCGGGGTCGGACGCCTCTTCTATGCGACCGACGGGCGACAAGGCCTGGACCAGTTGATGGCCGCACCGGTCGACGTGGCCTATGTCGATTACGAGATGCCGACGATGAACGGCCTCGACTTCATCTCGCGGGTCCGGGCGCTGCCGGGCGAGGCCCGCTATCTGCCGATCATCATGCTGACCGGACACTCGGACCTGCCGCGCCTGAATGCGGCGCGCGACCGGGGGGTGAACGAATTCCTCGCCAAGCCGGTCACCGCCCGCGACATTCTCAAGCGGCTGGAGTCGGTGATCCTGCGCCCCCGCCCCTACGTCGCGGCCAGCGACTTCTTCGGACCGGACCGGCGTCGGCGCTCGCCCACCGGCTACACCGGTCCGATGCGCCGCGCCGTCGATCAGGCCGGGGTGCTCGAGCTCTAGCGTCCGCACACCGCTCATCCCGGCGAAAGCCGGGATGAGAGGATAGGGCCCCGTCCCGCCCTACCCCTTAACTACCAAGCGCGGCAGCTCGCCTCAGCGACCGAAGCCACCCGCACCCAGCGATAGCCCTGCACCTCAGCGCCGCCGACGTCGTAGGTCGCCGGCTCGCGGGTGAAGCACGGGCCGAACGCGCCGGCGTCGGGCACGAACATCTCGCCGCCCAGCACGACCTTTTCGAAGGTCGCCACCGCTTCGGGTCCCAGCTCGCCGCCGACCATCGCCTTCCAGGCCTCGTGGTCGAAGGTCGCGCCCTGCTCGCGGCTGACGAACATCGGCGCCAGCAGGTCGTCGAGCTTGCGCTTGCCGCCGGACTTGGCGCGGATCTTGGCGTCGAGGTCGGCGAAATAGAGCGCCCCGCGGTTGTAGGGCACGTGGCGGATGCTCTCCGAGCCGAACCCGGCCTTGGCGATCTTCTCGGCCGACCAGTCGCGCGCCTCGCTGCCCCAGTAGCCGCGGGTCATGGCGTTAATCTGCTCGCCGTACTCCTCGACCGTCGAGAACCCGGCGCGCAGGGGGGCGAGCGCCGTGTAGTGGGTGGTCAGGCCCTCGCTGAACCAGCTGCTGATCCCGACCGCGCCCGGCGACTCGACGCCGCCGACCCACTGGTGGATCATCTCGTGGGCGAAGGTCGTGCGTGGCCCTTCGGCGGCCGGGTCGCGCGGCGCCGAGCCGCGCGAGAGCATGAACGAGTTGGCCAGCGCCGTCCCGCCCCCGACCGGCGGGGTGTCGAGGAAGCGCATGAACACCCGATAGCGCGGGGCCGGCTTCAGATAGCCGAAGTCGTTGTCGAGCTGCTGGTAGAGCTTGCCGGACCATTCGAGCTCGGCCGCCGGGTCGAACGGCGACTGGCCAAGCCAGGTCCCGCTGAAGCCGTCGATGTCGCCGCTCTCGGGGAAGCGGCCCATCGGCCCGGCCATGTACCAGGCCTGGCGCAGCTTCTCCGGATCGCCGGTCAGGCTCACATCGCCGTCGCCGAAGGAGGCGACCGCGCTCGAGCCCTTGGCCAGGCCGCTGAGATCCCAGCGCAGCTTCAGCTCCGCCTCGCCGACCTTTTCAGGCAGGACCAGGAAGCCGGCCCCGGCGCCGCTGACGCCGCCGCCAGAGGGCCGGATGCCGAACGGCGGGCCCTGCGGCGCGCCTGCCGGCTGCACCAAGGCGCGGTAGCTGATCTTCACCGGATAGGAGACGGCGCGCTGGGCGGTCCAATGCCGGAAATAGGGGAAGCCGCCCGGCGCGGCCGGATCGTCGAGCGACGTCAGCGGCACGACGCCCTTCGCATCGGTGACGATCAGGTTCTGCACCCGGTCGGCGACGCCGCGCACGCCGGCGTAGACAACCGGCGCCGACAGCACGAGGCCATCGCCCTGCCCGCCTGCGAGCTCGGTCTTCACGTCGATGGCGGTGACTTCGGTTCCGCCGTCACGGACCGGCTTCAGCACCGTGTCCAGCCGCGGCGCGGCCTGCGCGCCCAAGGCGAACACGCTCGCCGCCGTCGCCAGCAGCCAAGTTCCAGACTTCGAACCGATGCGCATGTCGCCCCTCCTGCTTGCGACAAATGCTATGCGCCGGCGGAGGCTTTTCTATGCAAAGTCGAACATGCGGCGCTGATCGACGAGCAGGCCCATGCGCGAGCAGAGCGAAGGGGCGAAACGGCTATGCGCGCACCCTGGCCGGATTGCCGACCACGGTCGCGCCCGGCGGGACGTCGCGGGTCACCACCGCCCCGGCGCCGACCAGGGCGTCGTCGCCGATCCGCACGCCCGGCAGGATGATCGCGCCGCCGCCGATCCAGACATTGGCGCCGATGCTGATCGGCCGGCCGAACTCCAGCCCGCCGGCGCGCTCGGCCGCGTCGCGCGGATGGTCGGCGGCCAGGATCTGCACGCCCGGGCCGATCTGGGTCTTGGCCCCGATGGTCACCGCCACGACGTCGAGGATCACGCAGTTGAAGTTCAGGAACGCCCCGTCGCCGAGGCTGATGTTGAAGCCGTAGTCGCAATGGAACGGCGGGCGGATCATCGCCCCTTTGCCGGCGAAGGCGAGCCGCTCGGCCAGCAGGGCGTGGCGCTGGTCCATCGGCAGGTCGAGGGCGTTGAAGCGGGCCATCCAGGCGACCGCCGCGGCGTGGTCGGCCTGGATCTCGGAGTCGCTCGCGTCATAGAGCTCGCCGGCCAGCATCTTCTGCTTCTGGGTCAGGGCCATGCCTATCCGCGCCAGATGCTGACGCCCTCCTTGATCGTCTCGACCACCTTCAGCGAGGCCAGCTTCTCGGGATCCATGGCCGTCGGGTCCTGGGACAGCAGCGCGAAGTCGGCCAGCTTGCCGGCGACGAGCGAGCCTTTCGTCGCCTCCTCGAAGTGCTGATAGGCGGGCCAGATGGTCATCGCCTTCAGCGCGACGTCCACAGGAACCCGCTGATGCGGCCCCAATATGTCGCCCGTGCGGGTGCGGCGGGTGACCGTCGCCGAGAGCACGCGGATCGAGTCGGGTTTGGCCACCGGCGCGTCGTGGTGGGTGGTGAACATCATCCCGCGCCGCAGCGCCCAGCCGGTCGGCGAGATGTTCTCGGCCCGCACCGGCCCGAGCACGGAGTCGCGATGCCAGTCGCCCCAGTAGAAGGTGTGCATCGGGAAGAACGACGGGATGATCCCCAGCGCCTTGCAGGCGTCGACCTGGTCCTCGCGGGCGGTCTGGCCGTGGATCAGCACCGGGCGGCGGTCGCCGGGGCCGTACTTCTTGGTCGCCTCGCGCACGCCGGCGATCAGCACGTCGATGGCGGCGTCGCCGTTGGCGTGGACCAGGATCTGCCAGCCGTTAGCGAAGGCCTTGTCGATGGCGGCGAGGCACTGGTCGACCGGCACGGCCGGATAGCCGGCATAGGCGGCGCTCTGCCCCTCCGGCGGCACGAAGTACGGCTGCGACAGCCAGGCGGTCTTGCCCTGCGGCGAGCCGTCGATCGACAGCTTCACGCCGCCGACGCGCAGGCGGTTCGTATAGGTCCGGCTCAGCAGCGGCGGCACGACGACGTCGGTCGCGGTGAGGACGTCCGGATAGGCGACGACGTCGGCGGTGAGCATGCCCTTGCCGGCCGCCAGCTGCAGCGCCTTCACGCCGCCGCTCGACGACTTGCCGTCCTGGCAGGTGGTGTAGCCGTACGAGGTGTAGAGCTTCACGCCCTCGGCGATCATCTTGAGGTTGGCGTCGAGGTCGAGCCGGCTCAGCAGCGTGCCCATCACGCCCATGAAGGCGTGCTCCTCCATCACCCCGTTGGGCTCCTTGCCGCCGGCCTCGCGGCGGAAGACGCCGCCCTGCGGATCAGGGGTGTCGGCGCTGACGCCCGCCGCTTCCAGCGCCTTGGAGTTGGCCACGCCCAGGTGGCCGGACTGGTGGATGAACAGCACCGGGACCTCGGCGGAGATCTCGTCCAGGTCCTTGCGGGTCGGGTGGCGCTGCTCGCGCAGTTGGGAGTCGTCGTAGCCGAAGCCGATGACCAGCTTGTAGCGGTCGATGAACGGGCGGTTGGCCTCGATCCAGGCGCGGGTCACGCGCTGGAGGTCGGGGATCGAATTGCCCTGCCCGTCCGGCGCCGGCAGCAGGTTGGCCGAGATCGCCTGCAGGCCGACGAACGAGACGTGGCCGTGCGGGTCGACGAAGCCGGGCAGCAGCGCCCGGCCGTCCAGGTCGACCAGCCGCGCGCCGCGGCCGGCCCTGGCCAGCACCTCGTCGCGTCCGCCGAGCGCCAGGATGCGCCCACCGCGCACCGCGAGCGCCTCGGCTCGCGGGAGGGCGTCGTCCATGGTCAGGATCGTTCCGCCGGAATAGACCGCGGTCTCCGACGCCGCGGCGGCGGCATGTCCGCCATAGGCCGCGGCGGCCGCGGCGGTGACGATGAAGTTGCGGCGCGTGCCGACCATGAAACGTCCTCCCAAGAGGCCGGCGGTCTGATCGCCGCCTGGGCCCGGAGCCACCATCGCCCGTTCCGTCCAGGCTGTCAGGCGCCGCCTCCTTGATTTGGCCGGCCCCCTGGGTCACAGCAGCGGCATGTCCCTGCGCATCGACCCGTTCCACGCCATTTCCGTCAGCGGCCTGGCCCATCGGCTGAAGGCCGAGGGCCGCTCGGTGATCCACATGGAGTTCGGCCAGCCCTCGACCGGGGCGCCGAAGGCCGCGATCGAGGCCGCGCACCGCGTGCTGGACAGCGACCCGATGGGCTACTGGGAGAGCCCGGCGCTGAAGGCCCGGATCGCGCGGCACTACAAGGACAAGTACGGCGTCGAGGTCGCGCCGAACCGCATCACCCTGACCTGCGGCGCCTCGCCGGCCCTGGTGCTGGCGCTGGCCTCGTCGTTCAATCCCGGCGACCGCGTCGCCCTGGCCCGCCCCGGCTACGTCGCCTATCGCAACACGCTGAAGGCCCTGCACATCGAGCCGGTGGAACTGGCCTGCGGCGCGAACGAGCGCTACCAGCTCAGCGCCGAGCGCATCGCCGCCCTCGACCCGGCCCCGGCCGGCGTGATCATCGCCAGCCCCGCCAACCCGACCGGCACGATCATCCCGGCCGCCGAGCTGGAGGCCATCGCCAAGGTCTGCCGCGAGCGCGGCATCAAGATCGTCTCGGACGAGATCTACCACGGCCTCAGCTACGTCGAGCCGGCCCGCTCGATGCTGGAGTTCGAGCCGAACGCCCTCGTGGTCAACTCGTTCTCGAAGTACTTCAGCATGGCCGGCTGGCGGCTGGGCTGGCTGCTGTCGCCGCCCGAGCACGTGAAGGCCGCCATCGCCTATATGGGCGCGCTGTTCCTGACCCCGCCCTCGCTCGCCCAGCACGCGGCGCTGGCGGCGATGGACAGCGATGACGAGCTGGAAGGCCACATCGAGGTCTACCGCGCCAACCGCGCCCTGCTGCTGGAGGCGCTGCCGCAGCTAGGCCTGTCGGCGATCGCCCCGCCCGACGGCGCCTTCTACATCTATGCCGACGTCGCCCATCTGACCGACGACAGCCTCAGCTTCTGCCAGCGGCTGTTGCAGGACACCGGCGTCGCCACCGCGCCCGGCGTCGACTTCGACCCGGTCGAGGGCCACCACTTCATCCGCATGTCGTTCGCGGTCTCGACGCCCGAGATCGAGGAGGCGATCGCCCGCCTGGAGCCGTGGTTCGCGGCCCAGGCCGCCTCGACGGCGACCTAGGCCCGATCCTCAGCCGGCGTCCTGGGCGAGGTACTCGGTCCAGGCGTGCTCCAGCACCTGGCGCGAGCCCAGCGCGATCGGCGAGCGCTGGTGCAGCGTCGAGGGGCGGATGTCCAGCACGGGGCCATCGCCGCCGTAGGCGACGCCGCCCGCCTTCTCGATGAGCCAACCCATCGGCGCGCATTCGTAGAGGATCCGCAGCTTGCCGTTCACGACCTTGGGCCGGGTGTCGCCCGGGTAGAGGAAGATCCCGCCGCGGACCAGGATGCGGTGCACGTCGGCGACCATCGCCGCGGTCCAGCGCATGTTGAAGTCCTGCTTCAGCGGACCCTCGCGGCCGGCCAGGACGTCGACCATGTAGCGGCGCAGGCCCGGCTTCCAGTGACGCTCGTTCGAGGAGTTGATGCCGTACTCGCCGCTCTGCTCGGGGACCTTCATGTCTGGATGGCTGAGCAGCCAGGCGCCGCGCTCGCTGTCGAGCGTGAACCCGGTCACCTCGCCGCCGACGCTCAGCACGAACACGGTCTGCGGCCCGTACATCGCATAACCGGCCGCGATCTGATTGCGGCCCGGCTGCAGGAAGTCCGCCTCCTGCACCGGCCGCGAGGCGTCCACCGCCGGCAGCACCGAGAAGATCGACCCGACGCACATCGAGACTTCGATGTTGCTCGACCCGTCCAGCGGATCGAACGCCAGCAGCAGGCCGCCGCCCAGCGCGCCCGGCTTCACCTCGTCCAGTTCCTCTGACGCGAAGCCGGCGAACGCCGGCTCCTGGCCGCAGAGGTCGAGGAAGACGTCGTTGGAGACGACGTCGAGCGCCTTCTGGACTTCGTCCTGGACATTGGTCGTGGCCAGCGCGCCCAGCCGGCCTTCGAGCGGCGCGCGCTCCACCAGCCCGGAGATCACGCGACAGGCCTCGGCGACGCGTTCCAATCCGGCCAGCAGCCCTTCGGCGGGCAGGTCTTGCTGGGCGAGCCAATCGGTGAGCGTCGTCGTCATGCGTGTTGTTCCTTCAAACCGGCCCCTCGATAGCCGTTTGCGCGGCCGGGGACGACCCGCCTTTGCAGCTCAGGACGATCCGGCGGCTGGGAAATTGCGATCCCGTCGCCGCGATATTCAATCGAGGCAAGAAATTGTGACAATTCTTCCCTTAAGTTGACTCGTGCGTGGGCGGCCAGCAACCTAACGGCGTTCGCTGAAGAGGGCCGCCGGCATGGCTGACTCAACGCCCGACGCCATCCGTGAGACCTTCGCCAAGACCCGCATCGCCCTCGATCTGCTGGCGGTGCTGGGCGACGACCCACGGCGCGTGATCATCGAGTTCAACGCCAACTTCCCGGGCGGCCAGGCCGCGGCGCGCACCCTGTTGCTGACGTGGCTGCTCGACCTCAAGACCTTCGAGTTCGACGACATCCTGCGGCCGGGCTGGGCGGTCGCCGCGCCGATGCTGGGCGAGGCGCGCCCCGTCGGCGACCTGCCGGACATCGGCCGCGAGGAGCTGGAGCTCTACAACTCGCTGCTCACCGAGAGCTATCTGTTCGCCTGCCTGGACAAGAAGCGGGTCCTGGCCCTGGCCCAGCTCGCCGCGAGGTTCCACGACATCGAGGAGGAGTTCGGCTTCGTCTACCGGATCTGGGCCGATCCGGTGCTCCGCCCGCAGGTCTATGTCTCGCGCCGGACCATCAAGGCCGATGCCGCGCGCGCCGCCTTCAGCGCCGCCGGACAGGACATCGTCTGGGCGGTGGCCGACACCGGCGTCCATCCGCACGCGCACTTCGATCTGCACCAGAACCTCAAGCTCAAGGACGGCCTGCGTCACCGGGACTTCACCCGCAACTACGCCGCGGCCGGCGACGCCGAGGCCGGGGCGCTGGAGGACCATGCCGGCCACGGCACCCACGTCGCCGGGATCATCGCCGGCGAGACGATCACAGGCGAGGCGCACGCCAACGTCGGGCAGATCGCGGTCAAGCAGCTGATCCGCAAGGACGAGGCCAAGGTCGCGACGACCACCACCAAGGGCGCAGTGAGCGAGATCTCCGGCGTCGCCCCGCGCTGCAAGATCCTCAGCCTGAAGGTGATGACCGCCAAGGACGACGGCCACGCCAGCCGGCTGATCGCCGCCATCGGCTACATCCGGCTGCTCAACGGCCAGAGCCCGGAGCCGAAGATCCACGGGCTCAACATCAGTCTCGGCTACCCGTTCGACCCGACCACCTTCGGAGCCGGCCAGAGCCCGCTCTGCCGGGCCGTCGACAAGCTGGTCGCGAGCGGGGTCGTGGTGGTCGTCGCCGCCGGCAACAGCGGCTATGGCGAGGTGTCGGTCACCGGCGGCTTTGCGCCCGCCGCCCACGCCTCGACGATCGCCGACCCCGGCAACGCCGAGCTGGCGATCACCGTCGGCTCGACGCACCGCGACATGCCGCATCGCTACGGCGTCTCGCACTTCTCGGCCAAGGGGCCGACCGCGGACGGACGGCTGAAGCCCGACCTGGTCGCGCCCGGCGAGCGGATCATCTCGTGCGAACTGCCGGCCAAGGCGGGCGCGGCGCCGAGTTTCAAGGAAGACACCGGCACCAGCATGGCCGCGCCGCACGTCTCCGGCGCGATCGCCGCCTTCCTGTCGGTGCGGCGCGAGTTCCGCGGCGAGCCGCTGCAGGTCAAGCGGCTGTTCCTCGACAACGCCACCAGCCTCGGCCGCCAGGCGACGTTCGAAGGCCGCGGCCTGGTCGACGTGATGCGCACCCTGCAGGCCGTCTAGGAAGGACGCCCATGAGCAAGATCGGTCCCTCCCCGTTCGTCTGGCTGAAGTTCGACAAGACCGGGCGGCTGCTCGAAGGCGGCGCCGCGGCGCTCAAGGCCGCGCTGACCCCGGACATCGGCCACCTGGTGGTGCTGTCGCACGGCTGGAAGAACGACGAGACCTCTGCCTGGAAGCTCTATTCGAGCCTTTGGCCCAACGTCGCGCCGCACCTGGGCGCGATCGACCCGGCCAAGGTTTTGGTGGCCGGTGTCGCCTGGCCCTCGCGGCGCTACGCCCTGCCGGTGGACGCGCGGGCCCTCGCGGCGGCCGCCAGCGACGGCGGCGGGGCGCTGTCGGCCGCGGCTAGCGCGCCTGGCGTTCCCGACCTAACCGCCGCGCAACTCAAGACGCGCCTCGCCGCCGAACTGGGCGGGGTCAGTCCCAAGGCCGCCGCGAGGATCCGCGCCGCAAGCGCGGCCTATGTCGCCGCGCCGTCCGAACAGACGGCCGCCGATCTGGTCGCCGCCTTCATCGACGCCCGCACCGCGCCGAAGCACATGGGCGAGGAAGCCGACACCCTGGCCGCGGTGGCCGCCAGTCCCGGGGCGCGGATGAGCAACCTGGCGCTGCCGCCGAAGTACACCACCAAGGCCGGCGTCGGCGCAGTGCAGGGCGGGCTGGGCGACGGAATCTCGGACCTGCTGCGCGGACCGAAGGCCGCGGTCCTGCGGCTGGCCGAACAGTTCAGCTACTACGAGATGAAGACCCGCGCCGGTGTGGTGGGGGCCAAGCTCGGCGCGGCGCTGGGCGGCCTCACGCCCACGCACGGCGTCAAACTGCACCTGGCAGGCCACAGCTTCGGCGCGCGGCTGGTGACGGCCGCGGGCCAAGCCTTGCCGGCGGGCGGATCACTGGACTTCTTCAGCCTCACCCTGCTGCAGGGCGCCTTCTCGCACAACGGCTTGTCGGCGGCCCGTCGCGGCGGGTTCGCCGCCGTCCGCGACAAGCCCAGCGGCCCGATCGCGATCTCCCACACCCACAATGACGAGGCCTGCACCTTGGCCTACGCCCTGGCCTCGCGCCTAGTCCGTGACGCGACGCTCGGGGTGGGCGACAAGAACGACAAATTCGGGGCTATGGGCGCCAACGGCGCTCAGTTCGACGGGGGCGAAACGGGTGCGACGCACGTCACCGACACCAACTTCGCGCCCGCCCGCAGGGCGATCACCAACTTCCTCGCCGACAGCTACGTCAGCGAGCACAACGACGTGACCAACGCCACCGTCGGCAAGCTGCTGGCCGCTGCGATCAGGGCGTAGAGCGGGTGGAATTAGCTAGCGTCGGCCCTGACGTCTGGCCCACAGTCACAGCCCCATGAGCGTCCAGATCCGTCCCTTCGCCGAAGCCGACCGCCCGGCCTGCCAGGCCATCGCCGCGGCCGCCGCCCTGACGTCGTACGGCGCGCACATGCCGCCGCAGTCATTCGGTCCGCACGAGCCGCTCGAGCCGGCCGACCAGCGCGCGGTGGCGCTCGTGGGCGGCGAGATCGTCGGCTTCATCGAACTGGTCGGCGCCCACGTCTCCAACGTCTTCGTCGGCCCGGCGGCGCAGGGAAAAGGCGTCGGCGGGCTGATGATGGCCTGGGCCGAAGCTCATGCCGACGGGCCGCTGACCCTCTCGGTGTTCACCGTCAATCCCAACGCCCGGCGCTTCTACGAGCGGCTCGGCTTCGTGGTCGAGGGGACCAAGACCATCGCGTTCGCCGGCGGCGAGCACGAGGTCTGGCGCATGCGCAAGGACCGCGCCGCGCCGCTTTGACGACGATCAAGGCGGCCTGCATCCAAGGCCCCTACTCAGACGTTGCAGTGACCAGGAGGTCGCTATGGCGCTTCTGTCCCACCCTCTGAAGACGCCGCAGCGATGGCTCGGTCCGCGGCGGTCCTCCCTCGATCCGCCGCCCGGCGCTCCTCCGCCGCTTCGTCTGTCGCCAGGACGAGCGGCGGCGGGCGCTTTGCTCACCCTGATCGGCGCCGCCGGCCTCATCGCCCAGATCGTCGTCTTCAACTGCGGCTCGCAGGCCTGCGACCGCGTGATGATGACCCTCGGCCTGGCCATGGGCGCAGCGTTGGCCGCGCTCTGCCAACTGGCGGTCATCATCGGGCTATGGCTGCTGGCCAGTTCGCGCCGCCGCGACTCCTAGGCCCTTGCCGCTCCCTGGCGCCGCGCATAGGCTGACCACATTAATTTACGCCATAAAGGGAAGCGACGATGAGCGCGGCGGTGGAAACGACCCCCAAGTCGGAAGAAGTGCTCTACGAGGTGGCCGACGGCATCGCCACCCTCACCCTCAATCGGCCCGAGCGGCTGAACACCATTTCCGGGCCGATGCTGGCCCGCCTGACCCAGCTCCTGATCAAGGCCAACGAAGACCCCGCGGTGCGGGTCATCGTGCTGACCGGAACCGGCCGCGCCTTCTGCGCCGGGCTCGACCTGGTCGACGCGACGCAAGGCTCGGGCATCGGCTCGGACAAGCAGGTCTCGACGATTTCGGTGAACCTCGACCTGCGCAACACGCCGCCGACGGTGCTGTTCGCCATGGACAAGCCGACCATCTGCGCGCTCAACGGCTCGGCCGCCGGCTACGGCATGGACACCGCCATGGGCTGCGACATCCGCATCGCCGGCGAGAGCGCCAAGATGGCGGCCGCCTTCGTCAAGCGCGGGGTGGTGCCGGAAAGCGGCGGCACCTGGATCCTGCCGCGGCTGCTGGGCTGGGCCAAGGCGGCCGAGCTGATCTTCACCGGCCGGACGCTCTCGGCCAAGGAGAGCCTGGAGCTTGGCCTGGTCAACCACGTGGTCCCCGACGCCGAACTGGCCGCCAAGACCCGCGAGATCGCCCTGGAGATGGCGGCCAATGCGCCGCTGGCGGTGCAGTCGGCCAAGCGGCTGATGCGGATGGGCCTGTCGGAGACGTTCAACGACCACGTCCACCACGTCTATCTGCAGTTCCTGCAGCTGATCCGCACCCAGGACTTCAAGGAGGGCATGACCTCCTTCCTCGAGAAGCGCCCGGCCGACTTCCAGGGCCGCTAGGGGCTAGTACTTCCCGGCCAGCAGCAGCCGGCCCGGCCCCAGCCGGGCCAGCACCTGGGGCAGGTCGGCCTCGTCGAAGGCGAAGCAGCCTTCGCTGCGGCCGAGCATGCCGTGCTGGGCGACCATCTTGGGGCTGACGTACCAGGCGCCGTGCACGACGATGGCGCGCGGCTCGGCGTTGCTGTTGCTGCCCTCAAGGCCGTGCAGCCGCATCGAGCGGCCGTGCTTGCCGACGTAGTAGTCGCCGGTGGCGTAGGCGCCCTGCGACGTCGCCGCCGATCCGACATCGTTGGAGAACGAGCGCAGCCAGCCGCTGTGACCGGGATCGGAGCCGCGCCCGTGCGAGACCAGGAGGCTGGTCGTCGTTCCGTTGCGCAGGTCGACGAGGTGGAAGCGCGGGGTCTTGGACGCCGCGGTGAAGTCGGCGATCCCGACGATATCGCGATAGCGCACGCTGCCGCCGGCGCGTTCCAAGCCGCGTCGAGCCACCGAGACGAGCGCCGGCGTGGTCGAGGCCAGGGCCGGCGAGGCCGCGCCGGCGGCGAAGGTCGCGAGCGCCGTCTGCATCAGTCGGCGGCGATGAAACTGTCCGTCCACGTCCGGCTCCCTGGCTAGGCCGCAAATCTAGGGTCGTACGCCGCCGATGACACCCGCCCGCGGCGAAAATGCGCCGACCTGTCGCAGGGCCTAGCTGCGCGCGCTGAACCCGATGCTGCCGTCGTCGTCCGCGGCCAGGGGCTGAACGCCCGCCACCGACGCCGCCGGCGGCCCGCCGCGGCAGGCTTCGGTCAGCCGCTCCAGCGCGACCTCGTCGCCGATCGCCAGCAGTTCGACCGAACCGTCGGGGCAGTTGCGCACCCAGCCGTCCAGGGCCAGCCCGCGGGCCTGACGCTCGGCCCACCAGCGATAGCCGACGCCCTGCACCCGACCGGTGATGCGCAATCTGACCGCGCGGCGCTCCATGACCACCAGCATGCGCCGCGCGGCGCGGCGGTTCAATGTCGGGATCAGGGGCCTGCCCGATATGCTGACGTATGGTCACTCGCTTAGGCTGTGCGGAATCGACAGTGAGGGAGACGGCGATGATCAGGCAGGCATGGGTGGCGGCGATTGCGGCGATGGCGGCGAGTTGCGCGGCCCCGGGCGGACAGGCGCCGCAGGTCCAGGCCAAGGCCGAGCCGAAGCCGATCCCCGAGATCCGTCCCGGCTACCTGGCCGGCTACATGCAGATGGGCAGCGCGCCCAACAGCCTGGCCATCATTCCCGGCCCGCCGGCTGCGGGATCGCCGAGCCAGGCCCGCGACGACGCCTCGGCCAAGGCGGCCGTGGCGCTGAACGGCAGCGCGCGCTGGTCGGTGGCGGTGCAGGACGCCGAACTGAAGTTCCCGGCCGCCGCGGAGACCTTCTCCTGCGCGCTCGGCGTCAAGGTCAGCCCTGAAACCACGCCGCGGCTCTACACCATGCTGCGCCGGACCCTGGTCGACACCGGCCTGTCGACCTATCCGACCAAGACCAAGTACCAGCGCCAGCGCCCGTTCATGGTCAACAACACCCCGATGTGCACGCCACAGGACGACGCCGAGCTGCGCAAGGACGGCTCCTATCCCTCCGGCCACAGCGCCATTGGCTGGGGCTGGGCGCTGATCCTGGCCGAGGCCGCGCCCGACCGCGCCACCGAGGTGCTGCATCGCGGCCGCGCCTTCACCCAGAGCCGCGTGGTCTGCAACGTCCACTGGCTGAGCGACACCGAGGAAGGCCGGATGATGGGCGCGGCGACGGTCGCCAAGCTGCACGACAATGCCGACTTCAAGGCCGACATGGAGGCGGCCAAGGCCGAGATCCTCGCCGCCCGCGCCGCCGGCCAGCTGCCGACCCGCGACTGCGCCGCCGAGACCGCGGCCCTGGCGAACGGCTAGCCTGCGTGGGCGGCTTCCAGGTCGGCGACGATGATCTTGCTCATCTTCAGCATGGCCTGGACCACCCGCCCGGCCTTGGCCGGGTCCGGGTCGCTCATCAGCCGCGGCAGCGCCTTCGGCACCACCTGCCATGACACCCCGAAGCGGTCCTTCAGCCAGGCGCACTGGCTGGGGGAACCGCCCCCGGCGATCAGCCCGTCCCAATAGCGGTCGACCTCGGCCTGGTCCTCGCAGCCGATCACGAACGAGACCGCCTCGGTGAACTTGAAGTGCGGTCCGCCGTTCAGCGCCGTGAACCGCTGGCCGTCCAGTTCGAACTCCACCGTCATCACCTGGCCGTCCATGCCGCCTGGCGATCCCGGCGGGTAGCGCGTCGTCGAGCTGATCTTCGAGTTCGGGAACAGCGAGACATAGAGCTCGGCCGCCTGGTGGGCCTGGCCGTCGAACCACAGGAACGGGTGGATCTTGTGCATGTCGTCCTCCTCGGCGGGGCGGCGCGCCGCGCCCGCGATTGAGCCCACAAGCGGGTCATGGGCCAAGGACGAACGAGCGCCCCGTCTTCCGACATCGGTAGAAGACCCGATTGCCGGGCCTGCACCCGCTCGCCCAAGCTTGCGGGGCGAAAGGACGCCGACCGTGGTCCACCAGGCAGCCATCCCGCCGATGTTCGGCGTCGAGTCGATCTTCGAAGGCGGACCGCCCCGGCGGCTGACGGCGTTGGCGCGCCTGCCTTCGCCGATCGCCCCGAACGCCACGGTCCGGGCGGTGCTGACCTTCGGGATCGCGTGGATCCCGCTGGCGGTGCTGGTCGCCATCGACATCGTGCTGGGACGGCCGAGCATCCTCTACAGCTTCGTCGAGGACATCGGCGTCCACGCCCGCTATGCGATCGCCGCGCCGCTGCTGGTGCTGGGCCACGTCGTTTGTGCGCGGCGGCTGGGACGCATCGCCTATCATTTCCAGGTCTCGGGACTGCTGGACGAAGACGACCAGCGGCGGGTGCGCGAGGCGCTGGAGGCCACGCGCCGCCGGGTCCACTCGCTCTGGGCCGAGGCCGCCGTCGTCCTGTTCGTCTATTCCCAGGTCGCCCTCATCGTGACCCTCGAACCTCACATCCTTCGCCAAGCCGCCTGGCAGGTCGCCCCGGACGGGGTCGGGCTGTCGCCGGCCGGGTGGTGGCATGGCGTGGTCAGCGTCCCCCTGCTGCTGTCCCTGCTGCTCGGCTGGCTATGGCGGATCGGCAACTGGGCCTGGTTCCTGCGCACGGTCTCGCAGCTGAACCTGCGGCTGGTCTCGGCCCATCCCGACCAGGCCGGCGGGCTCGGTTTCCTGGCGCAGTCGGTGCGCGCCTTCTGCATCGTCGGCATGGGCTTGGGCGCCATCGTCGCCGGCCGCTTCGGCTACATCTACCGGCACGATCTGGCCACGCCCTTCACCAACTTGCTGCTGGTCGGCGGCGTGGCGGTGCTGGCGCTGACCCTGGCGGTGGGGCCGCTGCTGTTCTTCATGCGGCCGCTGATGCAGGCCTGGCGTCAGGGGGCCCTGGAGTACGGCGTGCTGGCCAGCGACATGGGCGTGCAGTTCGAGCGCAGTTGGTTCGGCGGTTCGACGCGGCCGATGCTGTCCGAGCCGGACTTCTCAGCCGCCACCGACCTCTACCAGGTGGTCTCGAACGTCTACGCCATGCGCTTCATTCCGGTGGACCCGCGCAGCATGCTGATGCTGGTGGCGGCCACCCTCGCCCCGTTCGTGCCAGCGATGTTCCTGTCGATGCCGGCGCAAATGGTCATCGGCGAGCTTAAGGCGCTGCTGTTCTGATCGACCTCAGCGGTCGAGCCAACGCCGCCAGGCGGGCTTGGGCTTGGGTTTGGCCGGCGGCGGCTCGGGCGCCGCGACGGGCTGGGCGACCGGCTCGGGCTTGGGCGGCGCGGGCGGCGGCAGGCTGAACATCCCCCGGTCGGCCGGAAGGAAGTCGACCCGCTTGACGAGCCGCTCGCGCGGCGCGGCCAGGGCCCCGCCGCTGATCGTCACCCGGTGCGCGATCATCACCGCCCCGACCCGGCGATAGTCGGAGATTTCGTACGTCGTCGGCGCGCCCTGACCGTCGTGCTCGACCATGCGGCCGAGCATGCCGCTGCGGGCGTCGAACCACAGGTCGCGCGGCGCCCCGCCGGCCGGCTGCACGCGCAGCACCTCGTAGCTGCGGCCCTGGTGCTGGCGCACGCCTTCGTGCGTGCTGCGCAGGTCGAAGCGGCTCGGATAGAAGTAGCCGTAGGCGGCGAAAAACGCCTCGCCGCGCACCTTGGCCAGGTACGGACCGCGGTCCGATCCGGTGGCCGCGCCGCTGGCCAGAATCCGCCACTCGGCCGCGCCGTTGTAGCCCTGGATCAGCTTGGTCCCGCTGTCGGTCTGGGTCTCCTCGCGCAGGCCGTAGCGTAGCGGGTCGAACCAGCGCTCGACCGGCTTGCCGGCCTCCTCGCTGACCTCGTGCACGCCGCGCAGCATGTTCCAGCCGGCCGAGCCGCCCGAGGCGGCGCGCGCCTTGTCGAGCACCCGCTGGGCGGCGGGAGAGTTCTGGGCCTGCGCGGCGCCGGCGGCGAGCACCGCCACGGCGACGACCGCGGCGAAGGGCTGACGCATCGGGGAAATCCACATGAGCCGGCGAAGGAAGCGGCGAAGGTTGTCGAGAATGCGGCGACTCGCGCCGTCGCGACTGTGTTAGCGGCGCCAGGGTCCCGCCGCAAAACATCCCCGCCCGCTCAATTACGATACTTTCGCGTTGACATAATTGAGCCGGGCGAAGAAACCTCCGCCGCGTTGACGCTGGCGCCGAGTGCGCCGCGGTCGCGAAGTCACGCCGCCACGGTTGGCGCGCAACAAATTGGGGGAAGCATGTTCCACACTGCCTTCACGCGGTCTTCCGCGCTCACCCGGCACGCGCTGCTGGCCGGCGTCGCGGCGGCCGCCGCGCTGGGATCGGCCTCGAGCGCCCTGGCCCAAGACGCCGACTACACCCTCGGCGAGCTGGTGGTCACCGCCCAGAAGCGCACCGAGCGCCTGCAGGACGTGCCGGTGTCGGTGAACGTCGTCTCCGCCCAGGCGCTGGCCGACAGCCATGTCTCGGGCCTGCAGCAGCTGCAGCAGCTCTCTCCGTCGCTGACCTTCACCCCGTCGGCCAATACCCGCGGCCAGGGCCTGTCGGTGCGCGGCCTCGGCACGCTCAACTTCTCGGACGGCGTCGAGCCGACCGTCTCGGTGGTGCTGGACGGCGTCGTCATCGGCCGCAGCGCCGGCTCGTTCTTCGACTTCAACGACGTCGAGCGCATCGAGGTGCTGCGCGGCCCGCAAGGCATGCTGTTCGGCAAGAACGCGGCCGCCGGCGTGATCAACATCGTGACCGCCCGCCCGAACCTCAGCGAGTTCGAGGCCGACGCCTCGCTCAGCTACGCCACCTTCGACGAAGTGCGGGCCAAGGGCTCGGTCTCGATCCCGATCAAGAGCGGCGAACTGGCCGCCCGGATCTCCGGATTCTACAATGAATCCGAGGGCATCATCACCAACAAGTTCGACGGCAAGAAGTACAACGGCCTGAACTCCTACGGCCTGCGGGGCAAGCTGGTCTGGAGCCCGGACGACAGCTTCGACCTGTACGCCACGCTCGACTACACCCGCGCCGACCAGGACTGCTGCGTCAGCACCGTGCGCTCGATCCTGCCGACCACGCGCTATTTTGGCGCCACCGGCCCGACCCGCGCCTCGCTGTTCACCGGCGTCGAGGTCGGCCCCTACAGCCGCGAGGCCAACTTCGACGGCAAGGCGTTCAACGACCAGAACACCTGGGGCGCCTCGGTCGAGATGAACAAGGAGTTCGAGGCCTTCACCCTGACCTCGATCACCGCCTATCGGGCGTTCGAGGTCGAGGACAACAACGACGCCGACGGCGGTCCGCTGGCGATGCTGAACATCAACAGCGCCCACCAGAAGCAGGACCAGTTCAGCCAGGAGCTTCGCATCACCTCGCCGGCCGGGCAGCGGCTGGAGTACGTGGCGGGCCTGTTCTACTTCGACCAGGACGTCTCCACGACGACCGAAATCCTCGGCAACTTCGGCCAGGTGCTGCCGGCCGGGCAGTACTTCGAGAACTTCATCGATCGGGCGATCAGCACCCGCAACTACGCCGCGTTCGGCCAGGCGACCTTCAACTTCACCGAACAACTGCGGCTGATCGGCGGCCTGCGCTACACCAACGAGGAGCTGAAGGCGCGCTTCCTGCGCACCATTCCGGCCGGCGCGCGCGCGGCGGTTCCCAGCCTCGGCGGCCCGGCGCTCGACGCCCCGCACCTGAACGCCAGCGACGACGACGTCTCGGGCAAGCTCGGCGTGCAGTACAAGGTCAATGACGACGTCATGGCCTATGCGACCTACTCGCGCGGCTACAAGGGCAAGGCGATCAACCTGCTGAACAACCTCAGCGCCGCGACCGTCAACTCGGGCAAGTACGTCCTGGCCCCGGAAATCGTGAACAACTACGAGGTCGGCCTGCGCACCACGCCGTTCGACCGGCGGATGATCTTCAACATCACGCTGTTCCAGACCGAGATCGAGAACTTCCAGGCCCAGACCTACGACGCCAACACCACGACCTTCGCGCTGGCGAACGCCGGCATGCTGCGCTCGCGCGGCGTCGAACTGGAAACCCAGTACCGTCCGAACCAGGAATTCCAGTTCTCGGGCAACTTCGCCTATGCCGACACCCGGGTCGAAGACTTCGCCCCGGCCTGCTACCCGGGCCAGACGGCGGCGCTGGGCTGCGTCGGCGGTCGCCAGGAAGTCACCGGCAGCGCGCTGACCAACGCGCCGATGTGGTCCTACACCGTGACGGCCAACTACAACCGCCCGCTGGAAGCCATCCCGTTCGACCTGACGGCGGATCTCTCCTACAGCTACCGCTCGTCGGTGTTCTTCACCTTCCGCGACCCGAACACCGTCCAGCCGGGCTACGGCCTGCTGAACATGAATGTCGGCCTGCAGAGCCAGGACGGTCGCTACGGCGTCACCGTCTTCGCGCGCAACCTGCTGGACGAGCAGTTCTACTCCGGCATCGGCACCGGCTTCCTGGACACCAACGCCACCGGCGCGGGCTACACCCAGAGCCTGACCCAGGACGCGTTCCGCCGGGTCGGCATCGAGGCCAAGGTCCACTTCTAGGACCGGCCGGCGGCCCGCTCCAGCGGGCCGCTTCGCCCCCAAGGCCAAAAGAGAAAGGGCGCCGCGATCGCGGCGCCCTTTTTCGTATCTAGTGCTCGAAGTAGCGGGCGAAGCGACAGACCAGATCCGTCGGCGGCCGCTCTGCTGAGCCGTACTTGCCCCATTCCTGGTCCCACAGGCGTTGCAGGCGCGCCAGCTCCTGCGGATGGCGCGCGGCCAGGTCGACCGACTCCGCGAAGTCGACGTCGGTGTTGTAGAGCTCCCAGCGATCCTGGCCCTCGTCGCACTTGTAGAGGGCCACCGCCCGCCAGCCGCCGTCGGTGATCGCCCGGTTGCCGCGCAGCTCGAAGTACTGGGTCGTGCGCGCCGGCGGGGCCTTAGAGTCGGCGAAGGTCGCGGCGAACGAGCGGCCGGCGACCGGCAGCTGACGCTCGCCCCCGACGCTCTCGGCGAACTTCGTCCCGGCGACGGCCAGCAAGGTCGGGGCGATGTCGACGACGTCGGCGTACTGGCTGCGCACCGCTCCACCGTCCTTGATCACCGCCGGCCAGGAAACGATCAGCGGCGTGCGTACGCCGCCCAGGTGCGGCCAGAGCTTGTAGCGGCGGAACGGCGTCACGCCGGCCATCGCCCACGGCCGCGGATACTCGGCCTGGGTCTTCACGGTGCCCAGTTCGTCGAGGCGCGCGCGCTGCTGGGCGGGGGTCAGGGTGTTGGGGCGATAGAGGCCGTCGAACGAGCCGGTCTGGCCGGCCTCCGGCGCCGCGCCGTTGTCGGAAAACAGCACGACGATGGTGTTGCGGCTCAGGCCCGAGGTCTCGAGATAGGCCAGCAGCCGGCCGATCTGCTCGTCGGCGTGCTGCATGAAGCCGGCATAGACCTCCATGTAGCGGGCATAGACGGCGCGCTCGTCCTCGCTGAGTTCGGCCCAGGGGCGGTCGCCCTCGGCCGACGGCGGCAGCACGGTGTCGGCCGGGATGATGCCGATGGCCTTCATGCGCTCGAACCGCTCGCGACGGATCTCGTCCCAGCCCTTGTCGTAGACGCCCTTGTAGGCGTCGGCGTAGCGCGCCGGGACCTGCAGCGGCGCGTGGGCGACGCCGAGGCCCAGGTTGAGGAAGAACGGCTGGGCCGGCGCCTTGCCCTGGTGCTCGCCGATCAGGGCGATCGACTTGTCCACCAGGTCGCTCGACAGGTGGTAGTCGGCCGGCAGGGTCGGATGGATGTAGCCGTTGTTCTCCACGAGGTCGGGCTTGTACTGGTCGGTCCAGCCGCGCGCGAAGCCGTAGAAGTAGTCGAAGCCGCGTTGCAGCGGCCAGGCGTCGCGCCCCGCCCCCTCGCCCAGCTGGCTCATCGGGATCAGGTGCCACTTGCCCACCAGCCAGTTGGCGTAGCCGGCGCCCTTCAGCGCCTGGGCCATGGTCTGGGCGTTCTTCGGGACGTCGAAGGCGTCCTTCGGGAAGGCGGTCGGCATGACCGCGGCGACGTCCGGCACGTCCGGCATGTTGACCGTGTGGCCGTTGCGGCCGGTGATCATCGCCGCCCGCGTGGTCGAGCAGACCGCCTTGGTGTCGAAGCGGTTGTAGCGCAGGCCGCGCGCGGCCAGGGCGTCGATATGCGGGGTGCGGATCTCGGCCCCGAAGCAGCCCAGGTCGGAGAAGCCGACGTCGTCGAGGACGATGGTGATGATGTTGGGCCGCGCGCCGCCCGCCGGCTTCGGCGTCGCCGCGGCGGCGGCGCGCGCCAAGGCGGTCGAGGCCAGCAAAGAGGTGAGCAGGACGCGGCGATGGATCATGGCGGACTCCGAGGTTCCGCTCAGGTTTCGACCCGCTCCGATATTATGTCAACTTTATAGTATCGTAATTCAGCGCACAGGCCCGGGCGCCGTCAGCAGGCTCTGGATCAGCGTGCGCAGTTCGTCGTCGGTGACCGGCCAGTTCAGCGTATGGGTGTTGCGCGCGACGCCGTTCAGCGCGTTGAGGATCACCGCGGCCGGCAGCGCCGGCGGCGGCGTCATCCGCTCCAGCGCCTGGGCCAGCGCGCCGGTGTTGCGGCTGCGGCGGCCCTTGGTGCCGGCGAACAACGGCGCGGCGATGTCCCGGTTCACCCGAGCCTCGGTCTGCAGCGCCACCGAGCAGGCGCCGAGGTGCGAGTGGCCGTACAGTTCGATGAGCTTGTGCGCGAAGGCCTCCAGGTCGGCCGCGGGAGCGCCGGTGTCCTTGAAATCGGCCTCGCTCCAGACCTCGAGGAAGGCCTCGAGCACACAGGCCGTCGGCGTGTCCCAGCGACGGTAGAAGGTGGCCTTGGTGACGCCGGCCTCGGCGCAGACGCGTTCGAGCGTCATGCCGGAATAGCCGTGCCGGGCCAGCACCGTGAGGGACGCCGCCTTGATACGCTCCTGCAGGCCGCTGTCGCGCGGACGCCCGCGTCCCCGGCGCGCCGGCTCTGCCGCCTTGGCCTCGGTCGAACTCATGACCTTGGAAGTCTCCCCGCGCCGAATCCGCGGCCGGCGGAACCGGCCGGCGCTCAGGTCTAGAGGCCCCCGCCGTGCTCGGCCGTCAAGCCCTGCGACCCCCAAGCCCTTGGCCCGGCCGAGGATTTTCGCTAGGAGCGGTCGGGCGTCGCGGCCTCTTTCGGGTTTCCAGCCGCCGCCTCCTCCCCGAGCCCGCATGCAGGAGACATCCCATGGCGTGGCTCGTCCTCGGCGTCGCCGTCGTGACCGAAATCATCTGGGCGCTGAGCCTGAAGTGGGCCGGGGTGCAGGCCACCTGGCAGGCCGCCAGCGTGCCGATCGCGCTGAGCTTCGTGAACATGGGCCTGCTGGCCTGGGCCATGCGCGGCTTGCCGGCCGGCACCGCCTATGCGGTCTGGACCGGTCTGGGCGCCGTCGGCGTTGGGATCTGCGGCGCGCTGCTGTTCGGCGAGAAGCTGTCGGGCGTGCAGATCGGCTTCATGGCCCTGATCGTGGTCGGCGTGGTCGGGACCAAGCTCGCCGCCTGACGGCCCCGCGTTGACACCGGACCGCCCGCGGCTCCATCACCTTGGCGATGCCGAAGTCGGATAAAGCGCCGCGCCGCTGGTCGGACGCCACCCACGCGAGCTTGATCGCGGCGGGTCTGGAGGCGTTCGGCGAGCATGGCTTCGACGCGCTGAGCGAGGACGCCATCGCCCGCCGCGTCGACCTGACGCGCGGCGCGATCCAGTATCAGTTCGGCGGCAAGCGCGGCCTGTTCGCCGCAGTCTTCCAGCACGTGCTGAGCCAGACCGCCCGCGACCTCTACGACCGCACCATGGAACGCGCCCACTCGGTCGCCGAGCTGGGCGAAGGCGTCGGGGTGTTCATGGACATGGCGCTCGACCCGCACCGGCGGCGGCTGCTGTTCGTCGAGGCCCCGATCGTGCTCGGCTGGGACGACTGGCGCGCGGGCCTGCGCGGCGCCTTCGAGCCGCTGCTGCGCCACGCGCTCGGCCACTGGGTGTCGGAAGGTCTGCTGGGCGAGGACGAAGTCGCCGGCTACGCCGAGGTGCTGCTGGGCGCCGGCGTCCAGGCGGCCCTGGCCCAGAGCGCTGGCGACCCCGCCCCGCGCGCGGCGCTGGAAACGATGATCGCGCGGCTCGCCGCCCGCCCCTGAGCCGCCGGTTGCGCGCCGCTATTATTTCATGCACGCTGCATGAAATAATAGGAGGAGGCCAGGATGCCCCGTTTCGCCGTCATTTCGGCCGCCCTGCTCGGCGTGCTGTTTCCGCTGCTGGAGACCCTGCGGCGCGGGTTCTCGGCTTGGCTGACCACGCCGGTCACCCTGCTGGAGGACTATGTCGCCGGCGCGCTGCTGCTATGGGCGGCGTTGTTTCTGGCCCAGCGCCGACCCAGCGGCTGGGTCGTGATGCTGCTCGCCGCGGCCTACACCACCGGCATGATGTCCTCGAGCTTCTGGAAGCAGCTGGAGGCGCAGCTGACCGGCGAGACCTGGGAGGACAACCAGGGCGTCGTCATCGGTTTCAAGCTGCTGCTGTGGGGCGTGCCGCTGATCTTGACGATCATCTCGGCGCGGGCGGTGCTGCGCCAGCAGGCGGCGCGATGAGCAAGGACATCTACATCGTCGCCCATGGCGAGGCGCAGCACCACGTCCAGGGCCTGGTCGGCGGCTGGTACGACAGCGAGCTGACCGAGCGGGGCCATCGCCAGGCGCAGGCCATCGCCGCCAGCCTGGCCGAGCGCCTGGCCGGCGCGCCGTCAGTCGAGGTCTACGCCTCGGACCTGCGCCGCACGGCCCAGACCGCGGCCCCGATCGCCCGCGCGCTTGGGGTCGAGGTCGTCCACTGGAGCGACCTGCGCGAGCGCAGCTACGGCGAGGCCGGCGGCAAGCCCGACGCCTGGCTGGAGGAGCGCACGGTCCTGGCGCCCAGGCACGGAAACCGCCTCGATCACCGCGACGGCCTGATCGAGGCCGAGACCAAGCGCGAGTTCGCCGCCCGCCTCTACCGCGCCATGGACGCCATCGCCGCCAGTCCCTGCCCGGTGCAGGTGGTCGTCACCCACGGCTATGCGGTGACCTTCGCCATCGCCGCCTGGATCCGGATGCCGCTGGAGTCGGTCGGCTGGGTGAATTTCCGGTCGAGCTCGGGGGCGATCAGCCACCTGCGCGAGGACGACCGCTGGTTCAACCGCTACCTGATGAGCCTCAGCGAGACCGGCCATCTGGCCGGCGCCGACTAGGCGTTGTCGGCGTCGCGCGGCGGCTCGCAGGCAAGCGCCGCCTGACGGGCGATGGCGAGGATCTCGTCGCCGCGTGCGCCTGGTCCGAAGACCCGCGCCAGCAGCAGCCCGCCGAGCATGGTGCTCCAGGCCGCCACGGCCGCGTCGGTCTTGCCGTCCGGCTCGCCCATGGACTTGGCCGTGCGCTCGAACACGCCCTCCAGCCGATCGGCCATCAGCGCGCGCACCTGCGGATCGTCCGAGCGCGCGACGTCGGCGGCCAGCGAGGCGATGGGGCAACCTTGGCCGATGCCGTCGCGGTGCGATCGGCTGAGATAGCGCGTGACCATGGCCCGGAAACCGCCGCCGGCCTTCTGCTGGGCCGCCCGCTGCACGGCGAAGGTCTCGTCCAGCGCCCGCCCGAGCGCCGCCACCGCCAGCGCCGAACGCGACCGGAAGTGCCCGTAGAAGCCGCCGCGCGTCAGGCTGGCCTGCTTCATCAGGGTGTCGATGCTGAGGTTCTCCAGGCCGCCGGCCCGGATCCGGTCGGCGGCCGCCGTCAGGATGCGCTCACGGCTCTCCGCCTTCTCGACTTGCGAATGTCCCATCGGCTCCGGACCTCACGGCTGACCAACGCCAGGGCTAGCACAATCTGCGCATTGGCAACAGTCATGCATGATTTTCCTCATGAATCTGAATGATTGACTTCATGCAGATAGATGTTGACCATCATGCAGATTGCCGACCGGAAGATTTCGATGACCGCCGCCACCATTTTGGCCGAAGCCGCCGCCCATCCGTTCGATGAGGCGCTGACCCTCAGAACCATCGCCGAAGGAGTCTACGAGGGCGTTCCCAGCCAGCTCTACTGGAACATGGCCGGACCGTTCGGCGGCGTCACCGCCGCGACGCTGATGAAGGGCGTGCTCGAGCATCCCGCGATGCGCGGCCGGCCGCTGGCCCAGACCGTCAACTTCTGCGCCGCCGTCACGCCCGAGCCGTTCGTGCTGAAGGTCGTGCTGGAACGCGACGGCAAGTCGACCCAGCACTGGAGCGTGCGCCTGGAACAGGCCGGGCAGATGGCGGCCAACGCCACCCTGGTCACCGGCCCCGAGCGCGACACCTGGAACGCCCAGCCCTCGCAGCCGCCCGCCGCCCGCGACGCGGCCGACGTGCCGGTGTTCGCAAGCCAGGCGCTGACCGCCTGGTTCTCGCAGTACGAGATGCGTTTCGACCATGGCGCGCCGAGCCTCGATGTCGCGTCCGAGACCGGCCTCACCCACGCCTGGCTGCGCGATCGCCAGGCCCGGCCGCTCGACTATCTGGCGCTCGCCTCGATGGCGGACGCCTTCGCGCCGCGGGTCTTCCTGATGCGCGGCGTGCGCGCGCCGGCTGCGACCGTCAGCCTGTCGACCTACTTCCTGGCCGCGCCGGACGAACTGGCGGCGCAGGACGTGCGCCCGATCCTGGGGCAGGCGCAACCGCGCGCCGCGCGCCATGGCTTCCACGACCAGAGCGTCGAATTGTGGTCCGACGCCAAGTCGCTGCTTGCGGTCTCGCACCAGTTGGTGTGGTTCAAAGACTAGAAGAACGAAAAAGAACACGACGGGGGAGTCATGGGGGGAATTCGACGCGGGCGCGCCCATCTGGGCGCGGCCTCGCTTGTCGCGCTGGGTTGGCTGCTGGCCGGTCCGGCGATGGCGCAGCCGGCCAAGGCCGACGATGGAACCGCGACGTTCCCGGCCGCCTTCTTCGCCCAGTACAATCCCGTCACCGCCGCCGACATGGTCGCCCGCACGCCCGGCTTCGAGCTGCGCGACGGCGACGACCGCCGCGGCTTCGGCGGCTCGTCCGGCAACCTGCTGATCAACGGCGAGCGCCCCAGCTCCAAGACCGCGGCCTCGGAAATCCTCAAGCGGATCCCGGCCGGCGACGTCGTCCGCGTCGAGGTGATGTCGGCGACCAACGCCTCGTCCGACGTCAGCGGCCAGACCCAGGTGGTCAACCTGGTCATCAACCAGTCGGCGGCGCGCAAGCCCTCGACCACCTTCGTCGCCGGCCTGCGCCAGATCCAGTACTCCGAGCGCGTCGGCTGGACGCTGCAGGCCTCGCGCTCGATGGCCCTCTCCGACACCGCCGACCTGTCGATGGACGTGCAGACGCCCAACATCCTGGGCCGCGGCGAGATCCGCGACCTGCTCTACAACAATGCCGGCGACCTGACCGGGGCCCGCTACCAGATCGGCCAGTCGACCAATGTCAGCCTGCAGGGTTCGGCCCATCTGCGCTGGCGGCCCAACTCGCAGGACGTGGTCAACCTCAACGCTCAGTATGTGCCGGCCTGGAACAAGACCGACACCGTCCAGTACGAAGCCATCGCCACCACCGCCCTGCGCAGCAGCCTGGTCGGGCGCACCGAGTACGACGACAACTACACGGCCGAGGTCGGCGGCGACTGGGAGCACCGCTTTTCGCAGGCCCTGTCGGTCAAGCTGATCGGGCTGATCTCGCAGTCCAGCGTCGTGCAGCAGGACGTCTACGACATCTTCACCGCGCCGGCGGCCTACCTGATCCGCACCCAGGACCGCACGACCAGCGGCGGCGAGCGCATCGCCCGCGGCGTGGTGAAGTGGAACGCCATCTCCCGTCACGCCCTGGAGTTCGGGGGCGAAGGCGCCTTCAATTTCCGCGACACGACGCTCGACATCGTCAACCAGCCGCGCGGCGGGACGCCGGTGCGCGTGCCCCTGCCCGTCGCCGACGCTCGGGTCGAGGAGGTCCGCGGCGAGGTGTTCGTCACCGACATGTGGTCGGCGTCCGAAAAGCTGACGCTGGAGGGCGGGGTCAATGTCGAGTTCTCGCGCATCTCGCAGACCGGCGACCAGGAGCAGGAGCGCGAGTTCAACTTCGTCAAACCGCGCTTGAACGCCACCTATGTGCTCACCCCCGACCATACGGTCCGCTTCAGCCTGGTGCGCGACGTCTCCCAGCTCGACTTCGCAGAGTTCAGCAGCACCATCGATTTCGTGAATTCGTCGACCATCCAGGGCAATCCGAACCTGGTCCCGGAATCGGCCTGGAAGTCGCGGGTCGAGTGGGAGGGCCGCTTCGGCAAGCGCGCGGCGGTCACCCTGGCGGCCTTCGCCGATGCGGTGCAGGACGTCCACGACCTGGTCGAGATCGGCGGCTTCGACGCCTATGGCAACATCGGCGACGGCACGCGGGTCGGAGCCGAGGTCCGCGGGACCGTGCCGCTGGACCAACTCGGCCTGGCCGGCGCCGAGTTGCGGTTCAACGGCCTCTACCAGCAGACCCGCGTCACCGACCCGATCACCGGCCAGAAGCGCTCGTTTTCCGTGCCGCTGGAGCGCCAGGGCACCGCCTCGGGCGCGCCGGTGCTGAACGCCGGCAACAAGGACTGGGCCTACGTCGTCAATTTCCGTCAGAACCTGCCGGCGATCTCGTCGGCCTGGGGCGTCGCCGCCGTGCAGTGGGCCGAGCGCGAGGAGTATCGCCGGGCCGAGATCATCAGCTATGTCCGGCCCAAGCCGCGGATCGACGTCTTCTTCGAGACCACGCTGATCAAGCCGGTGACCCTGAAGCTCTACGTCAACAACATCCTCTCCTCGTCCGAGGAGCGGACGCGGACCTATTTCCTCGGCTCGCGGGCCGGCGACCAGATAGACCGGGTCGAGGAGCGGCTGTCCGACGGCGGCCCCGAGGGCTCGCGCGCCATCGGGGTCCAGGTGTCGGGTCGGTTCTAGGCGTCGGCGGCGTCCATCGCCGCCTTGGCCGCGGCCATCATCTTGGCGAAGGCGCCGCTGCGGATCAGCTCGCGGCGCTCCTCCAGGCCGCGGTGCAATTCGGCCAGCACCTTGGCGGCGTGCTCGTTGGTCTGGATCGCCGCCCACCAGGCCGCGACGTTGGGCGCCTTCGGCACCGGGTTCTCGACCCCGGTCCCCGGCAGCACGTTCTCGATCAGGAAGAGGGCCGGCACCAGCGCGCAATCGGCAAGGGTCAGCCGCGCTCCGAAAGCGTAGCCGTCGGTCCCGATCATCTTGTCCAGCGCCTTGACGTTGCGGACCACCTGGCCTCCCAGCAGGTCGACGATCCCCTGGTCGCGGCTCTCCGCCCGCGACTGCGGGCCGAGCATGAACATGTTGTTCATCAGGTAGACGTCGCCGATGCGCGCCAGGGTGCGGATGTGCGCGGTCTCACGCGGGGTCGCGCCCAGCAGCGACGGCTGCGGATAAACCTCCTCGATGTACTCGGCGATGACGTCGGATTCCGGCATCAGGTCGCCGTCGATATCCAGCACCGGAATGCGGCCGATCGGCAGGCGCTTGCGGAACGAGGGCATGCCGAAGTCGGCCGGCCGTTCCAACTCGATGTCGGTGATCCCCTTGGCGTAGATCTGCATCCGCACGCGGGCGGAATAGGGGCTGAGATCGCCCGAATAGAGCTTGGGCATGGCTTCCTCCTGATCGACTTTGTTTTCCCCTTAAGAGCACGGTTTGCGCCCGCCGCCCATGGCTACGGCTGGAACAACCGCGCCGGGTCCTCGTTCCTTGCTGCCTCAGCCATCCCCAGGAGGAACGCCATGACCAACCCCGCCGACCTGCGCGAAAAGCTCTGGAAGTCCCTGAAGTCCGACAAGACCCTGATGCTCGGCCTGGCCGGCGTCGACGAAGGTCACGGACAGCCGATGACGGCCCAGTTCGACGGCGACGATACCCGCGCGATCTGGTTCTTCACCTCGCGCGACACCGATCTGGCCCACGCGCTCGGCGCGCGACACGAGGCGGTCGCCCACTACATCGACAAGGGCCACGACCTGTTCGCGACCCTGCACGGCGACCTGGTCGTCGACAACGACCCGGCGACGATCGACCGGCTCTGGAACAAGTGGGTCGCGGCCTGGTTCGAGGGCGGCAAGACCGACCCCAAGCTGTTGCTGCTGCGCTTCGAACCCGAGCGTGCGCAGATCTGGCTGAACGAAAACAGCCTGTTCGCCGGCGTGAAAATGCTGCTCGGCGCCGACCCGAAGAAGGACTTCGCCGACAAGACCGCCGAGGTGCGCCTCAACTAGACGCGGTAGAGCCGGACCGGCGAGCCAGGCGCGCGAGCGATCACGCGCTTGGCCTCAAGGTCCAGTTGCACGCACTTCAGCCACCAGCCGGCCTTGTCCCCGCCCGGGAACAGGTCGTCTGGCAGCTGGGGCAGCAGGGCGGCCTTGGCCGCCGCAACGGTCAGGCCGGGCGCCTCGCCCGGCAGCGCCGCCAGCAGGGCGGTCTTCATCGCTCCGTACTTGGCGGCGTCGACGCGCGTGGTGCGGCCAGGGCTGTTGGGGTTCTCGACCTCGACCTTGTCCGACATGCGCGTCTTCTCCCTTTGCCGTCTTGTTGTGATCAGTTCGCGGCGGCGGCGCCCGGATAGTGCACCTGGGCCCCCGGCCCCAGCGGCAGGTCCAGCAGCACCCAGCCGACGGTCATGGCGATGCCGGCGGCCATGAAGCAGAGCGCATAGGGCAGCATCAGGGCCAGCAGCGAGCCCACGCCCATGCCCCGGTCCCAGCGCTGGCCGAACGCCAGGATCAGCGGGAAGTAGCTCATCAGCGGGGTCATGATGTTGGTGTAGCTGTCGCCCATCCGATAGGCGGCGGTGGTCATCTCCGGGCTGACGCCCAGCAGCATGAACATCGGCACCACCACCGGCGACAGCGCGCTCCACTTGGCCGAGGCCGAGCCGATGAACAGGTCCAGGAACGACGACAGCAGCAGCACGCAGACCAGCAGCACCGCCGGCGGCAGGGCCATGGCCTGCAGCGCCTCGGCGCCGTTGATGGCGACGATCGGCCCGATCCGCGACCAGTTGAACATCGCCACGAAGTGCGCGGCGAAGAACACGAACACCAGGTACGGCGCCATGGTGCGCACGCCGTGCTGCATCATCTCGACGACGTCGTTGGCGGAGCGCACCGTGCCGGTCGCGCGGCCGAAGGCGATGCCGCTGAGGATGAACAGCAGGAAGAAGCCGGCGATCAGCGAGGCGTAGAGCGGCTGCAGGCGCGCCGGCCCGACAGCGTCCTGGTCGATGAACGGGGTGTAGCCGGGCCAGAGGGCCAGGGCGGTGAAGCTCGCCACCACCGCCAGCGCGGCCAGGCCCGCCCAGCGCAGGCCCTTGCGTTCTTCCGCAGTCAGCCCCGCCTTATCCAGGTCGGCGCGCAGTTCCTCGTCGACGACGCCGTTCCAGACGCCCAGCCGCGGCTCGACCACCTTGTCGGTCAGGTACCAGATGATCGGCGTGAACAGCAGGACGATGGCGCAGATGTAGTACCAGTTGCCGAGCGGATTCATGGTCCAGTCCGGCTGCACGATCCGGGCCGCCTCCTGGGTGAAGCTCAGCAGCAGCACGTCGATCTGGCCGGGGATCAGGTTGCCGGCATAGCCGCCGGACACCGCCGCGAACGCCGCGGCCAGGCCGGCCAGCGGATGGCGGCCCGCCACCGCGAAGGTGATCGCCGCCAGCGGGATGAACACCACATAGGCCGCATCGGAGGCGTGGTGCGACACCATGCCGATCACCGCCACGATCGGGGTCAGCAGCGCCTTATGGGCGTTGCCCAGCGAGGCGCGGATCAGGGCCGAGAACATGCCCGAGCGCTCGGCCACCGCCGCGCCCAGCATGATGGTCAGCACCAGGCCGAGCGGCGCGAAGCCGGCGAAGGTGCGCGGCATGTCGGCGAAGAGCCGGGCGATGTTGTCCTGCGAGAACAGGCTGGCGGCGCGATAGGTCAGGACGCCGTTCGCCAGCTCGGCGTGCTCGGGCGCCTTGGCCCCCGAATAGGGCAGCGAGGCCTGCCAGCCCATCGCCGCGCCGAACGCCGACAGCAGCATCAGGGCGAAGATCAGATAGACGAAGATGATCGTCGGATCGGGCAGCAGATTGCCTGCGCGCTCGACGAACCCCAGGAAGCCGCGCTGGCGGTCGGGTCGGGTTTCGTCGGTCATCGGGGCTCCTGTGCAGCGCCGCTTGAAAGGGGCGACCTGTCTAGCCAAGCCTTTGAATGCCGACCATCAACTTCTATTTGACCGGCCCCGCGCCAGCGCCCGACGGCCGCTATTCGGGCACGGGCGGCGGGGCCTGACGATACCAGGCCAGCTGCTCGCTGGTGGCCAGCAGCCGCCCGTCCCGCGACCAGTAGCTGGAGCGCTCGTCCGACGCCCCGCCGCCGCCGACCCGGCCCTCGCACTCGATGAGGATGAAGTCGTCGCCCAGGGCGGCGATCTGCTCGACGCTGGCGTGCAGATAGGCGGTCAGCGACAGGGTCGTCGTCATCACCCGGTCGAGGGCGTACATCGCGCGCGGCGCGGAGTTGTCGGTCACCATCGCCAGCAGCGCCTTGTCCCAGACGCCGTTGCGCGGCCGCACCCAGGCCAGCGACCGCGAGTCGCCGCCCGGCTTGGGCGGGAAGCCGTCCAGGGTTCGCCGCTCGAACGCCGAGGCGCCGAAGTGCAGCGGCCCGGCCGGGTGGTCGGGGCTGGGCAGTTCGTCGGGCGACGGCGCCTGCGGCAGGGTCGCGAAGGCGAACGGCGCCGTGGGCGGCCGCCGCGCCATGGTGATCATGCCGTGGACGCCGACGTCCTCGACCCCTTGCGGCCGCAGCTCTACCTCCCACACCCCGATCGATCCGCCCTGGCGCAGACGGCGCGTGCGCACGTCCAGCTCGCCCGACGGCAGGCCGGCGGCGTAGGTCAGGGTCATCGACAGCACCTCGCCGGTCGCCTCCGGCTCGGCTTCCAGCGCCCGCACGCAGAGGCCCAGCGCGTAGCCGCCCCAGAGCCCGCCGCCGGGATTGCGCCACTCGGGCGCGGCGAAGGTGGTCCAGCGGCCGGGCGCGGCGGCGCGCAGGGCGATGTCGTAGGCGGGGTTCGAAGACGTGGTGGGCATATCGCCGTTCTACTGGCCCGGCGCTCGCGCGCAAGGCCGCCGGCCGCTGGAGATGCCAGCGGCCGGCTGGCGGATCAGAACCGGTGGCGCAGGGTCAGCTGAGCATTGCGCGGCTCGGCGTAGACGAAGCCGGCGAACCAGGCGTTGTTGCTGTAGTAGGTCTCGTCGAAGACGTTGTTGACGTTGAGCTGCAGCGTCGTCTGTTCGGTGAAGTCGTACTGCGCCATCAGGTTCGCGACGACGTAGGACGGCTGGCCGACGGCTTCGTTCAAGCCCGTGCCCGGGTTATTCGCGGTCTGCGGCGGGCGGCTTTCCCAGCGCAGCGAGCCGCCGACGCTCAGACGGTCCAGCGCGCCCGATAGTTCGTACTTGGTCGAGAGCCGCAGAACCTTGCGCGGGTGGTGCGCCTGGACGTGCACGCCGTCGCCGTCGCGGGCGGTGAACTGGCTCCAGCCAACGCTGATGTCCCAGTCGGGCAGCGGGCGGCCGGCGAGCTCGAGTTCGTAGCCCTTGGAGACCGTGCCCTCGGCGGGGCGGTAGGCCGGATCGATGGTGCCCGGCACGAAGTAGCCGTCGTCGACCACCGGGAAGTTGTTCTGCTCGACGCGGAAGATGGCGGCCGAGGCGCGCAGCAGGCCGCCCATCATGTCCGCCTTCAGGCCGGCCTCGTAGTTGTCGCCTTCCAGCGGGTCGAGATACTTGCCGTCGCGATCGCGATAGTTCTGCGGATCGAAGATGCTCGTGTAGCTGACATAGGCCGACAGGGTGTCGTTGAAGTCGTAGATCAGGCCGACATAGGGCGTGAAGACGTTGCTTTCCTTCAGCGTGAAGGCGACGGGCGTGTACTGCGCCACCTCCTCTTCGCGCTTCCAGTTGGAGAGGCGGCCGCCGGCGATGAGCTTCAGGTTGTCCAGGATCTGGAACCGGGTCGCGGCGTAGAAGCCGCTCTGCTCGGTCGTGCCGACGCCGGACATGTCGTAGCGCGGGCCCCAGACGGGTTCGGGATAGCTGCCGTCCCAGATCCGGAAATCGCCGGGATCGGGGAGCGCGCTCACCGCGGCCTGGTTGCTCCAGCCGTTTAGCAGGCGGTTGTACATCGCCCCGACGATCAGCTCGTGCTCACGGCCGAACAGGTCGTAGGCGCCCTTGATCGACAGGCTGGCGTTCCACTGCTCGGGGGCGGTCTTGTACCAGTAGGGCTCAGCGCTCATGCCTTGCCCGGTCTGGGGGTCGATCGAGCCCAAAATCCAGAGCAGCTTCGAGTCTTCGTCCTGGCGGTGATAGCTGACGTCGCCGCGGATCGACCAACGCGAGCTGAGCTGGTGCTCGACGGTGACGAAGGCCGTCTGCTCGGTGGTGTCCCACTGGTTCCACTTCGCCGCGCTGGTCTTCGAGGTCGGCCAGTTGGTGCGCGTGCCGTCGGTGTTCCAGTACGGGAGCTGGCCCCAGAGCACGCCGCTGCGCTCATCCACCTGCTGGCTGACGCCGACGCTGAGACGGGTGTCCTCGCCCAGGTCGGCGTCGATCACGCCGTAGAGCGTGTAGCCCTTGGAGCTTTCGAGATCGACGAACGAGTCCTGGTCGTAGATCTGGGCGACGAAACGGCCGCGCACCGAGCCGTCACGGGTGATCGGCACGGTGACGTCGGCCATACCCGAGACGTGGTCCCAGGAACCGACCTCAAGGGTCAGTTCGCCCGAGAACTCGCGGGCGTCGGCGTGCTTGCGGATCATGTTGATCGACGCGGACGGCTCGCCGGCGCCTTGCAGCAGGCCGGTCGCGCCGCGCACGACCTCGACCCGCTCGTAGATCGCGGTGCTGGTCTCCTCCAGGCCGATGTTGCCGTTCTCGAACGGCACGCCGTCGAGCTGGAAGTTGGTGATCTCGAAGCCGCGCGCGGCGAGCTGGTTGCGGCCGCGATCGACGGCCTTCAGCGAGATGCCGGTGGTGTAGGCCAGCACGTCGGCGACCTTGGACGCACCCTGGTCCTCGATCTGCTGGCGGGTGATGACGCTGAGCGACTGCGGCGTTTCACGCGGCGTGAGGTTCAGCCCCGTCGCCGTCGTGTTCGCGGTGGCGCCGCGCCCATAGACCACGATCGCCTCGACCTGGGTCTTGTCCTCGGCGGCTGCGTCCTCGGCGGCCGCGGCCGCCGGAATCAGCGCCGCGGCGAGCGCCAGCACTGACGCCGGGCGCGCCAACCTGCCCCGTCCTGCGACCCCTGGATGCATCCAAGCCATGCGACGCCCGCCCTGTTCTTCGTTACTGGAATGAGGCCCGCGTATTGCATCTAAGAGTCACTTGCAAGATATCGCCAGGACGCGGTCGTTCATGGCGCGCCGCCTGCGTCCTGCAGGCCTCACCTGGCGAGTACGGAACCAACCCCGGATACCGATGTTCTCAAGCTAGGCGGGAGAGAACGAGCGTCGGGCGGTCGCGCGACGCGTGCTGGGGATTGGGCTCCGCCATGACTTCCACCCGCAAGATCCGCGGCTCGCGTAGCTGGGCGGGCGCGCTGTGCGCCGCCGCTCTGTCGCTGGCGGGCGCGCCGAGCGCCCGCGCCGACCAGGCGCCGCCCGCCGCGGAGAGCACGGCGACCCTGTTCCAGAACGTCCGCGTGTTCGACGGCAAGCACGGGACTCTGTCGGCCCCGTCCAACGTCCTGGTGTCGGGCAACCTCATCACGCAGATATCGACCGGCCCCATCGACGCGGGCCCCGGCGCGCGCGTGATCGCCGGAGGCGGCCGCACCCTGATGCCCGGCCTGATCGACGCCCACTGGCACGCCATGCTGATCCGGGGCACCCCGGCCGAAATCCTCTCCGGCGACGCCGGATACTCCAACCTTCTGGCCGGGGCCGAGGCCCACGACACCCTGCTGCGCGGCTTCACCACCGTGCGCGACGTCGGCGGTCCGGCGTTCAGCCTCAAGCACGCCATCGACCAGGGCGTGATCGACGGCCCGCGCATCTATCCGTCCGGTGCGATGATCACCATCACCAGCGGCCATGGCGACTTCCGCCAGCTCACCGACCTGCCGCGCCGGGCCGGCCAGCTCACCCGGGTCGAGGAACTCGGCGGCGCGGCCATCGCCGACAGTCCTGACGAGATGCGCATGCGGGCGCGCGAGCAGCTCATGCACGGCGCATCGCAGATCAAGGTGACGGCCGGCGGCGGGGTCTCCTCGCCGTTCAGCCCGGTCGACGTCACCGCCTTCACCGAGCCGGAGCTGCGCGCCGCCGTCGAGGCGGCCGAGAACTGGGGCACCTATGTCTCCGCCCACGCGTTCTCGGACGAATCCATCCGCCGCTCGATCGACGCCGGGGTGAAGGTCATCGAGCACGGCTTCCTGATGAGCGAGCCCACCGCCCAGCTGATCGCCCAGAAGGGCGTCTGGCTCAGCCTCCAACCGCTGCCCGAGGCCCTGCGCGAGGGCTTCCCGGTCGGCTCGGTCCAGCGCGAGGGTGCCGACGAGGTCTGGCCCGGCATCGACCGCACCTACCGCCTGGCCCGCAAGTACAAGCTCAAGACCGCCTGGGGCACCGACGTGCTGTTCTCCCAGGCGCTGGCCCAGCAGCAGGGCGCGATCCTGGCCTCCCTGTCGCGCTGGTACACGCCGGCCGAAGCGCTGATCATGGCCACCTCGACCAACGCCGAACTGCTGCGCCTGTCGGGCCGCCGCAACCCCTATCCGCGCGCGCTCGGCGTCGTGGAGCAGGGCGCCTACGCCGACCTGATCCTGGTCGACGGCGACCCGCTGACCAACCTCAACCTCGTCGCCGATCCGGCTCGGAACTTCCTGGTGATCATGAAGGACGGGAAAATCTACAAGAACACGCTGGCGAACTGAGGCCGACGTCGCGCCCAACGCCGCAGTTTGCCCCTCCCCCCTCCCCCTTGCGGCAGAGTCCCGCTATATGCGCGCCCATGAGCGCTCAGCCTGGCAAGACCCTTCGCGAAACGGCCGCCGAGTACGGCCTGAAGTCGGAAGAATTCGACGTCATCCTTCAACGCCTGAACCGCGAGCCCAACGAGGTCGAGTTGGGCGTGTTTTCGGTGATGTGGAGCGAGCACTGCTCCTACAAGTCGAGCAAGAAGCACCTGGTCAAGTTCCCGACCACGGGGCCCCGCGTGATCTGCGGTCCGGGCGAGAACGCCGGGGTCATCGACATCGGCGACGGCCAGGCCTGCATCTTCAAGATGGAGAGCCACAACCACCCCTCCTACATCGAGCCCTATCAGGGCGCGGCGACCGGGGTCGGCGGCATCATGCGCGACGTCTTCACCATGGGCGCGCGCCCGGTGGCGCTGCTCAACGCCCTGCGCTTCGGCGACCCGTCGCACCCCAAGACCAAGCGCCTGGTGTCGGGCGTGGTCAGCGGCATCGGCGGCTACGGCAACTGCGTGGGCGTGCCCACCGTCGCCGGCGAGACCAACTTCCACCGCGGCTATGACGGCAACATCCTGGTCAACGCCATGTGCGTGGGCCTGGCCGACGCCGACAAGATCTTCTACTCGGCCGCCCCGGCCGCCGGCTTCAGCGTCGTCTACTTCGGCTCGAAGACCGGCCGCGACGGCATCCACGGCGCGACCATGGCCTCGGCCGAGTTCGACGACGCCTCGGACGAGAAGCGCCCGACCGTGCAGGTCGGCGACCCCTTCGCCGAAAAGCTGCTGATCGAGGCCACCCTCGAGCTGATGGCCTCGGGCGCGGTCGCCGCCATCCAGGACATGGGCGCGGCGGGCCTGACCTCCTCGTCGGTCGAAATGGCCGGCAAGGGCGGCGTCGGCATCGAGCTGACCCTCGACAACGTGCCTCAGCGCGAAGAGGGCATGACCGCCTACGAGATGATGCTGTCGGAAAGCCAGGAGCGCATGCTGGCGGTCCTCAAGCCCGGCCGCGAGCGCGACGGCCACGCCATCTTCGAGAAGTGGGGCCTGGACGCCGCGATCATCGGCGTCACTACCGACACCGGCCACCTGGTGCTGAAGCACAAGGGCGAGACGGTCTGCGACGTGCCGCTGGCGCCGCTGTTCGACGACGCCCCGCTGTATGACCGGCCGTGGGTCGCCTCGCCGCAGTTGCCGCGCCTGACGCCGGCCGACGTCGCCGCGCCGACTGACTACGCCGAGGCGGTGCTGAAGTTGATGAGCAGCCCCGACATGGCGTCCAAGCGCTGGCTCTGGGAGCAGTACGACCGTCACGTGATGGCCGACACGCTCGAGGACTCGGCCACCGGCGCCGACGCCGGCATCGTGCGCGTGCACGGCACCAAAAAGGCGCTGGCCGTCACCTCCGACTGCACCCCACGCTACGTGCTGGCCGACCCGTTCGAGGGCGGCAAGCAGGTCGTGGCCGAAGCCTGGCGCAACTTGACCGCCGTCGGTGCGGACCCGGTCGCCATCACCGACAACCTGAACTTCGGCAACCCCGAGCGCCCCGAGATCATGGGCCAGATCGTGCGCGCCATCGAGGGCATGGCGGAGGCTTGCCGCGACCTCGACTTCCCGGTCGTGAGCGGCAACGTCTCGCTCTACAACGAGACCAACGGCGCAGCGATCCCGCCGACCCCGACCGTCGGCGCCGTCGGCCTGATCCCCGACTACGCGCACCGCGCCGACTTCGCCGGCATGACGGACGGCGACGCCCTGGTGCTGATCGGTTCGACCGTCGGCGAGCTGGGCGCCTCGATGTACCTGCGCGAGGTTCAGGGCCAGGAAGCCGGCGCGCCGCCGCCCGTTGACCTGGCGCTGGAACGCAAGATCGGCGACTTCGTGCGGAGCCTGATTCTCTCGGACCAAGTCACTGTTTGCCATGACCTTTCCGACGGCGGCCTGATCGCGGCCGCAGCCGAGATGGCGCTGGCCTCGAAGGTCGGCTTCACGCTGCAAGCCGATGGTTCGATCCCCGCTCACGCGCTGCTGTTCGGCGAGGACCAGGCCCGCTACCTGGTCGCCGTAAAGGACGCCGCGCCGATCCTCGCCGCGGCCCAGGCGGCCGGCGTCGAGGCCGGCGTCATCGGCAAGGCCGGCGGCGACGACGTCGCGGTGGCGGGGCTGTTCGCCCTGCCGCTCGCCAAGCTGCGCAGCGAGCACGAGGGCTGGATGCCGGCCTATATGGGCGGCTGATGTCGACGCTCCGCCGCCTCATCGACCTGCCCGGCATCCGCGACCTTGAAGACAAGGCGCTGATGCAGCCGCGCTATGCGGACGCCGACGCCCGCACGACCTATCCCGAGATCGACGAGGTCTCACGCAGCCTGTTCGGGATCACCCAGGACGAGGCCGACGACGTGCCGCGCCCCGAGGGCTGGGACCGGATCGACCGCAAGCCGACTCGCGATCAGGTCATCGCCTTCGAGGCCGAGGGCTGGGACGTCACCGACGACAAGCGCCGACCGCTGCGGATGCTCGACCACTTCGCGCCGCAGCTCTGGCTCGCCCTGCGCGGCGTGGCCGGCGAACTGCCGTTCCAGGCCGAAGCCGATCCGGACGAGGCGGTCTATTCGTCGCTCGCCGCCGACGCCGCCAAGTTCCGGCGCGATCGGCGCTAATTCCGGCGCGATCGGCGCTAAATCGTTGCATCCGGGTTCGAGGCTCGCGCGTAGGTAGGAACATGACCCGCCTCCTCGCCCTCGCCCCGTTCCTGCTGCTGGCCGCCTGCGCCAGCGCCCCGACCCGTTCGGGCTTCCTCTCCAGCTATGACGGCCTGACGCCGCGCACCGATACGGTCCGCGCCAAGGTCGAGCAGAAGCGCGAAGAGGCGATCCTGGCCGATGTCCGTCAGGTCGCCATCGAGCCGACCGTTCTCCACGGACCTGGCGACTGGCTCACCCCCGGCGAGCGGGTGCTGCTGCAACGAGAGCTCGACGCGCAGCTCTGCTTCGAGCTCTCCGAACGTTTCGAGATCGATCCGGCCGCGCCCAACCGGGTGCGCGTGGCGATCACCCGCGTTGATCCGACCGGCCGCGCCGCGTCGGTCGCCTCCGCGGCCGCGGGTTTCTTCATTCCCGGCCCGCTGGGACTGCGCGCGCCAGGAACGCTCGGGTCGCTCTCGGCGGAGGCGGAGATGTTGCAAGGCGAGCGACAGATCGTGGCCGTCAGTTGGAGCCGCAGCGCCACCGCCATCGGCACGGACGATCCCTCGCTGAGCCGGGTCGGCGATGCGCTGCAGTTCGCCGAACCGTTCGCCGACGCGGTCGCCGCGGCGATGACGCCCGAGGGCCTCAAGTCGCGGCCAATCCCCAAGCCTGACCCCTGCGCGGAGTTCGGCTCGCGCTTTCGCCCGGAAGGTTGGGCGGCCAAGTTCGCCACCGGCCTCTATGTCCCGGAGATGAGCGGGGCGAAGGCCAAGGAAGACGGCGAGCGCTAGGCGCTGGCCTTGGCCAGCAGCTCGAGCGCGGCGGCCGCGAACGCCTCCATGTTGGCGACGCGGTCGTCCGATCCGGTCTCGATGGTGGCTACGAACTCGACCGGGCCCGACACCGCCACGCAAGTATGGCCGGCGGCGTCGCCATAGCCGTTGCCGGTCGGCCCGGCCGCGCCGGTCTCCGACAGCCCCCAGGTCGCGCCGAACCGCTCGCGCACGGTGCGGGCCAGCAGCATGGCGTAGGGCTCGCTGGCCGAGCGCATGCCCTCCAGCGCCTCTCGCGGGATCTCCATCAGCATGACGCGGGCCTTGGGCGTGTAGACCACTCCGCCGCCGAGATAGTAGGCTGACGCGCCGGGCACGCTGAGCAGCGCGGCGCTGATCAATCCGCCGGAGGAGCTTTCGGCCACGGCGACCTTCTCTTTGCGCGCCTTCAACTGCTCGCCGATCTGGGCGGCCTGGGCCATCAACGCCTGCATTCTCAGTGCTCCTCGTCCAGTCGATAGGTGGATCGCGCCACGTTGCGGAACAGCAGCGCCTTCTCGTCGGCGCTGGCGCCGGACGCCAGCCGCTTCAACGCGTTCCAGAGGGTGGCGTAGTCGCAACTGACCCGGTCGACGGGGAAGTTGCTTTCGAACATCGCCCGCCGCGGCCCGAACAGCTCGATGCAAGTGTCGATGTAGGGCCGCCAGGCTTCGGCCAGCTCAGCCGAGGACGGAAGGGTCTCGCGCTTGTGGAACTCGAAGCCGCAGATCGCCATGCCCAGACCGCCCAGCTTGACGACCACGTTGTCCTGCTGGGCCACCAGCGCCATGTCGCGCCTCCAGCGGGCGAACTCCTCGTCGCGGCGGCCGGCGTAGGGGCCGATGCCCAGCACCCCGCCGACATGGTCCAGCACGATCGTGGTGTCCGGAAAGGCGGCGGCGAGGTCGGCGACTTCCGGCAGCTGCGGGTGAAACTGCCAGGCCTCGAACGACAGGCCGTTGGGCGCCAGCTGGGCGAAGCCGCGCCGAAAGTCTTCGCGTCCGTACAGGCCCTGCGGCGGATTGGAGTGGCCGTTGCGGACGTCGTCGCTGGGGTCCCAGGCGCCGGTGTGGCGGATGCCGCGGAACCGCCCGCCGCCGGCCCGGATGTGGCCGGCAAGCGCTGCGCCGACGTCGACGTCGGTCAGGTCAGCGAACCCGACGATTCCCACGCAGGCCCGCACCGGGCCATACCGGCCGCTGGCCGACATCGCGGCGACGCCGTTGACGAACTCGGTCTCGCCGACGGGCGACATCAGCCGGCTGGCGTCGGCGCTGTACATGGCCCCGCACTCGACGAAGACCGTGCTCTCGACGTTGTGCCCGGAGCCGAGGTCGGCCAGCAACTCGTCCAGCAGGTAACGGCCGTTCGGGAAGTCCCAGAGGTGGTGGTGCGGATCGCAGATCGGCAGATCCGGTTCGATGATCTCCTCGGTCACGCCCTTCCCCCGTTGGTTTTTCTTGGCTTCCGTACGCCGGCGCGCTCATGATGCCCGCCAATTAGAACGACCGCCATTTCTTCGGGAGGATTTTTATGGACGCCCAATCTCAGTGGACGGGCCTGGACGCCGAGCGCCTGGCGCGCATCGACGACCACATGCAGCGCAACTACATCGGCCCGCAGAAGATCATGGGCGCCCAGATCGCGATTTCGCGGCGCGGCCAGCAGGCCTATCGCAAGTCGTACGGGTCCATGGACCTGGAGCGCGGCAAGCCGATGGCCGACGACGCCATCTTCCGCATCTACTCGATGACCAAGCCGATCACCTCGGTCGCGCTGATGACGCTCTACGAAAAGGGCTACTTCCAGCTCAACGACCCGATCAGCCGCTTCGTGCCGTCCTGGAAGGACCACCGCGTCTATGTCTCGGGCGACGGCGACGACCTGGTGACCGAACCGGCGCGCCGGCCGGTGTCGTTCCGCGACGTGCTCAGCCACACCTCGGGCCTGACCTATGGCGGCGGCCTGCCCGGCGTCGGCGTGCAGCACCCGGTCGACAAGGTCTATCGCGGCCTCAAGGTCCGCACCTTCGGCGGCGAAGACACCATGCAAGGCTTCCTCGACAAGCTGGCGCAGGTGCCGCTGCTGTTCCACCCCGGCGAGCGCTGGATGTACTCGCTGGCCACCGACGTCTGCGGCGCGCTGGTCGAGGTGATCTCCGGCAAGCCGTTCGACCAGTACCTGCAGGACGAGATCTTCGGCCCGCTAGGCATGAAGGACACCGCGTTCTCGGTCGCGCCGGAGAAGGCCGACCGCTTCTGCGCCAACTATCAGCGCGGCCCGGACAAGAAGCTGAAGCTGATCGATGATCCCGCGACCAGCGCCTATGTGCGCCCGGCCGGCTTCATGTCGGGCGGCGGCGGCCTGACCGGCACCACCGACGACTACATGCGCTTCTGCGAGATGCTCCGCCGCGGCGGCGAACTCGACGGCGCCCGCATCCTGGGCCCCCGCACGCTCGAGATGATGCACATGAACCACCTGCCGGGCGGCCAGGACCTGTCGACCATGGCGCTGGGCAGCTTCTCCGAGACGGCCAACGACGGCGTCGGCTTCGGCCTGGGCTTCGCGTCCACCAAGGGCCAGGTCGAGACCGCCTCGCTGGGGGCCGGCGACTACTATTGGGGCGGCGCGGCCTCGACCATCTTCTGGGTCGATCCGAAGGAAGAGCTGTCGGTGGTGTTCATGACCCAGCTGATGCCGTCGGGCACCTTCAACTTCCGCGGCCAGCTGAAGAGCCTTATCTACTCGGCGATCGTCGACTGACGCCGGAGGGGACGTCGATGGACCTGCTCGTCAACATCGACGTCCCCGACCTGGCCACGGCCGAGGCCTTCTACACCACCGCCTTCGGACTGACTGTGACGCGCCGCTTCGGCGACGGCGGGGTCGAGCTGTCGGGCCTGCCCGCGCGGATCTATCTGCTGGAAAAGCCTGAGGGATCGGTCGGCGCCGGCGACGAACTGCGCCGCTACGTGCGCCACTGGACGCCGGTGCATCTGGACGTCGTGGTCGATGACCTGGACGCCGCGCTCGCCCGGACGCTGGCCGCCGGCGCCACCCTGGATTCCGAGCCGCGCACCCACGTCTGGGGCCGCATCGCCGTGCTCGCCGATCCGTTCGGCAACGGCTTTTGCCTGCTGCAGTTTCTGAACCGCGGATACGACGAGATCGCGCCTGCGATCTGAGAGCGACGCCCGGCGGACCCATATGGCAATCCAGCGGTTGTTAAGCTTTCTGCCGCACTAAAGATTCGCCGAGTGGAGTTCCCCCGATGCCCATGTCCATCGCTGACCTGGAAGCCAATCTGAGAGAAGCGTTCCCGGACGCCGAGATCGCCATCGACGATCTGGCCGGCGACGGCGACCACTATCGCGCGCGCATCGTCTCGCCCGCCTTCGCCGGGCTGTCGCGGGTCAAGCAGCACCAGCTCGTCTACACGGCCCTGAAAGGCAAGGTGGGCGGCGAACTGCACGCCCTGGCGCTCGAAACCTCCGTTCCGGCCTAGGAGGGCCCGCCCTTTGCGCTACCGTCCGTTCGGCGCATCGGGAAAGGCGGTTTCCGCCGTCAGCCTGCTATTGCGGGACGCGCCGAACATGGGCTCACCGGGCGCATGGCGCAGCCTCGTCATCTCGGCGATGGAAAGCGGCGTGAACAGCTTCGAGGCGACCGCGGGGTCCGACGTCCTGGCCATGGGCCTGGGCGAAGCGCTCAGCGTCGTGGAGCGGCGACTGATCTTCCTGGGCTGGCGCCTGCGTGGCAATCCGGCCGGGGCCGTCACCGCCCGCGACATCGCCGACCATGTCCGCGCCGCGCTCCAACGCACCCGCGCCGGCTATCTCGACCTGCTGATGCTGGACGAGACGGCGGCCGAGACCATGACCTCGGACGCCTTCACCTATCTGGCCGACCTGCGCAACGCCGGCGTCTGCCTGCAGATCGGCGTGGTCGGCGAGGGCCCGGTGATCGACAAATGCATCGCCAACGACACCTTCGATGTCCTGGCCACCGGCTTCAACCTGGTGTCGGACTGGCAGACGCGCCGCCGCATCCGCGACGCCTCGGCCGCGAACATGACGCTGATCGGCTGCGATCCCTTCCCGACCGGCCTGCAATCGGGGCCCTCGGCCCGCAGCGAGATCGAGCGGCCGATGCGCCGGGGGCTGCTGGGCGGGCGCCGTCACGAGCCCACGGCCGGCGCCAACGTCTACGGCTTCCTGCACGACACGCCGGGCTGGTCCTACGAAGAGCTGTGCCTGGCCTTCGCCCTGACCGAGCCGGCCTTCGCGACCATCCAGCTCGAGGCGGGCCGCGCCGACATGGTCGACCGCATGGCCACGGTCACCGACAAGGACCTGCCGACCGGCGTCGCCGCCCAGATCGAGATGGCCCGTTTCGGCCAGATCGCCGCACAGCGCCGCGCCTGACGACGCCGCCGCTTGACCCCGGCGCTCGGGCTCCCTAGCTCTGGGACGAATTCTTCGCCGCAAAGGCTCAAGTCATGACCGACTCCGCGACCGCCAACCCCGTCCACGACTTCATCGCCAAGGCAGTGGCCGACCATCCGGTGGTGCTGTTCATGAAAGGCGCGCCGGAAGAACCGCGCTGCGGCTTCTCCTCGGTCGTGGTGCAGATCCTCGACCACCTCGGCGCGGACTTCGTCGGCGTCGACGTGCTGCAGAGCGAGCACCTGCGCGACGGCATCAAGACGTTCTCGGACTGGCCGACCATCCCGCAGCTCTACGTGAAGGGCGAATTCGTCGGCGGCGCCGACATCGTCCGCGAGATGTTCCAGTCGGGCGAACTCAAGACCCTGCTGACGGAACAGGGCGTCCTGACGGCGTGAGCCGTCTGCTCGAACCGCCGCCCGGCCGCCAGGTCTTCACGCTCCAGTTCACGCCGTCAGCGTCGGATATCGACGCCAACGGCCACGTCAACAACGTGGTCTATGTGCGCTGGATTCAAGACATGGCGACCTCGCACTGGGCGTCCCGGCAACCGGCCGAGGACCAGGCCCGCTGGGCCTGGATCGTGCTGCGCCACGAAATCGACTATCGGCGCGCGCTGATGCCCGGCGAGACGGCCGTCGGCCGCACCTGGGTGGCCGAGACCGCCGAGGGCCCGCGCTTCGACCGCTTCGTGCGGATCGACGGCCCCGACGGCGCCATGTGCGCGCAGGCGCGCACCGAGTGGTGCATGATCGACGCCGCGAGCGGCCGCCCCAAGCGTGTGACGCCCGACATCATCGAGCGCTTCACCTGACGCGCTAGACGCCTGGACCGGTCCAGGCGGTCACCGGATTGAGCAGGAACACCGTCGCGCGCGGCTCCAGGCCAAGCTCGGCCCAGGTGAAGCGCAGCTCCGTCTTGCCCATCGCGAACGACCGGCATTGGTCGAGGCGCTTACGAGCGAAGGACACCGTCGGCGCCAGCCCCTTGCGATCGACGTAGAACGCAAAGTCGTCCTTCCGCGTGCAGCCGTTCGAGGCGACCTGGATCGTCAACGCGTCACGCCCGGCGATCGCAGAGTAGACGGCCTCCAGCTCCGGATGCGTGGGCGCAGACGCCCCGGACGGCGTGACGACCGTCGGCGCGGTGGCGCACCCGGCCAGCAGGCCCAGGCCCGCCAAAAGCACTACTCGACGATTCATCCGTGGACTCGGCCACAGATCGCCCAAAAGCAAAAGGCCCCGGATCGCTCCGGGGCCTTCGCAGATCGTCTTCGGCGCCGATTAGGACGCGTAGAATTCGATAACCAGGTTCGGCTCCATCTTCACCGGGTACGGGACCTCGGCGAATTCCGGGACGCGGATGAACTTGGCGCTCATGGCCTTCGGATCGACCTCGATGTAGTCCGGGGTGTCACGTTCCGCCGACTGCAGGGCTTCCAGCACCAGGGCCATGTTGCGCGAACGCTCGCGCACGGTGACCACGTCGCCGACCTTCACGCGGTACGAGGCGATGTTGACGCGCTTGCCGTTCACCAGGACGTGGCCGTGGTTCACGAACTGACGGGCCGCGAACACGGTCGGCACGAACTTCGCGCGGTAGACGACTGCGTCCAGACGGGCTTCCAGCAGGCCGATCAGGTTTTCCGAGGTGTTGCCCTTGCGACGGGCCGCTTCGGTGTAGGTGCGCGAGAATTGCTTCTCGGTCAGGTTGCCGTAGTAGCCCTTCAGCTTTTGCTTGGCGCGCAGCTGCAGGCCGAAGTCCGAAACTTTGGACTTGCGACGCTGGCCGTGCTGGCCGGGGCCGTAGGCGCGCGAGTTGATCGGCGACTTCGGGCGACCCCAGATGTTCTCGCCCATCCGGCGGTCGATTTTGTACTTGGCGCTCTGGCGCTTCGACATACTCGTCTCTTTCAATCGGACCTGGGCCGGCGTCCCCGCAAGTGGGAACGCGATCTCAACGGCGGCGTCAGGTCACCCGTCATAGATCGCAGACCACCGGACGAGGTCCGGCGGCGCGAAGGGGCGGTGTATGACGTCCGCAGGCCGAAGAGTCAATCGGGGCAGGCGTTTGCGCCTATTTGCAACGCGCCTTACCCAGCAGGTCGACGCGGCAGCTGGTCTTGTTTCCACGCTCGTCGCTGACCACCGTGTTGCCCAGCACGTCGCGGCGGACGGTGGTGCGGTTGCCGTCGCTGTCCTCGATGATTCGGTTGCCGAGCACGTCGCGGCGGACCGAGACCTGGTTGCCGTACTCGTCGACCCAGGTCGCCTTGCCCAGCACGTCCTTCGTGCCGACCACCGAGTTGCCGTAGATGTCGTAGCAGGTGACGCGGCCGACATCGTCGCGGCACATCACCTGGGCGGCGGCGGGGCTGGCGGCGACGGTCAGGACCGCGAGGGTCAGGGCGAAGATCTTCACAGGCGCACCTCAAGCGTTAGCTTGGACCACCCTAGCGTGAAACAGCCGCGCTCGCCAGGAGCGGGGCTAGATCCCGGCGCGTCGTGACAGCCGACCGGCGGCCTCCTGCGCCTCGCTCCACCACTGTCGGACCAGGTCGCCGGCGTCGCCGGGACGCGCCAGCCGCACGCCCTGCCCGGCCCACAGCGAGATCATCTCCGGATCGCCGGCCTTGGCGGCTGCGGCCCGCAGCGGCTGGGTCAGGCGGTTCTGCACGGGATAGGCCGGGACCTCGTCCTGTTGCGCCTGGAGCTCGCGCATGAAGCGGTTCTCGATGCCGCGCGCATAGCGGCCGGTGAAGGCGCGGGTCAGGCGCGTGACTTCGTCGTCGGCCGCTTCGATCGCCCGCTTCCAGGGCGCGCTGACCCCCGTCTGGTCGGCCAGCAGGAAGGCCGTGCCCATCTGGACCGCGCTGGCTCCCAGCGCCAGAGCCGCAGCGACGCCGCGCCCGTTCATGATCCCGCCAGCGGCGATGACCGGCAGGTCGACCGCGTCGAGGATCAGCGAGGTGAGCGGCAGCGTCCCGACCAAGCTGGCCTCCGGATCGGCCAGGAAGTGGCCCCGATGCCCGCCGGCCTCGAAGCCTTGCGCGCAGATGCCGTCGGCGCCGACCTCGGCCCAGGCCCGCGCCTCGGCGACCGTGGTGGCCGTGCCGACGACCATCGTGCCGGCGCGGTGCAGCGCCTCGACCTGATCGGCGGCGAGAATGCCGAACGTGAACGAGGCCAGCGGCGGGGCGGCGCGGGTCAGCGCGGCCAACTGCGCCTCGAAGTCCGGCGCGAAACTGTTGGGATGGCCAGGCAAGGCCTCGCCCAGCTCGGCGTACCAGGGCGCCAGCCTGGCGAGCGCCGCCTCGACCACCACGCCGTCGGGTTCGGCGCGCGGCGCCATCAGCAGGTTCACGCCGAACGGCGCGTCGGTCGCCGCCCGCAGGCGCTCGACCTCCGGCTCGATCTGGTCAGGCGCGAGCGCGCCGGCCGCCAGCGAACCCATGGCCCCGGCGCGTGACACCGCCAGCGCCATTTCCGGGGGGGACGCGCCGACCATCGGAGCCTGGAGAATCGGGATCGCCAGACGGTCCAACAGGTCGCGCAACGCCATCAGCCTTCTCCGTCGGCCTTCTTGCGGGCCAGCTTCTCGAGGGAACGCCCGCGTCCCTTAGATAGCGCCGTGACCACGCCGCGGAAGGTGCGGACCTCTTGGTCGGAAAACCGCGCGCGGCCCAGCGCCGAGCGCAGGTTCTGCATCATCGACGGCTTCTTTTCCGGCGGATGGAAGAAACCGGCGTCGTCCAGCTCGCGTTCGAAGTGCTCGTAGAGGCCGAGCATGGCCGCAGCGTCGGCCGGCGGCGGGCCTTCGCGGAAGATCGGCGGCGCACCCGATTCGACCGTCATGCGCCACTCATAGGCGTTGATCGCCACGGCTTGGGCCAAGTTAAGCGAGCGGAAGCGCGGATCGATCGGCAGCGTGACCACCGCCTGGCAGAGCGCGATGTCGGCGGTCTCCAGCCCGGCGCGCTCGCCGCCGAACAGCAGGCCGGTGGAGCGGCCTTCCGCCACCTCGTGCGCCAGGTTCGCCGCCGCTTCCCGCGGTCCGATGACCGGAAGCTGCAGTTCGCGCGGGCGGGCGGTCGTGGCATAGACGAGATGCAGGTCGGCGATGGCCGCCTCGACGCTGTCATAGACGCGCGCGGCGTTCAGCGGCCATTCGGCCCCGGACGCGGCCGCCCAAGCGCGTTCTTGCGGCCAGCCGTCGCGAGGATTGACCAGGCGCAGGTCGGTCAGGCCGAAGTTGGCCATCACGCGGGCGACGGCGCCGATGTTCTGCGCCAGTTGCGGCACGTTGAGGATGATGCAGGGCGGAGCGGCGGATTCCATGCCGCGTTTTGAGATGCGAGGGGCGCAGAATGCAAGCGCCGCCTGCCCGATCGCGCTAATCCCAGGTCAATACGGGGTGACCCACCCTTTGCGTCCGGGCCTTGGCCTAGTATACGGCCCTTACCCTATCTACCCTACCCTATCCTAGCCGTTACGCCCCCGGAGCGCTCTGCCCTCATGGCCAAGATTAAAGTCGCGAACCCCGTCGTAGACATCGACGGGGACGAGATGACCCGCATCATCTGGAAGTGGATCAAGGACAAGCTGATCTTCCCGCATCTGGATATCGATCTGGATTACTACGACCTGGGAATCGAGCACCGCGACGCCACGGACGACAAGGTCACCGTCGACGCGGCCGAGGCCATCAAGCGCCACGGCGTCGGCGTGAAGTGCGCCACGATCACCCCGGACGAAGCGCGGGTCGAAGAGTTCGGCCTGAAGAAGATGTGGAAGTCGCCGAACGGCACCATCCGCAACATCCTCGGCGGCGTCGTCTTCCGCGAGCCGATCATCTGCAAGAACGTCCCGCGCCTGATTCCGGGCTGGACCCAGCCGATCATCGTCGGCCGTCACGCCTTCGGCGACCAATACAAGGCCACCGACTTCAAGGTGCCCGGCAAGGGCCGCCTGACCATCAAGTGGGAAGGCGAGAACGGCGACACCATCGAGCACGAAGTGTTCGAGTTCCCCGGCGGCGGCGTCGCCATGGGCATGTACAACCTCGACGACTCGATCCGCGAATTCGCGCACGCCTGCCTGAACTACGGCCTGCAGCGGAAGTACCCGGTCTACCTGTCGACCAAGAACACGATCCTCAAGGCCTATGACGGCCGCTTCAAGGACATCTTCGCCGAGGTCTACGAGGCCGAATACGCCGGCAAGTTCAAGGAAGCCGGCATCGTCTACGAGCACCGCCTGATCGACGACATGGTCGCCTCGGCCCTGAAGTGGTCCGGCGGCTTCGTCTGGGCCTGCAAGAACTACGACGGCGACGTCCAGTCCGACCAGGTCGCCCAGGGCTTCGGCTCGCTGGGCCTGATGACCTCGGTGCTGATCACGCCGGACGGCAAGATCATGGAATCGGAAGCCGCCCACGGCACCGTGACCCGTCACTTCCGCCAGCATCAGCGCGGCGAGTCGACCTCGACCAACTCGATCGCCTCGATCTTCGCCTGGACCCAGGGCCTGAAGCACCGCGCCAAGCTCGACGGCAACGCCGAGCTCGCCCACTTCGCCGACACCCTGGAGAAGGTCTGCGTCGACACCGTCGAAGCCGGCTCGATGACCAAGGATCTGGCGCTGCTGGTCGGCGACACCCAGGGCTGGCTGACGACGGAAGGCTTCATCGACAAGGTCGCGGCCAATCTGGAAGCGGCGTTGGCGAAGTCGCCTGCCTAAGAGCATGAACGACCGCGTGCGCGAGGACTGGAGCCTTGCCCGCGCGGTCTTCCGCTTGATCGTCACTCTGATCGTGGGAACGGCGCTGGTCTTCGCGACCGCGCCGTTCTTTGCGTTTCGGGCCACCAAGGCCGCCGCCCGCGACGGCGACGGCCAGGCGCTGGCCCAGTTGGTCGACTACGTCGCCGTGCGCCAGGGGCTGCGCCCGCAGGTCGCCGAGCGCGCCGTCCCCGCCCCGCCGCCGCCCGATGTCTGGACTGACCCGATCGGCGCGATGAAGCGCGCCATCGAGCCGATCGTGCCGACGCCGCCCCAGGTCGAGCCCTATCTGAGCGCGGCCGGCCTTTACGATCTGGCGCGCGGCTATGCGCCAGGCGCCGCGCCGGCGGACGCCGCCGACCGGGCGTTTCCGCGCCTGCGCTACTGGGACCCCAACCGCGCCCGCTTCCTGGTGCTGGCCAAGGGCGTGAAGTCGGCCGACCAGGGCGTGGTGTTCACCTTCGAGCGCCGCGGCCTGTTCACCTGGAAGCTCGTGCAGATCCGCCTGCCCGTCAAAGCCGGCGCGTGAGGGGCGGCTTTCTCCTCACCCTGCTGGCGACCTGGTCGGCGGCCGGCTTCGCCGCAGCCGCGCCGCTGCGGGCCTGCACGCCGCCGGCCCACGTGACGCCTGCGCCGGCCGAGCGCCCCCCGGAACGCCAGATCGTCCGCGGCATGCCGGTCGCCTCGTACATGCTGGCCCTGAGTTGGTCGCCGGAGTGGTGCCGGACCCGCGGCGGCTCCGCCGAGGCGCGGTTTCAATGCCGCCAGAACCACATGGGTTTCGTGGTCCATGGCCTGTGGCCCAACGGACCGGGCAAGCGCCATCCCCGCTACTGCGGGCCCGCCCCCGGCATCAACGCCGCGACCGTCCGCAAGAACTACTGCATGACCCCCTCCGCCGAGCTGCTGCAGCACGAGTGGGCCGCGCACGGCACGTGCGGCTGGACATCACCGGAGGCCTATTTCGATCGGGCGCGGATGCTCTGGAGTTCGATCGACGCGCCGAGCCTGACGTTCCCCACGGGCAAGGAGGTCACGGCCGGCGACGTCCGCGACGCCTTCCTCGCCCGCAACCGCAGCCTTCGCCGCAACGGCCTCTATGTGAAGGTCGCGGACGGCAATCGCCTGCAGGAAGTCCGCATCTGCCACGATCTGGCGTTTCGGCCGGCGGCGTGCCGGGGCGGCCTGGGCGCGCCGGACCACGCTCGGATCCGCATCCAGCATTAGCATTTGTTCTTGTTATGTTCGCATCGCAAGACTAGCGTCGCGCCCTGACATCAGGGAGACGCACGACATGATCGGCTACGTTACGATCGGGGCGCTGAACGTCGAGGACGCCATGCCGTTCTACGACGCCGTGCTGGGCGCCATCGGCTACGAACGGCAATTCTTCGACAGCGGCTGGGCCGGCTATGGTCCGAAGGGCCAGGAGGCGAACACCTTCGTCTGTCCGCCCTTCGACGGCCAACAGGCGCGGGGCGGCAATGGCGTCATGATCGCGTTCCGCGGCCCGAACAAGGAATCGGTCGATGCGGCCCATGCCGCGGCGCTGGCCTTCGGCGGCGCCGACGAGGGCGCGCCAGGTCCGCGACCAGCCGACTCGACGACGTTCTATGGGGCCTATGTGCGCGACGCGACGGGCAACAAGATCGCGATCTTCACCCGTCCCTAGACCTCAAGCGCAAAGGAGGACCGCGTGGGGTTTCGCGGCCCTCCTCCTCCGTGGGGACGGACGTTCTCGCCGATGCGCGGCGAGCGGCGGCGTAAGGCCCCGCCGAGCCCCCGGCCCACGCCGCTGGAGTTCGGCGGGAACGGGGCCTCATTGGGCGTCCGCCCTTGCCCGCCGGCAAACCTCGGCACCCCACGCGCGCGCGTCCTTGGCCGAATTCGCCTCCTAGCAGGCCGTAAGTTCAATGAATTCCGCGACTTGTGCAGATTTGAGCGGCGCAAACAAAAAAGGCCGGGGTCACCCCCGGCCTTTCTGCTGACTGTTCGCGCGATTTAGGCCGCGACGAGCGTCTCACGACGACGACGGATGGCCACGCCGGCCAGGCCGAAGCCGGTGATCATCATCGCCCAGGTGGCCGGTTCCGGCACCGCCGACGGCAGGTCGATGAGCTTGAAGTTGGCTTCAACCACCGCGCCGTACTTCTGGCCCGGGTTGGTGCCGAACAGGCCCCAGTTGAAGTTGGTGTCCTTCAGGGACACTTCGAGCTTGCCGCCGTTGCCGAAGGTGTAGATGGCCGGGCCATCCCACTCGATGTGGCCGCCCTGAACCAGGAAGCCGTTGATGCCGAAGGTGTCGCCGGTGATCGGGCCGCCCGACCACGGACCGGTCGGCGCGGTGAACTGCAGCTGGACCGAGATCGGCTTGTGGGCCCAATCGTCGGGGTTGATGGAGCCTTCGTTGGTCCAGATCGAGAACAGGCCGACCGGGGCGCTGGTCACGCCGACTTCGAGCGGCAGGCTGAAGGTGTTGTAGTTGCCGGTCTGGACGACGAGGCCCGGATCGGTGCTGTTGGACGTGACATTATTGACGCCGCCCGAGAAAACGGTCGCGGCTTCAGCGGCCGGAACGGCGGCGAAGCTGAGCGCCAGCGCAGCGGCGGCAGCGGGCAGATACTTGAACATTGAACCCATCCTTACGTTGATCCTGCGCCCCGTAAGGCGCCCCTCTGGATGGTGAACTAGAGCTTAATGCAATCGCTGGCAACGCCACTCGCCTCACACGGGTATGCAAATTTTACGTTTCGCCGAGCGGCGTTCGCTTTTTTGCAAATCAGGGTTAACCCAGGGGCGATCGACAAAAAAAGGGGGCGCATCAGCGCCCCCTCCTCAGAACCCCATTGAGCCGAATCAGGCCCCCAGCAAGGCCTTGATCGCCGCGAGGCCCTCGTTGGCCTTCGCGCCGTCGGGCGCTCCGCCCTGGGCGAAGTCGGGACGTCCGCCCGCGCCTTGCCCGCCCATCGCCTGGACCGCCGCCTTGGCGAGATCCACGGCGCTGAACTTGCCGGCCGCCGCGCCAGTGACCGCGACGGTCACCGCCGCCTTGCCCTCGGCCGAACCGACCAGCGCGATGACGCCGTCCGGCAGCTGCTTCTTGAACTCCTCGGCGATGGGACGCAGGTCCTTGCCGCCGACGCCGTCCATCACACGCGCGATGACCTGCACCCCGCCGATGTCCTCAGGGCCCGCAGCCGCGCCGCCGGCGCCGCCGCCCATGGCCAGCTGACGCTTGGCCTCGGCCAGTTCCTTCTCAAGCTTGCGGCGCTGGGTCTCGAGCGCCTCGACCCGCGCGGCGACTTCAACGACCGGCACCTTGAACTGGTCGGCCAGCGCCTTGGCGACGCTCGCCTGTTCGATCAGCCAGCGGCGCGCCGCCTCGCCGGTCAGCGCCTCGATCCGCCGCACGCCGGCGGCGACGCCGCTCTCGGAGACGATCTTGAAGATCGCGATGTCGCCGGTCCGCGCCACGTGGGTGCCGCCGCAGAGCTCGACCGAGTAGTCGCCCTCGCCCGCCAGCGACTTGCCGAGGGTGAGAACGCGGACCGAGTCGCCATACTTCTCGCCGAACAGCGCCATGGCCCCGGCCTCGATCGCCTTTTCGGGCGCCATCACCTCAGTCTCGGCCGGCAGGTTCTGGCGGACCACGGCGTTGACCTCGGTCTCGATCTTCTCGATCTCCTCGGCGGTCAGCGGACCGCCGTGGCTGAAGTCGAAGCGGATGCGCTCGCCATCGACCATCTGGCCCTTCTGCGACACGTGCGGCCCCAGCACGTTGCGCAGCGCCGCGTGCAGCAGGTGGGTCGCCGAGTGGTTGGCACGGGTCGCGGTGCGCAGATCAGGATCGACCGCCAGACGCGCCTCCGCGCCGACCGCCAGTTCGCCCTGCAGCACTTCGATCTCGTGGACGAAGAGGTCGCCGGCCTGCTTCTGGGTGTCGAGCACGCGGGCCTTGCCGCCGTTCCACTCGATCTCGCCCACGTCGCCGGCCTGGCCGCCGCTCTCGGCGTAGAACGGCGTGCGGTCGAACACCGCCAGCACGGTCTGACCGGTCGTCGCACCTTCGACTTCCCCGTCGCCCGCGACCAGGGCCAGCAGCTTGCCGGTTGCTTCAGTGGTGTCGTAGCCGAGGAACTGCGTCGCGCCGAGCCGCTCGCGGATGGCGAACCACTCCGCCGCCTGCGCGGCTTGGCCAGACCCGGTCCAGGCCTCACGGGCCTGGTCGCGCTGACGCTTCATCGCATCCTCGAAGCCCGCGAGGTCGACGCTGATGCCCTTGTTGCGAACCGCGTCCTGGGTGAGGTCGAGCGGGAAGCCGTAGGTGTCGTAGAGCTTGAAGGCGGTTTCGCCCGAGAGCATGTCGCCCGCGCTCATCTTGGCGGTGGCCTCGTCGAGCAACGTCATGCCGCGGCCCAGGGTGCGGCGGAACCGCTCCTCTTCCTGGCGCAGGGTTTCGACGATCACCGGCTCGGCGCGGCGCAGTTCGGGATAGGCCTCGCCCATCTCGGCGACCAGGACCGGCGCCAGACGGTGCATCAACGGCTCTTCCGCGCCCAGCAGGTGCGCATGGCGCATGGCCCGGCGCATGATCCGGCGCAGCACGTAGCCGCGGCCCTCGTTCGACGGCGACACGCCGTCGGCGATCAGGAAGCTGGTCGAACGCAGGTGGTCGGCGATGACCCGGTGCGAGGGGCCGTTCGTGCCGTCCCCGACCAGTTGCTTGGAGGCGGCGATCAGCGTGCGGAACAGGTCGACGTCGTAGTTGTCGTGCACGCCCTGCAGCACCGCGGCGATGCGCTCCAGGCCCATGCCGGTGTCGATCTGCGGCTTGGGCAGGTCGATGCGCCGCCCATCGGCGAACTGCTCGAACTGCATGAAGACGAGGTTCCAGATCTCAACGAACCGGTCGCCGTCCTCGTCCGGGCTGCCGGGCGGGCCGCCGGGGATGTGCTCGCCGTGGTCGTAAAAGATTTCCGAGCACGGACCACAGGGGCCGGTGTCGCCCATCGACCAGAAATTGTCGTTGGTGGCGATGCGGATGATCTTCTCGTCCGGCAGGCCGGCGATCTTCTTCCAGAGCTCAGCCGCCTCATCGTCGGTGTGGTAGACGGTGACGCACAGCTTCTCCGCCGGAATCTTGAATTCCTTGGTCAGCAGGGTCCAGGCGTGCTCGATCGCGCCGGCCTTGAAGTAGTCGCCGAAGGAGAAGTTCCCCAGCATCTCGAAGAAGGTGTGGTGGCGCGCGGTGTAGCCGACATTGTCCAGGTCGTTGTGCTTGCCGCCGGCGCGGACCGACTTCTGCGACGACGCAGCGCGCGGACCGGGCGGGGTCTCGGCGCCGGTGAAGTAGTTCTTGAACGGCACCATGCCCGCGTTGACGAACAGCAGGGTCGGGTCGTTCTGCGGCACGAGCGGGGCCGACGGAATGATCAGGTGATCATTCTTCTCGAAGTAGCCCAGGAACGCAGCTCTGATTTCGTTGAGGCTCGGCATGGCTCGTCGGACGTTGAAGCGAAAAAAATAGATAAGGGCTCGCGCACCGTTGCGCCGCCCCGCGCGCGACCGTTTACGGATTTTGTCGACACCCGCAAAGGAAAAGGACGCTTGAACGACGTGCGTCCAAGCGTCCTTGCGCATCTTCCGAAGCGGCCGCGCGGGGGCTCAGCCGGCTCGGGCGGGTCCGAACGTCGGGTTGGAGGCGTCCGGGTCCGAGCGGCCGTGGCGGCCGCCCCGGCGATGCGGATCCTAGTCCTCGGCGTCTTCGTCGCCGGTCGGCCCGACCAGCAGCTCTTCCTCGATCGCTTCCTTGGCGCCGCGGACCTGGCGTTCGATCTGCTGGGCGATGTCGGGATTGTTCTTCAGGAATTCCCGAGCGTTGTCGCGCCCTTGACCGATCCGCGTCGAGTTCCAGGAGAACCACGACCCCGACTTCTCGATGACGCCGGCCTTGACGCCCAGGTCGATGATCTCGCCGAGCTTCGAGATGCCCTCGCCGTACATGATGTCGAACTCGACCTCGCGGAACGGCGGGGCGACCTTGTTCTTCACCACCTTCACGCGGACGTTGTTGCCGAGGATCTCGTCACGCACCTTCACCGAGCCGGTGCGGCGGATGTCGAGACGCACCGAGGCGTAGAACTTCAGAGCGTTGCCGCCGGTCGTGGTCTCCGGGCTTCCGTACATCACCCCGATCTTGTGGCGGATCTGGTTGATGAAGATGACCAGGGTCTTGGACTTGGAGATCGACCCCGTCAGCTTGCGCAGCGCCTGGCTCATCAGACGGGCCTGGAGGCCGGGCAGCTGGTCGCCCATTTCGCCTTCGATTTCGGCCCGCGGCGTCAGCGCCGCCACCGAGTCGATGACGATCACGTCGATGGCGCCGGAACGCACCAGGGTGTCGGTGATCTCCAGGGCCTGTTCACCGGTGTCCGGCTGCGAGACCAGCAGGTCGTCGAGATTGACGCCCAGCTTGTTGGCGTACTGCGGATCCAGGGCGTGCTCGGCGTCCACGAACGCGGCGACGCCGCCGGCCTTCTGCACCTCGGCCACGACGTGCAGCGCCAGGGTGGTCTTACCCGAGCTTTCCGGACCGTAGATCTCGACGATCCGCCCTTTGGGCAGACCTCCGATACCGAGCGCCAGATCGAGCCCGAGCGAGCCAGTGGACACCGCCTCGACCTCGATATGGCTCTTTTCGCCCAGCTTCATCACCGAGCCTTTGCCAAAGGCCCGATCGATTTGTGCAATCGCCGCTTCCAGAGCGCGCTGCTTATCGCCTTCTTCTCGTCCCACGAGCTTTAACGCCGACTGACTCATTTCAAGGCGCCCCTTGTTGCATGATTCCAACCCGACAGTCCGTGCCCGCAAGTGGCGTCCGCGTCCGTCGGAACAAGGCGTACGCGCTTTGTTCCGGGTTCACAAGATGTTCTTTTTGCGCCAACATTCACTCTACGTCCGGAACTGACGCAGGACCAGCAAGGTCTCAGAAGTCGTAGGTGGCGGTCAGTCCGAACCGGCGCGGCCGAGGCGCGATCGTCAGCGGCTGGCGGGCGGTCGTGGCGAAACTCGGATCATCGACATCGGTCAGATTCTCGACGAACGCGCCGATCGTCCAGCGGGCGGCCCGCACGGCGGCCCGGGTGTTGAGCAGCCAGTAGTCGCCAAGCGCCACATCGTTGCCGACGCCCGGGTCGAACGTGCTGTTCGAGCGCCCGACATAGGCTGCGTCGCCGCGCAGCAAGAGCTCTAGCCCGCCGCCCAGGTCGCGCCGATATTCCAGCCAGCCGTCCGCCGCCACGCGCGGCACCGCCGGAATGCGGTCGCCGGCCGAGCCCAGGCCCACCCCGTCGGCGCTGGCCTGGTCGCTGGTGAGGATCGCGTCGGTCAGAGCCAGGTTCGCCCCCCCGCGCAGCGCCGGGTTGAAGACGAAGCTGACGTCGGCTTCCAGCCCGTTGACCCGCGCCCGGCCGAGGTTGGTGATGAAGGAGAACGCCCCGTTCGTGCTGTTGGCGGTGTATTGCATGTCCCGCCAGTCGACGTGATAGAGCGCCGCGTTGAGCGCCAGGCGGTTGTTCAACCAGGCGCTCTTGAGGCCGAGCTCATAGTTCCAGAGCGAGTCGGCGCCATAGACCGCCAGGTTCGGCGGCAGGCCCGGGACGGTGTTGACCCCGCCCGGCCGGAAGCCCTGGGAGGCCTGGGCATAGCCCATCGCCAACGGTCCGAACCGATGACTGGCGAGGAACTTGAGGCTCCAGCCGCTCTCTTCGACGCCGTTGCGGAAGTTGGCCTCGGAGGTGTTGGAGATCACGTTGACGACGAGGGCGCGGCCCTCGGTCCGCTTGTCATAGGCGAAGCGGCGCGCGCCCATCACGAAGGACGTATCGCGGTCCGCGCCCAGGGTGACCTCCCCATAGACCGCGCGCTGGGTCAGGCGGCTGTCGACGATGCGCCGGCCGGTGAAGTCGCCGTGCCGCGGCAAGCCGGTGAGCGGATCGCCGACGATGACCTGGCTGTCGATGGTGTCGCTGCGCACCTCGCGGAACACGCCGGCGGTCCAGGCCAGGAAGCCGGGCTCATCCGATTGCAGCCGCACCTCCTGGACGTCCGCGTGGAGGTCGATCGGCTGATAGAGCAGCCCCGGCGCGCGGCTGTCGACATAGGTGGAGTAGGCGGAGAGCTGCGAGGGCGTGCAGGTCCCGGCGATCGGGATCTGAAGATAGCGCTTGCAGCCGTCGATGCTGAGCCGCTCGCTCTGCAAGGTGCCGGTGTAGTCGATCTGGCGCGTGCTCTTCCACGCGTAGGATGCGGCGTTGGCAGCGAGCCTCACCCCCGAGAAGCGCCAGGACAACGCGCCCTCGTACATCGTCATCCGGCTGTCGAAGGGTGTCCGCACGAAACCATAGGACACGTTCGGCGGCGCGCCGGCCCAGCCGCCGCTGGTGTCGCCTTCGCGGGTGTCCTGTTGCGCCGCGGTCAGGTTGATCTGCAGATCGTTGTCGAACTCGAAACCTAGTCCCAGCCGTGCGCCCCAGGTGGCGCTGTCGTTGATCCCCTTCAGTCCCAGCCGACGGTTCTCAAGATAGCCCGGATCGCGGCGGTGATAGGCCGCCAGCCGCAAGCCGACCTTGTCCTGCACGAGCGGCTGGTTGACGACCAGGGTCTCGGCCTCGCCCCAGTAGCCCGCATTGGTCGAGGCTTCGGCCGACAGCGAGCCGCTGGGCTCGCTCAGATCCGGCCGCTTGAAGACCACCTTGAGCGCCCCGCCCATGGCGCTGGAGCCGTAGAGCGTTCCCTGCGGCCCACGCAGCAACTCCATGCGCTCGATGTCGACCAGCAGGAACTCCGGCGAGGAGCCGCCCGGATCGGCGGTCGTACCGCTGGGGCCGGTCACCGGGATATCGTCGTAATAGAGTGCGGTAGTCGCTTCGCCGGAACCGTAGACGCCCCGCAGGCTGAATCGATTGCGGCCGGTGCCGGTGCTGGTCTGGGTGAGCCCCGGCATCAAGGCCGCCGCCTGGCTGAAGGTGGCCGCCCCGGCCCGGGTGAGCTCCTCGCCGGAGAACGCCCGCACGGACATCGGCGTCAGACGATCGAGCGTCGGACGGCGCAGGGCGGTGACGACGAGGCCTTCGATCTCGGCTTCAGGTTCCTCGATCGTTGGCGCAAGCGCGTGTTCGACCAGGTAGCGCCCTTGGAACTCGCGCCAGCTGAGACCGGAGCCGCGGAGCAGCGCATTGAGCGCGGCGTCCGCGTCCATCCGCCCAAAAACCGCCTTGCTTCGGCGGCCGGCGACCATGGACGGCGTGAACAGGATGTCGCGGTCGCTCTGCGCCGAGAACATGGTCAGGGCGCGATCGAGCGGCGCTCCTGCGGGAATCGCAAATTGAGTCTTCCGGCCGGCCGCCTCGGCCGCAGTCGCAAGCAGCATGGCGGACGAAGCGCACGCAACAACGATCCCGAGACGGAGAATACTCAACGGCTACAAGGCTCCGCGCCAACGCCACGGCCTTCCGACAACCGCGGTTTTAAAGCCAGCCCCGCGGGCCAACCACTGCGCTCTTTGCCGCTCTCCGCCCCCATGGCGCCGACGACCGTCCCACCGTTGCACGAAAACACAGCAGCCCCCGCAACGTACGTGGAGGCTTCCCAAACGTCATTGACCTGGGCGCCCCCATCAACAACCATGACGCCAATAAGACATTTCGGGGTGTTCAGGAAATTTCCATGGCGTGGGCGGAAACGACCGGTGCCAGGGGCGAGCCGGAGGGATTGGCGCATGCGTCGATCCCGTACCAGCAAGCCCTACGCGCCTTCTTTCGGCGCAGGGCCGACGGACACGAAATCGACGACCTGATTCAGGAAGTACTCCTGCGGCTGCACAACCGTCGCCAGGGCGGCGAGGTGACAAACCTTTCCAGCTTCATCTTCCAGACCGCGACCAACGTCCTGCTCGACCGCCGTCGCCGCGACACAGTGAGGCGCCGGGGCGCGCACTGCGAACTTGAAGAAGCCCACCACCCGCTCGACGAGCTGTCTCCCGATCGGATTTTGCAGGCCAAGCAGGAAGCTTCCGTGGCGCTGGAGGCCTTAAATCAACTCTCGCCCCGCACCCGCGCGGCTTTCATGCTCGTCCGCTTCGAGGGCTTGAGCTACAAGGCTGCTGCGGCGCAACTCGGCATCTCGGTGAGCGCTGTCGAGAAGCACGTCACCAAGGCTCTCCGGATCGTCTCGATTCGGCTGCAGGAAATCGATGAACGACAACCAACGACAAATCGGTCTTTCCGGTAATCCGGACGCCGCGTCGTGGTTCGTGCGGTTGCAGCGCCATCCCGACGACAGGGGTGTTCAGAAGGAATTCGAGACCTGGCTGGCGGCCGATCCGGCCCACAGGGACGATTGGGCCCTGGTCAGCGGCGCGTGGGACCGTGTCGGCGACCTTAAGGACGATCCGCAAATCCAGGCCGCGCGCGAAGCGCTGAAGGCCGACCTCGCCGCCGAACGTCGGCGTCCGCACATGCGCTGGGCGGCCGGCATCGCGGCGACCATCGTCACCGCCGGCTCCATGCTCGGCTACGGCGCTTGGCGGCAAGGCCAAAGCATCGACACCGTGCCGGCCGCGGTGGTCGCCGCTGCGCCGCAGGCGCTGGCGGTCTATCGCACGCCCGTCGGCGGCCAGCAGACCGTCACCCTGCAGGACGGCTCCAAGGTCACGCTCAGCACCGACACCGAAGTGCAGCTGACCGACTGGAACCAACGGCGCGGCCTGACCCTTGTGCGGGGCGAAGCCTATTTCGAAGTCGCCAAGAACCCCGAGAAGCCGTTCATCGTGACCGCCGCCGGACGGACGGTCACGGCGCTCGGCACCGCGTTCGACGTCCGCGTCGATCCTGGCCGATGGTCGGTCAGCCTGGTCGAGGGCAAGGTCCGCGTGGCGGCCGCCCACACCAGCGTCGACATGACGCCCGGCCACCACCTGGTCCAGACCGGCGCCGCGCCGTGGACGGTCGAGAAGCGCAACCTCGCCGATCTGACGAGCTGGCGCGACGGCAGCCTGGTGTTCGAGAACCGGCCGCTGGCGTCCATCGTTGAGGAAATGAACCGCTACTCGGCCCGCAAGGTGCGCATCGCCGATGCGGATCTCGCAGCGACCCCGCTCAGCGGACGATTCAAGACCGGCGATATGGCCGGTTTCGTTGCGACGCTCGAGGCCTACGGCATGGTCAAGGCCGGCCACAGCGCCCCCAACATCATCGACCTCTACCCGCCCGCCGGGGAGTGAGGATTCAAGACGCCGTTGCGTCTTGAAGGGGAGCGGCCGCGCCCTATGCGCCGCCGTCCTGGAGGACCCATGAAACTGATTTCGAAGGCGCTGGCGACCAGCGCGCTCTGCGCTACGGCCTGGCTTGCCGCCTCGGCCGCCACCGCCGCCCCGCTCACCGCGGCCGACAAGAGCCAGCTCACCGCGGCGGTCGACGCCTACACGCCGAAGATGAACGACGCAGCCCTGAAGATCTGGAGCTTCGCCGAGCTCGGCTATCAGGAAACCAAGAGCAGCGCCCTCCTCCAGGATCAGCTGAAGGCCGCCGGGTTTAAGGTCCAGGCCGGCGTCGCCGGCGAACCGACCGGCTTCGTCGCCAGCTTCAAGAACGGCACGGGCCCGGTCATCGCCATCCTCGCCGAATTCGACGCCCTGCCCGGCCTGTCGCAGGCCGCCGTCCCCACCAAGCAACCGATCGCCGGCCAGGACAACGGCCATGGCTGCGGCCACAGCCTGTTCGGCGCCGCCTCGGTGGCGAGCGCCGTGGCGCTGAAGCAGTGGATGGTCGCCAACAAGGTCCAGGGCGAAGTGCGCGTCTACGGCACGCCGGCCGAAGAAGGCGGCTCGGGCAAGGTCTACATGGTCCGCGACGGCCTGTTCAACGACGTCGACATCACCCTGCACTGGCACCCGGGCAACACCAACTCGGCCAACCAGGGCACCTCGATGGCCAACATCAGCGGCAAGTTCCGCTTCTACGGCCAGTCGAGCCACGCCTCGGGCGCTCCGTGGGCCGGCCGCTCGGCCCTGGACGGCGTCGAGATCATGAACGTCGCCAACAACTATCTGCGTGAGCACATCCCGGACCGCACCCGGATCCACTACGTGGTCACCAACGGCGGCAAGGCTCCGAACGTCGTGCCGGACTTCGCCGAGGTCTACTACTACGTCCGCAACGCCGACCCGAAGATCGTCGTGGACGTGATGGACCGGGTGAAGAAGGCCGCCGACGGCGCGGCGATGATCACCGGCACCAAGGTCGAGTTCGAACAGACCGGCGGCGTCTACAACCTGCTGCCCAACGACGTGCTGGGCAAGGTGATGTACCAGTCGCTGAGCGACGTCGGCGGCATCACCTGGACCGCTGAAGAGACCAAGTTCGCCCAGCAACTGGCCAAGTCCCTGCCGAACGGCGGCGGCGACCTGTCGTCGGTCGGCAAGATCCAGGCTTACAAGGACGCCGACACCTCGGGCGACGCCGGCGGCGGTTCAACCGACGTGGCCGACGTCTCGTGGGTCACCCCGACCGTGGGCCTCTCGACCGCCACCTTCGTGCCCGGCTCGGCCGGCCACAGCTGGCAGAACGTCGCGGCGGCCGGCATGAGCATCGGCCTCAAGGGCGCGGCCGTCGCGGCCAAGACCCTGTCGCTGACCGGCGCCGAACTGCTGTCGAACCCGGAGCTGATCGCTCAGGCCAAGGCCGAGCTCAAGCAGCGTCAGGGCGCGGACTTCAACTACAAGTCGATGGTTGGCGATCGCAAGCCGCCGCTCGACTACCGCAAGGCCGGCGGCGCCGAGTAAGCCGCATGCGGGGGCCGGCCGCGCCGGCCCCCGTCTTTTCAACGCCGCGGTATCCCCTCGTCGCGTTGAATTTTGATCCGCAACTGCAGGTGCGGAATCGAAGCCAGCTTGCGTCTCGTCTACTGAGGCAGGTCCATTTGTGGGACCGCCAGTTCTGGCAATCGAGACGGGGGATGGAATGACGCGAAAACACGCAATGACGGGCGCCGCCCTGGCGCTGGTCATGATCATGGGTGGGGCCGCCAACGCGGCGAGCATCACCCCGCCGAGCGAAGCCTTCGCCCAGAACCCGGGCAGTGACTACTTCCTCGCCGATTACACGGCCTACGAGGCCTATCTGAAGACCCTCGCCTCGCAATCCGACCGCATCAAGCTGGTCGACTTCGGCAAGTCCGAAGAGGGCCGCACCCAGTGGATGGCCGTGGTCTCCTCGCCCGCCAACCTCGCCAAGCTCGACCACTACAAGTCCATCTCCAAGCGCCTGGCCAAGGCCGAGGGCTTGTCGAAGGAAGAAGCCGCCAAGCTGGCGGCCGAGGGCAAGGCGGTGGTCTGGATCGACGCCGGTCTGCACGCCACCGAGACTGTGACCTCGCAGGGCCAGATCCAGGTGCTCTACCGGATGCTGACCATGAACGATCCGGAGACGCTCCGGATGCTCGACGACGTCATCATCCTGTTCGCGCACGACAACCCGGACGGCATGGAGTTGGTGTCCGACTGGTACATGCGCCACGAGGACCCGAAGAAGCGCGAGTTCAACTCGATCCCGCGCCTGTACCAGAAGTACGTGGGCCACGATAACAACCGCGACAGCTACATGTCGCAGATGGCTGAGACGACCAACGTCAACAAGCAGCTTTTCCGCGAGTGGTTCCCGCAGATCATCTTCAACCAGCACCAGACCGGTCCGACGGGCATGGTGGTGTTCGTTCCGCCCTTCCGCGACCCGTTCAACTACAACTACGACCCGCTGGTCATGACGTCCCTGCAGGAAGTCGGGATGGCGATGCACAGCCGCCTGGTCGCCGAGGACAAGCCCGGCTCCGGCGCACGCAGCGCGGCCTCGTACTCCACCTGGCACAACGGGATGGAGCGCTCGATCGCCTACTTCCACAACTCGATCGGCCTGCTGACCGAAATCATCGGCGGCCCGACTCCTGAGTCCGTGAAGCTGGTGCCGAACCTGCAGTTGCCGAACGGCGACCGGCCGATGCCGATCGCCCCGCAGACCTGGCACCTGTCGCAGACCGTCGAGTACCAATGGACGATGAACCGCGCGGTCATCGACTACGCCTCGCGCAACCGCGAACGTCTGCTGTCCAACATCTACAAGATGGGCGCGAACAGCATCGAGCGCGGCTCCAAGGACAGCTGGACGACCACGCCGACCAAGATCGACGAGCTGAACGAGGCGGCCAAGAACGCCAAGCCCGGCGCCGAGGACGAAATGATGGCCTCGTTCTTCGGCCGCGCCGGCGCGGTCGATCCGAAGCTCTACAGCGTGCTGCAGAAGCCCGAGGAGCGCGATCCGCGCGGCTTCATCATCCCGTCGGACCAGGCCGACATGCCGACCGTCACCGCGTTCGTGAACGCGCTGATCAAGACCGGCGTGGACGTCGATCGCGCCACCAAGCCGTTCAAGGTCGGCGCCAAGACCTATCCGGCCGGCTCCTACGTGGTGAAGGCCGCCCAGGCCTATCGCCCGCATGTGCTGGACATGTTCGAGCCGCAGGACCACCCGCACGACCTCGAGTATCCGGGCGGCCCGCCGAAGGCGCCGTACGACATCACCGGCTACACCCTGGCCTATCAGATGGGGATCAAGTTCGACCGCATCCTGGACGGCTTCGAGGCTCCGACCGAACGCCTGCCCGACCTCGTGCCAGTGCAGGCCGGTTCGGTGAAGGGTTCGGGCAAGGCCGGCTGGCTGATCAGCCACGAGACCAACCAGAGCTTCACCCTGACCAACCGCCTGCTTAAGGCGGGTCAGCCGGTGTTCTGGCTGAAGGACGGCGCCAAGGCGGGCAAGGACAGCTTCGGTCCTGGCGCGATCTGGGTTCCGGCCTCGGCCGAGGCTCAGGCCGTGATCGCCAAGGGCGTGAAGGACCTGGGCATCGACGCCTTCGCCGTCGGCGCCAAGCCGGCCGGCGAGGCCCTGCCGCTGAAGCCGGTCCGCATCGGGCTGGTCGACGTCTATGGGGGCTCGATGCCCTCGGGCTGGAACCGCTGGCTGTTCGAGCAGTTCGAAGCGCCCTTCGAGGTGGTCTACCCGCAGCGTCTCGACGCCGGCGACCTGGCCAAGGACTACGACGTCCTGGTCTTCGCCGACGGCGTGATCCCGGCGCCGCAGGGCGGCCCGTTCCGGGCCGGCCGCGGCTTCCCGCAGCCGAAGGCCGAGAACATCCCGGCCGAGTTCCACCCGTGGCTGGGCGCGATCACCGACGACAAGACGCTGCCGCAGGTGGCCGACTTCGCCAAGAACGGCGGCACGGTGATCACCATCGGCTCGTCCTCGCGCCTGGCGACCGTGATCGGCGCGCCGGTCGAAGTGGCCGTGGCCAAGAAGGACGGCGACAAGATCGTCGGCCTGTCGAACAAGGAATTCTACATTCCGGGTTCGGTGCTGCGCGCCAAGGTCGATAACCGCCAGCCGCTCGCCTACGGCATCCCGCAGGACGTGGACGTGTTCTTCGACCGCAGCCCGACCTTCAACCTGAAGGCTTCGGCGAGCGGCGTGGCGCGCGTCTCGTGGTTCGACACCGATGCTCCGCTGCGCAGCGGCTGGGCCGTCGGTCAGGAAAAGCTCAAGGGCTCGACCGGCGTCCTCGATATCGACGTGGGCAAGGGCAAGCTGTTCGTGATGGGCCCGGAAGTGACCCAGCGGGCGCAGTCGTACGGGACCTTCAAGTTCCTGTTCAACGGCCTGCTCTACGGCCCGGCCGTAGCGAAGAAATAGGCGTCCCCAGGACGCTTGGCGCCGGGCGGCGACGCCCGGCGCGTCAGGAGCGCCGGACCTTCGGGTCCGGCGCTCTTTTCTTTTGCGCCGCCTCGTCGGCGACGATCGCGCAACAGAAAGGGCGCCGGCCTTTCGACCGACGCCCTTCACCGCCAAGGACGCAGCGGCTTGTGGCGACAGGGACGGTGGGGCCGCCCCTGTCTCCGTTAATCCTAGAAACGCTTGCGCACGCCCACGTAGTAGGTGCGGCCCATGACGTCGTAGTTCTGTTGGTCGTAGTTGTACTCGGTGTCGCCAGCCTGCGGCGGGTTCTGGTTGAGCAGGTTGTTGACGCCAAAGCGCAGGTCGGTCTCCCACGGCAGCTTCACGCGGCCGTTGAGGTCGAAGATGTTGTAGGCCTTCACACCGCGGGCGGTGCTGGTCGGGGTGACCACCGTGGCCGAGTTCTTCATCTCGCTGATATAGCGCCAGCGCAGGCCGACGCTGGCCGGGCCGCGGGTGTAGGTCGCCGAGGTGACCGACTTCCACTCCGGGTGAGCCTGACCGGCGCTGGTTTCGACGGCCGTGCCCCAGGTGCCGGCGTAGTCGTAGGTCGCCGCGTTCGGCAGGTTCTGGATCTTGAACTGGTCAAGCCAGCCGATCGAGACGTTGAACGCCAGCGAGCCGGCGTCGTCGCTCAGGCCGACGTCCATCAGATCGATGTTCCAGTCGAACTGGAAGTCGATGCCGGTGGTTTCGAACTGACCAAGGTTCTGCAGCGGCTGAACCGGGTTCAGCGGGACGCCGGACGCCGTGTTACGGGCGATCAGCTGGCAGTAGTAGTTGGTCGGATCGAAGGTCGGGTTCGCGCCGCCCGCATTGTAGCAGAACTGGAACGAGTTCTTGATCGGCAGGCTGCCGACGGCGTCCTTCACCTTGATGCTGTAGTAGTCGATCGACGCCGACATGCGGCTCAGCAGCGGGTGCTCGAACGGCGACTGGATGACCGCGCCGAACGAGAAGGTGTCGGCGGTCTCTTCCTGCAGGTCCGGGTTGCCGCCGGTGAGGGCGAACACCTGCGCGGTGCCCAGCTGGTAGCTGTCGATGATCGCGGTCGGGACGCCTTGGGCCAGGCAGAGCGCCCGGACCTGAGCGGCGTTCGCACCCTGACGGAACGACGAGCGGACGTCGCAGGGGTCGCCGTCGGTGTTGGTCGGACCGGCGGTGCCGATGGCGACCGAACCCGTCGAAACCGGCGCGTAGAGTTCGCCGACGCTCGGGGCGCGGATGGCGCGGTTATAGCCGCCGCGGAAGCGCAGGCTGTCGATCACCGACCAGTCGAAGTCGATCTTGTAGGTGCTGATCGCGCCGACCGACGAGTAGTCCGAGAAGCGGTAGCCGAGGTTGGTGTTCAGCTCCTTGACGAACGGCACGTCCTTCACGAGCGGGATCAGCAGTTCGCCGAAGGCTTCGTAGGTGTCGACCGAACCGGAGGCGTCACGCAGGACGCTGTAGCCCAGCACGTCCGAGGTGCCGTCGGGCTGGTTCAGCTGGCTGTCCGGGGTGAAGGTGTACTCGTTCGAGCGATAGTCGACGCCGGCCGCGAAGCGGATCTCGCCGGCGGGCAGTTCGAACAGGCCGCCCTGGACGCTGGCTTCGACGATGCGCTGTTCCAGTTCGTTCTGGTTCAGCGTGCGGCGGCTGATGTAGCGGATGCAGTCGTCCGACGGCGTCAGATTGCCGAAGGGATTCCAGCCGCCGGCGCAGTACTCGGTGCCGCCGGTCGGGCTGCGGAGCAGTCGGCTCACCGCGCTGGCGCTGGCGCCGCCGGTCTGCTCGTTGTCGAACTTGGCCTTCGAGAACGAGGCGTAGGCGTCCCACGTCCAGTCCTTGAAGCCGACTTCGCCCGACAGGCCGCTGGTCAGCTGATAGACGGTGTACTCGTAGCGCTGGATCCGCGGACCCAGGATGTTCAGCGCCTTGTAGAAGGTGAAGTCGGCGCCGGGGGTGGTGCGCGAGGCCAGGATGCCGCGGAAGTCGGTCGGGATGAACGGGTTCGAGACCGGGACGGTCAGGCCATAGACGTTCGAGGCCAGGGTCGGGTTGGAGATGCCGACCGACTCGTAGTCCGTGAACGTGAACTGCGTGAAGAACTTGATGTTGTCGGTGACGTCGTAGTCGATCTTGCCGAACACCGAGTAGCGGTCGAGGTCCGACTGCATCGAGGCGCCGTCGTAGCCGAAGTTGACCTGCTGCTGGGTGCCCGAGGCGTTCGAATTGACGATGTAGGCGTCGTTGGTCTGCGGGTCGCGGAAGTTCTGCACCTTCACGCCGGCCGTCGAGAAGATCGACTGGTCGGTGTTGAAGCCGATCTGGCCGGTGTAGCGGAGGGCGGCGTTGCCCGGCAGGGCGGCCGTGCCGTACTTGCCGACGAACACGCCGTTTACGGCGGCAAGGGTCGGCAGGTTGGCGCCGAACAGCACAGTGCCTTGCGGAATGGTCGACAGGCCCGGCGTCGTCAGGCGGAAGACGTTCCAGTCGCGGGCGCTCTGCAGGGCGATGTCGCGGTTGGTGTAGTCGACCGAGATCACCGCGCGGCCGCGGCCCTCGTCGAACGCCCGACCGGCGGTCAGCGAGGCCTTGAAGGATTCGCCGTCACCGTGTTCCGAGATGCCGTACTGGCTGTCGATGGTGATGCCTTCGAAGTTGCGCTTCAGGCGGAAGTTCACGACGCCGGCGGTGGCGTCCGAGCCGTAGGCGGTCGAGGCGCCGCCGGTGATGACTTCGACGTTCTCGATCAGGGCTTCGGGAATGGTGTTGAGGTCGACCGAACCGTCCGGGTTCGACGGCTGCAGGCGACGGCCGTCCATCAGGATCAGGGTGCGCTTGGCGCCGAGGCCGCGCAGCGAGGCGTACGACTGACCGCCGTTCAGGCCGGTCGAGGTCGAGCCGGTGTTGCCCTGACCGAACGAACCGGTGAACTGCGGCATCTGCGACAGCGACTTTTCGACGGTGACCTGGCCGGTGTTCTCGATGGCCGCTTGGCCGACGGACACGATCGGGCTGTTGGCGACGTAGTCGGGCCGGGCGATACGCGAACCGGTGACGACCACTTCTTCAACCGCGGTGGTCGTATCTTGCGCATGGGCCACCCCGCCGGCGAGCAGCGCGCCGTAGGCGACGCCCCCCACCATCAGCCACTTCAAAGAACTCGAATTCATCCGTCCGCCCTTGTTATTTGACGACGCACCCCTCGCGCGTCCGGACCCCAAGACGCAGGGGTTCCAAGGACCCACATGTCCGATCTGTAATTTTTCGCAGCGCGGCGCCGCGGCCTTCCGGAGTGCGGCTTTTGCGCCGCGCCTGATCGCCCGGCGCCCACTGGACAGGCGTGCAGCGTGCTTCGCACAATGGGCGCGCACGCTCGCGCGCCGAGCTCGCGAATGCTCAGTGAACGGAAGTTGAGACGCTTGCTCGCCGCCCCGCCCCCACTCCCGGCCGCAACCGCCCAGGCGTTGGATCAGGCGCGCGCCCTGGGTCGCGCCGGCCGGCTGCCGGAAGCCGAACGGCTGTATCGCGCCGTGCTCGTGGGCGACCCGGCCTGCGCCCAGGCCGCCGTCGCCCTTGCGCGGCTGCTGACCGGGCAAGGCCGCGCCGCCGAGGCCGAGATGCTCGCCCGGCCGTTCGCCCAGGGCGAGCGCCCGTGGCATGAGGCGCTCTCGGCGCGAGGCGCGGCGCTGAAGGCGCTCGACCGCAAGCCGGAGTCGCTGGCCGACTATCAGCGCGCTGCGGAGCTCAACTCGGGCAGCGGCGTCGCCGCCCACAACGTCGCCTCCGGGTTGGGCGACGCGGGCCGCGACCGCGAGGCCGCAGCCGAAGCCGAACGGGCGTTTTCGCTCGGACTCGACGCGCCGGAGACCTGGCTCGTCTACGGCCGGGCGCTGCAAGGGCTGCGGCGGTTCGAGGAAGCGGAGGCCGCGTTCCGCAACGCCGTCGCCCGGCGTCCGGCCTATGCCGACGCCCTGCGCGATCTTGGCCAGCTGATCTGGATGCGCTCAGGCGACGCGGCCTTGGCGCTGGCCCCCATCGACGCCGCCCTGACCACCGCCAATGCCGCAGTGCGGCCGATGCTGGCGGGCGTGAAGATCCGGCTGCTGAACCATGTCGCCGGCGAAGCCCAGGCCCTGGCTTTCGCCCAGGGCGCGCTGGCGGCCGCTCCGGGAGATCCGCGACTGGCGCTGGAGACCGCGGCGCTTTCGCTGCACACCGCGCCGGAACGCAGCCGCGAGCTCTGCGCCGCGGTGCTGGCCCGCAGCCCCCGCGATCCGACCGCGCGCCGGGCCATGGCCCATGCCTGTCTGGCGCTGGGCGACACGACCGAGGCCGCCCGCATCGCCGAGCAGCTGCTGATCGAGAACCCCGTCGACCAGGAGGCCGCCGCCGCCCTCGCCACGGCCTGGCGGGCGGCCGGCGACGCGCGCTACCGCGGCCTCTGGGACTACGGCGCGCTGGTGCGCGCCCAGACCATCGACACGCCCGATGGGTGGAGCAGCCTGGAGGCCTATCTCGCCGACCTGCGCGTCGCGCTGGCTGAGCTGCACGCCCTGCAGGCCCATCCGGTCGAGCAATCGGTCCGCGGCGGCACCCAGACCTCGCAGAACCTGCTCGCCTCCGAGCATCCGGTCATCCGCGCCTTCTTCCAGGCGGTCGAAGGCCCGATCGCCGCGTATCGCGCCGCGGTCGGCGGAGGCGACGACATGTTCCGCAGCCGCAACGGCGGCGGCCACCGCGTGCTGGGCGCATGGTCGGTGCGGCTGCGGCCCGGCGGCTTCCACGTCGACCACATCCATCCGCAGGGCTGGATCTCCTCGGCCTGCTACATCGACGTGCCGCAGGCACTGGGAGACGAAGCCGACCGCGCCGGCTGGCTACGCTTCGGGGCTCCGCCGATCCCGACCCGGCCGACGCTGGAGGCCGAGCACTTCGTGCGGCCGGAGCCCGGGCTGCTGGCGCTGTTCCCCTCGTACATGTGGCACGGCACCGTCCCGTTCGGCGGCGACCAGGTGCGCACGACCATCGCCTTCGACATCGCCCCGACCTAGGGCTCGCCCACGGAAAGGTTATGGCCGGGCGACGATTTGGCATGAGGCGCCGAGCCTTGCGTGCGTCTTGATGGAAAGTCGGAATTCGCGGCCCGCCCGCGCCGACCGCTTTCCACGAGCCGTGAGCCGCCTATGAACCGCCGTTTCGCCCTGCTGATCGTCCTTTCCATGGTGCTCGGCGTGGGGGTCGGGTGGGCCTGCAACCAGTTCCTCAGCCCCGAACAAGCCAAGGGCGCGGCCGAAAACCTGTCGCTGATCACCGACGTCTTCCTGCGGCTGATCAAGATGATCATCGCGCCGCTGGTGTTCACCACCCTGGTGGCCGGCATCGCCCACATGGAAGACGCCGCAGCCGTCGGCAGGATCGGCGCCAAGACCATGGGCTGGTTCATTTGCGCCTCGATCGTCTCCCTGCTGGTCGGTCTCCTCATGGTCCACCTGCTGCAGCCGGGCGCCGGCCTGCATCTGGAGACCGCGGCCGCCGCCGCGCCGACCGCGGCCAGCACCGACGCCTTCACGCTCAAGGGCTTCATCACCCACCTGGTGCCGACCTCGATCGTCGACGCCATGGCCAAGAACGAGATCCTGCAGATCGTCGTCTTCTCGCTGTTCGTCGGCACCGCGGTCGCCGCGGTCGACGACCGTGCGCCGGCCGTGGCCGTCCTGGTGGAGCAGGGCGCCCAGATCATGCTGAAGGTCACCGAGTTCGTGATGAAGCTGGCCCCGCTGGCGATCTTCGCGGCGCTGGCCTCGACCATCGCGACGCAGGGCCTGGCGATGCTGGCGGTCTACGGCAAGTTCGTCGTCGGCTTCTATGCGACCATGGGCGTGCTGTGGGGGCTGCTGTTCATCGCCGGCTTCTTCGTCATCGGAAGGCGCGTGATCCCGCTGTTCGGCGTGATCCGCACGCCGGCCCTGCTGGCCTTCTCGACCGCCAGCTCGGAAGCAGCCTACCCGCGCATCCTCGACGCCCTACCGAAGGTCGGCGTGCGTCGTCGCATCGTCTCGTTCGTGTTGCCGCTGGGCTACTCGTTCAACCTCGACGGCTCGATGCTCTACTGCACCTTCGCGACCATCTTCATCACCCAGGCGCACGGCGTGCACCTGACGGTCCAGCAGCAGATCTTCATGCTGCTGCTGCTGATGGTGACCTCGAAGGGCATCGCCGGCGTGCCGCGCGCCTCGCTGGTGGTGATCATGGCCACCCTCACCTACTTCGGCCTGCCGGAAGCCTGGATCGCCATCGTGCTCGGCGTCGACCACCTGCTCGACATGGGCCGCTCGGCGACCAACGTGGTCGGCAACTCCGTCGCCGCCGCGGTGGTGGCCAAGTGGGAGGGCGAGCTCGAGGACATCGAGGACCAGGATCCCGACGCCCCCGGCGAGCCCGCCAAGGCCAACGCCTAGCCGGCCGCCGGCCTGGTCCAGGCGCAGACGCCCAGCGTGGCGCCGGCCTTGAGCATCTGATCGGCATGCGCCTTGGGAACCGCCCGCGAGCGGCCCGAGGCGCAGACTACGGTGAGCTGGGAATGCCCGGCCACATCCAGCAGCAGCTGGTCCCAGTGCCGGTACTGCACGTCGTGCCCCTCGCCCGGGTAGAGGCGCATCTCGACCACGTTCGACAATTGCGCCTTCCACCGCTCGGCGGTGTCCGCGGTCACCAGCTTGTCGGCCGAGCCCTGATAGATGAAGGCCGGCGCCTTCACCGCGGAGAGGTCCGGAGCCGGTCCGCAGTAGCGCATGATCTCCGCCACCTCCGGCGCCGGATCGCCCATCTGGCCGCGAATGTAGAAGGCGCGCGCGCCCTCGTCATAGGCGCGGTCGGCGAAGCCGGGGATCTGGTGGGTGGGGCTGTCCTTCGGAAAGCCCCACCAGACCTTCGGGTTTTGCACCTGGGCCTTCATGACGCCGGTCAGCTGCTCGGCGCTCAGCTTGCAGATCGGATCGCCGTCCGGACGCTGGGTGGCCGCGGCCAGCAGGTGCAGCGAGATGAAGCGTTCGGGCATCGCCGCGGCGACCTGCGCCATGTACGGCCCGCCGCCGGAGATCGCGACGCCGGCCATCCGCTGGACGCCCAGGTGGTCGAGCACCGCCCGCACCTCGGCGACATAGTCGCCATAGCCCCAACCGGCGGCGATCGGACTGTCGCCGAAGCCGTTCCGCTCCACCGTGATGAACCGCAGCTTCAGCTGCTTGCGCATCGACTTGAGGAATTCGGTCATCTCGAACGCCCGGGCGCTGGTGCCCGTGCCGCCGATGAACAGCACCGGCCTGAACCCGGCCTCGCCGGTGTCGGTGAAGTGGACGGTGCGGCCGTCCGCGGTCTTCACGGTTTGAACCGCCGCGCCGAGATCGTCGAAAGCGATGGGCAACTCCCCGACCTTGGCGACGGTGGGCGCTTGCGCATGCGCCCCCGTGGCCAGCAGACAGGCGGCAAGGGTCAGGCTCAGCAGTTTCACGGCGTTCTCTCCCCGGTCTTTGACGACCACTGAGACCAGTTCGCCGCGCCGTGCCAGGGCGCCGTGGCGTCAGGACATGATGCGCATGCGCCGCAGCAGCCAGTAGGCGCCTCCGACCACGGCCAGGCAGAGCCCGCAGGCGACCGCGAAGCCGACGTGCGAGGCGGCGAACGGCATGCCTTCCAGGTTCATGCCGAAGGCCCCGACGATCACCGTCGGCGGGATCAGCAGGCTCGACATCACGGTCAGCGCCTTCATGCTGCGGTTGGTGGCGCTGGTTATCTGGGTGTCGATCTCTTCGTGGATCAGCCGGGCACGCTCCTGCAAGCTGGCCGCCTCGCGGTCGAGGTCCTCGGCCTCCTGCGCCAGGCGCGGCAGCTGTGAGGACAGCGCCTCGACGCCATGGACGGCCCGCGGGGCGCAGGCGCGGTGCAGGGCGCTGCGCAGGCCGAGATACTCCCGATGGTCGCGCGACAGTCCGCGGCGGGTCGGGCCCAGCTTCAGGCCATCGATTTCCCCGTGACCGTTCAGCATGCGGTCTTCGACGCGGTCCAGGGCCTCGGCGGCGGCGTGCAGCCGCATTTCGGAGACGTCGACATAGCGTTCGATCAGGCGGATCGCCGCCTCGGCCGGCGACTCCAGCAGCTCGCCCCGCTCGGCCTCCCGCCGCACTTCGTCGACGACGCGCAGGGCCTGGCGACGGGCGGTGATAAGCCGACGGCCGCTGAGGGCGAACATCAGGCGGCCGGCGCCGTTGGCCCGGCCGTCCAGATCACGCTCGAAGTCCGGGAGGACGCCGTAGGCCCAGGCGCCGCTGAACTGGATCTGCACGCGCTGTTCGGTGCGCAGGATCATGTCCCGCGCCGCATCCGGCATCTCGCTGAAGTCCTGCAGATACAGCCGCGCCCGCTGGTCGCTCAGCGGGAAATGGGTCCAGACCCAAGCGTCGGGGAGTTGTAAGTCCAGAACGGCGTCGGTCAGCGGCCGCGCCTGGCCGCCCTCGAACACATACGCCCACAGAAAGGCGCTGGCCTGCACCATGGATCGACGACCTCCCGAGCGCTGCTCGAAGCGGTCATGCGACGCGGACGTGACAGGCCGATGACAGCCCTAGCCGACCATGCCGCGCAGGAAGACCACCGTCTCGACGGCGGCGTAGAGAACAGCCCCGATGACCACGAAATCGAAGGCGCGACGCGCCAAGGTCAGCATTGGATTGCGCCGCACGACCGGCGCCTCTTCGGCGAAAGTGAACCGCATTGTGTCCTCCGTTGGGACGTCTTGCCCTGTCGGAGAACGGTGACCGCAAGCTGCGGGCCAAGTCGCTACTTGGCCAGCATCGCCCAGCTCCAGAGGCCGAGACACGCAAACAGCAGGGTCCACATGAAGACGCGCAGAAGGACCCAGCCGCTGGGCGGCGGCTTACGCGGCGACGGCTCCTCGTACTGGATCGAAAAACGGGTCATGCGCGGAGGGATAACAATGTTCCGTCAAGGTCCCGTAAACGGTTTTGGTTAGTTTCTGCGCCCTTAACCCTAATGCTCGCGTCAAGGTTTCAAGGAGTTGACCAATGCACGCCGGATCCTGCCTCTGCCGCGCCGTTCGCTACGAGGTGGACGGCGATCTGCCGCCCATCCAGCTCTGCCATTGCAGCGACTGCCGTAAAGCCCAGGGCGGTCCGTTCGGCGCCAATATCCCGTTGGAGACCGCCAATTTCCGCCTGCTCAGCGGCGAGGATCAGTTGACCGCCTACGAGTCGTCGCCGGGCAAGGAACGGGTGTTCTGCCGCCGCTGCGGGGGCCCGCTGTTCAGCCGCCTGGCCAGCAAGCCAGGCGCGATGCGGCTTCGCGCCGGCACGCTCGACGCGCCGTCCGGCGCGACCTTGGGCTTCCACTTCTACGTCGACTCCAAAGCGCCGTGGTGGCCGATCACCGACGACCTGCCGCAGTATCCGGACGCTCGTCCCTAGCGGAGCGGATTGGGCCGTGCGACGCCGCCGCCAGGGAGTTCGACGCGGTAAGTCCCGAAGCGCGCGTCCGGCGACATGTAGTCGGTCGAGACGAACTGCGCGCCCGAGGCGAACGCCGCCTCGCGGCGAGCGCCGTCGCCGCTGCGGGCTTCGACCGTATCGGCGTCGGCGCGGGTGCGCACGATGATCCCCGCCTTCACCGCCGCGGCGATGCGGGCTGCCTGCTGCTGCGGCTCGTTCAGCGTGATGTAGCCGGCCGCCGGCGAGGTTTCGTCGATGTTCACGAACATCGCCCGCCCTTCGAGAGAGCGGCGCTGACCGCGATAGACGGCGACCTGCTCCGGCGGCGCATCGAGCGCGAACATCACCTTGCCGCGCGCCGCTTTCAGCGTCGGCCAGGCGCCCGCCGTCACCGCCTCGCGAAGGCTGGCGTGGCGGCCCTGGACGCTGTCGGGCGTGATCAGGCCGCGCTCGGCGAACACCGAGCGGATCTCGGCGTCGACCGCATCCATCGCCGCCGCGTCGAAGGCCAGCGGGTCGACCGTCCCCGGGACCTTCAGCCGGTCTTCCTTGAGGTTCAGCAGCACCAGGATCGGCAGATGGTCGGGGTGCGCCTTCGACCAGTCGGCGATCTGCCGCAGGCAGTCCGTGAACCGCGGGCAGCTCGAGCGGTAGTCGATGTCCTGGACGTGCATCACCTTCATGCCCGGCGCACGCAGCGGTTCTTGGTCGTACGGCAGATCCGGCGCCATCTTCATGGCGAGGGGCGAGGCGTAGCGCCCGCCCTGCGGGTCGTTCAGCAGGTCGAGTTCGAGTTGCCTCGCGCCGGCGTCGAGCTGCGCGGCCAACGGCGGATGCGCATAGTCGAGCCCGTCGGCCTGCTTGCGGTCGACCGCGCGCAACAGCGCCATCTGCTTGGGCGCGATCGCCTGCTTGTAGGAGTTGTGGGTGCCGACGGCCTGCAGGTCGTTGAGCTTCAGGGCGTCGACCGCGTCACGCGCGCAGCCGGGCCCGCCGCTAGGCTTTTCGAGATCGCAGCCCGTGTGGATAGCTGCGGCCGCAGCGATGGCGGTGATGATCATCTGTTCCCCCCAGCGCGCCGTCAATCGATGCTGATGACCAGCGGCTCGTCCGGATGCTCGCCCCTGGCCGCCGCGCCGATCAGCTCGCAGAACCGTTCAGGCCAGATACGGTCGCTGGTGGCGGCGATCTCGTCCAGGCTCCACCAGCGGATGTCGTCGATAAGGTCGCGTTCGTACTGCTCCCACCCATCGCGGGTCGGTTCGCCGCCGCGGCATCGCGCGACGATGTAGCTTTCCTTGAACAGCACCGTCTCGCCGGTGACCAGCGCGCTGACGGACTCGCGGACCCAGATGATCGGGCCGAGCTCCACGCCCTCGACGAAGCCGGTCTCCTCGGCGATTTCGCGCATCGCCGCCTCGATCAGCGTTTCGCCGGGCTCCACCCCGCCGCCCACGGTGAACCATGACGAGGTGTGAGCCGGGCGGTTCGGCAGACGCCCCTTCAGGAGCAAAATGCGGCCGCTGTCGTCGAACAACAGCACCCTCGCCGTCGGTCGTTCGCGCATTCACCCCTCCGAAATACCTAGGGCGACAAGCCCCCGCGATCCGCCGCATTTATGGCGAACCTTGGTCTCAACGTGAAATTAATCGCGTCGGTAAAGTATGCGGCGCTTCCCGCGGGATGGAGCCCACCGCTTGTCACTTGCCCCTCAGCGCCTGCTCGGCTTCGCGTTCGCGAGCGCAGACCTCCTGCTGGAGATGGCGCCGGACGGCCGCATCGCCCTGGCGATCGGGGCGAGCGAGGCCCTGTCCGGGTCGGCGGAAACCGATCTCGTCGGCCGCGCCTGGCGTGATTTCATCGACCCGCGCGATCGCATGATGGTCGCGGCCCTGCTGAGCGGCCTCAAGGACGGCGGTCGCGGCGGACCTATCGTCGTCGGCTTGGCCGGTGAGAACGACGGCGACCGCGCCGCTTCGATGACCGCCTTCAAGATGCCCGGCAACGGCGGCGCGATCTCCTGCGCTCTGAGCCGCGCCCAGCCCAAGACCCGCCACGACCTGCATGACAAGTCCGGCTTCGAGGCGGCCACCGGCGCGTTGATCGAGGCCGCGCGCGCCACCGGCGAAGAGCTGGAAATGGCGTTTCTCGAGTTCGGCGGCCTGGAGACCCTGCGCGACCGGCTGGGGCCCGAAGCCTTCATGGCGTTGGAGCAGCGCCTGATCGGCGGATTGCGCGCGCAATCGCACGGCGGCTCGACGGCCGCCAGCCTCGGCGCCGACCGCTTCGCGCTCGTCCGCCAGAAGGGTGAAGGCGTCGACGCCCTGGTCCAGCGTCTGATCGCCGGCGTGACCTCGGACTCCGCCTCGGCCCTGAGCGCCAACGCGCGGCTGATGAGCCTGCAATCGACCGCCTCGCCGGCCCAGCTCGCCCGCGCCATCCGCTACACGCTGGACAACTTCATTTCCGAAGGCGTCGGCGACGGCTCATCGCTCGACCTCAACGACATGGTCGACCGCTCGATCAAGAAGACCCTCGCCGACGTCGGGGTGCTTGGCGCGGCGGTGAACGACAAGCGCTTCCGGCTCGTCTACCAGCCGGTGGTGGACCTCAAGGCCGGATCGGCCCTGCATCACTACGAAGTGCTCGTCCGCTTCGGCGACAGCGCCAGCCCCTATCCGATGATCCGCATGGCCGAAGAGCTCGACATGATCGAGCCGCTCGACATCGCCGTGGTCGAGGAAACGATCGTCCGGCTCTGCGCCGAACCGGACCTGAAGCTGGCCGCCAACGTCTCCGGCCGCACGATCATCAGCCCCGCGTTCATCAACGCCGTGCGACAGATGCTGGCCAAATCGCCGAACGTCGCCGGCCGGCTGCTGCTGGAGATCACCGAGAGCGCCGCCATCGACGACCTAGCCCTGGCCGACCGCCATCTCTCGGCGCTGCGCCAGGAGGGCTGCATGGTCTGCCTGGACGACTTCGGCGCCGGCGCCGCGTCGCTGGCCTATCTGCAGCAATTGACCCTCGACATCGTCAAGATCGACGGCCGCTACATCCGCGAACTGCAGCACGGCGGCCGCGAAAGCACCTTCATCCGCCACCTGGTCCGCATGTGCGCCGAGCTGAAAGTGCGGACCATCGCCGAGATGGTCGAGAACGCCGCCGCCGAAGACGCCGTCCGCCGGGCCGGCGTCGACTTCGCCCAAGGCTGGCTCTACGGCGCGCCAAGCGAGATCCCGGCTCGCAGCCCCGCGCCCGTCCCCGCCGTCGCCTCGGCTCGCCGCCCTGCAGCCCGCCGCGTCGGATCGGTCGATAGCTGGGGCTGATGGTCCAGCCGCGTTTTACGACCGATCGCCTCATCTTACGGCCGCGTCAGGCCAGCGATCTCGACGACAGTATCGCGATCAACTCAGACCCTGAGGTCATGCGCTATCTCGGCGCGGTCTGGCCGCCGGAGCGCCAGCGCGCACACCTGTCGGCCCAGATCGACACCGACTTCGGCGAAGGCCTCGGATACTGGAGCCTGTTCGAGCAGACCGCGCCCGAGCGCATGCTGGGCTGGGCTCTCCTCACGCCCCTGCCGGGGACGGACGACGTCCAGATCGGCTATCGCCTGCGCCGCGACGCCTGGGGCCGCGGGATCGCCACGGAAGCCGCGGCTCGGCTGATGGAGCACGGCTTCTCGACCGTGCGCTTGCCGGCTCTGGCCGCGACCGTGCATCCCGAGAACCGGGGCTCCCAGCGGGTCATGGCGAAGCTGGGGTTCGCGGACGTCGGAAGCTACGAGGCCGGCGGCAAGATCGAACGTCTCTACCGCCGTCTCGCCTAGGGTCAGCCGCGCGCGCCGGCCACGTACTGATCCACCACCGCCTCGAGCACGGTCAGCGGCATCGCCCCTGACAGCAATCCAGCGTCGTGGAACTTGCGGATGTCGAAGCTCGCGCCGAGGGCGGACTTCGCCTTCTCGCGCAGCCGCAGCCACTCCAGCTTCCCGACCATGTAGCTGCACGCCTGGCCGGGCCAGACGACATAACGTTCGATCTCGGTCGTCGAGGCGGTGGTCGGGGTGCCGCTGATGGTGGTCATCGTCTCGATGGCCTTCTCGCGGCTCCAGCGCTTGGCGTGCATCCCGGTGTCGACCACCAGGCGCGCGGCGCGGAACAGCGCCGCCTGGATGTAGCCGATCTCGCCGCGCGGATCGCCCTCGTACACGCCCATCTCACGGGCCAGTTCCTCGGCATAGAGCGCCCAGCCCTCGCCATAGGCCGACAGGAAGGTCGCGCGGCGGATCATCGGCAGGTCAGCCTCCTGCTGCAGCGACAGCTGCAGGTGATGGCCCGGCACGCCTTCGTGGTAGGTGATCGTCGGCAGCGCCCACTTCGGATACTCGGCCGTATCGCGCAGGTTCAGCCAGTAGATGCCGGGCCGCGTGCCATCCAGGCTGGGCTGGTTGTAGTAGCCGCCCGGGGCGGCCGCCTCGATCGCCTTGGGCACCCGCTGGATCTTGAGCGGGGCCTTGGGCAGCGTCCCGAAGTACTCCGGCAGGCGCTTGCTGGTGGCGGCGACCAGATCCATCAGGTCGGCGATCAGCTTCTCCTTGCCGGCGTCCGTGTTCGGGTAGTGGTAGCGCTTGTCCTTGTAGAGCGCCTGGATCCGCTCGCCGACCCCGCCCTTGGTCAGGCCTTGGCCCTTCAGCAGCTCATCGGCCCGCGCCTGCAGCGCCTTGGCCTGCTCCAGACCGATGTTGTGGACTTCATCGGCGCTCAGCCGCGTCGTGGTCGAGCCGTGCAACGCCTGCTCGTAATAGGCCTGTCCGTCCGGCTGGCGCCAAACGCCGGCGTCGTGCCAGGCCTTGCCCTGGACCTCCTTGAACAGCGCGATCTGGCGCTCCAGCGCCGGCGCGACCTGCTCGGCGTAGATCTTGGCCGCCTGACCGGCGTAGTCGCCGGCGATGCCCTTCTCCTGGGCGCGGCGCGCCACCGAGGTCACCAGTCCCGAAGCCTCGGGCGCGACCAGCATGCCCTGCATCTGCGGCAAGGCGCGGGCGATGATGAAGTCCGGCGGGATCACGCCGGCTCCAATGTCCTTTCGGGCCCGCTCGACCTCGTCGTCGATGACCTTGGCGAAGTCGGCCAGGCGCGAGAGGTAGGCGTCGGCGTCTTCCTTGGTCTCGATGCGGTGCTGGTTGTCGAGCCAGTCCGGCGTCGATTGGTACGAGCCGTTGAGCTGCGAGATCGTGTACGGCTGCCCAGCGCCCAGAAAGCCGTAGTCAAAGCGCTGGTTGGCCGCCTCGGCGGTCTCCAGGTTGAACAGCACGCTGTCGTAGTTGACGCCCGCCATACCCGTCAGCGCGCTGCGGTCGATGCCCTTCAGCTCGCCCAGTTGGACCGTGTTCAGCGCCTTGGCGCGAGCCTTCTCGGCCAGCGAGGCGTCGTCGAGCTTGAACTTGGCGGGCGCGCGGGCGCCCTTGTCGAGGCCGAGCCCGGTGACCAATTGCGGCGAATCGTCCAGCGCCTGTTCGAAGATCTTTTCCAGGAAGGCGTTGAGCTGCGCGGCCGCGTCAGGCGCCGCCGCAGCGGGCTGGGACGTGACGACGGCGGGGGCCGCTGCCTTGCTGGCGCAGCCGCCCAGGACGGCCAGCGCGCCGGCGGAAAGAAGAAGTTGTCGGCGACTGTGCATGTCCGCCCCCCAAAATGTCACAAAGTGATCGGACACTACGGGGGACGTCGCTCCCGCGACAAGAATATGGGCATGGCGCGGCCAGATAATTCGCCGTAATGCGGGCCGCCGCGTTCAAGGTGCTGTCGCAGAAGCACCGCATTCTGGCGGCAGAACGCCATCGCCCCCGTGACGGAAACTGGACCTCGTGACCGATCCCAAGCCCGCCGACTGGAGCCGCAAGCTCGCCGCGTACAAGCGCCCCCGCCTGTCGCGCAGCATCTTTGAACTGGTGCTGACGGCCTCGATCCTGGCCGGCCTGTGGGGCCTCGGCTGGGCCGCGTTCCACTTCGGGTTCTGGTGGCTGGCGCTGTTGCTCGCCGTGCCGGCGGCGGTGTTCCTGGTTCGGCTGTTCATGATCCAGCACGACTGCGGACACGGCTCGTTCTTCGAGGACAAGGCCGCCAACGACTGGGTCGGACGCGCCATCGGCCTGCTGACCCTGACGCCCTACGACTACTGGCGGCGCACCCACGCGATGCACCACGCGACCTCCGGCAACCTCGATCGCCGCGGCCTGGGCGTGATCGAGATGCTGACCGTCGAGGAGTATCTGGCCCTGTCGCCGATCCGCCGGCTCGGCTACCGGCTCTACCGCAATCCGGCGGTGATGTTTGGCCTCGGCCCGACCTTCGTCTTCTTCCTGCAGCAGCGTCTGCCGATCGGCCTGATGAAGGACGGCTGGCGGCCCTGGGCCTCGACCCTCGGCAACACCGCGATCGCCGCCGTCGGGGTCGGGGTGATGATGTGGCTGCTCGGCGTGGCGCCGGTGATCCTCGTCAACTTCACCACCATGGTGATCGCCGCCACGATCGGCGTCTGGCTGTTCTTCGTGCAGCACCAGTACGAGGGCGTGTCCTGGTCGCGGAACGGCGAGTGGAAGCGCGACGACGCCGCCCTGCACGGCAGCTCGCACTACGACCTGCCCCAGCCGCTGCGTTGGCTCACCGCCAACATCGGCATCCATCACGTGCATCACCTGTCGGCGCGCATCCCCTTCTACCGCCTGCCGCAGGTGCTGAAGGACCATCCCGAACTGCACGACGTCAGCCGCATCGGCCTGTGGGACAGTTTCAAGAACGCGCGCCTGGCCCTCTGGGACGAGCACGCCCAGCGTCTGGTCTCGTTCCGCGACATCCGCGGCCTGCACCGCGCGGCCTGACGCCCCTGCCCTGGGGTCAACGTTGACACCTAGCCGTCGCTGACCCCCAACTTCCTCCCAAAATAAAGACATTGGGAGGTGACGTCGTGAGCGCGTGGACATTCGCTGACGTCTGGGAGGCGATCGCCGCCAGACAGCCTGACCATCCGGCCCTGATCCAGGGCGATCGCGTCGTCACCTGGGGTCAGTTCGACGCCCGCGCCGACGCTCTGGCCGCCCACCTCGTCGATTACGGGATCACCGCCGACGCCAAGGTCGCCGCCTACCTCTACAATGGCCCAGAATACCTCGAGACCTACTACGCCGCCTTCAAGGCCGGGGTCGCGCCGATCAACACCAACTATCGCTACGGCGGCGACGAGCTGACCTATCTGTTCGACAACGCCGACGCCCAGGCCGTGGTGTTCCACGCCGGGTTCGCCGAGACGCTGGCGCCGCTGCGCGCCAAGCTGCCGAGCGTGAAGCGCTGGATCGCAGTCGCCGAGCCCGGCCACCCGGTCCCCGACTGGGCCGACGATTACGACCAGATCGTCGCCGCGCCGCCAGCTCAGCGCCCGGTCAAGGCGCCCTGGGGCCGCTCGCCCGACAACCTGCTGCTGCTCTACACCGGCGGCACCACCGGCATGCCCAAGGGCGTGATGTGGCGCCAGGACGACCTGTTCAACGTCATCGGGTCCGGCGGGCACGCGCTGATGGGCCTGCCGCCGCTGGAAGCGGTCGGCGACCTCGACGCGCGGCTTGGTACCTATCCGTCGCCGACCACCCTGGTCTGCTGCCCGTTGATGCACGGCACCGGCCAGTTCTCCGCCTTCATCACGCTCAACATCGGCGGCGCGGTCGCCAGTCTCCCCTCCCGGCACTTCAACGCCATGGAGCTCTGGGACGAGGCGGTGCGGCTGAAGGCCGACAACATCGTCATCGTCGGCCTGGCCTTCTCGACGCCGATGCTCGAAGCGCTGGAGGCCAACCCCGGCCGCTGGGACCTGTCGAACGTCAAGGCGATGAGCTCGTCCGGCTCGATGTGGAGCCAGGAGAACAAGCGCGGCCTGCTCAGCCATGCGCGCAACGCCATGATCATGGACTCGTTCGGCTCGTCCGAGGCGGTCGGCCTGGGGGCCTCGGCCTCGGCGCCCGGCGCCGAAGCGGCCACGGCGGCCTTCATGCTCGGTCCCAACTGCGCCGTGTTCACCGAAGAGGGCCGCCGCGTCGAGCCCGGCTCGGGCGAACGCGGTCTGGTCGCCGTCTCCGGCTTCCTGCCGGTCGGCTACTACAAGGACCCCGAAAAGAGCGCCAAGACCTTCAAGACAATGGAGGGCCAGCGATGGAGCGTTCCGGGCGACTGGGCCGAGGTCAATCTCGACGGCACCCTGAAGCTGCTCGGACGCGGCAGCCAGTGCATCAACACCGGCGGCGAGAAGGTCTTCCCCGAAGAGGTCGAGGAGGCGCTGAAGACCCATCCGTCGGTGCGCGACGCGGTGGTGGTCGGCGTGCCGGACCCGCGCTTTGGCGAGCGCATCTGCGCGGTGGTCGAGGCCGAGCCGAGCGCCGATCCGCCCAGCCTGGAGGACATGGCCGCCCACGTCCGCTCACGCCTGGCCGCCTACAAGGCCCCACGCGAACTGGTGGTGGTGCCCAGCATCGGCCGGGCCCCCAACGGCAAGGTCGACTACAAGGCCAGCCGCGACCGCGCGTTGGCGGCGTTAGGCGTGGGGGCCTAGCGCCCCCTCTTCGGCGTCAGGCGTGCCGGGGCTCGGGCGAGACCTGGATCAGCAGCTTGCCGTCATGGTCGCCGGTGAACAGCCGGCCCAGCGCGCTGACGGCGTTCTCCAGGCCATCGACGACGTGGACCTTCCACTTGAGGCGGCCATCGGCCACCAGCGGCTCTAGCTCGGCCATCGCTTCGGCCGCGCGCGGCAGGTAGTCGATGACGATGAAGCCCTTGATCAGGATGCGGTGCATCAGCACCCGCCCGAAGTCGGTCGGGCCGGAGATAGCCCCCTCGCGGTTGTAGGTCGAGATCATCCCGCACAGCGGCATGCGGCTGAAATTGTTCATCTGGCCGATGACGGCGTCCATCACCTTGCCGCCGACGTTCTCGAAATTGATGTCGACGCCGTTCGGGGCCAGCCGCGACAACGCCTCGGCGACGTCCTCGGACTTGTAGTCGATAGCCCCATCGAACCCGAGATCCTGGGTCAGCCAGCGGCACTTCTCGGGCCCTCCGGCGATGCCGATGACCCGGCACCCCTGGAGTTTGGCCAATTGGCCGACGATCGAGCCGACCGCGCCGGCGGCGGCCGAGACCACCACCGTCTCGCCCGGCTGCGGCTTGCCGATGTCGTTGAGCCCGAAATAGGCGGTCAGGCCGGTCGCGCCGAGCACGCTCATGTGCGCGGTCAGCGGCACGTCGGTCAGGTGCGGTACGCGCCGGGCCATGCCCTCGTGCACCACGGCGTAGTCCTGCCAGCCGCCGAGGCCCGCATTGACGATGGCCCCTTCCGGCAGCGCAGCGTTGCGCGACTGCTCGACCACGCCGATGGCGCCGCCGCGCATCACCTCGCCGATCTGCACCGGCGGCAGGTACTGGTCCTGGTCGCTCATCCAGATTCGGTTCGTCGGGTCGAGAGAGAGGTAGATGTTGCGGACCAGCACCTCGCCATCGTGCAGTTCGGGCGTCACCGTCTCGATCAGCTCCAGGTCGTCCGGAACGATCTCCCCGGCGGGACGGCGACGCAAAATCCACTGACGGTTGGTCGGCATGAGGGGCTCCTTCCGAGAGGCTCCCCGATCATGGGCCGCGCCAGGCGGCGGAGTCGAGCGCCTACAGCGGCTGCTCGCGACGCTTGAGCCGTCCGCTGAGCAGGCTGAGCGCGCCCAGCGCCGCCAGCGGCAGCGCCACCTGCGGCCGCAGCAACAGACTGGCGTCCGGCGTTCGCCCGCCCAGGAACGCCTGGCCCAGGCCTGCGCCGAGATAGCTGTAGATCAGCGAATACGGCACGGCGCCGACGGCGGTGGCGGCCACATAGGCGCGGAACGGCGCGCGCGCGCAGCCGGCCGCCAGGTTGACCAGGCCGAACGGGCTGAGCGGCACCAGGCGCAGGGTGAGCAGATAGCGGAACGGCGCGCGGTCGAAGCCCTCCATGAGCCCGCGGAACCGCCCGCCGGTCAGGAAGCGGCGGATGCGGTCGCCGGCTGCGAACCTGGCCGCCAGATAGGTCATGATCGCGCCGAGGGTCGAACCGACGATGGTCGCCAGCGCCCCGATCAGCGGCCCGAACAGGAAGCCGCCGGCCAGCATCAGGACCAGGCCAAGCGGCACGAACGCGCCCGTGGCGACGGCATAGAGGGCGATGAACACCGCCAAGGCCGCCAACGGCGCCGCCGCGACCTCGCCGCGCAGGCGGAGCTCGTTGGCCTGAACGCTGTCGAACGAAAGGGTCGCCAAGCCGCTGGCGTATAGCGCGACGGCCGCGCCGATCAGCAGCACCGCCGGAACCCACCTCGCGACGATGCGCAGGCGGGCCAAGCGTCGATCGTTCTCGGTCTCGGTCATCCGGCTGGCGCCTTCGTCCCTGCCGCGCGCCCCTCAGGGGAACGCGCGATCACAGCCTAGGACTGATTTTGTGACCGGACCAAGACGGCTATTTGCGCTGGTCGTTGCCCTTTTTCTTCCACGGCGGCTTGCCCGCCTTTGGGCCGGGCGAACCCGGCGGCCCCTTGAAGGCGGGCTTGCCGCCGTCGCGCGGAGGGCCCTTGCCGAACGGCTTGCCTTCGCCGGCCGCGCCTTTGCGGAAGGGCGGCTTGCCTTCGCCGGGCGGTCCCTTGCGGAACGGACGGTCGCCGCTCGGCGGGCCCTTCCGGTGCGGACCGCCGCGCGGCGGCGAGGTCGGACCGCCGGGCGGGCCCGAGGCTTCGATCTTGATCTCGTCGTCGACCGTCGCCTTCACCGCAGCGGCGAACTTGCCCTCGGCTTCCTTCGAGATCTCGAATTTCGTCTCGCGATCGAAGATGCGGATCGAACCGATGTCTTTCTTGGTGACGTGGCCCAGGCGGCAGATCATCGGGATCAGCCACTTGGGATCGGCGTTCTTGTCGCGGCCGACGGTGATGCGGAACCAGGAGACGTCTTCCGGCGCCAGGCGCGGCGGCCGACCGACCGGGCCGTCCTCGCGGTCCGACGGCTCCCACCGCTCGCCGCGTTGCGGGCGATCGCGATCGCGGGCCTGCGCGTCGCGCATGCGGGCGTCGTCATAGAGCTCTTCCGGCGCCGGCAGGCGCTGGCGGTAGAGCCGCATCAAGGCGGCGGCGACCTGCTCGGCGCTGCGGGTCTCCAGCACCAGTCGGGCCAGGGCCAGGTCTTCCTCGGCCGGGGTCTCGGTGAGGATCGGGTCCTCGAGCATCCGGGCTTGGTCCTTGGCCTTGATCTCGTCGGCGGTCGGCGGGCCTTGCCAGTGGACGTCGACGCCGGCCGAGGCCAGCAGCTGCTCGGCCTTGCGGCGGCGGGTGTAGGGCACCAGCAGGACGGAGGTGCCCTTCTTGCCGGCGCGGCCGGTGCGACCCGAGCGGTGCAGCAGGGCCGGCTTGTTGATCGGCAGGTCGGCGTGGATCACCAGGCCGAGGTCCGGCAGGTCGAGACCGCGGGCGGCGACGTCGGTCGCCACGCAGACCCGCGCATGACCATCGCGCAGCGCCTGCAGCGCTTCGGAGCGCTCGCGCTGGCCGAGTTCGCCCGACAGGCCGACGACCTGGAAGCCGCGCTCGCGCAGCGCCGCATGCATGTGGCGCACGCCGTCGCGGGTGTTGCAGAACACCAGCGCGCCGGGGGCCTCGAAAAAGCGCAGCACGTTGACAACGGCCAGCTCGACCTCGTTCGGCGCGACGCGGACAGCGCGGTATTCGATGTCGCCGTGCGGTTCGTCGCGGCGCACGGTGTCGATGCGCAGGGCGTTCTTCTGGTAGCGCTTGGCCAAGGCGGCGATGTCCTTGGCGATCGTCGCCGAGAACAGCAGCGTGCGGCGGTCAACTGGCGAGGAGTCGAGGATCTCCTCCAGGTCCTCGCGGAAGCCCATGTCGAGCATCTCGTCGGCCTCGTCGAGGACGAGTACGCGCAGGGCGCCGAGATCGAGATTGCCGCGTTCCAGGTGATCCTTCAGGCGGCCCGGCGTGCCGACCAGGATGTGGCAACCGGCGGCCAGCGCGCGTTGCTCGCGACGCGGATCCATGCCGCCGACGCAGGTCTCGACCTTCGCCCCGGCCTGGCCATAGAGCCAGCTCAGTTCGCGAGCGACCTGCATGGCCAGTTCGCGGGTGGGGGCGATGGCCAGCGCCAGCGGCGGACCGGCCTGGCCGAACCACTGCTCTTCGCCAAGCAAGGTGGGGCCGGCTGCGAGGCCGAAGGCCACAGTCTTTCCAGAGCCCGTCTGGGCGGAGACCAGCAGGTCGCGGCCCTCGGCCTCCTCCGTCAGCACAGCGGCCTGCACCGGGGTGGGATTTTCGTATCCCTGGCTCGCGAGCGCGCGCGCCAAGGCGGGATGGATGTTAGGGAAGGCCATGGTCGTCCTTGAAGGTTCGCGCCACACACAAAAAGAGCGCGGGCGCGCCTTAGAGGCCAAGCAAGCGTCTACGGCAAGCCTTACAACGCGGAAATCGTGCTCCGGGGCGCAAGCGCCGCAGAAATAAACGTGCGAAGCTAGCCCTGACAAGGGGAGATGACATGCCGAGCTACGAGACCGAAATCGCCGCCGCGATGGCCGTCACCGACGCCTTCATGACCGCCTTCAACGCCCGCGACCTGCCCGCATTCGAGAAGACCTTCAACTTCCCCAGCGTGCGGCTGGCCTCCAACACCCTGACGATCATCGAGCCCGGCTATCATCAACCGCAGATGTTCGAGAAGGGCCCGCTGTCGGACTGGGACCACTCGGCCTGGGAGCGGCGCGAGGTGATCCACGCCGGGCCCGACAAGGTGCACCTCGACACCCGCTTCACCCGCTACCGCAAGGACGGCAGCGTCATCGGCGGCTTCGATTCCATCTATGTGATCACCTGCGAAGAGGGTCATTGGGGCGTGAAGGCTCGCTCCAGCTTCGCGCCCTGAGGCTGGACTTTTGCGGCGGAAGGGCCTCTGACCACGCCGATGTCCAAGTCAGTGAAGACCGCCGCGGTGGTCGGCGGCGGCCCCGCGGGTCTGATCGCCGCCGAAACCCTTAGCGCCGCCGGCGTGAAGGTGACGCTCTACGACCGGATGCCGACGCTCGGCCGCAAGTTCCTGATGGCCGGGCGCGGCGGGCTCAACCTCACCCATTCCGAGGACCTGGCGAGCTTCACCCAACGCTACGGCGCGGCCGCCGAGTGGCTCGCGCCACTGATCGAGGCGTTTTCTCCCACGGATCTTCTGGCGTGGGCGCAGGGCCTAGGTCAGGAGACATTCGTCGGCTCCAGCGGGCGAGTGTTCCCAAAGGCCCTGAAAGCCTCCCCCCTGCTGCGGGCCTGGCTGGCGCGGCTGTCCTCGCAAGGGGTGGAATTGCGCTTGCGGCATGAATGGCGCGGCTGGAACACCGCTGGCGAGCTGGTCTTCGCCGGCGCCGATGGCGTGGTCGAGATCGCGCGCCCGGACGCCGTCATCCTGGCCCTCGGCGGCGCCAGCTGGCCGAAACTTGGTTCGACCGGCTCCTGGGCCGCGCTGCTCGCCGACAAGGGCGTCGATCTCGCGCCGTTCCGCAGCGCAAACGCCGGCTTCGACGTCGTCTGGAGCCCGATGTTCGCCGAGCGCTTCGCCGGCGAGCCGATGAAGAACATCGCGCTCAGCTTCAATGGCAGGACCGTGCGCGGTGAGGCGATGGTCGCTGCCTATGGGATCGAAGGCGGTGCGATTTACGCCCTGTCGGCGGACCTGCGCGAGGCGCTCGCCCAAGACGCCGATGCGGTCCTGGAGGTCGACCTGACCCCGGATCTCAGCCGGGCCAAGCTGACCGACCGGCTGCACCGCGCGCCGGGCGGCCAGTCGACCACCAACCTGCTGCGCAAGGCGGCGGGGCTGTCGCCGGTCGAGATCAACCTGCTGCGCGAGGCGCACGGCGTGGGCCTGCCGCGCGAGCCGGGGGCGCTGGCGCGGGCGATCAAGGGCGCGCCGCTGCGTCTGACCGGCATGCGTCCGCTGGAGCGGGCGATCTCGTCGGCCGGCGGCGTCACGCGTTCGGCCGTCGACGAGCGCCTGATGCTGCGCACGATCCCTGGCGTCTACGCGGTCGGCGAGATGCTCGACTGGGAGGCCCCGACCGGCGGCTACCTGCTGCAGGCCTGCTTCGCCACCGGCGTCCACGCCGCGCGATCGATCCTTACGGCTTAGCGCGCAGCCGGTCGCTCAGGGTCGCTCGCGGCTTCTTCTTCGGCGCTGCCGGCTTGGCGCGCGGCGCCGGCAGCGCCGGCAATTGCTCTGCGCCCTCGGCGAGCAACCGCCCCGCCAGCATCAGGTCGGCCTTCACGGCCCCGAAATCACCGGCCTCGACCCAGGCCCGCACGGTCAGCTCGACGAAGGCCTCGGACATCCCGGTCAGTTCGACCTGAGGGGCGGGCTCCTTGAGCACCAGGGGATTTGCCTCGGCGCGGGCCTTCAGCCCCTCCATCAGCGCGGGCACGTCGCGCTTCAGGTCGGTCTTGATCGCCGCGTCGACGCGGCGGCGGCTGTGGTAGCTGGTGTTGACGATAACGTCGCCGAACACCTTGCCGTTGGGCAGCACGACCTTGAGATTGTCAGGCGTGGTGAGTTCGGTGACGAACAGGTCGAGCGTCCGCACGGTGCCGGTGCGTCCGGCCACTTCGATCACGTCGCCGACCCGATAGGGCCGGAACAGCAGCAGCATCACCCCGGCCGCGACATTGCTCAGCGTGCCCTGCAGCGCCAGGCCGACGGCCAGCGACGCCGCGCCCAGCACCGCCAGGATCGAGGTCGTTTGCACGCCCAGCTGCTGAAGCACCGCGATGATCCCAACGATCATCACCAGGTAGCGCGCCGCCGAACCGGCGAAGCCCTGCAGCGTCACGTCCGGCGGCCCGCCGCCGTGCACGCGGGCGATCAGACGCCTCACCAGCCGCGCGGCCCAGCCGGCCGCCCACCAGGTGACGGTGAGGATGAGGATCGCGACGACCAGGTTCACGGCTAGGTCGCCGGCCGCGTCGATGAACTTGTGGAAGACGTTCTCGTCGGCCCGGACCGTCTGGTTCAGACGGCTGGTGATCTCGTGTTCAATTCCCTGCATGCCCACCGCTTAGCATCGACGCCCCCGCCAAGGCCAATCCGCGGCCAAACGCTAGGCCGCCTTCTGAAGTTCCTGCTTCACGCGTTCGGCCAGCGTCTTGATGTCGATCGGCTTGGGCAGGAACGAGATGTTCTCCTCGCCTTCCAGCAAATTCGAGAACTCCGCCTCGGCGTAGCCGGAGATGAACATCACCGGCGCGCCGGCCAGATAGGCGCGGGCATGCTTGAGCAGGTCGGGGCCCTGCATGCCTGGCATCACCACGTCCGAGATCATCAGGTCTATCTGGCCGGCATGCTGTTCGGCCAGCTCCAGCGCTTCCTCGCCTGATCCGGCTTCGATCACCTCGTAGCCGCGGGCGCGCAGCAGCTTGGCGGCCACGGTGCGCACCGCGTCCTCGTCCTCGACGAACAGGATGCGGCCGGCGCCCGACAGGTCGCGCGCCTTGGGCGGCGCCCTGTTGGCGGCCGGGGTCGGCGCCGGCGCGGCCGCGGTCGGGATGTGGACCGGCAGGAAGATTCGGAACGCCGCGCCCTCGCCCGGCTTGGAGGCGACGCTGATCCAGCCGTCCGATTGCTTGACGATGCCGTAGACGGTGGCGAGGCCCAGCCCCGTCCCCTCGCCCACCGGCTTGGTGGTGAAGAACGGGTCGAAGATCTTGTCCATCACCTCGGGCGGAATGCCGGGGCCGTCGTCCGAGACCTCGATCAGCGCCTGGTCGCCCTTGGCGGCCGGATAGCCCTGGGCGGCGGCCTCGTCCTGGGTGAGCCGCGCTAGGCGGATGCGGACTACGCCGCCGCCATGGGCCCGAACCGCGTCGCGGGCGTTGACCGCCAGGTTCATGACCGCGGTCTCGATCTGGCTGCGGTCGGCGCGCACGTGCGGCAGGTTGCGGCCGTACTCGGTCTCGAGCTTCACGTCCTCGTAGAGCACGCGGCGCAGCAGCACCTCGGACTCGCTGATCAGTTCGCCGAGGTCCAGGGTCTCGCGCTGGACGGTCTGCTTGCGCGAGAAGGCCAGCAGCTTGCGGACCAGGTCGGCGGCGCGGGTCGAGGTCGAGCGGATCTCGTTCAACCCCTCGTACGAGGGGTCGCCGACCGGGTGGCGCTGGGCCAGCACGTCGAGCTGGAAGAATATCGCCGTCAGCAGGTTGTTGAAGTCGTGGGCGACGCCGCCGGCCAGCTGGCCGATGGCCTGCATCTTCTGGCTCTGCGAGAGCTGCAGCTCGATCTGCTTCTGCTCGGACACGTCGACCAGGTAGGCGACCCAGCGGCCGTCGCTTCTGGAGAGATAGAGGTGGGCGATCTTGGCCGGATCCTTGGCCAGCCGCACTTCCAGCGCCCCCACATGCCCCTCGGCCAGCTTCTGGACCGCATCGGCGCGCGAGGCCACGTCGATGAGGTCGCCGAACCGCGAGCCGCTGGCCGCGCCGCCCGACAGGCCGGCCAGGGCCGGATTGGCCTCGATGATCGTCGCTTCAAAGGGATCGTCCCCGTCGAGCAGCGCGGCGCCGAACGGCGAGGCGGCCGCGAAGGCGTCCAGCACCTTGGGCGGCGGCGGCTTGGCGGTGTTGAAGGCTTGCAGCACCTCGGCCGCGGCCGGCGGCAGGGCCAGCGGCGGCGCTTCGGCGAGGCGTACTAGGAAGCGGCGCTCGCCCAGCGGCGCGACGGTCGCCGAATGCTCCGAGCCGTTGTTGCGGATCGAGGCCTGGGCCGTCTCGCCGCGGCGCGCGGCGGTCAGAGCCGAGAACAGGCTGGCGGCCGACGAACCGCCCTTAGGCAGGCGGGCGGCCGCGCCCAGCATCGCGCGCCAGGCGGCGTTGGCGGCATGAATGCGCCCGTCTGCCGCGGCGATCGCCGCCGGCTCGGTGAGCGCGTCGACCATCTGATCGGCGCCCGGCTCTCCGGCCACCGCCGGCTCGGCCGAGTTGCGCAGCGCGAACAGGCCAAGGCAGGCCACGCCGAACAGCCCGATCAGCAGCATCACCCCGGCGCGCGTCGCCGGGCCGGCGTGGAAGGCCGGCACCGCCGCAAAGCCCACGGCGGCGAGAAAGCAAAGCACCGCCATCGCCGTCATCGGGTCGAAGCGGCGGGCCGCGCGGTCCTTCGTCTTGGGCTTGGCCATGGGACGGTCCCGGTTGAATTCGGACGGGGAGGCCAGCGCCTCCGGCGAATCAGTCACGCAATGTTCTCATATTTCTCAGTGGTGGCGGGCCTTTGCGGCCACGCGCGCGCTGCTCTGCATGATGAAGCCGATCAGCTTGGCCACGGCTTCGTAGTGAGCGGGCGGAATGAAGTCGTCGAGTTCGACCGCCGCATAGAGCGCGCGCGCCAATGGCGGGTCCTCGATGACCGGCACGCCATGCTCCTCGGCGAGGGCCCGGATCTTCAGCGCGACGGCGTCCATGCCCTTGGCGACGCACTGCGGCGCATTGGTTTCGCCGGCCTCGTAGCGCAGGGCGACGGCGTAGTGGGTCGGGTTCATCACCACCATGGTGGCGGTGGGCACCGCGGCCATCATCCGGCGGCGCGAGCGCTGGATGGCGATCTGGCGGCGCTTGGCCTTGAAGTGCGGGTCGCCTTCCGAGTTCTTGAACTCTTCCTTCTGCTCTTCCTTGGTCATGCGCATGCGCTTGAGGAAGCGCTGGCGCTGCCAGAGCCAGTCGAAGCCGGCGATCGCCAGCATCAGCGCGGCGGTCGCGAACACCAGCTTGCGAAGAATCTCGACCATCAGCGGCAGCATGGCCGCCGGATCCAGGGCGGCCAGCTCCTTCAGCGGATGGATGTAAGGCTTCATCACCACCCAGCCGACCCAGCCGACCATGATGATCTTCACGATCGACTTGAAGAACTGCATCAGGCCGTCGGGCCCGAGAATGCGCTTCAGGCCGCCGAGCGGGGAAACCTTCTTCCAATCCGGTTTGATCTTGTCGGGGCTGTAGAGCAGACCGGTCTGCACCAGATTGCCGGCCGCGCCCATGACGGCGGCGACCATCATCACACCCAGCAGGATCGGGGCGGAGGCGCGGGCCACGTGGCGGGCGACGTCGATCGAACCGTGCCCTTCGAGGCTGATGCTTTCAGGCCGCGCGATGAACGGCAGCAGCTCGGCCGCCAGGTTGCGCGACATCCAGCCGCCGGCGATGGCGATCACCGCCGCGGCGCCGACGAACGAGGCCAGCATCGCCAGGTCGGGGGTCTTGGCGACATCGCCCTTCTCTCGCGCCTTGGCGAGTTTCTGGGGTGTCGCCTCTTCTGTTTTGGAGGCTGCGTCCTGTTCGTCGGCCATGACCTAGCCCAGGAACAGCGAGACGAGCTCGCGATAGCGGTTGAGCCAGACCATGCCGATCACGCCGAGGCTGAGCGCGAAGATCGACAGGCCCAGCAGCACGATCAGCGGGGTGACGACGAAGAACACCTGGAACTGCGGCATCACCCGGCCGACCAGACCGGCGGCGACGTTGAAGATCACCGAGAACACCACGACCGGCGCGGCCAGCTGCAGGCCCAACCGGAACGAGCCCGCCACCGTCTGCACCGCCAGCTGGGTGCTGTCGGCGATCGCCAGTTCACGGGTGAACGGGAACACGGCGTACGACCGCACGATCGCGGCCAGGAACATGTGATGCAGGTCGGTGGCCATGATCAGGGTCACCCCGATCAACATCAGAAAGGTGCCGAGCGTCGTCGATGGCTGCGCCTGGCCCGGCGCGGCGGTCTGAGCGAAGGACAGCGTCGTCTGGATCGAGATGATCTCCCCGGCCGTCGACAGCGACGAGAGGAACAGCTTGAGGATCGTGCCGATCATCAGGCCGATCAGCAGCTCCTTGATCACCGCGCCAGCCACGCCCGACACCGTGCCCGGCACCGGCAGCCCCTGGGCCACCACCGGCATCAGCATCATCGCCATCAGCAGCGAAAATCCCAAGCGGATACGCGGCGGCACGCTGGTGTCGCCGAAGCCGGGCAGCAGCATGATGATCGCGCCTACCCGGGCGAAGATCAGCCCGGCGGCGTAGACCTGATTGGCGGCGGCGAAGCTTTCCATGCGGGCGGCCGGGCGGCCGCTACATCGCCGCGATGCGGGCGGCGATCTGGCGCATGAAGCCGCTCATCAGCGCGCCCATCAGCGGCAGGAACAGCAGCAGCGACAGGAAGATCGCCACGATCTTCGGTGCGTAAACCAGCGTGGCTTCCTGGATCTGCGTCAGGGCCTGCATGAGGCCGACCCCGACCCCGACCACCAGCCCGACGATCAGCACGGGCGCGCAGAGCTGGATGGTGAGCCAGATGGCGTCGCGACCGACGTCCAGAACTTCGGCGCCGCTCATCGGTAGGCCTCTTGGGTACGCGTGAAACGCTGGAAATCAGCTAGGTCGAAATTGCCTACTTATGGTTAACGAAGGGCTACTTCGAAGGTTCGAGCGCCCGGGCGGCGTGGGCCGGCGACAGCTTGCCGCGGTCACGGTCGACGCTGTAGTTCGCGGCCCGCATCGCCTCGACCGAGATCGACCCGACCAGCGGCCGCAGGGCGTCGAGCAGCCGCGCGTCATCGGCCCGCTTGGGCGAGACCAGGATCACCGCGTCATAGGGCGGCAGCGCGCCCTTGGGATCGGTCAGCACCACCAGTTTGTCGGCGGCGATCCGCCCGTCCGACGAGAAGGCCGAGATCACGTCCGCCTCCCCGCCCGACAGCGCGCGGTACATGAAGGTCGGCTGGAACGAGCGCTCGGTCTTGAAGTGGAAATCATAGGCGGCGTCGACGGCCTTCCACTCCGGCCGCGACAGGAATTCAAGGTCCGACCCCAGCGTCAGCCGCGGCGCCCGGCGCGCCAGATCAGACAGGCTGGCGATCCCCAGACTGCTGGCGCGGTCGGCGCGCATCGCGAAGGCGTAGGCGTTCTCGAACCCCAGCGATCCCAGCACCACCACCCCGTCGCGCCGCTTCAGCTCGGCGGTCAGCTGCTCCAGCACCGCCTCGCGGCCGGGGTTGTCCTGGCGCTTCAGGACGTTGGTCCACAGCGTGCCGGTGTAATCGACATAGACGTCGACCTCGCCGGCCGCGAGCGCGCGGTAGGCCACCGCCGAGCCCAGGTCTTCCTTGCGCGACACCCGCGCGCCGGTCGCCTCCAGCCGCTCGGCCATCAGTTCGGCCAGGATGTACTGCTCGGAGAAGTTCTTGGCCCCGACCACATAGCTCGCCGGCTTGCCGAAGGCCGCCAGCGGGCTCATCGCCGCCAGCGCGCCGAGCACCAGCAGCGCCGCGCCCGCGATGACTAGGCCGCGCCGACGCCTGGCCGCGCCAGTCTCAATCAAGCCCAGCAACTGATCGACGGTCATCGCCAGCGCCGCCGAGGCCGCGCAGCCGAACAGCACGAACACCCAGTTCTCGGTCTGCAGACCGGCGAAGATGTAGTTGCCCAGGCTGGTCTGGCCGACCGGGGTCGACAGTGTCGCCGCCCCGATGGTCCAGACCGCGGCGGTGCGTACGCCGGCCATGATCACCGGCATGGCGAGCGGCAGTTCGACCTGGAACAGCCGCTGGCGCGGGGTCATGCCGACCCCGTCGGCCGCCTCGCGCACCGCCGTATCGACCCCGAGGATGCCGGTGGTCGCAGTGCGCAGGATCGGCAGCATCGAATAGAGCGTCAGCGCCAATAGCGAGGGCAGGAAGCCCAGCGCCGAAAAGCCTTTGCCGAACACCGCCTGGCTGGCCGCCGACAGCCCCAGCAGCACCGGATAGAACAGCGCCAGCAGCGCCAGGCTGGGAATGGTCTGGATCAGGCCGGCGAAGGCCAGCACCGGCCAACGCAGGCGCGGGCTGCGGCTCGCGGCCACCGCCAGCGGCAGGCTGATCAGCACGCCCAGCGCCAGGGCGCTGGCGCTCAGCACCACATGCCAGGCCAGGTAGTCGGGCAGCAGGGCGAAGGCCTGAGCGATGCGCTCGTTCACGCCATGCCTCCCAGCCGCTCGCGCAGCCGTTCGGCCTGGCGCCGCGGCGCCTCCAGCAGGGCGCGCACCTCGGGATCGGTGGCGGTGGCCAACAGGTCGGCCGGCGCGCCGTCCGCCAGGATCCGCCCGCCTGCCAGGACCACGATGCGGTCGGCGAGCAGCACCGCCTCGGCCATGTCATGGGTGACCATCACGGTGGTCAGGCCGAGCTTGTCGTGCAGGGCGCGGTAGTCGCCGCCCAGGGCGTCGCGGGTCAGCGGGTCGAGCGCGCCGAACGGTTCGTCCATCAGCATGATCTTCGGCTCGGCGGCCAGGGCGCGAGCGACGCCGACCCGCTGTCGCTGGCCGCCCGACAACTCTGACGGCGCGCGCCCGGCGACCTGCGCCGGCAGCGCGACCAGATCCAGCAGTTCATCGACGCGACGCGCGATCCGCGCCTTGTCCCAGCCCAGCAGGCGGGGCGTGACGGCGACGTTCTCGGCCACCGTCAGATGCGGAAAGAGTCCGATTTCCTGGAAGACGTAGCCGATCCTTCGGCGCAGCAGGTGCCCCGCCAGCGCCCCGACGTCCTCGCCGGCGATGAGCACCGCGCCGGCGTCCGGCTGCGACAGGCCGTTGATCGTCTTGAGCAGGGTGGTCTTGCCGGATCCGGACGGCCCGACCAGGGCGACGAACTCGCCCTGATGGATCGTCAGATCGACGCCGGCCAGGGCGGCGTGGCCCCCGAAACGCTTCTCGATTTGCGAAAGCTCGATCGCCGCCATGCCCTAGGCGTAACACGGTGAGGTGGAAGGGGAACCCCTGCCTCGCCGTCAGATCGGCATGCGCATGATTTCCTGATAGGCGTTGATCACCTGATCGCGGACCGCCATCACCGTCTCCAGGCTCGCCTCTGCGGCCGAAATCGCGGTGACGACGTCGATCAACTCGGCCTTGCCGGCCACCTGGGCGGCGATCTGGCCTTCCGCCTTCTTGGTGTTGTGCATGACATCGTTCATGGCCGACTTGACCATGGAGCCGAAGTCGAGCCCCTGGTCCTCCTGACCGGCGGACGGCGGCTTGATCACCGCCGTGTTCTGGGTGGCGGCGTAGGCCTTGGCGGCGGCGAGCGCGGTCATCATGACTTAGGCCGCCCTTACTTCTTGAGGATGTCGAGGGTGCGCTGCTCCATGGCGCGCGCCGTCTCGATGACGTTGAGGTTGGCTTCGTAGGCCCGCTGGGCCTCCTTCATGTCCAGCGCCTCGACCAGGGTGTCGACGTTGGGCAGCTTCACATAGCCCTTGTCGTCGGCCGACGGGTGGCTGGGGTCGTAGACGCTGCGGAAGTCCTTGCGGTCCGGCTCGACGCGCGCGACGCGCACGCCCTGGCCGGCGTCGGTCTTGTAGGGCGTGAACACCGGCACCTGGCGGCGGTACGGGTCGCCGCCCGGCTGGCGCGACACCGACTGGGCGTTGGCCATGTTCTCGGCGATCACCCGCATGCGCGCCTGCTGGGCGCGCAGGGCGGTGGCGGCGATCATCTGGGTGGCGCCGGTCATCGGCTTGATGTCAGCCATCTAGCGTTTCCTTAGCCGCGGCCCGGCGCGCGGCTGGCCAGCCGCAGCATGCCCAGGGACTTCTGGTAGAAGCTGATCGCCGCGTCGTAGTTCATCCGCGCCTCGCCCATCTTCAGCATCTCCTCCTCGAGCACGACGGAGTTGCCGTCGAGCGTGGTCTCGGAGTCCTTGGCCTTGATCGGCTTGAACGCGCTGCGGTGCTGCGAGGCCGGCGTCATGTGCCCGGCCTGCGTCACCGCCTGGCCGCGCGCCGCCGACCCGATCGTGCCGGAGGCGGTCTGCGCCGCGCGCACCTGCGCCTCAAAGGAATAGGCCTTGAGGTCGTTGGGCGTGTAGCCGGGCGTGTCTGAATTGGCGACGTTCTGAGAGATCAGCCGCTGACGCTCGCCGAGGTGCGAGAAACGCCCCTTGAGCATCGCGAACAGCGGAATCTCGTTCAGGTTCATAGCTCAAGATGGTGAACAAACAGGGTTAACCGCGTCTTAAGACCCTACGGCGCACACGAGGGAGGACAGCGCACGAGTCGCGCCCCGCCCCGTTTTCGAACATCCGATGGAATTGGCTGATTTCCTCCGCGCCGTCTTCGCCCTGGCGCTGACCCTGGGGCTCGTCGGCCTGGCGGCCGTGGCCCTGCGTCGGTTCGGACCGGACGCCGTGGCGCGGCTGGCCAAGGCCAAGGCCGATCGCCGGCTGAAGGTCGTCGAGACCCTGGTGCTCGATCCCTCGCGTCGCCTGGTCGTGGTCTCGTTCGACGGCGAGGAAAGGCTCCTGCTGCTCGGCGAGGGACAGGTCCTGCCCGCCGCCGCCAAGTCCGTCCGCAAGCCAAAGATCACCGCCGATGCGTAAGGTTTTCGCCGCCCTCTTCCATCTACGCGCCGAAGACTGGCGGCGCGCGGCGGGCCTCTCGGTGCTGGCCACCCTGGCGGCGCTGGTGTTCCCAGCCGCCGCGGCGGCCCAGGCCATCAACATCGACCTTGGCAGCGGCGCGGGCCTCTCCGAGCGCGTCGTGCAGATGGTCGGGCTGCTGACCGTCCTGTCGCTGGCGCCGTCGATCGTGATCATGACCACGTCGTTCGTGCGGATCGTCGTGGTGCTCGGCCTGCTGCGCACCGCGCTCGGCCTCCAGCAGAGCCCGCCCAACGCGGTGTTGATCAGCCTGGCGCTGTTCCTGACCGCCATCGTCATGGGTCCGACGTTCCAGAAGTCCTACGAGGACGGCATCAAGCCGCTGATGGACCAGCAGATGGAGCTGCCGGCTGCGTTCGACGCCAGCGCCGCGCCGGTAAAGACCTTCATGCTGAGCCAAGTGGACCAGGACGACCTGGCGCTGTTCATCCGGCTGTCGAAGATCGAGCGGCCGGCCACCGCCCAGGAGACGCCGCTCAGCGTCGTCACCCCGGCCTTCATGATCTCGGAGCTGAAGCGGGCCTTCGAAATCGGCTTCCTGCTCTTCATCCCCTTCCTGGTCATCGACCTGGTGGTCGCCAGCGTGCTGATGAGCATGGGTATGATGATGCTGCCGCCGGTGGTGGTGTCCCTGCCGTTCAAGCTGATCTTCTTCGTGCTCGTCGACGGCTGGCGGCTGGTGGCCGGCAGTCTGGTCGAGAGCTTCCAGCGCGGCGCCGGCGGCGGCTAGAACCGCCGCGAAAGGCCGGCCGAAACCTCAAGGTCCGGCGTGTCGCGGGTCAGCCCGCCATAGACCCCCAGATCGAACTGCAGGTCCTTTTGGCCCGGCGGCTGCCACGCCAGGGTCAGATCCAGCGAGGCGCGATGCGCGCGGTCGGCCGGGTCATCGTCGATGGAGCCCCACAGCTCCGCGCCGAGCGAGACCGGTCCGGCCGGCCAGCTGACCCCCGCGGCCATCGAAACGGTCAGGTGCGTCCCCTCGCCGTCCGCGTCGCGCGTGACGTCGACCTCAGGCGCCATGCCCAGCGCCACGTCATCGGCCAGCGGGATCGACAGCGGCACGACCAGACCGCCCTGCCAGCCGCCGGCGCCCACGCCGCGCTTGCCCGTCGGGGCGGAGACGAACGGCTGCAACGCGACCGAGAAGCCCGAGCCGTCAGGGTTGCGCAGCGATCGGCGCAAGACGAAGAGCAGGTCCCCGACGCCCTCGGCGCGCGTTGTCTGGCCGTATTCGCGCTGGCGGATCTGAGTATAGGGCGTCCACTGGACCTGACCCTCCATCAGCGGGGTCAGACCCAGGCGCAGCTCGAGCGCCCCGACAGCGTAGGTGTCGATTGATCCCGGTCCCGAGCGCTGGAAACCGGCGTCGATCGCGCTCATCTCGAGTTGGAAGACGCCGGGATCGACGACGCAGGAGGGCGAGCCCTTTCCCGGACGGTCGGGGCAGAAGTCCCGCAGCGGTTCGGCGTGGGCCCCACAGGCGAGGCTGGCGAAGATCCCAAGAGCGGCAGCGCCGATCCAGGATCTCATCACCATCAGCCCTTGGCGGCCGTGGCCGCGGCCGCCTGCTTCGCGGCGGTCGGCGCAGGCGACGCCTTGGCGGGCGTCGGCGGCCCCAACGGAGCCGGCTTTTCGCGGAACCGGACCTTCATCTTCGCGACCCAGCCGGCGAAGGCTTCGTTGTCCGCCGTCGCCCGGCCGAAATCTGAAACGCTCAAGGGGCCCGATTGGACCCCGGTCAGGGCGACCCGAAGCGCCTCGGGGTTGCGGGCCTGGTCGTAGAAGCCGGAATAGCGCTGCTGCATGCGCGCCAGCGCCGCGTCGTCCCCGGCCAGGCTGTAGGCGACGCCGGTCCGCAGCAGCTTGCCTTCGTCCTCGGCGGTGAGCGGCCCGGGCTGCTTCCAGCGCTCGCCAAGGCTCTTTTCGAAGACGCCCCCGGCGGCGGCCCAGTTCTTCTGCTTCCAGTAGATCTCGCCGCGCAGGTCCTGGGCGTCGCGACCGGTGTCGCGCTCGAGCAGTTCGAGGCCGTGGTCATAGCGGCCCAGGCCCATCATCGCGCGCGCCTCGACCACCCGGCGCTCGGCGTTGAGGGCGGTCGGCAGGATCGTCGTGCGCGAGGCGTTGATCGCCTGCAACGCCTGCTCGGGCCGGCGGTCCATCAGGTAGATCAGCGCCAGGTCGGTGGAGACCTGGGCCCGCGGCACGCCGTTGAGGCGGTTCTCGGCCTGGTACTTCAGAAGCTCGGCCGCCTGGTCCAGCAGGTCGACGTCGACCAGCCGGCGCACCAGCCGGCGGACCATCATGTCGCCGTCGGCGCCGAGCGGGGTCAACTCGCGGAAGTCATAGAACATCGCCAGCGCCTGCACCGGCTCCAGCCCATCGGCCGCGCCGTCCAGGAACAGGGTGCGGAACGCCGCGCCCAGGTCGGCCTGAAGCTGCAGCGCCTCGGGCAGATCGGGCAGGCGCGAGCCGGCGCCGCGCAGCGCCTCCAGCGCCTCGCGATAGCGCCCCTGGCTCAGATAGAGGTGGCCGAGCGCGCGGATCGTCTCCAGTTCGGTGGCGTCGCCGCGCCAGCGATAACGCAGCCCGGCGAAGACGTTGGCCGCCTGCACCGGGGTGATCTTGCCTGTCTCCAGCCGGATCTTGGTGGCGCGCAGGGTCGCGGGCGCCGCCAGGCCCTCGCTCGGCGCGCCGGCGACCGCAGCATAGATGCGCAGCGCCCGATCCTTGTGGCCGAGCGCCTCGACCACCTGGGCCTGGACCAGGCGCGTGGCCAGTTCCTCCATCGGGTCGGTCTTGTCCATGAGGGCGAGCTTGATGCGCGCGTCGGCGCCGTTGACGTCGCCCAGCGCCAGCGCCGCCAGCGCGTCGGAGCGGGCGAAACGCGCCTTCCAGGTCGGTGAAAACTGGTTGAAGGCCTCGGCGCCGGCCCCGAACTGGCTGCGGGCCTCGGGCCATTGGGCCAGCTGCGCGGCGATGTACGAGCGCCAAAGCGCGGCCGACGGATCGTCCTGCAGGATCGGCGCGGAGAAGTCGGCCTGGGCCTCTTTGTAGCGGCGGGCCATCACCCGGGCGATGCCGCGCAGGCCGCGGAACTCCGGATCCTCCATCATCGCCGGACTGCGGCGCGCCGCCTCGTTGAGCACGCCGATCGCCTCGAACGACAGCTCCGAGCCGACGAGGAAGCGGGCCAGCGCCATGCGCGCCGCCACCGGCGCGTCGCGCCCCACCGCGGCCTCGTCGTTGGCGGCCGACAGCAGCGCGTTGTAGCGCGACAGGAACCCGCCCGAACCGGTCTTGGCCCAGTTCTCGTGGTCGATCAGGCCCGGCAGGCTCGCCGGTTGCGGAGCCCCGAGCGTGGCCTCGATACGCCCCGCCGAGGCCGAAGCCGGCGACAAGGTCAGGCCTCTGGGGCGGCCGATCTGCACAAGGTCGCCGTCCTGGCGCATCGCCAGATCGTCGATGTAGGATTCCGCCGCCATGCCCTGGGCCGAAGGCAGCAGCGCCATCTGCACGAACTCGCGGCGCGACGGCAGGCCCTTGGCGGGGCCAAGCGCCGTGACCACAGACAGCGTATCGCCGACCACCGGATCGGTGACGCGCACGACCTTGGTCGCGCCGGAGACCGCGGCCTTGAGTCCTGCCGGGCCACCCGCCGAGTCACGCACCACGCGGATCTGAGCGGGCTGCTCCACCTGGGCGCCCGGGCCGAGGATCACCGTCCAGGTCGCGCCCTGCGACGAAGCGAAGAACGGCGTGCCGGACGGCGAGTCGATCCGCACGGCCGTATAGTCCGTGCCGCGATAGGCGGCCGCGCCGGTCATCTGGCGCAGACCGCGCGGCGAGGCCGAGACGTCGAGCGTCGCCGGAGCGTCGAACACGATCCAGACCGCGCCGCCGCGCCGGAACACCGCCGCCCCGGCCGGATTGGCCCACGGGAAGCTCAGTTGCACCTGGCCGGCGCCGATCTTGGTGGCCATGCGCACGACGCCGCCGGCCGGGATCGGATTGGGCCGCGGCGGCGACGGGGCTGCGACGGGCTCGGCCTGCGCGACCTCGGGCGCAGGCGGGGCCGGCGGCTTCTCGAAAAGATTGACGTAGGTCGCGCCGTCGGCGGTTCCGACGCGGGCGTCGGCGTCGTCGGCAAGGGTCAGGACCAGCGCGGCGCCCGATCCGCCGCGACGCAGCTCGGCGCTCTTCAGCCAGCGCGGCGGGGATGTCCGCAGGCGGCTGATGTCGGGATTGGCCCCGCGCGCCAGTTGCAGCGTCAGAACCTGGCCGTCGCGCCGCGCCACCGCCCGGCCGCCCAGTTCGATGCGCGAGAAGTCCTTGGCCTGGGCCACGCGCACCTGGGCGCCGCCGCGCGGCGCGGCCTCGGAGGTCTGGGCCGACAGGCCGCTAGGCGCAGCGACGCTGGCGATGGTGATCGCCGCGACGCTCGACCTAAGGGCCTGACGCAGTTTCATCGATTAGCCAGCCTTGGCCGGCGGCGCGGCCGCCTTCGGCGCGGGCGCGGCGGCCTGGCCGGCGGCGCGCGGGGCGGCCGGCAGCGGACCGGCGGCGGCCTGGGCCGCGGCGGCGACCTTCTTGACCTCGGCGAAGCGGGCGGCCAGGGCCTCGGTGAGCTTCTTGGCCTCGACCGGCGGCATGTTGGCGATGATCGGCGAGAGCGCCCGCTCCTTCATCCGCGAGGCCACCGGCAGGCGCACCGCGTCGTCCAGCAGCACCATCCGCGGCGCGGCGTCCTTGGGCTTCATCAGCTCGAACACCTTCACCAGGCGGTCGATCTCGGCCTGTTCCTTCTCGTCGGCGTCGACCATCAGCTTGGCGATGTCGCCCTTCATGCCGTTCAGCGCCTGGATCTTGGCGTCGAGCTTGGCCTCGGCGGCGGCCATCAGCGCCAGTTGCACGTCCATGTCCTGCTCGCGCTTGTCGAGCTGGCCGCGGCGGGCGCCGAGGCTCTGCAGGACCTGCAGCTCGGCCGGCGACAGGCCGGCCTCCTTGGCGAGCTCAGCGGCGGTCGGCGCGCAGACGGCGGCAGGCTTGGCCGCCGGCGGCAGGTTCGGGAGCGTGGCGGCGGCGTCCTTGGCCTCGCCGGTCGCGGCCTTCGCCTCTTCCTTGGCCGGCGTGACGCCCTTGGCGGCTTCCTCGGCGAAGGCGCGCGCGCCCGAGAACAGGTCGGGCAGGCTCTGCGCGCCGGACAGCGCATTGAGGCTCAGCACGCCGACCATGGCGACGCCGACCAGCGGCAGGATGCGGGGAATGTTCTTCATCGGCGGGCTCCCAGGCGCGCGCCAGGCGTCGGGCGACGCTCGGCGGGCTGGTCGAAGAGGTCGTCGTCAAAGGCCGGGCGCGCCGGCGCGGCGGCGGCCTGGCGGCGAGCGGGGGCGGCGGGCGCACGCTCGGGACGGCTGTCACGCGAGGCCGACAGCAGCGAACCCAGGCGCTGGGTGACGCGCTCGACGTCGGCCTCGCCCACCGGCTCGGCGTCGCCGCGGCGCGGCGACGAGGCGGGCGCGCCCTGCAGCTGGCGGTCGAGCTTGGCGGTCAGGGCGCGGGCCTTCTCGATGCGATCGGCCAGGGCGTCGTGAGCTTCGTCGGTGGCCGCGCGCAGATCGGCCAGGCCTTGCTCGGCCCGGGCGGCGGCGGCGTCTAGTTCGGCCACGGCCCTGGCGAAGCCCTCATGGCTCTCGCGCAGCGCCTTCAGCCGAGCATTGAGGCGGTAGCCCATCATCAGGGCGGCGGCCAGCAAGCCGGCCAGCATCAGGTTCAGGCCGATGGCGATGGCGCTCATTTGAACCTCGAAATGGCTTTTTTGGCATGCGGCGACAGCGGTCCGTCGACGCGCACGGCGATGTGGTGGTTGCGCCGGCCCATGCGCCCGCGGGTCAGCGGGATCGCCCCCGCGCGCAGTTCGACCTGGCTGTCGGGCGTGGCGTTCAGCATCAGCGTATCGCCGACCTTCAGCTCCAGCACCTCGCGAAGCGGCAGCTGCTGTTCGTCGAGCACGGCGCGGACGTCGAGCTGGGTGGTCCAGAGCTCGGTCGCCAGGTGGCTTTCCCAGATGTTGTCGCGGCCGAACTTCTCGCCCATGAACTGCTGCAGCAGCATCTTCCGGATCGGCTCGAGCGTGGCGTAGGGCAACAGCAGTTCGATGCGCCCGCCGCGGTCTTCCATGTCGATGCGCAGCTTGACCAGGATGGCGGCGTTGGCCGGCCGTGCGATCGCGGCGAAGCGCGGATTGGTCTCCAGCCGGTCGAGGGTGAAGGTCACCGGCGTCAACGGCTCGAACGCGGCGCGGGCGTCGGCCAGCACCACCTCGACCATCCGCTGGACCAGCACCCGCTCGATGGTGGTGTAGGGGCGGCCCTCGATGCGCATGGCCGCGGTGCCGCGACGGCCGCCCAGCAGCACGTCGACGATCGAGTAGATCAGGTTGGAGTCGACCGTCAGCAGGCCGTAGTTCTCCAGCTCCTCGGCCTTGAACACCGAGAGGATGGCCGGCAGCGGGATCGAGTTCAGATAGTCACCGAAACGGATCGACGAGATGTTGTCGAGGCTGACCTCGACGTTGTCGGAGGTGAAGTTCCGCAGGGAGGTAGTCATCAACCGCACCAGGCGGTCGAAGACGATCTCCAGCATCGGCAGGCGCTCGTACGAGACCAGCGCCGAGTTGATGATCGCGCGGATGCCCGAGCGCTCGGCCGCCTCCTCGTCCGACAGGTCGAAGCCGAGCAGGCTGTCGATCTCGTCCTGATTGAGGATGCGTTCGGCGCCGAGCAGCCCCTCGACCTTCTCGTCGGGGTTTTGCCAGGTGGCCGGGTCGTCAGGGTTCATCGCGCCCTGCATCCCGCCGATGATCTGAGGTTCTTCGTCAGCCATGGGTCACGCGCCAACCAGGGAGGGCCCTAGTTGATCAGCATCTCCTCGATCAGGACGGCGTTCACCTTCGACGGCGCGATGACCAGGTTCACCCGGCGCTGGATCTCCATGCGCAGCTGGTACGATCCCTGGCTGCCCTGCAGGTCCTCGGGGCGCAGTTCGCGCAGGAAGGTCTGGAACATGTCCTGGAGCCTGGGCATGTTCGGTTCGAGCAGGTCGACCGTCGCCTGGTCCGGGACTTCCAGGGTCAGCTTGAGCTTCAGGAAGGTCGAGCGGCCGTCGGCGGTCTGCATGTTCACCACCACGCTGGGCATAGTGTAGAACAGGATGCCGTCGGGTCCTTCGCGGACCTGGCCGACGGGCTTCTCGGCCTCGCCCTTCTTCTCGCCCTTCTTTTCCTTCTTCTTTTCGGCGGCCTTACCGGCCGCCGCTTCCGGCTTCGGCTTCATCAGGAAGAACGCGCCGGCCCCGCCGCCGCCGAGCACGAGCACGGCCGCGACCCCGGCGATGATCATCATCTTCGGGGTGAACTTCTTCTTCGCGGGCGCACCCTCGCCGTCTTCGCCTTCGGCGTCGCCTGACGGGGCTTCCTTCACCTTGTCCTTGGCCACGCGCGCGCGCTCCTTAGAATCTTACCCCGTCTCATGGCCCAGGCATGGTTAAGGACAAGTTTTTAACGTGTGTTAACGAGCGCGATTTTCGTGCCGGGCAATTTCCGCCGAGCGGCGGGCGTTAACCTTATTCTCTGCTGTTTTCATTGAATTTTTGAACTGGCCCGATCCTTGCAGCCAAACCGGCGACGAAAACGCCGCAGGTTAAGGCTTCGCCATGGACAACGCCCTCTACGTCGGACTCTCGCGCCAGATGACTCTGCGCCGTGAACTCGACATCGTGGCCAACAACATCGCCAACATGGATACGACCGGCTTCAAGGTCGAAAACCTGATGGTCGAGACCGAGCCGATGGCGCCGGCCCACACCTTCGGCGCGCCGCGGCCGGTGAAGTTCGTGATCGACCGCAGCGTCGGGCGAGACTTCGGCCAGGGCGTGCTGCGCCAGACCGGCGCGCCGTTCGACCTCGGCATCCAGGGCGACGGCTTCTTCCGGGTCCGCACCGCCGACGGCGAGCAGTTCACCCGCGACGGCCGCTTCCACATGGACGGCGACGGACGCCTGGTCACCGAGGACGGCGCGGCGCTGCTGGACGAAGGCGGCGGCGAGATCGCCATCGACCCCAAGCTGGGCCCGGTGATGATCGCCAAGGACGGCACGGTCAGCCAGGGCGCCGAGCGCCTGGGCAAGGTCGGCCTGGCCCGCTTCGACGAGCTCTCGGTGCTCGAGAAGGTCGGCGAGAACCGCTACCGCAACACCTCCAACGCGCAGCCGCAAGCGGCCACGGAATCCGTGATCCAGCAAGGCATGCTGGAGGGCTCGAACGTCAAACCGGTCGCCGAGATCACCCGGATGATCGAGATCACCCGCACCTACGAGTCCGTCGCCAAGATGATGGACGCCAACGCCGAACTCTCCCGCCGCTCGATCGAGCGGATGGGCAAGGTGAACTGAGGAATTTCCGCCGATGCAAGCGCTCCGCACCGCCGCGACCGGCATGGCCGCCCAGCAGCTGAACGTCGAGGTCATCTCGAACAACATCGCCAACATGAACACCGTCGGCTTCAAGAAGCAGCGGGCGGAGTTCCAGGACCTGCTTTACCAGACCATCGAGCGGGCGGGCGCGCAGTCCTCCGACCAGGGCACGGTCGTCCCGACCGGGGTGCAGGTCGGCGGCGGGGTGAAGACCGGATCGGTCTACCGCATCACCCAGCAGGGCAACATGACCGCCACGGGCGGCAAGTTCGACATGGCCATCTCGGGCCGCGGCTACTTCCAGGTGATGATGCCGAGCGGCGAGATCGCCTACACCCGCGCCGGCAACTTCTCGCCCAACGACCAGGGCCAACTCGTCACCGAGGACGGCTACCTGATCGAGCCGGCCATCACCATCCCGGCCGACGCCACCGACATCTCGATCTCCAAGAGCGGCCAGGTGCAGGCGATCCGCGCCGGCCAGACCGCCCAGGACATCATCGGCAATCTCGAGCTGGCGACCTTCGTCAACGAGGCCGGCCTCGACGCGATCGGCGACAACCTGCTGAAGGAAAGCGCGGCCTCGGGCGCCCCGACCGTCGCCGTTCCCGGCGTCGACGGCACCGGCACGATCAACCAGGGCTACACCGAAGCCTCGAACGTCGACGCGGTCACCGAAATCACCGCCCTCATCGTCGCCCAGCGGGCGTATGAGATGAACTCGAAGGTCATCACCTCGGCCGACGAGATGCTGCGCACCGCCAGCAACATCAGGTCCTGATCATGATGAAGCGTCTCCTGATCGCCGCCGCGGCGGCCCTGATCGCCGCCCCCGCCCTCGCCGGCCAGCCGGTCGTGCTCAAGGCCGATCCGGTCGACAGCGACGGGATCATCACCCTGTCGGACCTGTTCGAGGGCGCCGGCGCGGCCGGCAAGACCCCGGTCGCGGCCAAGCCGGGCGCCTCGGCGGTGCTGGACGCCGCCGCCGTGCAAGGCGTCGCCCGCCGCGCCGGCCTCGACTGGGCCAATGCCGAGGGCTTCCGCCGCATCGTGGTGCGCAGCGCCGCCAGCGGCCCGGGCCTAGCCGCCGCCGGCCCCGCCGCCGCGCGCGGCAATGTCGAGGTGCTGACCTACGCCCGCAGCCTGACGGCCGGCGAGATCGTGCAGCCGCAGGATCTGGTCTGGGGCAAGGCCGCCGCTGCGCCCACCGACGCGCCGAACGACGCCGAGGCGATCATCGGCCTGGCCGCCAAGCGCCCGCTGCGCGCCGGCTCGGCCGTGTCGGCCCGCGACGTCTCGGCCCCGCAGGTCATCAAATCCGGCGACCTGATCACCGTCACCTACGAGGACGGCGGCATCTCGCTGGTGCTGCAGGGCAAGGCGATGGCCGCTGCGAGCCTCGGCGAGACCCTGGCCGTCCAGAACATCGCGTCGAAGAAGATCATCCAGGCCGTCGCCAGCGGTCCCGGCCAAGCCGTCGTCGGCCCGGCCGCCGACCAGCTGAAGGCCCTCCCCCGCACCCAGTACGCGCTCCGATAGGGATCACCGCCCATGCGCCTTTCCGTTCTCGCCGTCCTCGCCCTGGCCCCGCTGGCCGCCTGCTCGACCGTCACCGAGGCGGTGCGCGGCCCCGAACTCGCGCCGGTCGGCTATCCCGCCACCCTGATCGCCCGAGATCAACCGACCTTCGTGTCGGCCCGCGAGCCCGCCCCGCAGGCGGCCTCGGCCAACTCGCTGTGGCGGACGGGCGCGCGCGCGTTCTTCATCGACCAGCGCGCCAACCGGGTCGGCGACATCCTGACGGTGCAGATCGACATCGACGACTCGGCCCAGACCCGCAACGCCTCGACCAGCAGCCGCACCGCCGGCATGCAGGCCGGCGTCGACAACTTCTTTGGGCTGGAAACCAGCCTCGGCAAGTTTTTCCCAGGCGGCTACGACCCGTCGAACATGGTCAACACCAACTCGGCCTCGAACAACGCCGGATCTGGCGCCGTGACCCGTTCGGAGAAGATCTCGCTGACCATCGCCGCAGTGGTCACCAACGTCCTGCCGAACGGCAACATGGTGATCCAGGGCACCCAGGAGGTGCGCACCAACGCCGAGCTGCGTCAGCTGACCGTGGCCGGCATCGTGCGGCCCGAGGACATCTCCTCGGCCAACACCATCCGCCACACCCAGATCGCCGAGGCCCGGATCAGCTACGGCGGCCGCGGCGACATCAGCCGCGTGCAGAAGGTGCCGGCCGGCCAGTCGCTGGTCGAGCGCTTCCAACCGTTCTGACGGTGGAGGCGCGGCCGGGCCGATGCTAGGTTGAGGCGATGAAATCCGCCGCTCTCGCGCTCGCCCTCTTCGCCGTCGCCGGCGCCGCCCAGGCGCAGGAACCGCTGCACGTCTGGAGCGTCGAGACGCCCAAGGACGCGGACGCCGCACTGCGCTTCGGCCTGCCCGACACCGACGACCAGCCGATCGCCTTCACCTGCGTCCGCGGCTCGGGCCAGGTGAAGGTCAGCGCCGACATCGGCAAGCGCCTGGGCGTCGAGCGGGTCGGCGAGACCTGGGTCGACAAGTCCGGCGTGCGCGCGCCCTGGCCGATGAGCGTGACCTTGGCCTCGGAAGGCGCGAGCCTGAGCCTGCGCGGCGTCGGCCATCCCAACGACATCACCGATGGCACCCTGGTGCTGACCGAGTTCTCGACCCGCGCACCGCTGGCCGCGGCCTTCCGCAAGACCGGGATCATCAGCCTGAGCGCGGCCGGTGACAGCGTGAAGCCGCCGCCCGCGCCCAAGGGCGCGGTGCGCAAGTTCCTCAGCGCCTGCAAATAGGGCTTTAGGCCCGGCGTCCCGCCGCCGAGACGTTGTCGACGCCCAGCGCCGACAGCGCGCCGGCGACGATGCCTTCGGCGTCCAACCCCGCCTGGGCGTACATCGCCTCGGGCTTGTCCTGATCCTGGAAGATGTCGGGCAGGGTCAAGGTGCGGACCTTCAGCCCACGGTCCAGCGCGCCGTGCTGGGCCAGGGCCTGCAGCACGAACGAGCCGAAGCCGCCCATGGCGCCCTCTTCCACCGTGATCAGGGCCTCGTGGTTGCGGGCCAGGTTCAGGATCAGGTCGATGTCCAGCGGCTTGGCGAAGCGGGCGTCGGCGACGGTCGCCGACAGGCCGCGGGCGGCCAGCAGGTCGGCGGCCTTGAGGCTCTCGGCAAGGCGGGTCCCAAACGACAGGATGGCCACGGCCGAACCTTCGCGGACGATGCGGCCCTTGCCGATCTGCAGCGGCGCCGCCAGGTCGGGGATGGCGACGCCCATGCCCTCGCCGCGCGGATAGCGGAAGGCCGAGGGGCGGTCGTCGATCTCAGCGGCGGTGGCGATCATCGCCGCCAGCTCGGCCTCGTCGGCGGCGGCCATCAGCACCATGCCTGGCAGCGCGCCCATGAAGCCGATGTCGAACGAGCCCGCATGGGTCGCGCCGTCGGCGCCGACCAGCCCGGCCCGGTCCATCGCAAAGCGCACCGGCAGGCCCTGGATCGCCACGTCGTGGACGACCTGGTCGTAACCGCGCTGCAGGAAGGTCGAATAGATCGCGCAGAACGGCTTCATGCCGTCCGCCGCCAGGCCGGCGGCGAAGGTCACCGCGTGCTGCTCGGCGATGCCGACGTCGAACATCCGCTCAGGGAAGCGCTTGGCGAACAGGTCGAGGCCGGTGCCGGAATCCATCGCCGCGGTGATGGCGACGATCTTCGGATCAAGCTCGGCCCGCTTGATCAGTTCCTGGGCGAAGACCTTGGTGTAGGTCGGGGCGGCCGGCTGGCTCTTGGCCTGCTGGCCGGTGATGACGTCGAACTTGGCGACCGCGTGCAGCTTGTCGGCGGCGCTCTCTGCCGGCGCGTAGCCCTTGCCCTTCTGGGTGACGACGTGGACCAGGACCGGCTTGTCCTTGATCTCGCGGACGTTCTTCAGCACCGGGACCAGGGCGTCGAGGTCGTGCCCGTCGATCGGGCCGACATAGTAGAAGCCGAGTTCCTCGAACAGCGTGCCGCCGGTGACCATCCCGCGGGCGTATTCCTCGGCCTTGCGGGCGGCTTCCTGCAGCGGCCGCGGCAGCACCTTGGCCACCGACTTGCCGAGATTGCGCAGCGATTGGTAACCGCCGCCGGACACGACGCGGGCCAGGTAGGCGCTCATCCCCCCGACCGGCGGAGCGATGGACATGTCGTTGTCGTTGAGGATGACGGTCAGCTGGCCGGTGGTGGTGTGGCAGGCGCTGTTCATCGCCTCATAGGCCATGCCGGCGCTCATCGAGCCGTCGCCGATCACCGCCACCACGCTGTTGGACTTGCCGGCCGCGTCGCGCGCGGCCGCAAAGCCGAGAGCCGCCGAGATCGAGGTCGCCGCGTGGGCCGCGCCGAACGGGTCGTATTCGCTCTCGCTGCGCTTGGTGAAGCCCGACAGTCCGCCGCCCTGGCGCAGGGTGCGGATGCGGTCGCGGCGGCCGGTCAGGATCTTGTGCGGATAGGTCTGGTGGCCGACGTCCCAGATCAGGATGTCGTCCGGCGTCTCATAGACGTGGTGAAGCGCCACCGTGAGTTCGACCACGCCCAGACCGGCGCCGAAGTGTCCGCCGGTCTGCGAGACCACGTCGATCATTTCGGCCCGCAGTTCATCGGCCAGCTGGCGCAGTTCAAGCGCGCTGAAGCCGCGCATGTCGCGGGGATACGAAACCTTGTCGAGCAGGGGCGTGACTGGCGGCATATTGTTGTTGTTCTCGATCTAGTTCCGGCGATCTAGCACGAAATCGACACTCGCCCGCAGGAAATCGGCCCGCGGACCGAACGGATCAAGATGCGATTTGGTCTGTTCGGCCAGCAACGCCACACGTTCGCGCGCCGCATCCGCCCCGAGCAGGGTGACATAGTTCGCCTTGCCCTTCTCGGCGTCCTTGCCGGCCTTCTTGCCGAGCACGGCGCTATCGCCCTCGACGTCCAGCAGGTCGTCGACGATCTGGTAGGCGAGCCCGATGTCCTGGGCGAAGGCCATCAAGGCGTGACGCTCGGCGTCGCCCGCGTGGGCCATGACCAGCGGCAGCTCGAAGGAGACGGCGATCAGCGCGCCGGTCTTCAGCCTCTGCATGCGGGCCACGGCGCCGAGATCGTCGCGCACGCCCAGCATGTCGATCATCTGGCCGCCGCACATGCCGCGCGCGCCGGCCGCCTGGGCCAGCCGCAGGACCATCTCGGCGCGCACCGCGCCGTCGTGATGGGTGTCGGGGTCGGCGAGGATCTCGAAGGCGAAGGTCTGCAGGGCGTCGCCCGCCAGCACCGCGGTCGCCTCGTCATAAGCGCGGTGCACGGTCGGCCGGCCGCGGCGCATGTCGTCGTCGTCCATGCACGGCAGGTCGTCGTGGATCAGGCTGTAGGCCTGGATGCATTCCAGCGCGCAGGCGGCGCGCAGCACCGCGCGTTCGTCCAGGTCGAACATGCGGCCGGTCTCGATGGCGAAGAACGGACGCAGGCGCTTGCCCGGCCCCAGCGCCGCGTAGCGCATGGCCTCGGTCAGCCGCTGCTCGGGGCCCTCGGCCCGCGGCAGCAGCGCGTCGAGCGCCACCGTCACAAGGTCGGCGGCCTCGGCAAGGCGCTTGCCCAGCGCCATGTCAGTTGAACTCGGCGGGCTCGGCGCCGGCCTGGCCGTTGGCGCCGACCACGATCTTCTCGACCCGCAGGCGCGCGGCCTCCAGGCGTTTCTCGCAGTGCGCCTTCAGGAGCGCGCCGCGCTCGTAGAGTTCGATGGATTGCTCCAGCGGCGCCTGGCCCGACTCCAGCTGGCCGACGATGCGTTCCAGCTCGGCCAGGGCCTGCTCGAAGGAGAGCGCGTCAATGTCAGCGGCGTCGGCCATTCCGATTTCCTTGAGATGCTATCAGGTTAGTGACCGGCGCCCCGGCCCGCAACGTTTCGAGCGTCGTCAGGACCGCTCGTAGCGCCGGGTGGACCAGTACTTCCAGCCCTGATTGGCCGTCAGGCGCCAGCCGCGCCGGCGCAGCGCGCGCCCGACCATGAAGTTGAAGAAGCCGTGCGCCAGCACCACGACGTCCTCGCCCTGGGACGCCAGATCGACGATCAGGTCGGCGGCCTGGTCGGCCCGCTTCTCCGCCTCACGGCGGGTTTCCTGGCCGTCGTGGTGATTGAAGAACCACCACCAGAACCGCGCGATGAAGCCCCAGATCTTCGGCGACATCCGCACGAAGCCCGGAAAGTGCGGCGGCGGCAGCGGGGCCTCGACGAACAACGGCGTGCGGTCGAACTCGCGGCCCGCCGCCAGAGCCAAGGCGCTCTCGATGGAACGGTTGCGGACAGACGAGATGATCACGCCGGCCCGAGCGGTCTGTTCGATCAACGCCGGCGGCGGCGTCTGGCCCGGCCGAATGCCCAGCTGTTCGTAGCGACTCCAGTAGTCGCGGTAGCCGTGCACGTTCAGCATCACCTTGCGGTGAATGTCCGGCTCGCCGTGACGCGCAAGCACGATCGCCCCTGGGCGCGCGGCGTTCGATTTCGGAAGGTCGGCGGTCAAAGCGTCGGCCATGTCATCCAATGGCCAGGATTCTTGCAACCCGGCCTTCGCCCTCACCCCTGCGAAAGTGCCTGTACATGCGCAAGCGCAGAACGGCCTAGAGCCTCCAGGTCGTACCCGCCCTCGAGCGAGGAAACAACCCGCCCGCGACTATGGGTCCGGGCAAGGCTCATGATCGCACGGGTCGCCCAGGCGAAATCCTCGGCTTCGAGGTTCTGGCTGGAATCGCCGATCGGGTCGCGGGCGTGGGCGTCGAAGCCCGCCGAGATCAGAATCAGTTCGGGGGCGAAGGCGTCGACGTGAGTCAGCAGCCCCTCGAACTCCTTGCGCCACAGCTCGCGCGGCGCGTTCGGCGGCACCACGGCGTTGCGGATGTTGCCGGGGACCACCTCCGAAGGATGGCCGCTGCCGGGCCACAGCGGCCACTGCTGGACCGAGGCGAAGAACAGGTCGTCCTGCCCGCCCAGGGCCGCCTGGGTACCGTTGCCGTGGTGGACGTCGAAGTCCACGACCGCCACCCGCTTGATCCCGGCCAACTGCGCGGCGCGCGCGGCCAGGGCGACGTTCGAGAAGATGCAGAAACCCATGGGCAGCGCCGGCTCGGCATGGTGTCCGGGCGGGCGCACCGCGCAGAACGCCCGCTCGATGCGGCCCGCGGCCACCTCGCGCGCGGCCTCGACCACGCCGCCCGCCGCCCGCAGCGCCGCGGTCAGGCTGCCCGCCGACATGTAGGTGTCGTCGTCCAGCTGCAGCATGCCCTGCTTGGGCGCGCTGTCGATCACCGCCTGGACGTAGGCCCCGCGGTGGGCGAGCTCCAGATCGGCCCGCGCGATCAGCGGCGCCTCGCGCCGGTCCAGCTTCAGATCGCTGTCGCCGAGCGCGCCCAGCACCGAACTCAGACGCTCGGGCCGCTCCGGGTGCCATTCGCCCGGCCGGTGGTCCAGCATCTCAAGATGGGTGTAGAGGGCGATATCCATGCGAATCGCAGCCTAACCCGGCTTACGTGGAACCCGAATGCAACAACCGACGATACGCCGCGCAGATCCTTCCGACGCTCAGGTTTTATCCGATCTTGGCGCGCGGACGTTCGCCGAGACCTTCGCCCATCTTTACCCTCCGCAGGACCTCACGGACTTCCTGGCCCTGGCCTATGGACTTGAGAAGACCCGCGCAGATCTCGCCGACCCGGCCAAGGCCCAATGGCTGGTCGAGGCAGACGGCCAGGCCGTCGGCTACGCCCTGGCCGGCCCCTGCGACCTGCCGCATCCGGACGTCACCGCCGCCAGCGGCGAGCTCAAGCGCTTCTACCTGCTGAAGGACTGGCAGGGCGGCGGCACGGGCGGGCGACTGTTCTCGCAGGTCATGGCCTGGCTCGAGCGGGACGGCCCGCGCGACCTCTGGATCGGGGTCTGGTCTGAGAACCTCGGCGCCCAGAGATTCTACATGCGCCACGGCTTCGAACAGGTCGGCGAGTACGGCTTCCGGGTGGGCGGCACGGTCGACCACGAGTTCATTCTGCGGCGTGCCGCGCAAGGGTTCTCCACCTAGGGGCGAATTTTAGGGCGGAGCTTGCCAGTTGCCCTGAGAATTATCGTCCGCTTAGAGAAATATTGCTGCGAATTAACGTCGCGGACTTTGACGCTGACGCTCGCATTTGCGAACTTCCCGGCAATCATCGACGTAGCTGCACGCGACGGGTGGGATGCTCAAAATCGGATATGTCAGGCTGCGCGACGCGCGGTCCGCTGACGACACTGCGACCCTGAAGGCGATCGGCTGCCATGTCGTTCGCGCCGAAGAACCGGCCGGCCCCGGCGCCGACGGCTCGTGCGTGCTCATGTCGATTCTCGACTTCATCTCCGAGGGCGACCAGCTGGTCGTCACCCGCCTCAACCACCTGGCTACCTGCACCCGCGAAGTGCTCGACGTGATCGAGCGGCTGGAAGTCCGCGGCGCCAGCCTGTTCGTGGCCGAGTCGGACGTCAGCAGCCTGGGCGAAGGCGGCCGCGCCCTGCGCGCGGCGCTGGAAGCCGTCGCCTCGGTCGAACCGCCGTGGAACCGTCGCCGTCGCGGCGCCCCCGCCGCCGACATCCGCGCCCTGCAGGCGGCCGGCGTCGGTCCGGTCGAAATCGCCCGCCGGCTCGGCGTTTCGCGCATGACCGTCTGGCGCAAGCTCAAGGAAGCGGCGGTCTGACGCCGTCCCGCCGATGCGGGCTTGAAACTGAAATGTTATAATATTACATTGCCTCTGCCGCGACGGTTGCGGCCGCTGCGGAGGGACGCTTGAAATCTGCCCCTAGCTCCCTCCTGGACGCCTCGGCCATCAGCCTGTCAGGCCTCTGCCTGGCCCACTGCCTGGCCCTCCCCCTCGTCGCCGCCTTCTCCCCAGTCGTGGCGACCTGGGCGGAGGCCGAGTGGGTTCATGCGCTCGCCATCGGCCTGGCCGCGCCGATGTCCGCCCTGGCCCTCTGGCGCAAGGGCCAGTCCCCGGCCGTGATCCTGCTGTCGCTGTTCGGCTTGTCGCTGATGGCGCTGGGCGTCGCCCACTGGCCCAGCCACGAAGCCGAAACGCCGATCACCGTGGCCGGCAGCCTGCTGCTGGCCGGCGCGCACGTCGCCAACTGGCGGCGCCGGCACAGCTGCTCGGACAAGCCCGACTAGGTCAGGCCGCCATCAGGGCGTCGAAGCCGTCGATCTCGACGATCGGCGACGCGACCCCCGCATCGATGCGCATGACCTTGTTGCAGTAGGTCCGCAGGGTCATCGGATCATGCGAGGCCAGCACCAGGATGCCGGCCCGCTCGACCAGCTGCTGCAGCCGCCGGTGCGCCTGTTCGCGGAAATCGGCGTCGCCGACGGCGATCCATTCGTCCATCAGCAGCACGTCCGCCTCGACGGACGTCGCCACCGCAAAGGCCAGCCGCGCCTGCATGCCGGCCGAATAGGTCTTCAGCGGCATCTCCAGGAACTGCCCCAGGCCCGAGAACTCGGCGATGTCCGGCAGCCGTTCCTCGATTTCGCGGCGGGTGAGCCCCGCGATCAGTCCGCGCAGGCGGATGTTGTCGAAGCCGGTCGCCGTCGGGTCGATGCCGAGACTGAGGTCGAGCAGCGAGGCGATCCGCCCGTCGACCGCGACCAGCCCGTCATCGGGTTCATAGGCGCCGGCCAAGGCTCGCAGAAGCGTGGTCTTGCCCGATCCGTTGTGACCGACCAGACCGAGCCGGTCGCCGGGCCGCAGCTCGAAGCTGACGCCCTGCAGCGCGGTGACGATCCGCCCGCCGTTGCTGAGCGCGCCGCCGACCGCGGCTCTCGCCAGATGCTTCTTCAGGGATCGGTCGGCGCCGTAGACTGGAAAGCGCAGCGTCAGGTCCTCGACCCGGACCGCGACCCGCGAGTCGATTGAGTCGTTCGGCGCGGGCACGACCTCCAGCCCGGCCGAAATCGGCCGCACGGTCGGCCCCGTCCGCGTCCCCGCCAGCCACCTGCGTCGCGTCGCGATCATAACTTGTTACGTGACTCGTTCTAACTTGTTAAGTTAAAACTGTAGCACGCCGTTCCCACGCGTTCAAGGCGCGCAGCCGAATGTTAGGGGCGCGATCGAGGCGCCGCATATTAGGTAGAGACCCTAGACGCCGCAGGCTCGGTTACGTCGCAGCGACGCAACGCAAGGGCATGCTGGACAACGGCGGTCTGCGGCCCCATCTTTCGAAGTCAAACGTCTGTTCGTCTCCCAGCGGGAAGCCTGCCCATGTTCATGCGCTTTTTCACCGAGCTGCGCGAAGCCAAGGTGCCAGTGACGCTGAAAGAGTACCTGATGCTCATGGAGGCGCTCGACAAGGTGGTCATCGACCGCTCGGTCGAGGACTTCTATTTCCTGTCGCGCTCGGCCCTGGTGAAGGACGAGAAGAACCTCGACAAGTTCGACCAGGTCTTCAGCCACGTGTTCAAGGGCCTGGAGAAGGTCGAAGGCGAAGGCGTCGCCGACATCCCCGCCGAGTGGCTGCGCAAGCTCTCCGAGAAGTTCCTGACCGAAGAGGAAAAGGCCCAGATCGAGGCCATGGGCGGCTTCGACAAGCTCATGGAAGCCCTGGCCGAGCGGCTGAAGGAACAGAAGGAACGCCACGAGGGCGGCAACAAGATGATCGGCACCGGCGGCACCTCGCCGTTCGGCGCCAACGGCTATCATCCCGAAGGCGTGCGCATCGGCCAGGACAAGGGCCGGCACGGCAAGGCCGTGAAGGTCTGGGACAAGCGCGAGTTCAAGAACCTCGACGACGCCGTCGAGCTCGGCACCCGCAACATCAAGGTCGCCCTGCGCCGGCTGCGCAAATGGGTCCGCGACGGCGCCGCCGACGAACTGGACCTGCCGGGCACCATCAAGGGCACCGCCGAGAAGGGCTATCTGGACATCCAGCTGCGCCCGGAACGCCGCAACAAGATCAGCGTGCTGATCTTCTTCGACATCGGCGGCTCGATGGACAGCCACATCAAGGTCTGCGAGGAGCTGTTCTCGGCCGCGCGGTCAGAATTCAAGAACATGGAATTCTACTACTTCCACAACTGCCTCTACGAGAGCGTGTGGAAGGACAACCGCCGCCGTCACACCGAGAAGCTGAACACCTGGGACATCCTCCACAAGTACTCCAGCGACTATAAGGTGATCTTCGTCGGCGACGCGACGATGAGCCCCTACGAGATCACCTATCCGGGCGGCTCGGTCGAGCACTGGAACGAGGAAGCCGGCGCCATCTGGATGGACCGCGTGGCTCAGATCTACGAGCACGTCGTGTGGCTGAATCCGACGGCCGAGCGCCACTGGGACTACACCCCATCGATCGAGGTGATGAAGCAGTTGGTCAACGACCGCATGTTCCCGCTGACCATCGAGGGGCTCGACAAGGCAATGCGGGAACTGGCGCGCTAGGCCGCATCGCCCATCGCGTGCGACCTGCTAAGCTGGCGTGACGTATGAGAGATTCGCCCGTGGACCCGGCCCAGGCCAACGAACCTGAAGAGACCAACGAAGCCGCAACCAAGGCGGCGGTGTTCTGCGCGGCCGAGCGGCTGTTCGCCCTGCACGGCTTCCAGAACGTCTCGGTGCGCGACATCACCGCCGACGCCGGCGTGAACCTCGCCTCGGTGAACTATCACTTCGGCTCCAAGGACGCCCTGCTGTTCGAGATTTTCCGTCGTCGGACGGCGGAGCTGAACCGCGAACGCGCCCGTATGCTGCACGAGGCGAACGACCGCCATCAGGGCGCGCCCCCGGTGCGCGAAATCCTCGAGGCTCTGTTCGCCCCGCCGCTGCGCTGGGGCTCGCCGGAGAACGACCGCCGCATCTCGATCCAGTTCATCATCCGCTCGCGCAGCGAGGGGAACGAGGAAATGCGCGAGGCGCTGGCCAAGGACGTCAGCCACCTGGCGCGCTTCGCCGACGCGCTGATCAAGGCCCGGCCGGACATCCCGCGCGAGACCGTCTACTGGCGGCTGCACTTCTGCCTGGGCATGGTCCACAACAACCGCTTCGCCGAGTTCGACCGCCTGCACGTGCTGTCCGACGGCGCGACGCGCGAGGGCGACACCGCGGCCCTGCTGACCCGAATGCTCGACTTCGCCGAGGCCGGCTTCAAAGCCTAGGACGCCAGGCTCCAGGCGAACTTCAGGTCTTCGACAAAGGCGGCGCGCGCCTGCGCCTTCGCCTCGGCGTCCGGCACGCGCAGCAGGTAGGACGGGTGATAGGTCGCCACGCCCTGCGCCTGGTCAGCCAACTGCAACGCCTGGCCCCGCGACTTGCCGATCGCCACCGGCTTGCCGAACACGCCCAGCGCCGCCGTCGCCCCCAGCGCCACGATCACCCGCGGCCGCACGATCCGCCGCTCGGCGTCCAGCCACCACCGGCAGGCCGACACGTGACCGGCCGTCGGCGTCTGGTGGATCCGCCGCTTGCCGCGCAGGTCGTGGCGGAAGTGTTTCACCGCATTGGTCACATAGGCCTGCGCCCTCGGCACGCCGGCCGCCTCCAGCGCCTCGTCCAGCACCCGTCCCGCCGGCCCCACGAACGGTCTGCCGGCCAGGTCTTCCTGATCGCCGGGCTGTTCGCCGACCAGCATGATCCGCGCCGTACCGGGCCCCTCGCCCGCCACCGCCTGGGTGGCGTCGCGCCAGAGCTCGCAGCGGCGGCAGGCGTCGACGCCGGCGGCGACCTCCTCCAGAGTCGCGGGCGCCCCCTCCTCGAACGTCGCCTCCCGAGACGGCCGGTGGGGCTGGCGCACGACGCGCCGATTCGGCTCTGACGGTTGCTGGCGGACCATGTCCTGCGCGCGCGCCTCCGCGGTGGCGACCAGTTCGGGAATGAGCCGCGCCTCGGGCAGGTTCCGCCAGTAGCGCTTGGGCATCTCGCGCTGCATCGCCGCCGTCTTCAGCCGGGCCGGATTGAAGATCGAGGCGTAATAGGTGCGCCAGTACTCCTCCAGCGCATCCTCGCCCGGCGCGTCGGCGGGATCGGCCCCGGCGGTGAAGCTGAGCCGGCTGCGGTCCCAATGGGCGCAGACGTCCGGCGTCAGGATCGACCAGCACATGTTGGCGAACCGCCGCTGGAAGAACGGAGCCGTCGCCTGCGTCACGCGATGGGCGGGCTCGAACCAGGCGACATAGGTCTCCTCGGCTGCGTCCTCGACCAGCCGGAAGCGGACGAAGGCCTTCATCTTGTGCGCCGCCCGCGACACCGCCCGGGCCATGTCGCGCGCCCGGGCCACGTCAGGATCCGAGGCCAGGTCCAGCAGTTCGGGCCGCTCGCCCAGCCGCCACAGCAGCCGGTAAAGCAGCGCGAACCGCTCACCCGAACGGTGCAGCACCACCTCCTGGGCCAAATCCACGAACGCGCGCGGCACGGTGAAGGCCGGCGGTCCCGCGCCCGGCGGCCGAGCCTCCTCGCCGAACAGGTCGCCCTCGCCGTCCACCGTCCAGATCACGTCCGGCGGCGGCGTTCCCGCCGATCGCAGCGCCCGCGCGGCCAGCCGCCAGCCGTCGAAGTCGATCTCCGAGGCAAGCCGAACCACCTGCATCAGAAGAGGCTCAGCTGTGTTGGCGCCGGGCGCAGGTCGTCCTGGTCCGCCAGCCGCGTCGGCCGCCAATCGTCGACCACGATGAACGGCTGCGAGGTCTTCGAACCCCGGCTCAGCCGCCGCACGTCCTCCAGCCGCAGCCGCTTGCGCCGGCGCAGCACCAACAGCTTGTCGACGGCGCTGACGCCGAGCCCCGGCACCCGCAGCATCTGCTCGCGGTCGGCCAGGTTCAGGTCCACCGGGAACGCCCCGCGATGGCGCAGCGCCCAGGCGTGCTTGGGGTCGAGCTCCAGGTCGAGGTTCTCGCCGTCGGCGGCGATCTCGCCGGCCGCGAAGCCGTAGAACCGCATCAGCCAGTCGGCCTGGTAGAGCCGATGCTCGCGCGCCAGGGGCGGCCGCGCCGGCGGCAGCCGCGCGGTGGTGTCCGGGATCGGGCTGTAGGCCGAATAGTAGACCCGCCGCAGGCCATAGGCGCCGTAGAGCCCAGCGCTGCGCGAGAGGATCTCGCCGTCGAAGGCCCCGTCGGCGCCGACGATCATCTGGGTCGACTGCCCGGCTGGGGCATACTTCGGCGGCGCGGCGGAGCGGGCCGGCTCGGACGCCGCCTCGATGCCCAGCCGCACCGCCCCCATCGCCTTGCGGATCCGGCGCGCGTCCTTCTCCGGGGCCAGAGTGGCGATGCTGTCGTCCCGCGGCAGCTCGATGTTGATCGACAGCCGGTCAGCATAGAGCGCGGCCTCGTCGACCAGGGCGGGCGAGGCCTCAGGGATGAGCTTCAGGTGGATATAGCCGCGGAAGTCGTGATCCACCCGCAGGCTGCGGGCGACCCGCACCATCTCTTCCATGGTGTAGTCGGCGCTGCGGATGATGCCCGACGAGAGGAACAGTCCCTCGATGTAGTTGCGCTTGTAGAAGCCGAGCGTCAGGTCCACGACCTCCTGGACCGAGAACCGCGCCCGCGGCGTGTTCGAGCTGACCCGATTGACGCAATAGGCGCAGTCGTAGACGCAGAAGTTGGTCAGCAGGATCTTCAGCAGACTGATGCAGCGCCCGTCCGGGGCGTAGGCGTGGCAGATGCCCATGCCCTCGGTCGACCCGACGCCCGAGCCACCGACCGAGTCGCGACGCGAGGTGCCCGAGGAGGCGCAGGAAGCGTCGTACTTGGCGGCGTCCGAAAGGATCGAAAGCTTACGCTTGAGGCTGAGAACGGCCATCCGCGCAGCATAGAGTTCACATTTTGTTCTGTCGAGTGCGGCGCGCGCTCGACGGGGCCCGCCCCACGGCCTAGCCTGCCGCCATGGATCTGATCGACCCCTTCGCCCAGGCCAGCCCGCGTCTGGCCACCCGCCGCAAAACCGGCGAGCCGCACCAGGTGTTCTCGGGGTTCCTGTTCCACGTCGAGGGCGACCGCTACGTCATCCTCACCGCCCTGCACTGCCTGCTGGCGCCCAACACGTTCTACTTCAAGAATCGCGGGACCGAGGCGACCTGGGCCGACACCTACGCCCACGACCTCGACTGCGCCGCGCTCGGAATCAGCGTGCCGCTCTATGACGGCCAGACGCCCCGCTTTCGCTGGCACCGCGATCCCGACAACGCCTCGCTCGACGTCGCTGGCGTGCCGGTGCGGCTCCGCGGCCAGCCGCAGGCGATCAACTGGACCGGCCGGTTCGGCGACTACGACGTGCTGCCCCAGGGCCTGCCGCTGACCACCGGCTCGGCGGGGATGATCTACGGCTTCCCCGGCGGCGCGGCGATCCTGCGCGAGGCGCCGATCGCCCGCGGCTTCACCCTGGCCAGCGACTACCGCCTGAACCCCTACGCCTTTCACGTCGACGGCATCGGCGGGGCCGGCTGCTCCGGCGGTCCGGTCGCCCTGCGCGCCGAACGCGGCGACCGCACCTTCGTGCAGTGGATCGGCATCTATGTCGCCACCTACGAGGCCGAGCGCCTCGGCCGATGCATCCCGCGCGAGCGGGTCATGGAGCTCATCGACGAAATGACCGCCGCTCCGGAACTGTGGCCCTAAGCGTCTGAAAAAAGGGGGTTGCACGGCGGCCTAGCTTGGCGTCCCGTAACACTGTTGTCGGGGGACGCATGGAGGCTTTGGGCTGCATGGCGACGACGTTCAAACTCAATGGCCGCGCGGTCACGGTCAACGGCCCGGACGACTCGCCGCTGCTCTGGGCGATCCGCGACGAGCTCGGCTTCACCGGCACCAAGTTCGGCTGCGGCATCGGCGGCTGCGGCGCCTGCACGGTGCACCTCGACGGCGAGCCGGTGCGCTCGTGCGTCACCCCGGTCAGCTCCATCGCCGGCCACGCGATCACCACCATCGAGGGCCTGGATCCCCACGGCCGCCATCCGCTGCAGATCGCCTGGATCGAAGCCCAGGCCCCGCAGTGCGGCTACTGCCAGTCGGGCCAGATCATGTCGGCCGCGGCGCTGCTGAAGTCGACGCCCAACCCCACCGACGCTCAGATCGACGACGCCATGACCGGCAACCTCTGCCGCTGCATGTCCTATGTGCGGATCAAGAAGGCCATCAAGCTGGCCGCCGCCAAGACGCACGGGGTGAAGGCATGAACGCCATCGCCCCCCTCTCCCGCCGCGGTTTCCTGGCCGCGATCGCCGCCACCGGCGCGGCCATGACCTTCGCGGTCGGCCCCGATGAGGCGGCCGCCGCGGCCGGCGATTTCGAGCCGACCATCTGGTACTCGATCGGCCGCGACGGGATCGTCACGGTCAACGTCATCCGCGCCGAAATGGGCCAGCACGTCGGCACCGCCATCGCCCGCATCGTCGCCGACGAGCTCGAGGCCGACTGGTCCAAGGTCCGCATCAACCACGTCGATTCCGCCGCCAAGTGGGGCCTGATGGTCACCGGCGGCAGCTGGTCTGTCTGGCAGAGCTACCCCTTGATGAGCCAGGCCGGCGCGGCCGGCCGCATGGTGCTGATCGAGGAAGGCGCCAAGCTGCTCGGCGTCGATCCGAAATCCTGCACGGCCGCGAACAGCGTCGTCAGCGGCGGCGGCAAGTCGATCGGCTATGGCGACATCGTCGCGCGCGGAAACCTCAAGCGCAGCTTCACCGCCGACGAGCTCGGCAAGATGCCGATCAAGAAGGCCGCCGACCGCCGGCTGGTCGGCAAGCCCTCGGCCCAGCTCGACATCGGCGAAAAGGTCGACGGCTCGGGCAAGTTCGGCATCGACGCCAAGATCGACGGCATGGTCTACGCCCGGCCGAAGATCCCGCCGACCCGCAACGAGTCCAAGGTCGTCTCTGTCGACGATAGCGCCGCCAAGGCCGTGCCCGGCTACATCCGCACCCTCACCCTCGACGATCCGTCGGGCACCGTCCCCGGCTGGGCGATGGTGATCGCCGAGAGCTTCGTCGCCGCCGACGCCGCCTGCGAACTGGTCAAGGTCGAGTGGAGCTCGGGCGACACCGCCAAGACCTCCGAAGCCGATATCCAGAAGCGCGCCAGCACCCTGATCGCCGATCCCAAGGCCGGCGCTCTGGTGGTCGAAGATCCCGGAGTCGACGCCGCGTTCGCCGCCGCCAAGACCAAGCTCGAGCGCACCTACACCACCGCCAGCGCCCTCCACTTCCAGCTCGAGCCGGTCAACGCCCTGGCCCTGGTCAACAAGGACGGCTCCTACGAAATCCACACCGGCAACCAGTGGCAGTCGCTGGTGCTGCCGTGGCTGTCCAAGGCGCTCGGCGTGCCCGAGGACAAGATCGTCCTGAAGACCTACCTGCTCGGCGGCGGCTTCGGTCGGCGGCTCAACGGCGACTATGCGGTGCCCGCCGCGCTCGCCGCCAAGGCGCTCGGCCGGCCGGTGAAGATGGTCTGCACCCGCGCCGACGACAGCCGCTTCGACTCCTTCCGCTCGCCCTCGGTCCAGATGGTGAAGATGGCGTTCGGCGAGGGCGGCCGCGTGACCGCCATGGACCATGCCGCCTGCGCCGGCTGGCCGACCCAGGTCATGGCCCCGTTCTTCATGCCCAAGGGCGCCAACGACGTCGCCTACGACCCGTTTGCGATCAGCGGCGCCAATCACTGGTACAGCGTCGGCGCACAGCGGGTGCGCGCGGTGCCCAACGACCTGGCCAACCGCGCCTTCCGGCCCGGCTGGCTGCGCTCGGTCGGGCCCGGTTGGACCAACTGGGCGGTCGAGTGCTTCATGGACGAGGCGGCCCGCTCCGTCGGCAAGGACCCGCTGGCTTTCCGCCTGGCTATGCTGGACGGAGCCGGACGCAACGCCGGGACTCCGCCCAACTCGGTCGGCGGCGCCAAGCGCCAGGCCGCCGTGCTCTCGCGCCTCGCCGCCAAGGCCGGCTGGGGCCAGTCCCTGCCCAAGGGCACGGGCCTCGGGATCGCCACCACCTTCGGCCAGGAGCGCGACATGCCGACCTGGGTCGCCTGCGCGGCGCGGGTCGAGGTCGACGCCGCCAGCGGGGCGGTGAAGGTCGAGAAACTGACCCTGGTCGCCGACGCCGGCACCATCGTCTCGCCCGAAGGCGCCCTGGCGCAGATGGAGGGCGCGGCGCTCTGGGGCATGAGCCTGGCTCTCTTCGAAGGCACCGAGTTCGAGGACGGCGCGCCGCGCGACACCAACCTCGACGGCTACACGCCGCTGCGGATGGCCGACGTGCCCGAGCTCGACATCGAGTTCATCGAGAGCGCCGAGGTCCCGGTCGGATTGGGCGAGCCGGCGACGACTGTGGTCGGTCCGGCGATCGGCAACGCCATCTTCGCGGCCTCGGGCGCGCGGGTCCGCCACCTGCCGATCAGTCCTCAATCGGTGCTTAACGCCTTGAAGACCAACTCTTAACCCGCGGGGGGCTATCTCCGGGCCGCGCCTCCCCCCTCTTGGCGCGTAGCAGACCCGGAAAGCTCTTCGATGCATCGCCTTCTTCTCGTGGGCGGCGCGGCCGCCGCCGCGCTCCTGTCCTCCAGCGCCGCGCTCGCCGCCGACGCGCCGCAGGTCGAGGAGCTGATCGTTACCGGCGAGAAGGCCAACCGCCGCCTGCAGGACACCGTCGCCAGCGTCGCGCTGTTCACCGAGCGCGATCTCGACGCCCGCAACGTCCGCGATCTCAGCGACCTGGTGAACCAGGCGGCCAACGTCGGCCAGACCTATCAAGGCTTCGGCTTCACCATCCGCGGCGTCGCCAACAACGGCGTCTCGGGCGGCGGCAGCGGCGGCCTGGCCACGGTCTATCTCGACGGCGCGGCCCTGCCCGACCGCGCGGTGGCGGCCGGCCCGCTGGACATGTGGGATATCGCCCAGGCCGAGATCCTGCGCGGCCCGCAATCGACCCTCCAGGGCCGTAACACCCTGGCCGGCGCCATCGTCCTGCGCAGCAACGACCCGACCTGGACCTGGAGCGGCGTGGCCCGCGCCGACCTGGCCGACGATGAGTCCCGCATCCTGGCTTTCGCCGCCGGCGGCCCGATCGTCGCCGACCAGCTGGCCTTCCGCCTGTCGTTCGAGGACCGCGAGTCCGAAGGCTTCACCTACAACGCCACCCGCAAGACCCAGGAAGACCCGCTGCTGTCGACCACCGTCCGCGGCAAGTTACTGTTCACCCCCTCGGCCCTGCCTGACCTGACGGTGCGCGCCAGCGTGCTGCACAACCGGCACAAGGGCGGCTACATCTACAGCTACTCGCGCTCCGACGTGCCGAACCCGGCCGAGAACCGCGTCGCCACCAGCGACTATCCGGGCCAGACTCGCAGCACGTCCGACATCCTGACGGTCAACGCCGACTACGCCCTCTCCGACCAGCTGAAGCTCACCTCGGTGACCGCCTGGAGCAAGGTGCGCAGCGCCAGTCTGTTCGACATGGACGGCGGACCGGCCTCGATCGCCTACGGCCAGGAAGACGACCTCGACCGCTCGTTCTCGCAGGAACTGCGGCTGCACTACGAAGGCGAACGTCTGTCCGGCCTCGCCGGCGTCTACTACGCCGACCGCGACCGCGACTTCGCCGTGGCCACCCGCAACGCCCTGGCCACGCCGCGCGCCACCCTGATCGGCGTGCTGATGAGCGCCCCGTTCAACCTGCCCGCGGCCACCGCCAACGCCGCGGCCAACGCCTATGTCGCGGCCCTGCCGGCGGTCTCGGTCGACTTCGCCGGCCGTGCGCCGGAAGAGATCCAGACGATCGCCCTGTTCGCCGACGGCCGCTATCAGCTGACGCCGCAACTCTCTCTGCTGGCCGGCTTCCGCTACGACCGCGAAGAGAACACCCTGTCGGTCGCCCAGACCACGCGCTTCGCCGGGACCTATCCGAACCCGGCCGCCTTCGGGACCCTGGCCCCGGTCATCGCCGGCCTGAACCAGGTCGTCGGCCTCTACGTCGCCCAGGCCACCGCCAATCAGCCGGAGACCTCGCGCACCTTCGAGGCCTTCCTGCCCAAGCTCGGCCTGAAGTACGACCTGACCGAGGACGCCTCGCTGAGCTTCGTGGCCCAGCGCGGCTATCGCTCGGGCGGCGCCAACATCAACGTCATCCGCTCGGCGGTCGTGCCCTACGATCCTGAGTACACCTGGAACTACGAGATCGCCGCGCGCACCAGTTGGCTGGACGGCGCCCTGACGGTCAACGCCAACGCCTACTACGTCGACTGGACCGACCAGCAGGTGGTCGTGAACCTCAGCGCGACGCCCTACGACTACCAGACCGAAAACGCCGGCGCCTCGACCCTCTACGGGGCGGAGCTGGAAGCCGCCTACCGCCCGTCGGCCGCCTGGGATCTCTACGGCTCCGTCGGCTACAGCCACACCGAGTTCGACGACTTCACGATCCGCGCCGGCACGACGACCATCGACCTGTCGGGCAGCGAGTTCGCTTTCGCTCCGGAGTGGTCCTGGAACCTCGGCGGCGCCTATCGCTGGGACAACGGCGTGTTCGTCAACCTGGACGCCGGCTACCGCAGCAAGTCCTACGGCGTGTCGGGCCCGACCCAGAGCGCCAACAAGCTCGACGCGCGCACCCTGCTCGGCGGCAAGATCGGCTACCAGGCCGAACGCTGGACCTTGGCCGCGTACGCGACCAACCTGCTGGACGAAGAGTACGTCCAGTACCGCCAGCCGACCCTCAACCGCGCCATGTACGGCGCGCCGCGCGTCTTCGGAGCCGTCCTCGAAACCCGCTGGTGACGAGGCCGCGTTCTACAAATCCAAAAAGCTCAGAGCGCGATCAGATTCTATCGAAGCCGATTGCGCTCTGGGCCGCGCGCGCCCCTTCCCCCGCGGTATCGGACTCTGATACGACGGTCGGCATAAAATTTAGCCGTAAAGATTAGGGAGTCGCCCGCGCGACCCATTTAGCGATCCGTGCGCGGGCGGAACGCGATTGGAAGCACATATTTCAAGACAGGACGCGGCCGACGCCGCGTCTGAAGACGCCCCTGTCGAACTCACCCTGGCGGAGAAGGAAGCCGCCTACGAGAAGTTCGTCTGGGACAATCTGAAGCGCAATTACATCGGCAACTACCTGCACGGCATGCTCGGCATGACCGGGTTCAGGTTGATCAACGCGCCGACCTTCCTCCCCGCCTACCTGCACATGATCTCCGGATCGAACACCATAGTCGGGCTCGGCCTGGCGTTGCAGCAGGTCGGCAGCGTGATCTCGCCGATCTTCGGCGCCACCCAGATCGAACACCGCAGCAAGGTGATGCCGGCCGCCGTCTGGATGGGCGGCCTGGCCCGCGTCCAGATCGTCGGCATGGCCCTGGCCGGCTGGTTCCTCAAGGATCAGACGCTGGTCGTCACCATGATGATCCTGATGTTCCTGTTCGGGCTGTTCATGGGCACCCAACGGGTGGTGTTCGGCCTGCTGATGGCCAAGGTCATCCCGCTCAGCCGCCGCGGCCGCCTGCAGGCCTGGCGCAACGCCACCGGCGGGCTCATAGCCGCCGCCCTGGCGTGGGCGGCAGGCAAGTACCTGATCGAGGGCAACGTCTTCGGCAACGGCTACGCCACCACCTTCGCGCTCGCCGCGTTCCTGACCAGCATGGGCCTCTGGGCGCTGCAGCTGCTGCTCAAGGAGCCCGAGCCGCCGAACCTGCCGGCCCAGGCGCGGTTCCGCGACCGCTTGAAGGACTTCCCCGCGCTGATCATGTCGGACAAGGGCTATGCCTGGTTCCTGGTCGTGCAGATGGTCGCCACGGCCAGCCGGATCGCCACGCCGTTCTACATCATCTTCGTCTCCTCCACGATGAAGCTGGACGGCATGACCCTCGGCCTGCTCAGCCTCGCCTTCCTCGGCGCCGACACCCTGTCGAACCTGGTCTGGGGCTATCTCGGCGACAAGACCGGCTTCAAGCTGGTGCTGGCGGTCTCGCTGTTCGCCTGGACCCTGGCGACCGCCCTGCTGATGCTGAACCACGCCCCCTGGGCGATCTTCCTGGCCTTCTTCGGGCTCGGCGCGGCCCAGTCCGGCTACATGATGGCGGCCCAGACGATGATCCTGGAATTCGGCTCGCGGGCCGAAATGCCGATGCGGATCGCAATCTCCTCGACCGCCGAGGGCATCATGGCCTCGCTCGGTCCGTTGGCCGGCGGCTTCATCGCCGACCACTACGGCTTCAACGTGGTGTTCGGGGCCTCGATCGGCTTCCTGGTGGTCGGCCTGATCATCCTGCTGACCGTTGTGAAGGAACCGCGCACCGCACGGATGGCCTCGCTCTGAAGGCGTGCTAGATCGGTAGCCATGAAGCCCGAGAAGGATCCCGAGGTCGTCGACCTCGCCGAACGTCGAAAGGCCGTCCAGGCTCGCGAGTCGGCGGCCAAGGCGGCCCGCGAGAAGGCCGCCCGACAGGCCAAGTCGGGCGGCTCGATGCTCGGCGGGCGCAAACACGCCGGTCCGATCCTGATCCTGGTGATCCTGGTCCTGCTCGCGATCTTCGTCCTGCCACGAGTGCTCTAGGGCGGTTTTTCGCCGCGCCGTGTCACACGGCGCGTGGCCCGCGCGTCCTGTTGCTGAACCCCCAGCACAGGACCTCCCCATGTCTGCTCGCCTGAACCCCTTCGCCGCCGCGCCCGAGATGATCGCGGCCATGACCGCGCTCGAGACGGCGGTCGTCTCGTCCGGCCTCGAACACAGCCTGATCGAGCTGGTGAAGACCCGCGCCTCCCAGATCAACGGCTGCGCCTTCTGCATTCACATGCACACCCGCGACGCCCGCGCCCACGGCGAGAGCGAGGAGCGCCTGTATCTGCTGTCGGCCTGGTGGGAGAGCTCGCTGTTCACCCCGCGCGAGAAGGCGGCGCTGACCTGGACCGACTCCCTGACCCTGATCGCCCAGACCCGCGCGCCGGACGCCGACTACGAGACCATGCGCGAGCATTTCGACGAGGCCGAAGCCGTGAAGCTGACCATGCTGATCGGCGCGATCAACGTCTGGAACCGGCTGGCCGTCGGCTTCCGCAGCCAGCACCCGCGCAAGTGGGTCGCCGAGAAGGCGGCCTAGGCGGCCCCTCAAGAGAGACGGACTACCTATCGTTCGTCATGGCCGGGCCCCATCCATAGACGCCGAGCGCTGCCGAAGGCGCTCAGCGGATATGGATCCCCGGCACGCCTGCGCGGCCGAGGATGACGATCGGAACTATGGGGTCTACGCCGCCAGTTTACCCGCAGCGGCCTGGGCGATCCGCGCCTTGGCCATCTCGTTGGCGACTTCGTGGCTCGGCCGGCCCTCGGACGCGGCGCGGTCGAGCACCTCTTCCAGCGTCAGGGTCAGACGGTCGAGCTTGGCCTCGACCCAGGCCTGGTCGAAGGCCTCGCCGCGCTCCAGCGCGCGGATCTCGCCGGCGACGTTGATGATGCCGCCGCCGTTGATCACGTAGTCGGGCGTATAGAGGATCCCCCGCGCGAACACCTCGCGGCCGATCTCGGGCGTGGCCAGCTGATTGTTGGCGCCGCCGGCGATGATCTTCGCCTTCAGCCGCGGCAGGGTGCTCTCGTTGATCGCCCCGCCCAGGGCGCACGGCGCGAAGACGTCGGCCTGCGCGTCGAAGATCGCGCCCGGCGCGACGATGCTCGCCCCGGTCCGCGCCGCCACCTGCGACAGCGCCTCTTCGTTGACGTCGGTGAGGATCAGCTTGGCGCCGGCCGCGTGCAGCTTCTCGGCCAGGTAAGCGCCGACATGGCCGACGCCCTGGATGGCGACGGTCACGCCGTCGAGGTCGCGGTTCAGGCCGCGGCGCACCGCCAGCCGCACGCCCCGGTACACGCCCTCGGCGGTCACCGGGCTCGGATCGCCCGAGGCGGCCGGATGTCCTTCCAGGCCGGCGACGTAGCGGGTCTCCTTGCGCGCATAGCCCAGGTCGACCGGCGAGACGCCGACGTCCTCGGCCGTCCAGTAGACGCCGTTCAGCGCTTCGATCGCGCGCCCGAACGCCTCGAACAGCGCCGGGGTCTTCATGGTCCGGCTGTCGCCGACGATCACCGATTTGCCGCCGCCCAGCTCCAGGTCGGCCATGGCGTTCTTGTAGGACATCGCCCGCGACAGCCGCAGCGCGTCGTCGAGCGCCGCCTCGGCGCTGGGGTAGGGCCACATCCGGCAGCCGCCGGCCGCAGGTCCGCGCGCCGTGGAGTGCACCGCGACGATCGCCTTCAGGCCGGTTTTTTCATCGAAGAACAAATGGACGCCTTCGTGACCCTCGAATGCGGGGGAATCGAACAAGGTCATGCTGCGGTCAAAGCCTCGAACTGGAAGAGCTTGCCTCGCCTTACGCCCCTCCCTGGCGCATCACAAGCCCGCTCTGAGCCGCGCCTCCGCCTCGGCGTTGACCGGCGCATTGGGCTGGGTCGGAGAACCGGGAATGGTCGGCGCGCCGGAGGGCAACGGCGCCTGCGGCGTCTTGATGAACGACAGCAGGTCCGCCCACACCACCGGCCCCTGGTGGTCGCGGGTCATCAGGTGCCAGCCCTTGGCGTAATAGGCCGAGCGGTCGGTGGGCTTCAGCTTCTTCGCGGCCTGAAACGACGGCGACTCGGGAATGATCTCGTCGTTGGCGCCATAGATGTACAGCGTCGGAACCTTGATCTGACCGGTCCCGGCCCAGGCCCGCTCCATCATCGCCACCAGGCCGTAGAGGGTGTCCGAGCGCGCGCCCCAGACCATCAGCGGGTCGCGGCCCATGGCCACCAGTTCGTCGTGATTGTCGGTCGGCTTCACCCGGCTGGTCAGCCAGCGCGGCGGCTCGTAGACCTTCGCCGCCGTGAAGCGCGAGGCCAGCCACAACATGGTCTTGTAGGGCAGCGGCTGGTTCGACCAGCCCCAGACCGCCGGCGCCATCAGGATCAACCGGTCGGCGTCGGGCGGCGCGTCGGAGGCGAAGGCCTCGATCGCCACGGCCCCGCCCATGCTCTCGCCTGCGACGACCAGCGGCACGCCCGGATGGCGCATCCGCACCACCGAGACCATCGTCCGCAGGTCGTCGATCATCAGTTCGTCGCCGCCCCAGATGCCGCGATTGGGCGAACGCCCGAACCCGCGCTGATCGAAGGCGTAGGTGGTGACGCCGTTCTGCGCCCAGTACGGCGCGGCCAGGTGGAAGGCGTTGGCGTAGTCGTTCATGCCGTGCAGGGCCACGACCACCGCCTGCGGCTCGCCTTGCGCCTCCCAGCGGGTCAGGCCCAGCCGCGCGCCGTCGAACGAGACGAAGACGTCCCGCTCCAGCCGCGGCCCCTGGAAGCCGCTCGGCGGCGCGCCGGCCTGCTGCACCATCAACGGGGTGCAGGCGCTCAGCATCATGGCGGCGAGGACAGCAGCGAGGCGTTTCACGAGCCCAAAATCTCCAAAACCCTTTGGCGAAGATAGGGCGCCGCCTCGGCTTCGAACCAGGGGTTCCGTTTCAGCCAGCCGGTGTTTCGCCAGGATGGGTGCGGCATCGGCAGAAACTCAGGCGCATAGTCGCGCCAGGCCCGCACGGTCTCCGTCATGTTGCTCCGAGCGCGCGGCCCCAGGGCCCAATCCTGGGCGTAGCTCCCGACCAACAGGGTCAATTCGACCTTCGGCAGCTCGGCCAGCAGCTGCGGCCGCCAGAGCTGCGCGCAGCGCCGCGGCGGCGGATAGTCGCCGCCCTTCGGATTGGTGCCCGGAAAGCAGAACGCCATGGCCGCGACGCCGATCTCCGGCCGGCCGTAGAACGTCTCAGCGTCGATCCCCATCCATTGGCGCAGGCGATCGCCGGACGCGTCGGTGAACGGCAGGCCGCTCTCGTGCACGCGCCGCCCCGGCGCCTGGCCGGCGATCAGCAGCCGGACCTCCGGGCGCACGAACACCACCGGCCGCGGCGTATGCGGCAGTTCACCGGCGCAGGCCCGGCAGGCGGCGATGTCGTCAAGAACGGCCGAAAGGCTCATCGGCCCGATATGGGCCCAAGCGTTCTACTCGTCCACGTCGCCGGCGGCCGGCGGCGCTGCGACCACTTCGCCCTCCAGCGGCAGGCGCAGGCGGTAGACGCCCTTGAATTTCTCGGGGTCAGCGGGCTTGCCATGACGAGTGATGACGATCTTGCCCTGGCGGGCGAGGCCGCGCGCGGTGTTGCGCACATGGCCGGTCAGCCGCCGCCAGTTCTCGTTGTCGGCGGCGCGCGCCACCTCTTCGGACGAGGCCGACTTGCCGGGCGCGAGCTTGCCCAGCACGTCGAAGATCACCGCTTCCATGTCGACGCTCATGATCAGCCGCCCCGCTTCAGGGTTTCACGGGCGATGACCACCTGCTGGATCTGACTGGTGCCCTCGTAGATCCGGAAGATGCGCACGTCGCGATAGAACCGCTCGATGCCGTGGTCGGCGACATAGCCGGCGCCGCCGAAGATCTGCACCGCGCGGTCGGCGACGCGGCCGACCATCTCCGAGGCGAAGTATTTCGCCGCCGCCGCTTCCATGGTCACGCTCTGGCCGGCGTCGCGCTTGCGGGCGGTCTCCATGGTCATCGCCTTGGCGACCAGCGCCTCGGTCTTGGAGTCGGCGATCATCCCCTGGACCAGCTGGAAGCTGGAGATCGCCTGGCCGAACTGTTTGCGTTCGGTCGCATAGGCCACGCAGTCGGCCAGCAGCCGCTCGGCCACGCCGATGCAGACCGCCGAGATGTGCAGCCGCCCGCGGTCCAGCACCTGCATGGCGACCTTGAAGCCCTCGCCCTCTTGGCCCAGGCGGTTCTCGACCGGCACGCGGACGTTGTCGAAGATCACGTCGCAGATGTGCGCGCCCTGCTGGCCCATCTTCTTTTCGGGCTTGCCGACCGACAGGCCGGGCAGATTGCGCTCGACCAGGAAGGCGCTGACCCCGCCGCCGCCGGCCTTGCCCGGGTCGCTGCGAGCCATGACCGTGAACAGGTCGGCCTTGTTGGCGTTGGTGATGAACCGCTTGGTGCCGTTCAGAACATAGACGTCGCCGTCGCGGATGGCGGTAGTCTGGACATTGGCGCTGTCCGAGCCGGCTTCCGGCTCGGTCAGGGCGAACGAGGTGATGATCTCGCCCGAGGCGATGCCCGGCAGGTACTTGGCCTTCTGGGCCTCGGTGCCGAACATGACCAGCCCCTGGCTGCCGATGCCGACATTGGTGCCGAACGCCGAGCGGAACGCCGGACTGGTGCGGCCCAGCTCGACGCCGACCAGGCACTCGTCCTCCATGGAAAGATCGAGGCCGCCGAACTCCTCGGGGATCGACAGGCCGAAGAGGCCGAGCCCCTTCATCTCGTCGATGACTTCGGCCGGGATGGCGTCGTCCTCGGAGACCTTGGCCTCCAGCGGCCGCAGCCGTTCGGTGACGAACCGGCGGACCGTGTCGATGAGCTGTTCACGGGTTTCGAGGTCGAGGGCCATGGAGAAGTCTCGGCTATTGGCAGACGTGCTGGTCCGCCGGGGTCTCGGCGAACTTGGAGAGGGTGACGCTGATAACCGGATCGGGCCAGACCTCATAGCCCACGGCGCCGGCCGGGACCGTGCAGATCGTGCTCATCCGCTTCATCAGCTTGCCGCCGCGCAGGGCGGTGATCTCGGCCTCGTAGGCGATCGGGCGGGTCAGGCCGTTCCAGATCTTCAGGATCGACTGGCGCTTCTCGACCGAGGCGTCCAGCGCGAAGGCCAGCTTGCCGGCCCCCGCGCCCTTGTAGGTTTCCTTGCCGTCGGCGGCGGCCATGCCGACCCGCCCGGCCTCGACGTCGTCCAGCGCCGGCTGGCCGGCGTCATCCAGGCGGATCACCGCCCGCTGGCCGGTCATTACCTGCACCAGGCCGTTCTCGGCCTTGGTGTGCGGGTCCAGCCCCGCCGCCGTCAGCGCTTCGACCGGGATGGTCGGCAACTGGGCCTGGGCAGCGCCGGCCGCGAGCCAGACGCCCAGCGCGGCGATGGCGAGGCGCCGCATGTCAGGCGCGCGCCAGCGCCAGGGCCGAGCCCTGCCCGACCCCGACGCACATCGTCGCCAGGGCGCGCTCGCCGCCGTTCAGCTTCAGCGTGCGGGCCGCGGTCAGGGCGATGCGGGCGCCCGACGCGCCCAGCGGGTGGCCGATGGCGATCGCCCCGCCGTGGGCGTTCACATGGGCGGCGTCGTCGGCCAGGCCCCAGGCGCGGGTGCAGGCCAGGGCCTGGGCCGCGAAGGCCTCGTTCAGTTCGACGACGTCGAAGTCGCCGACCTTGATCCCCAGCCGCGCGGTCAGCTTCTCGACCGCCGGGATCGGGCCGACGCCCATCACCCGCGGCGCGACGCCGCCGGCCGCCCCGCCCTGGATCCGGGCCAGCGGCTCCAGGCCGAGCTTCTCGACCATCTCGGCGCTGGCCAGCAGCAGCGCCGCAGCCCCGTCGTTGACGCCCGAGGCGTTGCCCGCGGTCACGGTGCCGCCTTCGCGGACGATCGGCTTCAGCGCCTGCAGCGCCTCCAGGCTGGTGTCCGGACGCGGATGCTCGTCCTGCGCCACCACCACCTCGCCCTTGCGGTCCTTGATGGTCAGCGGCGCGATCTCGCCGTCGAAAAAGCCGGCCGCGCGCGCTGCGCCAACGCGGGCCTGGCTGCGCTGGGCGAAGGCGTCCTGGTCCTCGCGGTTGATCTGGAAGTCGGTCGCCACGTTCTCGGCGGTTTCGGGCATGGCGTCGACGCCATAGGCCTTCTTCATCGCCGGGTTCACGAACCGCCAGCCGATGGTGGTGTCGTAGATCTCCGGGCTGCGCGAAAACGCCGCGTCCGGCTTGGCCATGACGAACGGCGAGCGGCTCATGCTCTCCACGCCGCCGGCCACGATCAGGTCTGCGTCGCCCGAGGCGATGGCCCGCGCCCCGGCGATCACCGCATCGAGGCCCGAGGCGCAGAGCCGGTTGACCGTCAGGCCCGGCACGCTCTGCGGCATGCCCGCCAGCAGCAACGCCATGCGGGCGACGTTACGGTTGTCCTCGCCAGCCTGGTTGACGCAGCCGTAGACGACCTCGTCGACCCGCGCCCAGTCCAGCTTCGGATAGGCGGCCATCAGCGCCTTCAGCGGATGGGCGGCCAGATCGTCGGCCCGCACCTTCGACAGGGCGCCGGCGTAGCGGCCGATCGGCGAGCGCAAGCCCCCGCAGAGAAAGACAGTCCGGCCTTGCATCACTTGTCCCCGCCGCCTAGTTCGCTTCGGGCCGCAAACTAGTGACTGGGACCGCGGCGGGCAAACCCTTCATAGGGGGTCAGGGGACGGGAATGGACGGCGGCGAAGAACTCGAAAGCGGCGGCTGGAAGCACCAGGTCGTGAAAGACGGCGAGTGGGCCGGCTGGGTGCTTTACGGCAGCGACCCGTTCGAGGATCACGCCGGGCCGTTCTACTACCGGGTCGACGAGACCGGCCAACGGGTCTGCGCCATGCGCGCCGAACAGCACCACATGAACGGCGGCGGCTTCATGCACGGCGGCGCGATCATGACCTTCGCCGACTACTGCCTGTTCGTCATCGCGCGCGACGACCTGCAGGACAGCCGCAGCGTGACCGCCCAGTTCAACGGCGACTTCGTCGGCGCGGTGCCCGTCGGCTCGCTGGTCGAGTGCCGCGGCGAGGTGGTCAAGGCCGCCCGCAGCATGGTGTTCGTCCGTGGCCTGATCACCACCGGCGGCGAGCCGGTGATGAGCTTCTCGGCGATCATCAAGAAGACCAAGCCCCGGACCTGACCATGAAGAAGCTCGACGCCGCCATCGCCAAGAAGATCGCGCCCTCCGCTCTGATGGTCCTGATCGCCGGACCGATCTTCCTGTTCTTCGTCATGGACCTGATCATGTTCGCGGCGATGAGCGGGAGCCGTGGCGCGACGGCGCCGAGCCAGGTGGTCGATCTCTCGATGGAGATCGTCATCTGCATCATGACCGGCGTGCTCAGCGCCTTCGGGATCCGTTCGATCCTGCGGGCCCTGAAGGACTAGCGCCGTGGCCCAGCTCGATCCGCTGACGCCGGCCGACATCGCCGAGGTCATGCGCATCGAGCGCCTGCCCGGCTACGACGCCTTCATCGGCCAGTTCAACGAGGCCGAGCACCAGGCCGAGTTCGCCTCGCCCGACGCCCGCTATCTCGGCTATCGCAAGGAGGCGGGTCTCGCCGGCTTCGTGATCCTGCAGGAATTCAACAACCCGATGGTGTTGCTGCGACGGATCGCTGTGGACGCCCCTGGCGGCGGCATTGGAACCCAGCTGTTCCGCGCGGCGGTCGATTGGGTCTTCGCCAGTACTTCGGCCGAGGGTGTGCAGTTGCACGTGCGCCCCGGCAACGATCGCGCCCGCCACGTCTATGTGCGCGAAGGCTTCACGCCCTATTTCAGCGACGAGACCGGCGACAAGCTGTCGGTCGCCCGGGACGTCTGGGCGCGGGCCTAGGGAACGATCGTCGCTTCGATCTTCGTCACGCCGTAGACGCTGCGCCAGGCCTTCTTGTCTTCCGACAGCACCAGCCGCCAGGGCGCGGCCTTGTCGTCCAGCGGCGCGCCGTCGACCTTGTCGGCCAGGATCACCGTCCCGGCATGATAGTCGCGGTCCAGCTCGGCCAGCGAATAGACCGCCTTGAACCCGTCCTTGCCGCTGACCACCGCATAGGCGCGCAGCGGATCGCCGTGCAGCTTGGCCCCGACCGGCATGCCGCCGGCGCGCAGCACATAGGCCAGGACCGGCCCTTCATAGGTCTTGGCGCCCAGCTTCACGCTCTCGCGCGGCAGGCCGGCCAGGTCGGCCTCCGTCAGCACCTTGGCCGTCCCGCCGGGCGGCTGGATGGTCAGCTCGGCGGCGCTCGCGGCGAGCGGCGCGGCGACCAGGGCGAGCGCGAAAGCCAAGCTCCTCACATCGCCGCCTTCGCCGCCGGGCGGCTGCGCATGACGTCGGCCCAACGGTGCAGGTTCGACAGATCTTCGGGGATCGGCAGCTTGATCATCCGCGTGAAGTCGATGCCGATGAAGGCGATGATGTCGGCGATGGTCAGGCGCTCGCCGGCCAGCCACTCGCTCTCGCCCAGCCGGCGATCGAGCACCTTCAGCCCCTTCAGGCCGATCTCCTTGTTGTACTCGCCGACCGGCGGGTTGGGCGCCTCGAGCGCCGCCAGCGCCGGATGGGTGTGACGCACGCCCAGCATGAACGGGTTGGCGACCAGCATCTCGGCGCGCCGGGTCCACATCTCCACGACCGCCGCTTCCTCGGGCGTGCGCCCGAACAGGTTCGGCTCGGGATAGCGGGCTTCCAGGTAGCGGCAGATGGCCAGCGACTCGGTGATCGTTGTCCCGTCGTCGAGCTCCAGCGCCGGGACGTTCGGCAGCCCGGCCTTGGCCAGGTAGTCGGCTTGCTTGTGCTGGCCTTGGATCAGGTTGAGCTGGACGATCTCGATGTCGCCAATCGCCTTCTCGGCCATGAACCAGCGCACCCGCCGGGGGTTGGGAGCCATCGCCGTGTCGTAGAGCTTCATCCCCGATCCTCCCGCGGCTCTGACGGCCGCCCTATTGTCCGAACAGTTCCCGCGGCATGGCCCCGACCAGCGCCCCGGTCATGCAGGTGGCCAGGAAGCCGGCGATCAGCGCCTTCCAGACCATGCCGATGATCTCGTTGCGTCGCTCGGGCATCAAGACGCCCATGCCGGTCACGGTTATCCCGACTGACCCGACGTTAGCGAAGCCGCACAGCGCATAGGTCAGGATCATCCGCGTGCGCTCGGTCATCTCGCCCGACGGGATGGCGCCCAGCTGAATGAAGGCGATGAACTCGGTCAGCATCAGCTTCACGCCCAGCAGATAGCCGGCCTTCAGCGCTTCGTCCCAGTGGACGCCCATGGCCCAGGCCAGCGGCGAGAACACCAGACCCAGAATCCGCTCGATGGTGATCGCCTCACCGCCGACCATCGGCAGCACCGACAGCAGCGCGTTGCCGATCGCCACGAAGGCCACGAACACGATCAGGATCGCCGAGATGTTCAGCACGACGGTCAGGCCGTCCATCGTGCCCTTGCTGATCGCGTCGATCGAGCTGTCGTACTTCAGCAGCGAGGAATAGTCGGCGTAGAGCCCGCCCTGCCCCGGCTTCTCGGGGATCATGATCTTGGCCAGCAGGATGCCGGCCGGGGCCGAGATGATCGAGGCGACCAGCACGTGCGCGGCGGCGTTAGGCAGCACCGTCTTCAGGATCGTCGCATAGGCGACCATGGTCGAGCCGGCCACCGTCGCCAGGCCGACCACCATCATCAGGAACAGTTCCGAGCGGGTCAGCTTGTCGAGATAGGCGCGGATCACGATCGGGCTCTCGATCATGCCCAGGAAGATGTTCACCGCCACCGCCAGGGCCGATGCGCCGCCCAGGCCCATGGTCTTCTGGAACAGCAGGCCGAAGCCGCGGGTGATCCACTTCAGGATGCCCCAGTGCCAGAGCAGCGCCGACAGCGCCGAGATCACCAGGATCAGCGGCAGCACCTGGAAGGCGAAGACGAACAGCGCGCCGGAGTTGGTCACCTGATAGGGCTGCTCGCCGCCGCCCATGTAGCCGAACACGAACTGGGTGCCGGTGGCGGTGGCCGCGGCCAGGCCGTCGACCCCGCGGTTGATCGTCTCGATCACCGTCTGCGCGCCCGGCAGCCCGAACAGCAGCAGGATCAGCCCGATCTGCACCGCGACCGAGCCAAGCGCCAGCCGCCAGGGAAAGGCCTTCTTGTTTTCCGAGAGCGCCCAGCAGACGGCGATCACAAAGCCCAGGCCGGCCAGGCTCTGGGCGTTCTCAGGACGAAACATGCATGGCCCCCGGACTCCGCGCTCGCGGCGTCCAATCTTCCTCAGGTCCGCGCGGACTCGCGCAGGAAATCTCGCGCTATTGACTACGGCAGGGCAGGGTCATGCAAGCGCACGCAGCGTCGCGTCCCCACGTCGCCCCTTGACGAAGCTTGATTGCCTCATATTTAATTGTACACAATTGAATTGGAGATAATCAGATGACCGCTCTCTACGCTACCCAGGCTCGCGCCGTCGGCGGCCGCGCCGGCCACGTCGAATCCCAGGACGGCCTGCTCAGCCTCGACCTGGCCCTCCCCCGCGAAATGGGCGGCAAGGGCGGCGGGACCAACCCTGAGCAACTGTTCGCCGCCGGCTACGCCGCCTGTTTCGAGAACGCCGTCCGCTACATCGCTGGCCAGCAGAAGATCCCGCTGAAAGGCGCGGCCGTCACCGCGACGGTCGAGCTGCATCCGCGCGCCGAGGGCGGCTTCAAGCTGGGCGTGGCGCTCGACGCCGAAACCCAAGGCCTGGACCAGGCCGCGGCCGAGGCCCTGGTGGCCGCCGCTCACCAGGTCTGCCCTTATTCCAACGCCATTCGCGGCAACGTCGATGTTGCGATATCTGTGCGAGCTGAATGACCGCCAAGACCAAATCTTCGCCGACGACGCCGGCCGCACCCGCGGCCGGCGATCTGCTGGCCCTCGACAACCAGCTCTGCTTTGCGCTGTACGCCGCGAGCGGGCTGGTCACGCGCGCCTATCGCCCGCTGCTCGAGCCGCTGGGCCTGACCTATCCGCAGTACCTGGTGATGATGGCGCTGTGGGAAACCGCTCCACGCACCGTCAAAGCGCTGGGCCAGGCGCTGGACCTCGACTCCGGCACCCTCACCCCGCTGCTAAAGCGGCTGGAGGCGGCCGGCTTCGTCACCCGCCGCCGCGACGCCCAGGACGAACGCAAGGTCCAGATCGACCTGACCGACACCGGCCGCGCCCTGCGCGACAAGGCCGCCGAAGTGCCGGCCGCCCTCGCCTGCCAGCTGCATCTGCCGCTCAATGAAATCGTCGACCTGCGTGCGACGCTGCAGGACCTGGCGCGGCGGATGAAGGCCTAGCGCGCGCCTAGCCGCATCAGCACTTCGCGCGGAATGCCGTAGTGTTCGATGGCCGGCTTCTGATTGCGGATGCCGCACGCCTCGCGCTGGATGAAGTAGTACCAGACCGCGGTGGCGGCCTCCTTCAGCAGCGGCGCGCGATCCTCGTCCGGACCGTCGAACGCCTTCAGGGCCGCAAGCGCGCGCTCGACCCGCTCCCCGGCGCGGCCGAGCGCGTAGCCGCGCTCCTCCTGGATCTCGTAGTCGAGGATGCTCGCGCCGGTCTTGAACAGCGGCGACGTCGATCCCTGCGGCATGCGGAGACTGGACATGCCGCCAATATGAGGCGCGCGCCGCGCACGGCAAGCGCAAGCAGTTCCTCCCCCACTGGGGGAGGTGGATCGGTGCGGAGCATCGAGACGGAGGGGGACTGCTCTCGCTGAGCTTGAGTCAAAGTCCCCCTCAGTCAGCCAGCCGGCTGACAGCTCCCCCAGGGGGAGCAATCGACCATCCCCTACTTCCCGGTCAGTTCCTTCACCAGCGCGGTCCGGCCATAGACCTTGGTCAGCGCCTCGGTCGCCGCCGAGGTCGCGACCACCACCGTGCGGTTGATCGACCCGTCATAGCCGAAGGCGCCGCCCAGCGAGTGGATGTTGCCGTCGAAGGCCGCGCCCAGCACCTCGCCCTTGGCGTTGACCACCGGCGAGCCGGAATTGCCGCCGATGATGTCGTTGGTGGTGACGAAGTTGTAGACCGTAGTCGGGTTGACCTTGGCCTGGGCTTCGACCCAGCGCGGCGCCAGTTTGTAGGGCTCCGCTCCGGTCGCCCGGTCGTAGAGCCCCGCGAACTTGGTCATCGAGGGAACGGTCACGCCGCGATAGCTCCAGCCGGCGACCTTGCCGTAGGACAGCCGCAGGCTGAACGTCGCGTCCGGATAGACCGCGTCGCCATAGGCCGCGAACTTGGCGCGGGCGACGCGCTCGGCCGCCGCGTCGGTCGGCCCCTGGACGTCGGTCTCCCAGGCCTTGCGCACCGTGCGGGCGGCCGGATCGTTGCGCAGCACCAACTGGATCAGCGGGTCGTCCGAGGCCTTGATCGCCGCCAGCCCGCCGTCCCACAGCGCCTTGCGCGCCGCCGGATCGGCCAGCTTGGAGCCGGCGACCGCCCGCTTGGCCAGGCCCTCCGGGCTCTCCTTGCCCAGCAGCGCCTTCACCGCAGCATCGTCGGTGGTCAGGTACTCGCGGGTCTTCGACAGCCAGAAGGCCAGGTAGACCTCCTCCAGCTCCGCATCGACCGGCTTGGCGTCCAGCAGCTTCTTCTCGACCAGCGGCAGGCGGGTGTCGGCGTACTCGGCCAGCCGCTCGGCGCTCGGCTTCTCCCGTTCCTGCGCCGCCCGCACCAGGGTCAGGGCGTAGTAGTAGAGGTTCGAATAGCCCGCCCCGCCCTCGATCTGGCGATAGCGCAGATAATTGTTGGCGTAGGCGGCCTGCGCCTTGGCGATGTCGCTCCACGGGTCGCCAATCTCGGCGGCCAGCTTCGGGTCGGCGGCGACCTTGGCCTTCAGCTCGGCCTCCTGGGCCCTCTTGGCGTCCATGAACGCCTTGTCGTTCAGCGCCGACTGCTGGCCGTAGAACACCTTGAAGCTGTTCTCGACGCCGAACAGCGGGTCGGTGGCGATGCGCTTGTGCTCGGCGCTCTCCTCGCCGAACTGCGCCAGGCGGCCGCGGATCTCAGAGCGCTGCAGCTGGCCGACCGGGATGGTCAGGTCGCGCAGGGTCTCGAGCTGCGAGACGGTCAGCAGGCGGTTGGTCGAGCCGGGGTTGCCGGAGACGAACGTCGCCTCGCCTTCCTGCGGCGCGCGGGTGGCCCAGGTCAGGTGGGTCGGAGTCACCGCCGGCTTGCCGTTCTCGTAGAGGCGGATGAAGCCGACATCGAGGTTGAAGCGCGGGAAGTTGAAGTTGTCCGGGTCGCCGCCAAAGAACGCTGTCGCGAACTCCGGCGCGAACACCAGCCGCACGTCGGCGTACTTGCGGTACTTGTAGAGCTTGAACTGGCCGCCGCGGTACAGGGTGATCACCTGGCAGCGCAGGCTCGGATCATCGCCGCAGCCGGCCTTTTCGATCGCCGCCATGGCCGCCTCGCGGGCGCGGACATAGTCCTGGCCGGTCTTGCCGGCGCCGGCCGCCTGGATGTCCTTGGTGACGTCGGTGATCGAGGTCAGGATCTCGGCCTGCATCCCCGGACACTTCTTCTCGTCCTCGCGCCCGTTGGTCAGGAAGCCGTCCTGCACATAGTCCTTGTCGCCCGACGACAGGTCCTGGACGCACTCGACCACGCAGTGGTGGTTGGTCAGCACCAGGCCCGAACCCGAGACCAGCGAGGCCGAGCAGCCGGTGGTCAGGCGCACCGACGCGCCTTGCATCCGGTCGAGCCACTTCTGGTCCAGCTTCAGCCCGTAGGCCTCGTTGACCTTGGCCAGCGGGAAGTTGTCGTAGGTCCACATGCCTTCGTCGGCCAGCGCCGGCGCGGCGGCAATCGAGAACGCGGCGGCCAGTCCGAGGCCCGCGCCGAACTTCACTGAATTCATCATCACCAACTTGAATGGCGGCCGCCACTGAGCGCCGCAAAGATGTAACTCTGTAACACCTGCATTTCGGCGGGACCAGCGGCCAAGCCCGCGCCTTACCTCGATTTAACTAGGCGAGAACGCCGGTCGGCCGCACATGCTGAGCGCGAGGAGGGCCCCATGTCATTGGCTCTAGCGACCCTGATCTACGAGTGGCGCCGCTATCTGGCGGCGGTGATCGCGCTCGCCTTTTCGGGCCTGCTGATCCTGGCCCAGGTCGGCATGTTCACCGGCATGATCCAGGCGGCGACGGCCACCATCAACCGCTCGCGCGCGGATCTGATGATCATGCCGGCCAAGTCGGAAAGCCTCATCAACTCAGGCCCTTCCAGCCTGCCGCGGCGCATCGGCCCGCAGCTCTACCTCAACCCAAACGTCGCCGAGGTCGCCAGCTTCGACGGCGGCGGCGGCCGCTGGACCAACCAGCCCCAGGACGGCCAGAAGCAGGTCACCACCTTCGTGCAGGTGAACATGGTCGACACCGAGCCGGGCGCCCTGACCCTGCCGGTCGACTACCCGGAAAGCGTGCGCATCGCGCTGATGGAGCCGAACGCCGTCGCCATCGACCGCTCCGGGCTCGGCCGTCTCGGCGTGAAGCTCGGTGACACCGCCACGGTCAACGGCAAGACCGTCCGCGTCCGCGCGCTGCTCGACAACTATCCCGACATCAACCAGCCCTCGATCGTCGTCTCGCGCGACACGCTTCGCCGGCTCGGCATGATGGAGAAGGGCGAGAAGACCGGCCCGCTGATGGTCCGCGTCAACAATCCCGCCCAAGCCGCGGCGGTCCGCGACCAGCTCAACGCCGACGCCAAGGGCGCCTACCGCGCCTGGACCCGCGCCGAGCTCGCCAAGGCCAACGAGAGCGCGCTGATGAAGGAGCAGATCATCGGCATCTTCCTCGGCTTCTCGGTGTTCCTCGGCTTCCTGATCGGGGTCGGCATCACGTCGCAGACCCTGCGCGGAGCCATCCTCGCCAACATCAAGGAGTTCGCCTCCCTGCGCGCGCTCGGCGTGTCGATGGGCTCGCTGCGGCTGATCGTGCTGGAGCTCTCGTTCTGGGTCGGGGTCGTCGGCCTCGGAGCCACCGCCCTCTTCACCTTCCTCGTCTCGATGCTCGCGCGCAGCGGCGGCCTGCCGATGGGCTTCCCGCTCGGCTGGGTCGTGGCGGTCGGCGTGCTGCTGATGGCGATCTCGCTGGCCTCCGGCCTGATGGCCCTCGGCATCCTCAAGAAGAGCCAACCTGCGGACCTGCTGCGATGACCTCGGACAACGCCGTCGCCCTCCAAGGCAAGGGCCTCACCAAGCGCTTCAAGACGGGCCGCACCCACATCGAGGTGCTGAAGTCGGTCGACTTCGACTGCCGCCACGGCGAGATGACCATGGTCATGGGCCCGTCCGGTTCGGGCAAGTCGACGCTGATCGCCAGCCTCTCGGGCCTGCTGCGGCCGGACGAGGGCCAGGTCGTCGCCCTGGGCGAAGACCTCTGGAGCCAGCGCCCCGGCAGGATCGACAAGTTCCGCCTCGACCACTGCGGCTTCATCTTCCAGGGCTTCAACCTGTTCGGCGCGCTCAGCGCCCTGCAGCAGGTGACCACGATCCTCAAGTACAAGGGCTACTCGCCGTCGGAGGCCAAGGACCGCGCCGCCCTGGCCCTGACCGAGGTCGGGCTCGGCCACCGGCTCGACCAGCGCCCCTCCGAACTGTCGGGCGGCGAGAAGCAGCGCGTCGCCATCGCCCGCGCCCTGGCCAAGGATCCGCGCCTGCTGTTCGCCGACGAACCGACCAGCGCCCTGGACGGCGAGAACGGCCAGATCGTCATCAAGCTGCTGCAGCGCGCGGCCAAGGAGCACGGCGCGGCGGTCATCTGCGTGACCCACGATCCGCGGCTCGAGGCCTATGCCGACCGCATCATCCACATCGAAGACGGACGCATTCTGGACGATCGCCGCACCGGCGCGTCCCAGCCTGCCGCCGTCAGCCATACCGAGCTCGTTGGAGCCTAAGAGACCATGCTCGCCTTCGTGAAATCCAACCGCATCAAGATCGCGGTCGTCGCGGCCCTCGTCGTGCTGGGCGGCGGCGCCTTCATGGCCTCCAGCCAGGCCAAGGCCAAGAAGGAAGCCGAGGCCAAGGTCGCCGCGGCCGCCGCGCCCAAGAGCCCGTTCGTCGCCGTCGCCAACGGCAAGGCCGACGTCGAGGGCGGCATGATCCAGGTCGCCGCCCGCCGCGCCGGCATCGTGCGCGAGGTCTATGTCCAGGAAGGCGACAAGGTGGTGAAGGGCCAGATCCTCGCCCGCCAGGAAGACGACGAGCCCAAGCTCTCGGCCGCCCGCGCCGCCGCCTCGGTCGAACAGGCCAAGGCCCAGATGGCCCAGTACCAGGTCCAGCTCTCCAGCGCCGAGCGCGAGCACAAGCGCCTGCAGGGCCTGGTCTCGACCAACTTCGTCGCCGCCCAGAAGGTCGACCAGGCCGCCGACAAGATCCGCGAGGCCCAGGCCAACATCCAGGCCCAGCGCGCCGCCATCGCCACCGCCCAGGCGGCCCTGGAGGAGGCCCGCTACAACCTCGAACTGACCATCATCCGCGCCCCGACCGACGGCCGCATCGCCCGCCGCTACGCCAATCCGGGCGCCGGCGCCTCGACCCTCAACGTCTCCAACATGTTCGACCTGGAGCCCGAGGCCCCGCGCATCGTCCGCGCCGAGATCGCCGAGAGCGCCCTGCCCCACGTCGCCATCGGCCAGACCGTGCAGATCGCCCCGGAGTCCGAGCCGACCAAGGTCTACAACGGCAAGGTCCTGCGCCGCGCCGCCGTGTTCGGCGCCCGCAAGCTGCAGTCGGACGATCCCAGCGAACGCGCCGACGACCGCGTCGTCGAAGTCGTGGTCAGCGCCGACAGCGCCCCCTTCCTGATCGGCCAGCGCGTGCTCGTGAAGTTCATGCGCGACGGCGCCCAGGCCCTGGCGGCGCGCTAGAGCTCGCCAGTTGCTCCCCCTCTGGGGGGAGCTGTCAGCCACATGGCTGACTAGGGGGACTTTGAGTCCTCTGCGACGAGAGCAGTCCCCCTCCGTCTCGATGCTGCGCATCGATCCACCTCCCCCAATGGGGGACGATCTGGTCCCCGCTTGACGTGCCCTCTCCCGCACCGCACAAACCGCGGCGAAATTTCAAACCCCTGTTTGATGGGAGACTTCTCATGGCGGACATCCGCTTCGACGGCAAAGTCGCGATCGTCACCGGCGCGGGCGGCGGCCTGGGCCGTCAGCACGCCCTCGAGCTGGCCCGTCGCGGCGCCAAGGTCGTGGTCAACGACCTGGGCGGTTCGGTCGACGGTTCGGGCGGCTCCTCGGCCGCGGCCGACGCCGTGGTCGCCGAGATCAAGGCCGCTGGCGGCGAAGCCATCTCCAACGGCTCGTCGGTCACCGACGACGCCGGCGTCGCCCTGATGATCAAGCAGGCGATGGACACCTGGGGCCGCATCGACATCCTGATCGCCAACGCCGGCATCCTGCGCGACAAGTCGTTCTCCAAGATGGACATCTCGGACTTCGAGCTGGTCGTGAACGTCCACCTCATGGGCACCGTGAAGCCTGTGAAGGCGGTCTGGGAGATCATGAAGGAGCAGAACTACGGCCGCATCGTCGTGACGACCTCGTCGTCGGGCATGTACGGCAACTTCGGCCAGTCGAACTACGGCGCGGCCAAGCTCGGCATCATCGGCTTCATGAACACCATCAAGCTCGAAGGCCAGAAGAACAACATCCACATCAACGCCATCAGCCCGGTCGCCGCCACCCGCATGACCGAGAACCTGATGCCGGCCGAAGTGCTGGAGCGTCTGAAGCCGGAATACGTCACCCCGGGCGTCGTCTACCTGGCCTCGGAAGAAGCCCCGAACGGCGCGATCCTGACCGCCGGCGCCGGCGCCTTCGCCCTGTCGCGCATCTACGAAACCGAGGGCGTGTACCTCGGCGAAGGCGGCCTGTCGGTCGAAGAAGTCCGCGACAACTGGGCCAAGATCGCCGACCCGGCCGGCCAGCAAGCCTACGTCACCGGCGGAGAGCAGAGCGGCAAGTTCTTCCGCAAGCTGCAAGGCGGCTAAGCCTCCGCACCTGACGGACGCGAATACGCGGGCGGTCGTTCCTCACGGGACGGCCGCCCGTTTTTGTTTCAGGCCGCCTCGATGTCGGCGACCAGCCCGGGTCCCGTCGGCGTCCAGCCGAGCTTCTGGCGGGTCAGGGCGCTGGAGGCCGGCACGTCGTGCGTGGCGAACATCGCCATCCAGCCGAAGTGCGCGGGCGCCTCCTCGGCCGTGATCGAGCGGGTCGGAACCCCGACGCGCCGCCCGACCGCCTCGGCGATGGCCCGCATCGCAATCCCCTCCTCGGCGATCGCGTGATAGCGCGCGCCGCGCTCGCCCCGCTCCAGCGCCAGTCGGTAGAGACGCGCGACGTCGGTCACGTGTGCGGCGGTCCAGCGATTGGCGCCCTCGCCGACATAGGCAGAGACGCCCTTCGCCCGCGCCAGCTCGATGGCGTAGGTGATCAACCCGTGCTTCTGGGTGTCGTGCACCTGCGGCAGCCGCACCACGCCGGCGTTGACGCCGCCCGACGCCGCCGCTTGCGCCGCTTCCTCGGACGCCGCCCGCGGCAGCAACGCCGAACTCGCCGGCGGATCGTCTTCGCTCGCGGTTTTGCCCGGTCCGGCCGTGCTCATCCCCGTGCCCGAGGTCACCAGCAACGGCCGGTCGGACCCCGCCAGGGCTGCGGCCAACACCGCCACGACCCGCCGGTCGTCCTCGCAGTTGGCCTGGTACGTCGAGAAGTCGTGGTTGAAGGCCAAGTGGATCACGCCGTCCGCCTGGGCCGCGCCCGCCTCCAGGCTGGCCAGATCCTCCAGCGATCCCGGGTGGGCCTGCGCGCCCAGCGTCGCCAGCGCATCGGCCCCCGCGCTCGACCGGGTCAGCCCCAGCACCTGATGCCCGGCGCCGATCAGTTCGGCGCTTACCGCCGTCCCGACAAACCCCGTCGCCCCTGTCACGAATACGCGCATCGCCCGATCTCCTTGGCTGTCTTGATCGACAACGTGCGCGCGCCTCATCATCCTGGTAAAGTAGTGCCGTTATCAGGGTATAATTGGTACTAGCATGAGCCTGACCTTCGCAGACGACAACCGGCTCGGGACCTACCTCAAGGACCGCCGCGGCAAGCTCGATCCGACGGCGCTGGGCTTTGCGACCGGGCGGCGGCGCACGCCGGGCCTACGCCGCGAGGAGGTCGCCCAGCGCGCCAACATCAGCCCCACCTGGTACACTTGGCTCGAACAGGGCCGCGGCGGCGCGCCGTCGGCCGACGTGCTCGACCGCATCTCGCGCGCCCTGCTGCTGACCGAGGCCGAACGCGAGCATCTGTTCCTGCTCGGCCTCGGCCGCCCGCCCGAGGCCCGCTACCGGCCAAGCGAAGGCGCCTCGCCGCGCCTGCAGCGGGTGCTTGACGCTCTGCTGCCCTGCCCGGCCCTGATCCGCACCGCGACCTGGGACGTGGTGGCCTGGAACCGCGCGGCCAGCGTGCTGCTGACCGACTACGACGCCGCCCCGCCGGAGGACCGCAACGCCCTGCGCTTGATGTTCCTCGATCCGCAGGCCCGCGCCCGGCACTACGACTGGGACGCCATCGCCCGCTTCGTGGTCAGCGCCTTCCGGGTCGACGCCGCCCGGGCCGGCGCGGCCGACGAAGTCGCCCCGCTGGTCGAGGAACTCTGCCGCTGCAGCCCGGAGTTCGCCGCCATGTGGCGCGAGAACGAGGTCCTGCCGCAGGTCGAGGCGGTCAAGCGGATGCGCCACCCGCAACTCGGGACCATCGCCTTCGAGCACTCGGTCTTCGCCGTCGACGGGCGGCTGGACCTCAGCATGCTGGTCTACAACCCGGTCAGCGCCGCCGACGCCGAGAAGATCGCCGCCCTGCTAACGACGAGCGGAACCTGAAGGTACTCGCTTTGCGTGCATGCAGTGCGGCGCGCGCGACGCACCGTCGCGCCGTCTTCCGCATTTCAACGAATTCACTTGCCGCCCCCTAGGTGATCGCGCGTAACCTAAGGGAATGAGGTGGCCCGTCAGAGGCTCGCCCACCCTAGGGAGAATCGAACCTTGACCCAGGCCTCGCCGGCTCCGCGCGCCAGCACGTTGCCGCTGTCCACCATATTCGCGTTCGCCGCGACCAGCCTGCCGATCCAGGCGGTGATTATCGCGGTCGCGGTCTACCTGCCCCGACATTACGCCAGCCACCTGGGCGTCAGCCTCGCCGCCGTCGGCGGCGCCTTCTTCATCGTCCGCATGATCGACATTCCGGTCGACGGCCTGCTGGGCTGGGTGATGGACAAGACGCGGACCAAGTGGGGCCGCTACCGGCTCTGGACCGTGGTCGGCGCGCCGTTCCTGATGGCCTCGATGTACTGGCTGTTTATGCCGGCCGAGGGCGTCGGCATCGGCTATCTGATCTTCTGGCTGCTGGTCATGTACCTGGGCACCTCGATCCTCAGCCTCTCGCACGCCGCCTGGGCCGCGACCCTGGCCCCGGCCTACAACGACCGCTCGCGCGTCTTCGGCATCATGACCGCGGTCGGCGTGCTCGGCGCGGCCGCCGTGCTCGCCATCCCGATCATCGCCGAGGCCCGCGGCCTGCCTGATTCCGGCAACGTCGCCACCATGGGCTGGTTCATCCTCGCCCTGACCCCGATCGCCGTCGGCCTGGTGGTCTGGCGCACGCCCGAGCGGATCGCCCCCGACGTCCCCGGCCACCAGTTCAAGCTGCGCGACTACTGGTCGCTGGTGTCGCGCCCCAGCATGGCCCGCATCCTGGCCGCCGACCTCTGCCTGGCCCTGGGCCCGGGCTGGATGAGCGCCCTCTATCTGTTCTTCTTCACCGACAGCCGCGGTTTCACCACCGGCCAGGCCTCGATCCTGCTGGCGGTCTACATCCTGGCGGGCTTCGCCGGCGCGCCGATGATGGGCCGCCTGGCCATGATGATCAGCAAGCACCGCGCGGTGATGGTCGCCACCACCGGCTACTCGCTGATCCTCATCTCGCTGATGGCGATCCCCAAGGGCAACATGCTGATCGCGATCTTCCCGATGTTCATGGCCGGCTTCCTGGCCGCGGGCTTCAACGTGCTGACCCGCGCCATGACCGCCGACATCGCCGACGAGGTCCGCCTCGAGCAGGGCAAGGAACGTTCGGGCCTGCTCTACGCGATCACCACCATGACCTCGAAGATCGCCGGCGCCTTCTCGATCGGCCTGACCTTCCTGGTGCTCGAAGCTGTCGGCTATCAGGCCAAGGAAGGCGCGGTGAACACGCCGGAGGCCATCCACAACCTCGAGCTCGCCTATCTGATCGGACCGGTGGTGTTCGTGATGCTCGGCGGCGCCTGCATGATCGGCTACGCCCTCGACGCCAAGCGCCACGGCGAAATCCGCCGCCAGCTGGACGAACGCGACGCTCTCTACGACGAGACTCCGATCATCGAGGTCGTCTCTGCTGAAGCGGCCATTGCGGTCCCGCCCCAAGCGGGTCGATAACACGACTGCCCCGGCCCGGCTTCGTCCGGGCCGGTTTCATTTTGACCCTGCCCCTTCATTTTTCAGGGGCCTGACATTTGAGGCGATACATGGCGCATTCCGCCGCTGGCAGCACCCGCCTGCCCTTGCCCGTCGTTATGGCGTTTTCCTCGACCGCCCTGCCCATCGCCGCCATCGGCCTGGTGATGGCGGTCTACCTGCCGCGGTTCTTCGCCGGCCAGCTCGGCCTGTCGCTGGCCGCGGTCGGCGTGGCCTTCACCATCGTGCGGCTCATCGACCTGGCGATCGACCCGCTGCTCGGCATGGCCATGGACCGCACCCGCACGCGCTTCGGCCGCTACCGGCCCTGGCTGCTGGCCGGCGGCCCGATCGTCATGGTCGCCGCCTACATGCTGTTCATGGCCCATCCGGGCATCACCGAGGCCTATCTCATCGAGTGGCTGCTGGTGCTCTATCTCGGGGTCTCGATCCTGACCCTGGCCCAGGCCGCCTGGGGCGCCTCTCTGGCCACCGACTACCATGACCGCTCGCGGGTCTACGGGGTCATCCAGGCGGTCGGCGTCATCGGCGCGGTGCTGATCCTGCTGCTGCCGCTGGCGCTGGGCAAGCAAGGCGAAGGCGCCAACGGCGTCCACGCCATGGGCTGGTTCTGCATCCTGCTGATCCCGGTGACCCTGGCGCTCTGCACCCTGTTCACTCCTGAGCGCGTGGCCCCGGACACCGGCAAGGAACGCGTCACCCTGCGCGACTACTGGGAGCTGGTCCGCCGCCCGGAAATGGCCCGCCTGATCTTCGCCGACCTGTTCATGGCGCTTGGCCCGGGCACCACCGCGGCGCTCTACCTGTTCTTCTTCCACGACGCCCGCGGCTACTCGCACCAGCAGACCGGCCTGCTGCTGGTGTTCTTCATCGGCGCGGGCCTGGTCGGCGCCATGTTCTGGGGCTGGCTGGCCCAGAAGATCGGCAAGCACCGCGCCCTGATCGTCTCGGCGGTCGCCTACGCGGTCAGCCAGTCGGCGCTGATGATCATTCCGCCGGCCACCATGGCCCTGGCGATCCCGGGCATGTTCTCGGTCGGCTTCGTCTCCTCGGCCTTCGTGCTGATCGTCCGCGCCATGGTCGCCGACGTCGCCGACGAGGTCCGCCTGGAGACCGGCAAGGAACGCGTCGGCCTGCTCTACGCGCTGGTCACCACCACCCAGAAGATCGGCACCGCGATCACCGTCGGCATCAGCTTCACCGTCCTCGACCTCGTCGGCTACAACGCCGCCGAGGGCGCGACGAACACTCCCGCGGCGATCCGCGGCCTGGAGCTCTGCTACGTGTTCGCCCCGATCATCCTGGTGTTCTTCGGCGGCGCGGCCTTCATCGGCTGGAAGCTCGACGCCAAGCGCCACGCCGAAGTCCGCCGCCAGCTCGACGAGCGCGACGCCCTGGCCGCGCAAGCCGGCCTGCTCGACAGCGTCAGCGGCGTCGGCCTGGCGACCGACGCGCCGCGCTAGGTCCAAGAAAATGCTCCCCCTCTGGGGGAGCTGTCGGCCGTTAGGCTGACTGAGGGGGACTTTGACTCCATCCCGAGGAGAGCGGTCCCCCTCCGTCTCGGGGCTTCGCACCGATCCACCTCCCCCAGCGGGGGAGGATCTATCAGCTAGAGCAGCGCCTTCGCCGCCGCGATGAAGGCCTTGGCGGCCGCGCTCTCGGGCGCGGTCGCCACCAGCGGCCGGCCCTGGTCGCAGGCCTCGCGCAGCGGCACCTCCAGCGGGATCTCGGCCAGCACCGGCACGCCCAGCTTCTCCGCCTCGGCCTTGGCCCCGCCGGAGCCGAAGATCGGGATCGGCGCGCCGGTCGTCGGGTCGCTGAAGAAGGCCATGTTCTCGATCACCCCCAGGATCGGCGTCGCCGTCTTCTGGAACATCGAGGCCGCCCGCCGCGCGTCGATCAGCGCGATCTCCTGCGGCGTCGAGACGATCACCACCCCGTCGATCTTCATCTTCTGGATCAGGGTCAGCTGAATGTCGCCGGTGCCCGGCGGCAGGTCGACGACCAGCACGTCCAGCGGCGCGGCCTCCGAGCCCCAAGCCACGTCGTTCATCATCTGGCGCACGGCCGAACTGGCCATCGGCCCGCGCCAGATCATCGGCGCGCCCTCGTCGACCATGAAGCCGATCGACATCACCTTCAGCCCCCAGGCCTCCAGCGGCTGCAGCTTGCCGTCCACGAAGGCCGGCTCCTCGTCGATGCCCAGCATCCGCGGCGCCGAGGGCCCATAGACGTCGGCGTCCAGCAGCCCGACCTTCAGCCCCTGGGCGGCGAACGCCGTCGCCAGGTTGACCGACACCGTGGACTTGCCCACCCCGCCCTTGCCGCTGGCCACCGCGATCACCCGGCGCACGTGGGCCGGACGCTGGGCGTCGGCCGGCGGGGCCGGCGCGGCCTGCGGATCCTGCGAGACGCGCACGCCCTTGCGCACCCGGGTCACGCCCTCGGCCGGCGGCGTGGCCGCGTGCTCGGCGGTGAGCACGACCTGCGCCTTCTCGACGCCCGGCAAGGCCGCCAGCACGTCCTGGGCGGCGTCGCGCACCGGCGCGTACAGCGCCGTTTCGCCGGCCGGCACCTCGAGCATGAAGCCGGCGCGCCCGCGCCCGACCGTCAGCCCACGGACGAGCCCGGCGCTCGCCAACCCCTTGCCCGTCTTCGGATCAAGGACGCGATCAAGCGCCGCCAGGATGCTGTCGCGGTCGGGGATTGTCGGATCCATACGGCCCTTTGACTTGCTTTAACCGGTGTTGGGCCACATATCCGGCTCACAGCGCCGGTTTACAAGCCCACGCACGGGCCTAACGACGCGGCCGCGCCGAGACGAAAGCAAGACGACGCGACCATGCCTTGGAATGACAACGCGAACCCTGGACCCTGGGGCGCGCCGCCGCCCAACGAAGGGAACGGCGACAAGAAACCCGGACCCCGCCGCCCGCTGGGCGGAGGCGGCGGCGGCGGGGGCCCCCGCGGCCCGCGCCGGCCCGAGGGTCCTGAGCTGAACGCCGCCTTCGAGCGGCTGCAGCGCCAGCTGCGCGACTTCTTCGGCGGTCCTGGCGGCGACGGCGTGCGTCCCGCCGCGGTCGCCGCGGTCGCCGGCGTCGGCGTCGGTCTCTGGGCGCTGTCGGGCGTCTACATCGTCCAGCCCAACGAGCAGGCCGTGGTCACCACCTTCGGCGCCTATTCGCGCTCCGAGGCCCCGGGCATCCGCTACCATCTCCCCGCCCCGATCGAGCGGGTCGAGAAGGTGCCGGTCACCACCCTGAACCGCATCGACATCGGCGGGGTGGGCGACGCCAAGGTCCCCGAGGAAAGCCTGATGCTGACCGGCGACGAGAACATCGTCGACCTCAACTTCAGCGTCACCTGGCGCGTCGCCGACGCCAGCAAGTACGTGTTCACGCTGCGCGACCCCGACGCCTCGGTGAAGGCCGCGGCCGAAAGCGCCATGCGCGAAGTGGTCGGCAAGTCCGACCTGCAGCCGATCCTCACCACCGGCCGCGGCCAGGTGCAGGCCCAGACCGCCGAACTGATGCAGAAGACCCTGGATTCCTGGGGCGCCGGCATCAGCGTCGTCGAAGTCCAGATCCGCTCGGCCAACCCGCCGCAGGAAGTGGCCGCTGCGTTCCGCGACGTGAACAGCGCCGGCCAGGACCAGGAGTCGGCCCGAAACGAGGCCAACACCTACCGCAACCGGGTGGTCAACGAAGCCAAGGGCGACGCGGCCAAGCTCGTCCAGTCGGCCGAAGGCTATCGCGAGCAGGCCGTGCGCGAAGCGACCGGCGACGTGGCCCGCTTCAACCAGATCTACAACGAGTACCGCCAGGCTCCGGGCGTGACCAAGGACCGCCTCTACATCGAGACCATGGAACGCGTGCTGGCCAAGTCGAACAAGGTCGTCATCGACGGCAAGGGCGCGAGCGCGCCGATCATCCTGCCGCCTGACGTCTTCCGTCCGCGCACCCAGCCGGCCCCGGCCGCGGAGCCCGCCGCGCCCACGGTCGCTCCCTCGACGGGAGCCGCCCGATGAACCGCAGCCTTCCCATCCTCGGCATCCTGCTGGCCGGCCTGCTGATCGTGCTTTCGCAGACCTTCTTCATCGTCGACCAGCGCAAGCAGGCGGTGATCGTGCGTCTGGGTGAACCGGTCCGCGTCATCAACGCGCCCGGCGATCCCGATCCCGGCCTCAAGATGAAGGTCCCGTTCGTCGAGAACGTCGTCCAGTTCGACAAGCGCAACCTGGCCATCGAAGCGGCGCAGGAAGAAATCACCGCCTCCGACCAGCAGCGCCTGGTGGTCGACGCCTTCGTCCGCTACCGGATCTCCAATCCGCTGCTCTACTACCGCACCCTGCGCGACGAACAGACGGCCAGCGACCGCATCGAGCGGCTGGTCAACTCCTCGCTGCGTCAGGTGCTCGGCACCGCGACCTCGACCGAGATCATCTCGGGCCGTCGTGAAGCGCTGCTGGCCCAGACCAAGAAGGACGTCGTCGCCCGCGCCGCCGCCTCGCGCCTCGGCATCCAGATCATCGACATCCGCATCAAGCGCGCCGACTACCCGCCGCAGATCCAGGAGTCGGTGTTCCGCCGGATGCAGACCAGCCGCCAACAGGAGGCGGCCCGCATCCGCGCCCAGGGCGAGCAGGAGAAGCGCGAGATCATCGCCGGCGCCGACAAGGAAGTGGCCATCACGCTCGCCACCGCCCGCGAGCAGGCCGAGACCACCCGCGGCGCCGGCGACGCCGTGCGGACCCGCCTCTTCGCCCAGAGCTTCGGCAAGGACCCGGCCTTCGCGTCGTTCTACCGCTCGATGCAGGCCTACGAGGCTTCGCTCGGCCAGGGCGACACGACCATGGTGCTCTCGCCTGACAGCGCCTTCTTCAAGTACTTCGAGCGCGGCCCCAACGCCCGCTGATGGCGCTGCGTCTCGTCCGGCCTGACCTCGCGCATATGCCGTCTTTCGTGGCGGCGATGCGCGAGGGCTACGCCCTCGACACCCTCCGGCCGGAAACACCCGAAAGCATCGCGCAGGTGGCCGCCGACCCGGCCGCTTTCGTCGCCGGCCAGCTCACCCCGCCGACCCACGTCGTCCTGCCCGACGGCAGCCACGGCGCCGCCGTGCCCTACACCGTGCTCTGGTGGGTCGAAGGCGACGAATTCCTTGGCTCGCTGCACATCCGCCATAACCTGAACGAGAACCTGGAAAAGGTCGGCGGCCACGTCGGCTACGCCGTACGCCCCTCGGCCCGCGGCCAGGGCCACGCCAGCGCCATCCTCGCCGCCGGCCTCGACTACATCCGCGCCCATCTGCCGCTGACCCGCGTGCTGCTGACCGTCAGCGCGACCAACGCCGCCTCGCTCCGCGTCATCGAGAAGAACGGCGGCGTGCGCACCGCCGCCATCCCGCACGTCTGGATCCCCGGCGAGACCTCGGTCCACTACTGGATCGAGCTGTAGGCCCCCGCGAACGCGCCGTTCAGCAGCGAGGCGGCCAGGGCCAGCATCATCAGCCCGACGCCGACATCCAGCACCCGCCAGGCCGCCGGCCGCGCGAACACTGGCGCCAGCAGGCGCGCTCCGAACCCCAGCGCCGAGAACCACGCCAGGCTGGCCAGCGCCGCCCCGGCCATGAACGGCGGCCGCTCGGCCGGCGACAGGCTCGCGCCCACCGCCCCCATCAGCATCACCGTGTCGATGTAGACGTGCGGGTTCAGGAACGTGAAGGCGGCTGCGCCCGTGAGCGCCGCGCCCAGCGTCATCGCCGCCTGCTGCTGCACCACCATCACGCCCGGCCGTGCGGCGCGGCGCAGCGCCGACACCCCGTACCAGCCGAGGAACGCCGCGCCGCCCAGGCCCATGGCCAGCGACAGCCCCGGCACGAGGTTGAGCGCCGCGCCTAGCCCGTTGACCCCAGCGATGATCAGCAGCGCGTCGGCGCTGGCGCAGAACAGCACCAGCGGCCCGACGTGCTCGCGCCGCAGGCCCTGGCGCAGGATGAACATGTTCTGCGCGCCGATCGCCATGATCAGGCCGGCGGACAGGGCAAAGCCCTTGGTGAAGGCGGGAAGCGAGGCGGTGAGCATGCCGCGCTGATGCCCTCGACAACCGCGTTAGTCGAGCTAAAGATGCTAAGGCTGAATTAGGAAGACTTAATGCTGGACTACGCCGCCCTGGACGCCCTCGCCGCCGTAGCGCGGGAAGGCAGCTTCGAGAAGGCGGCGCTGCGGCTGGGCGTAACGCCCTCGGCGGTGTCGCAGCGGGTGAAGGGCCTGGAGGAACGGCTCGGCGCCGTGCTGGTGACCCGCGGCGCCCCCTGCCGCCCCACCGCGATCGGCGCCCAGCTCTGCGCCCACGCCGAGCAGGTTCGGCTTCTGGAGCGGGAGCTGACCGCCGACCTGCCGGGCCTGGCCGAGAGCGCCGCCGGACCGCCGTCGATCCGCATCGCCGTCAACGCCGACAGCATGAGCACCTGGTTCCCCCAGGCCGCGGCCGCCTTCGCGCGCGAGGCGACAGCCACCCTCGACCTGGTGTTCGACGACGAGGGGCACACCGCCGAGCGCCTGCGCTCGGGCGAGGTGCTGGCCGCCGTGACCGCCGACCCGGTCCCGGTGCAGGGCTGCCGCACCTGAGCTGCCCCCTATGGTCTATGTGGCGACCGCCGCGCCCGCCTTCGTCGCCGCGGCCTTTCCGGCGGGCGTCGACGCCGCCGGCCTGAGTCAGGCGCCGACCCTGCGCTTCGACCGTCGCGACATGCTCCAGGCGCGCTGGGCGCGCGAAGCGCTGGACCTCGAGCTGACCGCTCCGGTCAACTGGTCGCCCTCGACCCAGGGCATGCTCGACCTCTGCCTGGCCGGGCTCGGCTGGGCGATGACGCCGCTTGCCCTGGCCGCACCGCACCTGACCAGCGGCCGCCTGGTCGAACTGCCGCCCGGCCGCCGGATCGCCGTGCCGCTCTACTGGCAGCGTACGCGCCTCGCCGCGCGCCTGCTCGAGCGCCTCACCCAGGCGGTCCTCGCCGCGGGCCGCTCCGCCGACTGACGCCTTGCGCAATGGCTCCTGACCACCCTGGCGCCGCGCGAGCTGACCGCGCCCCTGGCCTTCGTGATCGCCGTTGGAGCCGCCTACGCGGCTCGGCGGGCGATCCATCGCCGTCGATTGGCCGAATCCTAGACAGATCTGCCCCTAAAGCGCCCCAAACTGCGTCCATCCGCAGCACGCCCTAAAGGGAACCAAGCTGCGCCTTGGCCGCTTTCCGGCGTGAGTCACTACGTCGGAGCCCGCACTTTGCGCACCCAACAGCTTCTCTACGCCGCGGCCGGCGTCGTCATTTTCCTGATCCTGCTGCTCATCGGCTGGGGGCTCAGCCATCGCGGCGAGGCCCCGGCCGCCCGCGGCGCGACCAACTTCGTCGACGCGGTCCAGCGCGCCCAGTCCGCCACCGTCATGCTCACCGTCTCCGGCTCTGACGGCCGCAACGGCGGCGCGCCGATGCAGATGGGCTCGGGCTTCGTGGTCTCGGCCGACGGGCTGGTGGTCACCGCCGCCCACGTCACCGGCGGCTTGCCGGTGGTCAACCTGGTGTTCGCCGACGGCACGGTCGCCCGCGCCGAACTGGCCGGCGCCAACGAGGCCGCTGACGTCGCCGTCTACCGCGCCACCCCCGGCCGCCAGCTCGCCGCCCTTTCGTTCGGCGACAGCAATCAGGTCAAGGCCGGCCAGCCGGTCGTGCTGATGGGCGCGCCCTACGGTCTGGTCGGGACCGCCACCTCCGGCATCATCTCGGCCGTGAACCGCCAGATCGGCGCGCCGGTCGACGAGGACGATCCCTTCGCCGGCGCGGCGCTCAGCGGCCCGGTGAAGGCCTATCTGCAAACCGACGCCGCCCTGACCGCCGGCGGCTCCGGCGGCCCGCTGCTCAACAGCGCCGGCCAGGTGATCGGCATGGCCAGCGCCCGCGAGTCCCGCGGCGAGCCCGGCGCGGGCCTCGCCTTCGCCATCCCGGCCAATGTCGTGAAGTCGGTCGTCGACGAGGTGAAGGCCGGCCCGCCGCCGGCCGCCGCGCCCGCCCAGCGCTAGGAGAGCACGCGGGCCGCGGCCATCAGGCCGCGCACCTCGTGCAGGTCGCCGGCGATACGCACGCACAGCTCGTGCATCTCGTCGGTGGCTTCCAGCAGGTCGGGGACCATGATCGTCATCATCCCGGCCGACGAGGCGGCCCGGACGCCGTTGTGGCTGTCCTCCAGCGCCAGGCACAGCTCCGGCGCCACGTTCAGCCGCGCGGCGGCGGCCAGGAACGGATCAGGGTTCGGCTTGCCCCGCTCATAGTCGCCGCGCGCCAGGATGGCGTTGAAGCGCGGGATGATCCCGCTCTTGCCCAGGTGCGCCTGCACCGCCCGATGGCTCGACGAGGTGGCGATCGCCCGCGGCAGGCCAAGCTCGTCCAGGTGGTCGAGCATCTCCAGAACGCCGGCCTTCAGGGCGATGCCGGTCTCGCAGGCCGCGTCGACATGCTCCATCACCCGCGCGTTGAAGGCGTCGATCGGGAAGTCGCCGCCGAAGTGGTCGAGGACCTTCTGGTTGCCGGCCGGTCCCGGCAATCCGATCATGCTCATGAACAGGCTCAATGGCATGTCGTGGCCATGCTCGGCGCAGGTCGCGGTCATGGCGTCGCGATAGACGACCTCGGTGTCGCAAAGCAGGCCGTCCATGTCGAAGACGACGGCCGCGGGAAGACGGGGCAAACTCATGGCCGGGCTTCTAGCGCGCGGCGGCCATGAGCGGAATTCAAACCCCGCTTCAGTCCGTTACGAACTCGTCGGCGCGATAGCCCTGGAAGTAGAGCAGCGCGGTGAGGTCGGCATGATCGACCTTGGCGTCGGCCTGCGCCGAAACGATCGGCTTGGCGCGGTAGGCGACGCCCAGGCCGGCGGCCTCGATCATCGCCAGGTCGTTGGCTCCGTCGCCGACCGCCAGGGTCTGCGAGAGCTCGACGCCCATGCCGGCCGCCTCTTCCTTCAGCGCCGCCAGCTTGGCTTCGCGGCCGAGGATCGGCTCGCCGACCGTGCCGGTCAGCGCGCTGCCGTCCTCGTTCAGGGTGTTGGCGCGGTTGGCCGCAAAGCCCGCCGCCTGCGCCACGCGCGAGGTGAAGAAGGTGAAGCCGCCCGAGACCAGCACCGCGCGGCCGCCGTTCGCCGACATGGTCCGCACCAGGGTCCGCGCCCCGGGGTTCAGCCGCACGCGCTCGTCATAGGCCCGTTGCAGGTCGCCCAGCGGCAGGCCCTTCAGCATCCCGACCCGCTCGCGCAGGGCGCCTTCGAAATCCAGTTCGCCGCGCATGGCCCGCTCGGTGATCTCCGAGACCTTGTCCTTCACGCCCGCGAAGTCGGCCAGCTCGTCGATGCACTCGACGTTGATGATGGTCGAATCCATGTCGGCCAGCAGCAGCCGCTTCTTGCGGCCGTCCCAGGGTTGGGCGCAGGCGTCGACGCCGCTCCCGGCCAGGGCCGCCTCGGCGGCGGCGCGGACGCTCGCGACGTCGGCGCCGTCCACCAGCAGGTCGAGCGCGCCGGGACCGAGGGTGCGGGGCTCCTTGACGCGGGCGTGCACGCCTGCGAGCGCTGGGGCCAGTGTGGCGAGCGCCTTCGCGGCGGCGTCTGAATCGGGACCGACAAGGGTAAGGGCGATCTGCATGGAGCCCCGCATCTGGCTGATCGCCGGGCCGACCGCAAGCGGCAAGTCCGCGCTCGCCCTGCGCCTGGCCCGCGAAATCGGCGCCGAGATCGTCAACGCCGACGCGCTGCAGCTCTATGCGGACCTGCGCCTGCTGACCGCCCGCCCGTCGCCGGAGGAGGAAGCCGCCGCCCCGCACCACCTGTTCGGCGTGGTCGACGCCGCCGAGGGCTGGTCCGTCGGACGCTGGCTGCGCGCCGCCGTGACCTTGGTCGACGAGATCGCCGCCCGCGGCCGCCCGACCGTGATCGTCGGCGGCACCGGCCTCTATTTCCGCGCCCTGACCCACGGCCTGGCCGAGGTGCCGGAGACGCCCTCGCACGTCCGGGCGCAGACCGCCGCCGAGTTCGAGGCCATGGGCGAGGCGGCCTTCCGCGAACGGCTGGCGCAGGCCGATCCCGCCGCCGAGGCGCGCATCTCGTCGGCCGACCGCCAGCGCCTGACCCGGGCCTGGGAGGTGTTCGCCGCCTCCGGGACTTCGCTCAGCGACTGGCAGGCGCGCACCGATCCGGCCATCCCCCCCGGGAGCTGGGCCGGCGTCGCGCTCGATCCGCCCCGCGAGGCGCTGTTCGATCGTTGCGACCGGCGTCTGGAGATCATGGTCCGGGAGGGCGCACTCGACGAGGTCGCCGCCCTCGCCGCCCGCGGGCTCGATCCCAATCTCCCGGCCATGAAGGCGGTCGGCTACCGGGAGCTCGCCGCAACGCTCTCCGGCGAGGTCAGCCTTTCGGCAGGTTTGCAGAACGCTCAGCGCGAAACCCGCCGATACGCCAAGCGCCAAGCCACCTGGCTGCGCGGTCAGATGTCCGACTGGCCGCGCCTGACCGCCGTCGCCCCTGAGGAGCAATGGAGGCAGTTTATTGCGCTTCACCCCGCCTTGACGGGGTGAACGGGGCATGCCATGACCTCGGCGACTTCATTTGGAGAATGCTCGTGCGTGAGCTTCTTGTACTCCCTGTGCGACCTCTCGCGGACTGACCACGTGTCAGACCGCTGAAGGTCGCTCGCCCAGGCCCCTTGAGGGCCTTTTTTATTGCCGAAAATCAAGGCCTTGCTGAAATGACAGCCCACCAGACGATAGCTGCCGAAACGACGGTTGAGACCCTGACCGGCGCCGAGATCGTGGTCCGCGCCCTCATCGACCAGGGTGTCGAGGTGCTGTTCGGCTATCCGGGCGGAGCGGTGCTGCCGATCTACGACGCGCTCTTCGAGGAGCAGCGCCTGCAGCACGTCCTGGTGCGCCACGAGCAGGGCGCGACCCACATGGCCGAGGGCTACGCCCGTTCGACCGGCAAGCCGGGCGTGGTCCTGGTCACCTCCGGCCCGGGCGCGACCAACGCCATCACCGGAATCGTCGACGCCCTGATGGACTCGATCCCGATGGTCGTCTTCACCGGCCAGGTCGCCACCCACCTGATCGGCACCGACGCGTTCCAGGAGTGCGACACGATCGGCATCACCCGCCCGATCACCAAGCATAACTACCTGGTCAAGGACGTCGCCGACCTGCCGCGGATCATCCACGAGGCGTTCCACATCGCCACGTCCGGCCGGCCCGGCCCCGTCGTCATCGACATCCCCAAGGACGTCCAGTTCTCCAAGGGCGTCTACCAGGGTCCGACCGAGGTCACCCACGCGCACAACTACAGCCCGCGCACCAAGGGCGACCAGAACAAGATCGCCGAGGCCGTGGCGCTGCTCGCCGGCGCCCGCCGCCCGATCCTCTACACCGGCGGCGGCGTCATCAACGCCGGCCCGCGGGCGGCCGAACTGCTGCGCGAGCTCGCCAAGCTGACCGGCGCGCCGGTCACCTCGACCCTGATGGGCCTGGGCGCCTTCCCGGCCTCTGATCCGGCGTGGCTGGGCATGGTCGGCATGCACGGCAGCTTCGAGAGCAACAACGCCATGCATGACTGCGACGTCATGGTGGCGATCGGCGCGCGCTTCGACGACCGGGTGACCGGCCGCCTCGACGCCTTCGCCCCCGGCTCGAAGAAGATCCACATCGACATCGACGCCTCGTCGATCAGCAAGAACGTCCGCGCCGACATCGGCATCGTCGGCGACGCCGCCAGCGTGCTGGAGGACATGATCGCCGCCTGGAAGTCCCGCAATCTGTCGACCGACAAGGCGGCCATGGACGACTGGTGGCGCCAGATCGAGGCCTGGCGCGCGCGCCAGTCGTTCCGCTATCGGCCCGACGCCAAGCTGATCAAGCCGCAGTACGCCATCGAGCGCCTGTACGAGCTGACCAAGGACCGCGAGACCTACATCACCACCGAGGTCGGCCAGCACCAGATGTGGGCGGCCCAGTACTATCACTTCGACAAGCCCAACCGCTGGATGACCTCCGGCGGCCTCGGCACCATGGGCTATGGCCTGCCTGCCGCGGTCGGCGTGCAGATGGCTCATCCGGACGCCCTGGTCATCGACATCGCCGGCGACGCCTCGGTGCAGATGACCATGCAAGAGATCTCGACGGCCATTCAGTACGACCTGCCGATCAAGGTCTTCATCCTGAACAACGAATGGATGGGCATGGTCCGCCAGTGGCAGCAGCTCCTGCACGGCGAGCGCTACAGCCACTCCTATTCGTCGAGCCTGCCGGACTTTGTGAAGATGGCCGAGGCGTTCGGCGGCGTCGGCATCCGCGCCGAGCATCCGGACGAGCTGGACGACAAGATCCGCGAGATGATCGCCAGCCCCAAGCCGGTGCTGTTCGACTGCCGGGTCACCAAGGAAGAGAACTGCTTCCCGATGATCCCGTCCGGCAAGGCCCACAACGAAATGATCATGGCCGAGGAAGCCCGCGACCTCGGTTCGATCATCGACGACGCCGGCAAGCGTCTGGTCTAGGTCGAGCGGCGGCGCCGAAGAACTCCCGGCGCCGCCCGCCCCGCCTCAGCCGTAGAAGAACCGCTCCTCGGCGATCTTGCCGTCCTTGATCGTGTAGACGCCGACCTCGTCCATCTGGATCCGATTGCCGGACTCCTTCTGGGTCAGGTCCATCTTGAACCGCACCACGAACTGGTCGCCGTTCACGTAGGGGCCCTCGACTTCGGTGGAATGCACCTCATGGGCGCTCGCCCACCACTCGCCCTTGCCGCGCAGGGCCTCCTTGCCGCGCATCTGCGCCATGTCGCCGGGCGCAGCCTCGACGCTCAGCACGTCTTCAGCCCAGTACTTTTCTCCCGCCTCGTCGAACTTGCCGGCCTTGCAGAGGGCGACCAGATCGTTGGCGATGTCTTGGGTGCTCATGACTGTCAGCTCCAGGGGGTTTCAGGACAGCCCGGGCGCAGCGCCCGGCGTGGCATTCCCCTCACCAAACACCGTTCCGCGCAAGTGAAATGTTCATGATGCGTTCCCCGCCGACCGTCAGTCGCGACTTGCCCCCCGCGCCTGCTTGTGACACGTCCTCAGCCACCGACGATTAGAGAGCCCTGCATGTCCGACGCCCAGCCCGCCTCCGTCTACGACCTCAGCCACGCCGAGGAAGCCGAGAACCTGGCGACCTTCGCGATCCTGGTCGAGAACGAGCCTGGCGTGCTGCATCGGCTGGTCGGGCTGTTCGCCGCCCGCGGCTACAACATCGAGAGCCTAACCGTCGCCGAGACCGACCGCCGGGCGCACACCAGCCGCGTCACTATCGTCACCCGCGGCGCGCCGCACGTGCTCGAGCAGATCGAGGCGCAGCTGGAGAAGATGGTCGCCACTCGCCACGTCCAGGACGTGACCCGCGACCCCAACGGCCTGGAGCGCGAGCTCGCCCTGGTGAAGGTCAAGGGAACCGGTCCCGAGCGCGTCGAAGCCCTGCGCATCGCCGACATCTTCCGCGCCAAGGTGCTCGACACCACCATCGACAGCTTCATCTTCGAACTGACCGGCGCCTCTTCGAAGATCGACAAGTTCATCGAGCTGATGCGTCCGCTCGGCCTGGTGGAACTCTCGCGCACCGGCGTGCTTTCCATCACCCGGGGCCCTGACGCCATGTAGGAAGGAGGATCGGATGGTCCGCATCGCTGCGACCGTTCTTGGCCTCCTCTTCCTGTCCGCGCCGCAGCTGGCCGACGCCCAGGCCGCGCCGCAGCCCGCGCCGCCCCAGCCGGTCCTCGACTGGCCCTGGCCCGATCCCGATCCGAAGTCCTGGTGGGACGACAAACGTCCAAAGCCAGACGAAGCGGCCGACCCGCTCGGCGGCCGCCGCCCTGGCCGCGGCGAGCGGCCGCTGGTCGTCGCCAACGGCTATGATCCCCTGCTCTACCGGCTCTGGGGCCTGCCTCCGCTGCAGAACCAGGTGCTGCGCTCGGGCGAGCTGATCGTCGAGATCGCCGTGCGGCCGGCGACCTCGGCGCGCCAGACCCTGGTGCGAGCCACCGTGCGACGCGACGGCAAAGCCTTCATCCAGGCCCGCGCCGGCCTCGGATGCTGCGAACCTGGCATCGCCCGCCGTGTCGGCTTCGACGCCGAGGCGCCCGAAGGCGCGGCCGCGCGGCTGACCGCCCTGGTCCAGGATCCGCTCTGGAGCTCGCCACGCGAAGTCCGGGTAGTCGACAGCGCCGGGGCGGCCGACGCGCTCTGCGTCGACGGCACCTCCTATGACCTGACGCTGGCCCAGCCAGGCCAGGTGCGCGCCGTGCGCCGCGCCTGCGACAGCGCCGAGATCGGCCAGGCCGCCGACGTGCTGGAAACCGTGCTTGACCTGATGCTCGGCCACGAGCCGCGCATCGACGTGATCTATCCCGGCGGTGCGAACTATTCGGCGGCGCGGTCCGCCTATCGCGACCTGATCGCCGAAGGCGGCGCGCTGAAGCCGGCGCCGAACGCCCGCCCCCAGCCGCCGAACTTCACGGAGCCGCCGCCGCAGGACGAGCCGGCGGCTCCGCCTGCGCCTAGCGTAGAACGTTGAGGCGGTAGAGCGCCCCGCCGATGACCGCGCCGATCGCCGGAGCGACGAAGAACAGCCAGAGCTGCGACAGCGCCTGGCCGCCGACCAGCACCGCCGGTCCGAAGCTGCGCGCCGGGTTCACCGACACGCCGGTGACCTGGATGCCGACGATGTGGATGACAGCGAGCGTGATGCCGATGGCGAGACCCGCGAAGCCGGCCGGGGCCGCCGTCGAGGTCGAACCAAGGATCACGATGACGAACAGGGCGGTCATCACCACCTCGAAGATCAGCGCCGCCTGCATGCTGAACTCGCCGTTGTAGCCCGGCCCCCAGCCATTCTGGCCGAGGCCTCCCGCCGTCCCGGCGATCGCCGCCAGGATGCCGGCGCCGACCAGCGCCCCGAGGAACTGGGCGATCCAGTAGAGAATGAGGTCGCGGGCGTTCATCCGCCCAGCGATGAACACCGCCAGGCTGACCGCCGGATTCACGTGGCAGCCGGAGATCGAGCCGATCCCGTAGGCCATCGCGACGATCGCGAAACCGAAGGCCAGGGCGATGCCGAGCTGGCCGACGTTGTCGCCGCCCAACACGGCGGCGCCGCAACCGAAGAGCACTAGCGTAAGCGTACCGATGAACTCAGCGACGAACTTCTGCATGGAATGCCTCCCGTTTGAATCGAGGCTAACCCATGGTTGAAGCTTGAGATAGCGTCGCTCTGCGAACGACGTAACGCTCACTCAGAGTTGAGCGCGGGCTGGATGACCCGCCGGAAGCCCGGCTGTTAGGGTGCGGGCCCGCGTGCAACCTATGTAGTTTCGCGGAATTGGAACTGCGGATTTCAAAAGCGAATACTCAAGCGGGTCGCACGAACGTGGCCCGGCCCAGTGCATGGAGACAAAATGTACAAGCACGTCCTCATCTCCACCGACGGCTCCGAAACGGCCCAGAAGGGCGTCGATCAAGGTCTGACGCTCGCCAAGGCGCTCGGCGCGCAGGTGACCCTGATCACCGTGACCGAGCCGTTCCCGGTCTATGCCAGCGCCGCCGGCGGCTGGGTGCCGACCGAGATGGGGAACTACGACGAGATCCAGAAGGAGTTCGCCGACCGCGTGCTCGGCCTGGCCAAGGCCGCCGCTGAAAAAGCCGGCGTCGCCGCCAAGACCCTGCACGTGCCGAACTCGCCGCCGGCCGAGGCGATCATCGAGACCGCCAAGTCGCAGGGCGTCGACATCATCGTCATGGCCTCGCACGGGCGCCGTGGCCTGGGCCGACTGATCCTCGGCAGCCAGACCTCCGAAGTGCTCAGCCACGCCCCGGTGCCGGTGCTGGTGGTCCGCTAGACGCTGACCGCCGTGTTTCGCCGCGCGACCGACCTGAACAGCAGGTACTGCGCGGCGAACAGCGCCAGCTTCGACCCCGGCGCCCACAGCGACATGACGCTCGCCGTCAGCTTCGGGTCGGCCAGCAGCGTCATGCCGAGATTGAGCAGTCCGCTGACGAACATCAGCCCCGCCCAGACGTATCCCGCCCCGTTGATGTAGGACTCGGGGATACGGCCCTGGGCGATCGGCGGCATGTAGCGGCCCATCCAGCCGCGCTCCAGCATCGCCGCCCCGATCGCGCCATAGACGATCGTCGCCTTGAAGAGCACGAACCGCGCGTCGTGGGTGATCAGCGTGGCCCCGCCCATGATCACCACCAGGGCCAGCGCCGTCCATTGCATGGCCGCGATCTTGCGCCCCCGCATCTTCATCACGACTACCTGCGCCACCCCCAGCGCGATGCCGACGCCGGTGGCCAGGGCGACGTCGCCGCTGGCGGCGAGGAAGACGTAGAAGACGAGGGTCGCGGCCATGTCGATCAGGATCGGGCGGGCGGCGTAGACGAGGGGGCTCACGGGGAAACTCCAGGCGTTGAAAGCGTGCGCAAAGCCTAGCGGCGAGCCCGCGCCGACGCCGAACCCGCCCGCGCAACCGCCGCGGCGGTTCGCGAAATCGGCCTGTCCGTTCGCGCTTCGCGAACGGTCATCCACCGTTCCGCAGCCGGAAGTTCTTCTAAATCCGGCGCGCCGCCCCTATATTGGCGGTGTCGGGGCTTGCCCTGACTATGGAGATAAACGCGCACGTCATAAGCGGACTGGACCCGGGTGCGATTCCCGGCGGCTCCACCAATCTTCCCCGGTCGTTATCGCCGGAAAGCATGGGGCCGATCAGCATCGACAGACGTCTAAAGGTGTTGCTTTCTCTCGGCTTGGCCCACCGTTTCGGGCTTTAAACTAAATGCGAACGATAACTTCGCTGAAGAAGTCCGTCTGGCCGCGTAAGCGGTTCGATAGATTTCGACCTAAACTCCTAGCGTCTTAGCAGCGCTAGGCGGGGCCCGGAGGGGGCCTTGCAACAGAACCCCTCCACCTTCACCTGACCCATCCTGCGATTAGGCGTCCCCTGCGACGAGAGCCGCCTTGCGCGCGCACGCCGAAACGCTACCCTCCGCACCACGTTCAGTACCCCCGGAGTTTCGATGGCCCAAGACCCGCCGGCCCAAGATCAGATGCACTACGAAGCCATGGCCCAGGAGGCCCTGCGCGGCGTGGTGAAGGCCGCGTTGAAACGCGCCGCGGCGCCGGAAGGCCTGCCGGGCGCGCACCACTTCTACATCACCTTCAAGACCGAGGCCCCGGGCGTCTCGGGCCCCAACGACCTGCTGTCGAAGTACCCGGACGAAATGACCATCGTCCTGCAGCACCAGTACTGGGACCTGGCGCCGGGCGAGACCTTCTTCTCGGTGACCCTGAAGTTCGGCGGCCAGCCGAAGCGCGTGTCGGTGCCCTATGCGGCCGTGACGCGGTTCTACGATCCGAGCGTCCAGTTCCTGCTGCAGTTCGAAAGCCCGGCCGCCGCCGCCACCCTGCCCGCCGCCGCGGCCGAGCCGCCGCCCGCGCCGAGCGAACCGGCCGATCCGAACGCGCCCAACGTCGTGTCGCTCGACACCTTCCGAAAGAAGTAACTCGCCCGCATGACCGACGTCGCCCCCGCCGAACCCGAAGTCCTGACGGACGAAGCCATCCTCGCGCGCTTCCAGCGCTCGAAGAACCAACCCACCGGCTCCCAGACCCTCGGCTTCCGCATCGTCGCGGTCAGCCAGGCCGAAAAGTCGGTCGAGGTCGAGTTCGACGCCAAGCCCGAACTGCTGCTCAACCCGATGAAGCAGGTCCAGGGCGGCTACCTCTGCGCCATGCTGGACGAATGCATGTCGGTGGCCTGCATGGTCGCCTCGGGCATGACCCACGTCGCGCCCACCGCCGAGATGAAGACCACCTTCTTCCGCCCGGCCATGCCCGGCAAGCTCAAGGGGATCGGCAAGGTCGCCAAGTGGGGCAGAACCATCGCCTTTACAGAGGGCGAACTCTACGACGCCGACGGAAGGCTGGTAGCCAAGGCGACGGGGACGGCGGTGCCCACGCCCTTCCAGCGGTACAAAAGCTGACATGTTGAAACGCGCTGGCATTGTCGGCGCGTTTTTCATTTGGGCCTTGGCCATGGTCGCGCCTTCCGTGGCGTCAGCCCAGGCCGGCCCGTTCGGCGACTGGGCCGCGGTGGTCATCGCCGGCGACTTCCACGGCGCGGGGGGCGGCCCGACCGAGGCCTTCGACAACGCCCGCCGCGACGTCTCGAAGGAACTGCAGCGGCTCGGCTTTTCCCGCGAAAACATCGTCCAGTTCTCGGTCCGGCCCGAGCGCTACAAGGACAAGCCGCTGAAGTCGGACACCCTGGCGATCTACCGCTCGCTGAACGACCTGTCGGCCAAGGCCAAGTCCGGCTGCCTGGTCTACTTCACTTCGCACGGCGCGCCGCAGGGCGTGGTCGTCGACCAGCAGATCCTCACCCCCGGGCTGCTCGGGCGGATCCTCGACTCCACCTGTCAGAACCGCCCGACCGTGGTGATCGTGTCGGCTTGCTTCTCGGGCGTGTTCGTGCGGCCGCTGGCCCATCCGAACCGCATGATCCTGACCGCCGCGCGCCCCGACCGCACCTCGTTCGGCTGCGGCGAGGACAACATCTATCCGTTCTTCGACGACTGCGTGCTGAAGTCGAGCCCGTCGGTCCGCGACTTCGCCGCCCTGGCGAGCGCCGTGAAGAGCTGCGTGGCCCTGCGAGAGATCGCCGAGGGCATGAAGCCGCCCTCCGAGCCGCAGATCTGGATCGGCGGCGAACTGCGCCCGATGCTGCCGCTCTACGCCTTCCCGACCGGTCCGCCGGGGGGCGAGTGAACACTGATCCACGGCCTGATCGTCGCAGGCCGCAACCGCTCTAGCGCCCCGCGCGTGCGGCGCCCTACAAGAGGAATCGTGGGGCAACAGGGGCCAGCGGGTAATCATCCATGCGTTTGATCTTCAAGGCTGTCTTCGCCGCCGCCTTCGCCTGCGCCGCCACGGCGGCGACGGCCCAGGACACGGCCCAGCCTGCACCCGCCGCGGCCCCTGCCGCCAGCCCGCCGCCGGCCTCCGCGCCGGCTGTCAATCCGCGCGGCCCGGTCCCCTACGCCAGCCTTCAGCGCCAGCAGCGTCCGCGCCCCGTCGCGCGGACTACGGCCGCGGCTGCAACGCCCGTCGCGGCGGCGACAACGACCACGGCCGCCGCGCCGGGCGTTCCGCTGACCGCAGCGCCTGCCCTGCCCGCCGCCGCTTCGGGCGCCCGCCTGACGCCCGGCGAAGCGATCCCCGCCGCTGAACTCGAATCCTACATCGACGGCGTCGTGCGCAGCGCCATGGACCGCGACCACATCGCCGGCGTCACCGTCTCGATCGTCCAGAACGGCCAGGTGGTGCTGAAGAAGGGCTATGGCCTGGCCGCGCTGTCGCCGGCCCGCAAGGTCGATCCCGACCAGACGCTGTTCCGCATCGGCTCGATCTCCAAGACCTTCACCTGGATCGCGCTGATGAACGAGATCGAGGCCGGCCGCATCCGCCAGGACGCACCGGTCAATCTCTACCTGCCCGAGCGGCTGCAGATCCGCGACCAGGGCTTCCGCACGCCCGTTCGGGTGATCAACCTCATGGATCATTCGCCCGGCTTCGAGGACCGCGCGCTCGGCCACCTGTTCGAGCGCAACTTCGACCGCGTGCGCCCGATGGCCGACTACCTGCGCCAGGAGCGGCCGCGCCGCGTGCGCGAACCGGGCTCGGCCTCGGCCTACTCCAACTACGGCGCGGCCCTCGCCGGCCAGGCGGTGTCCTACGTCGCCGGCAAGCCGTTCGAGCGGCTGATCGAAGAACGGATCTTCCTGCCCGCGCGGATGAACAGCACCAGCTTCCGCGAACCGCATCCGCCGAAGGCCGGCATTCCCGGGGCGATCCCTGAACGCCTCGGCGACAACATTTCCGAAGGCTACCGCTGGACGCCAGGCGGCTATGTCGCCCGGCCGTTCGAGTACATCAGCCAGGTGGCGCCGGCCGGCTCGGCCTCGTCGACCGCGGCCGACATGGCCCGCTACATGCAGTTGCTGCTGAACGGCGGCACGCTGGACGGCGCGGTCATCTACGGTCCCGGCGCGGCCCGCGCCTTCAACACTCCGATCCGCAAGACCTCGCCCGGCGTCAACGGCTGGCGGCACGGCTTCATCGAGTACAACCTGCCCGGCGGCCGCACCGGCTTCGGCCACGCCGGCGGCACCCTGTCGTTCCTGTCGAACATGGTCGTGATCCCGGACCTGAACCTCGGCGTCTTCATCAGCACCAACACCGAGACCGGCGGCGACCTAGCCATGGGCCTGGCCGGCGACGTCGTGCAGCAGTTCTACGTCGCGCCTGAGACGTTCCCCCGTAAAGGCTCGCGCGTCCTGGCCGAGCGCGGCGGCGACTTCGCCGGCTACTATGTCGGCACCCGCCGCGCCTATCGCGGCCTCGAAGGCATGGTCGGTCTGATGATCGGCGGCGCGTCAGTGGCGGTGACGCCCGACGGCTATCTGCTGGTGACGGCCAACGGCAAGACCAGGAGCTTCGTGCCGCAGGGCGACCTGTCGGAAGGCCGCTTCATTTCCACCACCGGCTCCGACCACTTGGCTTTCGCCATCGACGGCGGCCGCGCCCACAGCTTCCAGAGCGCCTTCGGCGACCAGACCTTCGAGCGCACCGGCTTCTGGAAGCGCCCTGGCGTCCTCGCCGGCGTGGCGATCCTGGTCGGACTGGCGGCGCTGGCGACGATCGGCGGGCTGTTCCTGCGCAATCGCCGCGACTTCCGCGAGACGGCGATCCAGCGTCAGGCGAGCCTGCTGCAAACCACCCAGGCGGTGCTCTGGCTGATCGCCCTGGCCCTGTTCGGCGCCTGGGCGGCGAACGCCGCCGACATCGCCAACGTCATGTACGCTTGGCCGGGCGCCACGCTCATCATCGCCTCGGCCTGCGTGCTCGTCGCCGCGGCCCTGACGGTGGGCGGGCTGATCCTGATGCCGGCGATCTGGCGCGGCGGACGGCGGGTTGATTCGTGGACGGCCACACGCAAGGCGGCGTTTACCTTTACCGCCCTGCTCTACGGCGTCTTCACGCTGCTGCTTGGCCTCTGGGGCGCGCTTACCCCTTGGAGTGGTTGATTTTTCTCAACCATAAAGAACAAGATTCTTCCACGAATTGAGGCGTTAACGCGGCAAATGTAAACGCGTCGTTTACCAAGCACTGGGTAAATCCTGCCTAGCGGCGGGCGAGTGAGCGTCCGTCCCGCGTACCCCGGGAAGGACGCCCGCGTTGAACAACTTCGTCGCCGCCCTGCAGAGGTTCGGAATCGGACGACTGGCGGCCATCCTGGGGATCGGGGTCGGCGTCGCCGCTGCGCTGATCGCGCTCACCATGAACCTGGGCGAGCCCAAGGCCCTGCTCTATTCGAACCTGGACCTCAAGGAAGCCGGCTCCATCACCACGGCCCTCGACCAGGCGGGCGTGAAGTACGAGGTCAAGGGCGACGGCTCGACCATCATGGTGCCGCGCGACAAGGTCGCGTCGACGCGCCTGATGCTGTCGTCCAAGGGGCTGCCGACCTCCGGTTCGGTCGGCTACGAGATTTTCGACGAAGCAAACGCCCTGGGCCAGACCGACTTCGTCCAGCAGCTGAACCGCCAGCGCGCCCTGGAAGGCGAGCTGGCCCGCACGATTCAGGGCCTCGACGGCATCACCTCGACCCGCGTTCACCTGGTGCTGCCCAAGCGCCAGCTGTTCGAGGAAGAGGCCGAGCAGCCTTCGGCCGCCGTCACCATCGGCGTCGGCGGCCGCGCGCCGTCGGCCGACCAGGTGCAGGCGATCCAGAACCTGGTCGCCAGCGCGGTGCCGAACCTGAAGCCCGGCCGCGTCACCGTCGTTGACCAACACGCCAAGACCCTGTCGACCGGCGAAGACGGCTTCGGCGCCCAGGCCGCCGACGGCCGCCGCAGCGAGGTCGAACAGCGCATCGCCAAGACCGTCACCAAGCTGGTCGAGGGCGTCGTCGGCCCCGGCAAGGCCCGCGTCAACGTCACCGCCGACCTCAACCTGGCCCGCGTCACCGTCCAGCAGGAGACCTTCGACCCAGACGGTCAGGTCGTCCGCTCCGAGACCACCAACGAAGAGACCTCGCGTGAGAACCAGCCCGACGCCAACGGCGCCGTCTCGGCCAGCGCCAACATCCCCGGCGGCGTCGGCGCCAACGGCGAGGCGACGAACCAGTCGGCCAGCGGCCGCACGGAATCGACCACCAACTACGAGATCTCGAAGACCCTCCGCACCGAGGTGCAGGAGCCGGGCGACATGAAGCGCCTGTCGGTCGCCGTGGCCGTCGACGGCGCCACCGCCGCGGGCCAGGACGGCAAGCCCGGTGCGTACACCCCGCGCACGGCCGAGGAGATGCAGCGCATCGAGCAGCTGGTCCGCACCGCCGTCGGCTTCAACGCCGACCGCGGCGACCAGGTCACCGTCGTCAATGTCCGCTTCCCCACGGCCGACGCCGAGGGCGGCGTGGAGGCCTCCAATCCGCTGATGGGCTTCGACAAGAACGACATCATGCGCGCCGTCGAGATCGCCATCCTCGGCCTCGTCGCCGTGCTGCTGATCTTCTTCGTCGTCCGCCCGCTGTTGAAGCCTTCGTCGGGCGGCGGCGGCATGCCTGCCCTGGCCGGCGGTCCCTCGGTCACGCGCCTGGTGACCACCGCCGACGGTCAGCCGATGCAGATCCAGCTCGATCCCGCCACCGGCCAGCCGCTGGCCCTGCCTGGCCCTGGCAACGAGCTGGAGCAGCGCATCGACATCGCCCGCATCGAGGGGCAGGTGAAAGCCTCCTCGGTGAAGCGCGTCTCGGAGTTCGTGGAGACGCACCCTGAAGAGTCCGTCTCGCTGCTGCGTAGCTGGCTCCACGAGACGACATGAGCAGCCGCGTGAAGTCCATCAACGACGCATCCAAGCTCAGCGGTCCTGAGCGCGCCGCGGTTGTGCTGCTCGCGCTCGGCGAAGAGCACAAGACGATCTGGGAGCACCTGGACGAAGAGGAGATCAAGGAGATCTCCCAGGCGATGGCCGGCCTCGGCACCGTCTCGTCCAGCGCCGTCGAGCAGCTGCTGGTCGATTTCATCTCCGGCATGTCCGGGGCCGGCGCGATCATGGGCTCGTTCGAACAGACCCAGCGTTTGCTGCAAGCCTTCCTGCCGCCCGACAAGGTCGACTCCCTCATGGAGGAGATCCGCGGTCCGGCCGGGCGGACCATGTGGGACAAGCTGGGCAACGTGAACGAGGCGGTGCTCGCCAACTACCTGAAGAACGAATACCCGCAGACCGTCGCCGTCGTGCTGTCCAAGGTGAAGTCCGACCACGCCGCCCGCGTGCTGGCCGCCCTGCCGGAAGACTTCGCGCTGGAATGCGTCACTCGCATGCTGCGCATGGAGCCGGTGCAGCGCGAGATCCTCGACAAGATCGAGCAGACCCTGCGCACCGAGTTCATGTCGAACCTGGCGCGCACGTCCAAGCGTGACAGCCACGAGATGATGGCCGACATCTTCAACGCCTTCGACCGCCAGACCGAGGCGCGCTTCATCGCCGCGCTGGAGGAACGCAGCCGCGAGAGCGCCGAGCGCATCCGCGCCCTGATGTTCGTATTCGAAGACCTCTCGAAGCTCGATCCCGGCGGCGTCCAGACCCTGCTGCGCAACGTCGAGAAGGACCAGCTCGGCCTGGCGCTGAAGGGCGCCTCCGACAGCCTGCGCGAGATGTTCTTCTCGAACATGTCCGAGCGCGCCGCCAAGATCATGCGCGAGGACATGGAAGGCATGGGGCCGGTGCGCCTGCGCGACGTCGACCAGGCCCAGATGGCCATGGTCCAGGTCGCCAAGGACCTGGCCGCCAAAGGCGAGATCATGCTGGCCGGCGCCGGCGGCGATGACGAGCTGATCTACTGATGACCAGCACGCCCCACCAGAAGTTCGGCTTCGACACGGTGTTCGACAACGCCGGCGACGTCGCCTACGCCGCCCAGCGGCCCAAGCGCCTGTTCCCGGCCGAAGAGGTCGAGGCCCTGCGCGCCCAGGCCTTCGCCGAGGGCGAGCGCCAGGCCCTGGGCTCCATGGCCGCGCTGCAGGCCCAGGCCCTGTCGCAGATCGCCGCCAGCGTCGGCCAGGCCCTGCCCCGGCTGGCCGGGGTCGCCCACGAGCATCGCGTCGGCTCGGCCGAACTCGCCCTGGCCTGCGCCCGCGCCATCGCCGACGCCGCCCTCGCCAAGTTCCCCGAGGCGCCGATCCAGGCCGCGCTGGAAAGTCTTGCGCGCGAGATCGAAGCCTCCCCGCGGCTGGTCGTCAGCGTCGGCGCCGATCTGGCCGAAGGCGCCCAGGCGGCGCTGGAACAAACCGCCCAGGCGATCGGCTACCCCGGCGCCATCCAGGTTCGTCCCGCCCCCGGCGTCGGACCGTCCGCATTCACGCTCGACTTCGGCGACGGCTCGGCCGCCTTCGACCCCGCCGCCGCGGCCGCCCGCGTGGCCGCCGCTCTGGAAGCGGCGCTCGCCGCCGAAGGGCTGCACGCCGAACCCCTCATTCCCGGAAGCGAAAGCTGACCGCCATGTCCGACAACGACCTCAAACTCGACGAATTCGGTCCCTCCGACATGCCCATGGCCGAGATGGGCCTGGAGATCGAGGACAAGACCGCGACCGACCTGGCGCCGGTCTTCGACGTTCCCGTCTCGATCTCGGCGGTGCTCGGCCGCGCCACCATGTCGGTGGCCCAGCTGCTGCAGCTGCAGTCGGGCAGCGTCCTCGACCTGGACCGCAAGGTCGGCGAGGCCATCGACATCTACGTGAACAACCGGCTGGTCGCCCGCGGAGAGGTCGTCATCGTCGACGACCGCCTGGGCGTGACCATGACCGAAATCATCAAGGACGGCGACACTCAGGGCTGATCGCCTGAGGGTCTGTAGGAGATAGTGCTATGCGGCTTTTGGTCGTCGGAAAACTGAACGGACAGCTCTCCAACGCCGTGAAGATGGCGATGACGGCGGGCGCCAAGGTCAGCCATGTGGAGACCATCGAGGCGGCCACCCACGCTCTGCGCGCGGGCCAGGGCGCGGACCTGCTGCTGGTCGACTACGACCTCGACATCGCCGGTCTGATCGCCGCCAACGAGGGCGAGCGCATCCGCGTCCCGGTGGTCGCCTGCGGCGTCGATCCGGACGCCCAGAAGGCCGGCGACGCGATCCGCGCGGGCGCCAAGGAATTCATCCCGCTGCCGCCGGACGCCGAGATGATCGCCGCCGTCCTGGCCGCCGTCTCCGACGACGAGAAGCCGATGGTCGTGCGCGATCCCGGCATGCAGGGCGTCATCAGCCTCGCCGATCAGGTCGCCCCGTCCGAAGCCTCGATCCTGATCACCGGGGAAAGCGGCTCGGGTAAGGAAGTCATCGCCCGCTACGTGCACCAGAAGTCGCGCCGCGCCAGCCGCCCGTTCATCTCGGTCAACTGTGCGGCCATTCCCGAGAACCTCCTGGAAAGCGAGCTGTTCGGCCACGAGAAGGGCGCGTTCACCGGCGCCGTGGCCCGCCGCATCGGCAAGTTCGAGGAAGCCAACGGCGGCACCCTGCTGCTCGACGAAATCTCCGAGATGGACGCCCGCCTGCAGGCCAAGCTGCTGCGCGCCATCCAGGAGCGCGAGATCGACCGGGTCGGCGGCGCCAAGCCGGTGAAGGTCGACATCCGCATCCTCGCCACCTCGAACCGCGACCTGGCCCAGGCGGTCAAGGACGGCACGTTCCGCGAGGACCTGCTCTATCGCCTCAACGTCGTGAACCTGCGGCTGCCGCCGCTGCGCGAGCGCCCGGGCGACGTGGTGGCCTTGGCCGAGTTCTTCATCCGCAAATACGCCAAGGCCAACGGCATGCCCGAGCGGCCGCTGTCGGCCGAAGCCAAGCGCCGTCTGGCCGCCCACCGCTGGCCGGGCAACGTCCGCGAGCTGGAGAACGCCATGCACCGCGCGGTGCTGCTGGCGAGCGGGCCGGAGATCGAGGAAGGCGCGATCCGCCTGCCGGACGGCCAGCCGCTGGCCGCCCCCGACCCGGCCGCCCGCGCCGCCCAGACCGCGGCCGACGCCGCCGAGGCGGTGACCCGCACCTTCGTCGGCCAGACCGTCGCCGACATGGAGCAACGGCTGATCATCGACACCCTCTCGCACTGCCTGGGCAACCGCACGCACGCGGCCAACATCCTCGGCATCTCGATCCGCACCCTGCGCAACAAGCTCAAGGAATACACCGAGGCCGGCGTCCCGGTGCCCGCCCCGCAGATGGGCGCCAGCGCGGCCTGAACGAGTAACCCGAGCAGATCATGACCGACGCCTCGCTCCCTTCCTCGACCCGTCCGTCGGCCCGCGAAATGCTGGGCTGGCTGATGAAGGGCGAGGTCGCCCTGGCTCTGGGCGTCATCGGCATCGTCATCCTGCTGATCCTGCCGATCCCGCCGTTCATGCTGGACATGCTGCTGGCGGTGTCGATCACCTCGTCAGTGCTGATCCTGATGACCTCGCTTCTGATCAAGAAGCCGCTGGAATTCACGGCCTTCCCGACTGTTCTGCTGGTCACCACCCTGTTCCGCCTGGGGCTGAACATCGCCTCGACGCGCCTGATCCTCGGTCACGGCCACGAAGGCGCGCACGGGGCCGGTAAGATCATCGAAGGCTTCGGCAAGCTGATGATGGGCGGCAACTTCGTCATCGGCGTGATCGTGTTCATCATCCTGGTGATCGTGAACTTCGTCGTCATCACCAAGGGTTCGGGCCGGATCGCCGAAGTCGCCGCCCGCTTCACCCTGGACTCGATGCCCGGCAAGCAGATGGCCATCGACGCCGACCTGTCGGCTGGCCTGATCGAGGAAAACGAGGCCAAGAAGCGCCGCAAGGAGCTGGAGCAGGAAAGCACCTTCTTCGGGGCCATGGACGGCGCCAGCAAGTTCGTGCGCGGCGACGCCGTCGCCGGCTTGATCATCGTCGCCATCAACATCATCGGCGGCATCCTGATCGGCGTCGTGCAGCACAAGGTGCCGCTCGCCCAGGCCGCCTCGTCCTACACCATCATGACCATCGGCGACGGCCTGGTCAGCCAGATCCCGGCCCTGATCATCTCGATCGCCGCCGGCTTCCTGGTGTCCAAGGCCGGCGTCGACGGCTCGGCCGACAAGGCCCTCGTCGCCCAGCTGGCGATGAACCCGATCAGCCTGGGCATGGTCTCGGCGTCGGCCGGCGTCATCGCCCTGATCCCGGGCATGCCGATCATCCCGTTCGCGGCCCTGGCCGCCGGCGCCGGCTTCCTGGCCTGGAAGCGCTCACAGGACGCCCTCGCCCCGCCGCCGGTCGAGCTGGTGCCGGTCGATGCGGCCGCGGCCGCCCAGGACCAGGAAGAGCCGATCAGCCAAGCCCTGGCCATCGACGAGATCAAGATCGAGCTCGGCTACGGCCTGCTGCCGCTGATCAACGACCTCGAAGGCCGCCGCCTGACCGACCAGATCAAGGCCCTGCGCCGCACGCTGGCCCAGGACTTCGGCTTCGTGATGCCGGCGGTGCGCATCCTCGACAACATGCGCCTGCCCTCGCAGGGCTACATGATCCGCATCAAGGAGATGGAAGGCGGCGGCGGCGAAGTGCGGCTTGGCTCGCTGATGGCCATGGACCCGTCAGGCGGCCAGGTCGAGCTGCCCGGCGAGCACATGCGCGAGCCGGCCTTCGGCCTGCCGGCCACCTGGATCGACGACTCCCTGCGCGAAGAAGCCACCTTCCGCGGCTACACCATCGTCGATCCGGCCACCGTGCTGACCACGCACCTGACCGAGATCCTCAAGGAGAACATGCCCGACCTGCTCTCCTACGCCGAGGTCCAGAAGCTGTTGAAGGACCTGCCAGGCGAGCAGAAGAAGCTGGTCGACGACCTGGTGCCGGCCGTCGTCTCGGCCACCACCATCCAGCGGGTGTTGCAGGCGCTGCTGCGTGAGCGCGTCTCGATCCGCGACCTGCCGGCCATCCTCGAAGGCATCGGCGAGGCCGCGCCGCACACCGCCTCGATCACCCTGCTGGTCGAACAGGTCCGCGGCCGCCTGGCCCGTCAGCTCTCGTTCGCCTATCGCGGCGACGACGGCGCCCTGCCCATCATCACCATGTCGGGCGAGTGGGAGAACGCCTTCGCAGACGCGCTGATCGGCGCCGGTGAGGAAAAGCAGCTGGCCCTGGCCCCCTCGCGACTGCAGGACTTCATCCGCGCCGTCCGCGACAGCTTCGAGCGCGCGGCCCTGGCCGGCGACAGCGCCGTGCTGCTGACCAGCCCGCAGATCCGCCCCTACGTCCGCTCGATCATCGAGCGCTTCCGCGGCCAGACCCCGGTGCTCAGCCAGAACGAGATCCACCCGAAGGCCCGGCTGAAGACGGTCGGGCAGATCTAGCTCGGCGTCAGCCCAGCGGCTTGGCGAAGATCAGCTGCGGGCCGAAGCCCTCCTCGTGCCGGCCGCCGGTGTCGACGAAGCCCATCTTCCGATAGGCCTCGATGGCCGCGATGTTGCGGGCGTTCACCGCCAGCATCAGCTGCGGCTGCACCGGCCGCTCGCGCACGAACCAGGCCTCGAGCAGGGTGATGCAGCGCCGGCCGACGCCCCGGCCCTGGAAGCCGGGCCGAACCCGGAAATTGTGCAGGCTGACGGTGCCGGGGGGCGCCCAGGGCGGGCGGCGCAGCCCCTCGCGCAGAACGAAGAAGCCGACCACCTCGCCGCCCGGTTCGATGACCGCGAAGCCCTGCTCGAGCCCGACCGCGTCGGTCTCGTTCAAGCGCCCGAACACCTCGTCCAGACTGCCGGCGAACGCCTCCTGTTCGGGCGGCAAGCCGATGATTTCGACCACGTCGCGGTCGGCGCCCGAGATCGGCTCAAGTCTCCAGTCGGCGGCTTGTGTCGTCGTGCCCATGCTCGAAGGCTAACACGCATTCAGCGAATGTTGTCATCCCAGCGCCGCCGGAGCCCCTGCCCGGGGTTCAAAACCGCCCTACCGCGACGCCCGGCGGAAGACTGCGGCGCGACGGGCGTTGCAGCCGCGCCCCCCGGCTGGTAGCGATTTGCCCCTGGCGCGGTCGATTGGGCCGCGAAGCGTTGGAAATCGAATGCGGCGACCTGCTTCCCCGACCCGGCGCGGCCCGGGCAGCTCGATCTTCTGGGATCTGCTGACCTTCGAGCGCCTGATGACCAACCAGGTGATTCATCTCATCTATTGGGCCGGCCTCGGGGTCATCGCGCTGATCGCGTTCGGTACGGTCGGCGCCGCCGTCGGCGTCGCCCTGCGCGAGGAAAGCTGGATCGGCGTGATTCTGGCGATCCCGGTGCTGGTCGCCGGCCTGCTGGTCGTCGCCGGCCTGGTGCTGCTGTGGCGTTCGTTCTGCGAGCTCTATGTCGCCCTGTTCCGCCTCAGCGACGATCTGCACGCCCTGCGCGAAGCGGCCGACGCCGCCGAACCGGCCCCCGCGCGCGCCGCGCCCCGCCCGCCGACGCCGGGCCCGCTGAACTAGCGCAGCCCGTTGATCCAGGCGGCTGTCGCCGCCTTCGGACGGCCTTTGCCGTCGAACAGCAGCGGGTGATCGCCGCCGCTCTTGTAGTTGAGCCAGGAATCCGGATCGCGCAGGCCCCAGTGGGTGAACGCGAAGCGCTGCTGCGCCGGCAGGCTGGAGAAGGCCTCCGCCGCCTCGGTGTAGAGCCGCGCCTGTCCCGCCTCGAGGTTGGCGCGGCCATGCACGCCTTCGGCCCGCTTCAACGAGACGTCCATTTCCGACAGGTGGACCGGCAGGCCGAAGCTGGCCAGGTCCTTGATCGCCGCGGTGATCATGCCCGGGGCGAGGTCGGCCGCCACATGCGTCTGGGTCCCGACGCCGGTCAGCGGCGCGCCGGCCTTGAGCAGCGCCTCGACCAGCTTCATGAACGTGGCCCGCTTCTTCGGGCGGTTCTCCAGGTTGTAGTCGTTGAGGAACAGCACCGCGTCAGGGTCGGCCGCACGCGCGTGCTGGAACGCCAGCACCATGTGTTCCAGCGGCCCCAGCCGCTGCGACCATAGGCAATCGCGCCAGCCGTCGCCCTCCTCGTCCACCGCCTCGTTGACCACGTCCCAACCGACCGCCTGCCCGCGATAGCGACTGACGACGGCGGAGATGTAATTGCGATAGGCCGCCTCGAAACTTGCCCGGCCAGTGTCCAGGTTTTTGAAGGCCGACGGCTCCTGCGCGTACCAGACCAGCGTGTGCCCGAAGAACCGCATGCCGTGCGTGCGGGCGAAGGCGGCGATGCGGTCGGGCGCGTCGAAGCGGAGCGAGCCGTCCTCCTGGACGATGTACTCCATCTTCATCTCCCACTCGGCGGTGAGCTGGGAGACTTGAGTGGCGATCAACGCCGACAGATCCGGTTCGTCGAGCTGGAAGGCCTGGACGCAGGTTCCGACCGGAAACGGCGCCACCGACTTCAAGGGCGGCAGGTCCAGCGTCGCGGCCTGGGCGTCGGGGCCGCGGTCGCAGGCCGCCAGAGCCAGCGCGGCTCCGACCACCGAACGCCGTGAAAGGCTCACCGGCCGCCGGCCGCCCGGCGCAGCCCCAGCTCGTCCAGGGCGGCGGTCTCGAGACGCGCGGCCTCCTTGACCTGGGCCAGACGAATGCCCTCGGCCACCTGCTCGTATTTCTTCTGCTCTTCGAAGGCCAAGGCCAGCGCGTCGCGGGCCCCGGCTTCCTCGATGGCGATGCGATCGATGTCGGCCTGGATCAGCGCCTTTCGGGCGCGCAAGCCTTCCCAGAAGCCGACCTGGTACCAGCCGGCCTCGGCGTCCTGGCGCGCGCGCTGCGCCTCGGCTTCCCCTTCCGCTTCGAGGAAGGCCAGCTTCATCTCGCACTGCATGCGCCGGTCGGCGATTTCGCCCAGGCGCTTCTGGAGGATTTCGACCTCGTAGGTCGAAAGCTTGATCAGGGACTTGGCCCAGCTCATGCGGCTTCACCGTTCAGGATGTGGGCGAGGATGTTGAAGCTGTCGTCCAGGCTGGTGGCCTCGTCCTTGTCCTGGCCGAGGAACGCCTCGAGCGAAGGATTGAGGGCGATGGCGCGGTCGACCTGCGGATCGGCGCCGGCGCGATAGGCGCCGATGCGGATCAGTTCTTCCATGTTGGCATAGGCCGACAGCGACTGGCGCGCGGCCTTCACGATCTCGCGCTCGTGCGGCAGGTGGCACCCCGGCATCGTCCGGCTGATCGACTTCAGCACGTTGATGGCCGGGAAGCGGCCGCGCTCGGCGATCGCCCGCTCCATGACGATGTGGCCGTCGAGGATACCGCGTACGGCGTCGGCGATGGGTTCGTTGTGGTCATCCCCGTCGACCAGCACGGTGAAGATTCCGGTGATCGGTCCGGCCGTGGTGCCATCCGGGCGTATTGGTCCAGGCCCGGCCCGCTCCAGCAGCTTGGGCAGTTCGGTGAAGACAGTGGGGGTATAGCCCTTGGTGGTCGGCGGCTCGCCAGCGGCCAGGCCGATCTCGCGCTGCGCCATGGCGAAGCGAGTGACGCTGTCCATCATGCAGAGGACTTCGAGGTCCTGGTCGCGCAGGAACTCGGCGATGGCCAGGGTCATGTAGGCGGCCTGCCGGCGTTTCAACGCCGGCTCGTCGGAGGTGGCGACCACGACGATGGCGCGCTTGAGACCTTCTTCGCCCAAGGTCTCTTCGATGAACTCGCGGACCTCGCGGCCCCGCTCGCCGATCAGCCCGACCACGACCGCGTCGCAGTCCGACTGCTTGGCCAGCATCGACAGCAGCACCGACTTGCCGACGCCAGAGCCCGCGAACACGCCCAGGCGCTGGCCACGGCAGCAGGTGGTGAAGACGTTCATCGAGCGCACGCCCAGGTCCAGGCGCTCGCCGACCCGGCCGCGCGCATGGGCGGCGGGCGGCGCGGCCCGCAGCGGATAGGCGGCCGTGCCCTGCGGCAGCGGTCCCAGACCGTCGATCGGCTCGCCGAAGGCGTCGACAATGCGGCCCAGCCAGGCCGTCGTCGGCCGCACCGCCGAGCCTTGCGGTTCGATGCGGATCTCGGCGCCCGGCGCGACGCCCTCGACCGGGCCGAACGGCATCAGCAGGGCGCGGGTTTCGCGGAAGCCGACCACCTCAGCGGCCAGCGGCTTGTCGGCCCGGCGCTCGATCTCGGCGCGCGCGCCCACAGCCAGGCGCGTCAGTCCGCCCCGCGCCTCGATCAGGAGGCCGTTCACGGCCGCGACGCGGCCGGATACGGTGAGCGGATCGATCCGCTCGACGGCGGCGACAAGGCTACGCAAGGACTGGACCCCAGCGGTCAGATTCGACCGCCTGGGAGAATCCGCCCGCCGCCGTTAACTCCCGATGAAGATTCCCCGCTTGGTCAACGCAGGGCGGCGGCCAGCCGCGCCGCCTTGCCCGGATGGCGCGCCACTAGCTTGGCGGCGGTCGCGGGGCGCTGCATGGCGGCTCGCATCAGCAGCGGCCGCGCCGCCTTGGCCAGCATCGGCCGCGCGTTCTTGGCCAGGCTCTCACGGCCGAGGAAAGCGGCTAGGCCGACGACCGCCAGCGCACCGAGGCCGAGCGTCAGGCCCGGCCGCTTCTGCGCCTCGGTGTAGACGCTGAAACGGCGGCCCTTGAGGTGCTCGCTTTCGGTCAGACCGTCGAGGCCGGGCTCGTACAGATTGTCGCGCGTGGGCTTGTCCCCGCGCCGCCGGCTCATCGGCGGCAACATGCGCGCCAGCACCTTGTCGACCACGATCGGCGCGGCCGCCGACCCGATCGCCATCGGACGCGCCCCGGAGCCGACCACGATGTCGCGCACCGGATGGGCGGCCGCGTGCAAGATCGCGTCGGCGACGACCTCGGGCGCATAGCGCGGCGGCCGCAGCGAGGCGGGCTGATCCATCATGTTGCGCGCATGGTCGGCGAACGGGGTCGAGACGCTCGACGGCTTGATGAGCGTCACCGAGACCGGGATCTTCTCGCGCAACACTTCCAGGCGCAGCGCGTCGGTGAAGCCCTTCACCGCGTGCTTGGAGGCCGAGTAGGCGCCCATCAGCGGCGCGGCCACGTCAGAGAGCGCCGAGCCGACATTGATCACCGCACCGGGCCGACGGTTTTCCCTGAAGTGTTTCACCGCTTCCAGCGAGCCGTTGACCACCCCGAAGTAGTTGGTCCGGAACAGCCGCTCGTGGTCTTCGGCGGAGGTGTCGGCCAATTCGCCGTAGAGCCCGACGCCGGCGTCGTTGATCCAGGTGTCGAAGCGGTCGAACCGCGCGACCGCCGCCCGGGCGATCTTGTCGACGTCCTCCGGCGCCCCGACGTCGGCGACCACCGCGTGGGCCCGGCCGCCCTGGGCGTTGATGTCCTCGCAGATCGCCCGCAGCGCCTCGCCGTTGCGCGCGGCCAGCACCACCGCCGCGCCGGCCTTGGCGGCCTTGCGCGCAGTCGCCAGGCCGATGCCCGACGATGCTCCGGTGATGACGATGACCTGGTCGGCGAGCGGCTTCAGTTTCACGGCCATGACGATCCTTTGGGCTGGGGGATTGTTCCAGGTCCAAACGACCCGCCGGCGTGACCGTTCCGCTCGGCGCGCGCGGTTAAGTTCGGGGCGCGCGGCAGTCGCTGTTCGCCCATCAAGTCCAATCACAAAAGATTCAACGGCCGCGCGACTCGCCCTCAGGGGCCGGCGCTTGTGGCCGATTCCCGAACCGAGTTAACGATTCGTCCGAAGGCGCTTCACCATTAACCGGTCATAAATTAACTCGCTGGCAAGTTAACCGCGAGGATCGGGGCGGATTGCCCGAATACGTAGGTTTTTAGCGCTACCGTTCGAGGAGGAACTGATGCGCGTACTGTTGATCGAAGACGACAGCGCCACGGCGCAGAGCATTGAATTGATGCTCAAATCCGAGGGTTTTAACGTCTATACGACGGACCTCGGCGAAGAAGGCGTCGATCTGGGCAAGATCTATGACTACGATCTGATCCTGCTCGACCTGAACCTGCCCGACATGAGCGGCATGGACGTTCTGCGCACCCTGCGGGTCGCGAAGATCAATACTCCGATCATGATCCTGTCCGGCACGGCGGAGATCGACACCAAGGTCAAGACGTTCGGCGCCGGCGGCGACGACTACATGACCAAGCCGTTCCACAAGGATGAACTGGTCGCCCGTATCCACGCGGTGGTCCGTCGCTCCAAGGGCCACGCCCAATCGGTCATCAAGACCGGCGACATCACCGTGAACCTCGACGCCAAGACCGTCGAAGTGAACAACAGCCGCGTCCACCTGACCGGCAAGGAATACCAGATGCTGGAGCTGCTCTCGCTCCGCAAGGGCACCACGCTCACCAAGGAAATGTTCCTGAACCACCTGTACGGCGGCATGGACGAGCCCGAGCTGAAAATCATCGACGTCTTCATCTGTAAGCTGCGCAAGAAGCTGGCGGCCGCAGCCGACGGCAAGCACCACATCGAAACTGTCTGGGGCCGCGGCTACGTGCTGCGCGACCCGCATGAGAGCGCCGCGGCCGCCTGAACGGGCCCGACGCTTCACTAGACGACCGAACGCCCGCCGCTCCTTCCGGCGGGCGTTTTCTTTTTGCCCGCGTTCCGCGCTAGGCTCCGCTCCAAAGTTCGCGGGGAGGCGGCGTTGGGAAGAACTATCGCACTGGTCGTGTGCCTTGCGCTCGCGTTCCTGGTCGGCTGGGCGCAGGAGCGCACGCCGACGCCCCTCCCCGCCGACGCGCCGGCCACGGCCTTCTCCGCCAGCCGCGCCATGGCCGACGTCGAAGTCATCGCCAAGGGTCCGCATCCCATGGGCAGCCCGGCCAACGCCGCGGTCCGCGACCACCTGATCGCGCGGATGAGCGCGCTTGGTCTCTCGCCGCAGGTCCAGCGCGCGCAGGTGCTGCGCCAGGAAGACGGCTGGATCGCCGGAGGGACCGTCGAGAACATCATCGGCGTGCTGCCCGGCGCCGACCGCTCCGCCCCCGCCGTGGCCGTCATGGCCCACTACGACAGCGTCCCGGGCTCGCCCGGCGCCGCCGACGACGCGACCGGAACCGCCGCAGCCCTCGAGATCGCCCGCGCGATCAAGGCCAAGGGCCAACCGGCCCGAGACGTCATCCTGCTGATCACCGACGGCGAGGAAAGCGGCCTGCTCGGCGCCCAGGCGTTCTTCGACCAGCACCCGCTCGCCGGCCGCATCGGCTTCTTGCTCAACATGGAGGCCCGCGGCGGCGGCGGCCGCGCCCAGATGTTCCAGACCGGAGCCGACAACGCCGGCACGATCGAGCTCTTCCGCAAGAGCGCGGTCGCGCCCGTCGCCTCGTCCCTGACCGTCTTCCTCTACGAGCACATGCCCAATGACACCGACTTCTCGGTGTCGAAGGCCAAAGGGATTGCGGGCCTGAACTACGCCTTCATCGGCAGCCAGTTCGACTACCACGCCGCCACCTCGACCCCCGCCAACCTCGACAAGGGATCGCTGCAGCACATTGGCGAGCAGGTGCTGGCGGCGACGATCGCCGCCGCTGACGCCAAGACGCTGCCCGCCAAGGGGCCGAACCTCGTCTACGCCAACACCTTTGGCGGCCACATCCTCGCCTACCCTCAGGCCGCCGGCTGGATCGTCGTCGCGGCGGCCGGGCTCCTGCTGACCTTGGCGATGCTGCGCGCGCGGCGGGCCGGCGCGCTGTCGTTCTTCGACGTCCTGAAAGGCATGGGCGCGGCGCTGTTCGCCCTGACCTTCGCCGCGGCGGTGTTCCGCCTCGCGCGCCTCGCCACCGGCGTCCCGTTCGGCTTCCTCGAGCAGAGCCAACTGCTGGCCCAGGCCGGGCGCTGGGAGACCGCGCTCGCCCTGCTGGGCGTCGGCGCGTTGCTGCTGGCCGCCGCCGCCGCCGGCCGCGGCCGCACCCGGCTGGCCGGCGCCGTCCTGGCCCTGATCGCCGGCGTGGCCTGCTCGGCCTTCGGCCGCTTCGACCTTGTCGGACTGACGCTCGGCGCGGTCGCCGCCGTACTGGCGTTGGCGAGTTTCGGACGCCCTGCGCGCCTGGCCGGCGCCTGGGCCGGCGTCCTGGCCACCGGCCTGCTGATCGCGGTCGCCCTGCAATATGCGGCCCCGACCACCGCCTTCCTGGTCGGTTGGCCGCTGGTCCTGGCGAGCCTGGCGGCGGCGCTGACCACGCTTGGCGCACGCCGCAGCCTGCCTGTGCTGGTCGCCCTGGCGATCGCCGGCGTGCTCGGCCTCTCGTGGCTGCTGGCGTTCGGGCACGGCATCTACCAGGGCCTCGACCAGCCCGAATTGCTCGCCGTGGTCGTCTGGCTCGCAGCGCTGACGCTCTGGCCGCTGGCGCAGCCGGCCGAAGACCAGAAGGGCGCGCGGATGTCGGCCCTGGCCGTCGTCCTGCTCGGCCTCGTCGCGGTCGCGGTGGTGCGGTTCGATCCGCCGTGGACCGCCCGCCACCCGCAGGTCACCCACATCGCCTACTATCTGAACCGCGAGGAGGGGCGCGCCTATCGCATCAGCGATGCGCCCGGCCTGCCCGACTGGACCCGCGGGATCCTGTCAGCCGACGGCGGCGCAGTGGCGCGGACCAAGCTGCCGGGCCTGCGCCGCGACGGCGTCTGGGCGGCTCCGGCCGCCGCCGTCGCCGTCCCGCCAGGCTCCATGGCGTTCACGCGCCTGCCGGACGGCGGCTACCGCCTGCACCTCGACGCGCCGGGCGCGCGCACGCTGTCGCTGCGCCTCGACGCCAAGACCAAATTGGAGAATGCGGCCGTCAACGGCCATCCGCTCAAGCCGCTCACCGGCGGCTCGGCCCGGATCGGATGGGAGGCCCCTACCGAGGGCCTCACCCTGACCTTCCGCGCCCCCAGCCCGGGAGCGATCGAGGTCAAGTATTCCACGGTCATCGACCAATGGCCGGCGGAAGCGAAGCCCTTGCCCGCTCGCCCCGCCGACCTGATGGCCTTCGGAACCTCGGGCGCGACCATCGTCGGCGGCGCCCGCAGGTTCACCTGGTAGCGCCTTACTTTTCGAAGGCGGCCGTGATCTTCAGATCGACGTCGTCGCCGACCACCGGCAGGGCGTAGCCCAGGCCGAACTCGCTGCGCTTGATCTTGGCGGTGGCCTCGAAGCCGACGGTGGCCGCCTTGCTCATCGGGTTGGTCCCGGCGCCGGTCAGCTTGGCGTCGAGGGTCACCGGCTTGGTCACGCCCTTCAGGGTCAGGTCGCCGTTGATCTTGGCGGTCTGGCCGTCGACGACGACCGAGGTCGAGACGAACTTGGCGGTCGGGAACTTCTCGACATCGAGCAGGTCCTTGCTCGCCAAGTGCTTGGTGAAGCCCGGCGAGGTCGTGGTCGAGCCCGACATCGGGATGTCGATGACCACCTTGGCGGCCGACGGATTGGCCGGATCGAGGGTCAGGCTGCCGGTCATCTCGCCGAACATGCCGTAGAGCACCGAGAAGCCCATGTGGTTCAGCGACCAGACGACCTGGGTGTGGTGGCCGTCGACCTTGTAGGTCGCTGCGGCGATGCGCGAGGTGTCGGCCGCGCCGGGCATCTGGGCGAAGGCCGGGGTAGCGATCAGCATCGCCATGCTCGCGGCCGCGAGAAGCTTCTTCATCGTCTGCAGTTCTCCGAATATCGAAATGGCCCAGATCGGACCTAGATCGAGCCGCACCCGCCGTCCGTCAAGAACAAGCGCTGGTTTTCACAAGACCGTCGCAGGTCTGGCGCACCGCCGGGCGAACGCGCTATGCCGATCCCGCTTAGCCCAGCCAGGCCCGGAGGACCCCGCATGACCGCGCAGGACGACATCGTCATCTATCACAATCCCGCCTGCGGGACCTCGCGCAACACCCTGGCCCTGCTGCGCGAAAAGGGCGTCGAGCCCACCGTCGTCGAGTACCTGAAGGCCGGCTGGACCAAGGATCAATTGGTGGGCCTGGCGGCCAAGATGGGCGTCTCCCCCCGCGAGTTCCTGCGCGAGCGCGGCACCAAGGCGGTCGAGCTCGGCCTGACCGATCCGGCCACCTCAGACGAGGCGATCGTCGCGGCCATGATCCTCGATCCGATCCTGGTGAATCGCCCTATCGTCTCGACCCCGAAGGGTGCGGCGCTGTGCCGTCCTGCCGAACTGGTCCTTGGTCTGCTCTAACCGGAGCTGTGAGGGTCGCCGGATTGGTTACCGGCGATTAACCATATCGGTAGAGAACGGCTAAGCCGTTCGCCAGTTACGACGCAGCTTTCGCATGGCCGGCAAGCCGTGTGGCATCGCGAGTACGGGGGCACGATGCAAGAGTTCGATCCGCGACGTCCGACCTTTCGGCTGACTCCTCGCCTCGCCATCGGCGTGGCCGGCGTCGCGGCCCTGGCGCTGGGCTGGAAGCTCACCGCCGACCAGGCCGCCGCCCCGCCCAAGGCGCCGCTCGATCCGGCGGCGATCACCGCCCTGCAGCACGCAGCCTTCACCCAGTCCGAGGCTCAGCCCGGCTTCGGCCGCCCGCAGAGCGTGCCGGTCAAGGTGCTGCCGGGCGAAACGCTGGAATCCGCCGTAGAGCGCGCCGGCGTGCCGCGCGACGAGGCGCGCCGCGCTGTCGAGACCCTGGCCGAGGCCATGGACACCGTGCACATCAAGGCTGGCATGGCCTTCGACGCCGCCGTCGCCAAGCCGCGCGGCGAACGCGGTCCGGCCCGCCTGGTCGGCCTGTCGCTCCGCACCGGCCCTGCCCAGTCCATCACCCTCTCGCGCACCTTCGACGGCGCCCTGCGCCTGCGCGAGATGGAGGAAAAGATCCGCGACGAGCAGATGGTCGCCCGCGGCGAGATCACCGGCTCGCTCTACGAGAGCGCCTCGCGCATGGGGGCCAACCCCTCGATCGTCGCCGGCATGGTCAAGCTGTTCTCCCACAAGGTCGACTTCGACCGCGACCTGAAGGCCGGCGACGCGTTCACGATGGTCTTCGACCGCAAGGTCACGGAGAGCGGCCGCACCATCGAGACCGGCGACCTGGAGTACGCCCAGATCAAGGGCGTGCAGTTCTATCGCTTCGAACGCCAGAACGGCGACGTCCAGTACTTCGACGAATCCGGCAAGAACATCAAAGGCTTCCTGCTGCGCACGCCGGTCGACAACGCCCGGATGACCAGCCGCTTCGGCATGCGTCGCCACCCGATCCTCGGCTACAACCGCATGCACCAGGGGATCGACTTCGGGGCCGGAACCGGCACCCCGGTGCTCGCCGCCGGCGACGGCGTGGTCGTCGAGGCCCGCCGCTGGGGCGGCTACGGCAACTGGGTGCGCATTCGCCACTCGGGCGGCTTTGAGACCGGCTACGCGCACCTGTCGCGCTTCGGCAAAGGCATCAAGACCGGCGCGCGGATCAGCCAGGGCCAGGTCGTGGCCTATGTCGGCTCGACCGGCGCCTCCACCGGCCCGCACCTGCACTACGAAATCTGGCAGAACGGCAAGCGCGTGAACCCGATCGGCGCGAAGGTGCCTCAGGGCACCGTGCTGGCGGGCGCCGAACTGGCCGCTTTCCGGGCCCAGAAGGCCCGCATCGACGCGCTGGTCCGCGACCAGGGCGCCGACGAGACTCCGGCTCGTCTGGCGGTGGCGGAAACCACCCCGCCCTTGGCCCTGCGACGCTAGGTTGTCCTAACGGCAGCCTCCACGCCGCTTCCAACCGGCTCTCCCGCGCACTAATGTGGCAGATTGAACCTGCTCGCGCGGAGACTCGCCTTGACAGCAGCCGTCAAACCAAAGCCCCGCGCGCGGTACGCCGCCAAGCGCGACGCCATCATGGGCGCGGCGACCAAGGTGTTCGCCGATCAGGGCATGAGCGGGTTCACGCTGGCCGCCGTGGCCAAGCGAATGGACCTACACCCGGTCAGCCTGACCTATTACTTCAAGCGCAAGGAAGACCTTGCCGCCGCGGTGCTGCACGACACTATCGCCCGCTTCGCGAGGATGCTCGACGAAGCCGAGACCCACACCACCCCGGCCGAACGCCTGACCGCCTTCGTCGCCGCCTACTTCGAGACCCGACGCCGCATCGCGGTCGGCGAGGAGGAGGTGCTGGCGCCGTTCAGCGAAGTTTACCTGATCGAGGGTGAGCAGAAGCAGCCGGTGATCCAGAGCTTCGAAGCGCTCTACGTCCGCATCGGACGGCTGCTGAAGTCGGACGACACCCCCTGGGTCAGCACGCCGCGCCGCCAGGGCCTGGCGCGCCTCGTCGTCAACCAGCTCACCTGGGCCGACACCTGGCTGCCGACCTACGAGCCGCAGGACTATCCGCGCGTCGCGGCCCGGCTTAGCGACATCATGATCAACGGCCTGCCGGCCGCAGGCCAGCCCTGGCCGGACGGCCCGCTGCTCGACTTCGGAACCCCCAGCGCCGAGAACGACGAGGTGACCCGCGACCGGTTCCTGCTGGCCGCCACCAAGCTGATCAACCGCGAGGGCTATCGCGGCGCCTCGGTCGACAAGATCTCGGCCGAACTGAAGGTCACCAAGGGCTCGTTCTATCACCACAACGCCGACAAGGACGAACTGGCGGTCGCCTGCTTCGGCGCGACCTTCGACCTGATCGACCAGGCCAAACGCGAGGCGGCCAAGGCGGGCAGCAACTGGACACGGCTGTGGCTGGCGGTGACGTCGCTCGGCATGCTGCAGGCGCAGAGCGCCGGCGGGCGGCTGCTGCGCCACCACTGCATCGCCGCGGTGCCGCCGGCGATGCGCCGGCAGATGCTGGTGCGCTTCCTCCAGACGACGAACTCGTTCGCCGGCATCATCGCCGACGGCCTGGCCGACGGTTCGATCCGTCCGGTCGACCCGCTGCTGGCGGCGCATGCGATGATGGTGACGTTCAACGCCTGTCTGCCGCTGGAGCCGCGGCGGCGTCCGGTGGTCACGGACGGGGTCATGGAGGAGTACCTCCGCCCGGCCTTGCTCGGATACTTCGTGAAGTAGAACCCCCGGGCCGGGTGCGATCCGTCCGGGGGCTCCAAGCCTCCTACTTGGTTGGGGCCTTGGTGGCAGGAGGCGTCTTGGCCGAGGAGCACTTGGCGTAGTGCCCCTTGGCGTCTCGGCACTTTTCAGGCTTGGCCGGGGCAGCGGCCGAACATTTGGCGAAATGCCCCTGGGCGTCGCGGCACTGGGTGGCGGCCGAGGCCGCGCCGCCGGCCGAGAGACCGGCGACGAGGGCCAGGGCCGTCATCAGGGACAGACTGCGGGACATGGCGTTTCCTCCTTGGCTCGCCGGGCTACTTGGCGGCCGGGGTCGCAGCCGCGGCCGGAGCGGCCTTGTGGTGCGACTTGTGCTTCTTGTGATGCGCGGCGGGCTTGGCCGGGGCGGTCTGGGTCGCCGGGGCGGCGGTCGGCGCGGCGGCCATGGCGACGCCGGCCAGGGCGAGCGAGGCGGCCAGCGAACCAGCGACGATGAGGGTGGGCTTCATGGGACTTGCTCCGAACGGCGGGGACATCCGCCTGTCAGCAAGCCTCGTCCAGCCACCTGACGCGCCCCGGGCGCGGGCCTTACAAATAGTTGAGCGAGCGCCCACGAAAAAAGCCCTCCCCGAAGGGAGGGCTCCTGTTCGTCCCCAGCGGGGATCAGTTCGTCAGTCGAAGACGATCACCGAGCGGGCCAGTTCGCCCTTCTTCATCTCGTCGAAGCCTTCGTTGACCTGCTCCAGCTTGATCCGCTGCGAGATCATCTCGTCGAGCTTCAGCTTGCCGTTCATGTACATGTCCACCAGGCGCGGCATGTCGACCGGGAAGCGGTTCGAGCCCATCATCGAGCCCTGCAGCTTCTTTTCGCCCAGGAAGGCGAAGCCCGGCAGGGTGATCGACTGGCCGATCGGGATCATGCCAATGACGTTGGCGGTCCCGCCGCGGCGCAGCATGCCGAACGCCTGCTCGGCGGTCTTCGACAGGCCGATGGCTTCGAACGAGTGGTGCACGCCGCCCTTGGTCATCTCGAGCACTTCCTTCACCGCGTCGGTCTTGGAGGCGTCGATGAAGTCGGTGGCGCCGAACTGATGCGCCAGGTTGCCCTTCGAGGCGACCATGTCGATGGCGATGATCCGGCCGGCGCCGGCGATCGCCGCACCGTTGATCGCCGCCAGGCCGACGCCGCCGCAGCCGATGACCGCCACGGTCTCGCCCGGACGAACGCTCGACGTATGGATCGCAGCGCCGACGCCGGTCATCACCGAACAGCCGATCAGCGCGGCGCGGTCGAGGGGCATGTCCTTGCGGATCGCGACGCAGGCATGCTCGTGGATCAGCATCTGCTCGGCGAAGGACGACAGGTTCAGGTACTGCTGCATCGGGCCGGTGGTGGCCTTCAGACGCGGCTCCTCGTCGGCGTCGCGCTTGGTGTCGGGCGACACGCACAGCGACAGGTGGCCGGTCAGGCAGAATTCGCAGTGGCCGCAGTAGGCCGACAGGCAGGTGATGACGTGGTCGCCGACCTTCACGGTGCGCACTTCGGACCCGACCTGCTCGACGACGCCGGCGCTTTCATGGCCCAGCACCGCCGGCAGAGCCGTCGGATACGAGCCTTGCATGAAGTGCAGGTCGGAGTGGCAGAGGCCGGCGGCCTTGGTGCGGATCAGCACTTCGTGCGGGCCCGGCTTGTTGATCTGGACGTCTTCGATCTGAAGCGGCTTGCCCACTTCGCGCAGCACTGCGGCTTTCATCTACGGCGATCTCCCCAAGCGACGCCCGATCGGGCGCGGATTATCGAAGCCACGGTATGGCCGCGGCGCTCGTCACGCCAACCTTATCGCTGTTCAGATGGCCGCGGCCAAGGGCGTTTTTGGCGTGAGACACCCGATCGGGCGCTGGTGAGGTCGCTTGGGGTTACTTCGGCGCCCAGACGTCGGCGCGGCTGGACGACGAGATGATGTCCGAGCCCGAGGTGCTGAGGCTCGACATCGGCACCTTGGTCGTCTTGCCGTGCGACGAGAGGGTCACCATGCCGCCGTCGACCTTGACCACCTGGCCGACCTCGGCGCCGGCTGCGTCCTTAACGCGCGACCCTGCGCGCAGGTCGGACGTGGTGGCCGCGGTGTTCACCGCCCGTCCGGTCTCGGCGACGGGCGGCGCCTCGTAATTCCGAGCCGGCTGGTTCGCCGGGGTGTCGATCGGCGGATAGAGCCCGCGACCTTGATCATACTGCATCGGTTGCTGCGCTGAGGCCGAGGCGGCGAGCGCCGCCAGTGCGGCGCCGGCGAGGGCTGGCAAGAACTTCACGTTCATCTTGGGTCCTCCGGAGGCCCGCCCAGCGGCGACCCAACCCAGCCCCACGCGTGAAGTTCCGCCCGCCGGCCCAATCGTGATCAGGCCTGCGCCGTGCGTCCGCCCAGGCGCAGCTTGGGCCAGGCCAGTCGCGCCCAGGTCGGCAGGGGCAGCGTCCAGGCGGTGCGAGCCGGGATGCAGGCCTCCAGCGAGGCCAACAGCGGCTCGACCGGACCGTCGCTGATGAAGTGGTTGCCGCCGGCCACCCGCTCGAACCGGATCGGCTTCCAGCTTGCGGTCTGGACCGCCAGCCGCTCGGCGATCTCGATCGGCGCAAAGTCATCCTTGTCGCCGTGGATCACGTGCACGGGGATGCGCAGCCGCGACAGGGCCTTGTGCAGGTGCTCCAACTGGCTCGGCTGACCTGACACCTCCAACACCGCATGACGCAGGTCGCGCGGGATGACCTTCAGGAGCTTCGTGCCCAGGTGCACCAGCCAGCGCGCGGTCGGGCCGGACTCCCCGAAGTACCCCGACAGCATCACCAGTCCGGCGACGCGGCGTGGGTTCTGCTCGGCCATGATCGAGGCGATCGCCGCGCCGTACGACTGGCCGACCAGCAGCACCTTCTGGCCCGGCCGGGCCAGAAGCAGCGGCGCCAGTGCGCGGGCCTGGGTTTGGATGTCGCCGACATACTCCACGGGCTCGGAGCCGGCGTAGCCGGGGCGGTCGACGACCACCATCTCGCGGTCCTGCGGCAGGCCGGCCAGTACCGGGGCCCAGTACTCGGCCCAGGACGGCGCGCCGGTCACGACCACGATCTTCCATGGCGCGGGCCGCTCGCGGGGCGTGGTGAGCGCGGAAATCTTCCAGCCAAGGCCGCCGCCGGCCTCGAAGCGAAAGCGTCTCACGACGCTGTCGGGATAGTCGTCCGACGTCGGCACGTGTTCGGTGCGGCCGCTTGCGGCCGACGTGAAACACGCCCATCCCACGGACAACACGCCCTTGGGTCTCTTTTGCAAGGTTCAGCTCCCAACTCGGATGCCTGATGTAGGGTGAACGCCTTGAGGCGAAGGCAGTTTCGTTGCGTCGCAACATCTCAACTACAGCGGGATATGTTCGCGTTCTGGGCCCGTCAGACGGCCAGGCGCCCGCTGTAGGCGAAGACCACGCCCAGCCACCGATGGGCTGTGACCACGCTGAACCGATAGACGCCGTCGCGCTCGAACGACGCCGCGCGCACCTGCGGCGCCAGGGCCATCGGCAAGACCAGCGGTCCCAGCCGCCACGACAGCAAGCGCCAGGAAAAGCCGTTCGCCTTCAACACAGGTCGAAACCTGAAGCTCAGCGGCCCGACCCGCTCCTCGAATTCGCCGGGCGCGGCCAGCGACCGCAACCGCGACGAAAACCGGCAGGGCCCGAAGTCGCGCGTCCAGCGCTCGCCGCGCGCGTCGGGCGCGATCGTTACCCGAAGATCCGGGTATCGCCCTGCCTCCGGCAGGCCGATCACCGCGCGCGACAGCCGCTGCAGCGGTCCGCGCGCACCGCGCGCTACGCCCTGGCCGCTGAAGGTCCGAGCCGCCAAGCGGTCGTGCACCTCGACCACCGGCGCGGGCAGCGCACAAACGCCGTCGCCAAGCAGCCGCCGTAGCAGCGTCGGCGCATCCGGCGCGCCGTGATCGAGCTGGGTCGTGATCGCCAATCCATCCAGCTCGGCGAGGATCTCGTCGAGCGTGACCATGCCGACGCAAGCCCGCGCGCCGCGGGTAGCGATCCGCCCCGCCAGCAGGCCGCGCAGCATGGCCGCGGCCGCCGCCACAGGCACGGTCGGCCCGGCATTGGCCTGCGCCGCCAGCGACCAGCGCGCGCGGCGGGGCGCGCCGTCGTCGCCGCTCCCTTCGGCCAGCACGACCATCCCGCCGCGATCCGATCCCAGGCGCGCCGCCGCATCGGCCATCGCCCGCAACGGCGCGGCCGCCGGCTCCAGCGAGCGGACAAGACGCAGCCGCACGAGCCACGACAGCAGCCAGAGGCCCAGATGCAAGGGCGCCAGCTCCAGCCCGGCCAGGAACCGCGCTTCCGTCCCGACGCGCCCGGCCATCAGGTCGAGGTCCGGGGTCTCGCACAGCGAGACGAGGCGCTTCCCGACACCGGGGATCGCGATGCGTTGCAGACCGCTCCAGCCGGGCTCGCTGGTCCAGCGGCCGCCGGAGAACACCCGGACCGGCTGGCCGACATAGGAAAGGATCGCCCGGACCACCGAGACGCCGCGCGGCGCCCGCGCGCCGGGCGAGATGGCCACGCGGACCCGATCGATGCTGGACCAGGCTGCGGCGATGGCGCCGAGCGCCGCGTTCGACAGCGCCGGCGTCGAGCTGGCGCCGGTCACGGCCAGCACGCCGGCCGCACGCGCCTCCTCATCCAGGGCGGCGGGAAAACGGGCGACGAAGTCGCGGCCGTCGGCGATGTCGATGTAGTGCGCCTTCACGGCGATGGCCGCCCGCGCCAGATCCAGGGCGCCGTGCTGGAACGGCCCGGCGGCGTCGATCACCGCCCACGGCCGCAAACCTTGGAGGGTTTCTGGGCGGTCGCGGTCGAAACCTGCCGCTGCGCAGCCCAATTCGCGCGCCAGCACCTGCGCCCGCTCCAGCCCCCGCGCCGCCAGGATCAGGTCGATCTCAGGCCAGGACGCCAGCAGCCGCGCCAGCCGTTCGCCGAATGCGCCGGTCGCGCCGACCAGGACGATGCGGCGCGTCAAAGCCACGGCCTCAGGCGGCCATGCGCGCCTTGAAGACCCCGTCCGGCAGTTCGCCGGCCCGGTCCGGGTGAACGAAGAAATAGTCCTTCCAAGGGGCCTCGACGTCGACGTCCGAACATTCTTCCAGACGGTCGCCGTTGAGCGCGAACATTCGGTAACCGCGGGACAAGAAGACCTCGAGCACCGCCTTGGCCGAACCGCCGAACCGGCCCTCGAGCATCAGCGGATGGATCTCGATCAGCACGTGCGGCAGGTCGCGCTCAATGATCTGCTCGGCGCCCTTCAGCGCCTTCAGTTCGGCGCCCTCGACGTCCATGCGGATGAAATCGACCCGGCTCAGCCCCTGAGATTCGCAATAGCGGTCGAGGGTCGTCACCGAGGTCGTCTCGACCTCCGCGCCCATGTCCTCGAAGTCCGGCCGCACCGGGCTCTGCGGTCGCTCGGAGGCGACATAGGCGTAGCCCCGCGCCATCCGCCCGGACATCTTGATCGGCGTCACCAGCAGCAGTTCACCGGGGATGTCGGCCACCGCCGCATTGACCGGGGTGACGTGGGCCGAGATCCGGTGCCAGGCCAGGCAGGTCTTGAGCACCTCGAAGGTGAAGGCCGACGGTTCGAAGGCGTGGATCCGCGCCTTCGGCGCGACCTGGGTCATCACGTACGAGTGCCGACCATCGCTGGCGCCCACGTGCAGGCAGACCGGCGAACCGCTGAGCAGATCGGCGAGATACGGGGTCTCGGGCTCGTGCTTGGCCCACGTCCTGTTACGGCGCCAGGCGCGATAGGCGTGACCAAGCACCCTGATAGACGGCATGGGTACTTCCTCGTGGCGGGCCTCTTTACGCTGCGTCCCGCGTCACCGTCACCATGTAGTTGATGTCGCAGTCCGAGGAGCGGGCCCACCGATCGGTCAGCGGATTGAACGCCACGCCGAACGGCCCGTGCACCGCGACCGGCTCGCCCTCGAGGAAACCACGCAGCTCTTCCGGCTTGAGGAACTTGTTCCAGTCGTGGGTTCCGGCCGGCACCCAGCGCAGCACGTACTCGGCCCCGATCTTCGCCAGGGCCAGCGCCTTCAGCGTGCGATTGAGCGTCGCCACGATCATCAGCCCGCCCGGCGCCAGCAGCCGCGCGCAGTCGCGCAGATAGGCTCCCGGATCAGCGACGTGCTCGATGACCTCCATGTTCAGGATCACGTCGAACGGGCGCTCGCCGGCCGCCAGCAGGTCCTCGGCCGTGGTGGCGCGGTAGTCGATGGCCAGCCCTTGTTCGGCCGCGTGAGCGCTGGCGGTGCCGATGTTGCGTTCCGAAGCGTCGACGCCGGTCACCTGGAAGCCCAGCCGAGTCATCGGCTCGCAGAGCAGTCCGCCGCCGCAGCCGATGTCCAGCAGCCGCAGGCCCTCGAACGGCCGGATCGCCTTCGGATCGCGCCCGAACCGCTCCTGCACCTGATCGCGGATGAACGACAGCCGCACCGGATTGAACTTGTGCAGCGGGGCGAACTTGCCCTTCGGATCCCACCATTCGGCGGCGATGCGCGAGAATTGTTCGACCTCTTTCGGGTCGATCGAGGATGCGGACGCAGACGACATGAAAGCCTTTTCCTACCGAGCGGCGCACGGCGCCAGCCCCTATCGCCCCGCAAGGCTCAGAATGGGCGCCATCTTGCGCAGGGCGCGTCCTTTTCGCGCCTGCGAAGGCAGACATTGCCCCTGGCGGCAGGCCCCGCTATTAGGCGCAGCCTTCCCTCTCAAGCGGAGCTCCTGCGCTGTCTCGGCTAGTGATGAAATTCGGCGGCACGTCCGTCGCCGACCTCGAGCGTATCCGACGCGTCGGCCGCCTGGTGGCGGCTGAAGTCGCGGCCGGACACAAGGTCGCCGTCGTGGTCTCGGCCATGTCCGGCAAGACCAACGAACTGGTCGCCTGGACCGATGGCGCGGGCGCCGCGGCCCAAGGCCTGCCGTCCTCGGACGACGAGTACGACACCGTCGTCGCGTCGGGCGAGCAGGTCACCGCCGGCCTGCTGGCCATGACCCTGCGCAACATGGGCCTGCCGGCCAAGTCGTGGCTGGGCTGGCAGATTCCGATCATAGCCGACGACGCGCACGGCCGCGCCCGCATCGACGACATCCCGCCCGAGAAGCTGGCCGCCGCGCTCGACGCCGGCGAGGTCGCCGTGATCGCCGGCTTCCAGGGCGTGACCCGCGACGGCCGCATCGCCACCCTCGGCCGGGGCGGCTCGGACACCAGCGCCGTGGCCGTCGCCGCGGCGGTGAAGGCGATCCGCTGCGATATCTACACCGACGTCGACGGCGTCTACACGACCGACCCGCGCATCGAGAGCAAGGCCAGGAAGCTCGGCAAGATCTCCTACGAGGAGATGCTCGAGATGGCCTCGCTGGGCGCGAAAGTCCTGCAGACCCGTTCCGTCGAACTCGCCATGGCCCAGAACGTGCCGGTGCGGGTGTTGTCCAGTTTTGTCGAGCCCGGCGAAGCGCCCGGCCAAGGCACCATCGTGTGCGACGAGGAAGAGATCATGGAAAAGCGCATCGTGAGCGGCGTCGCCTACAGCCGTGACGAGGCCAAGATCAGCCTGTTCGGCCTGCCCGATCATCCGGGCGTCTCGTCCGTGATCTTCGGCGCGCTGGCCGACGCCAATGTCAATGTCGACATGATCGTCCAGAGCCACGCCCGCACCGCCGACACCGCGAACATGGAGTTCACGGTCGGCAAGCGCGACGCCCAGCGCGCGGTCGAGATCGTCCGCGCCCACCAGCCGCAGATCGGCTTCGACGACGTCCAGGTGAACGAAGACGTCGCCAAGGTCTCGGTCATCGGCGTCGGCATGCGCAGCCACACCGGCGTCGCCAAGACCATGTTCCAGTCCCTGGCCGACAAGGGCGTGAACATCCAGGTCATCTCGACCTCGGAGATCAAGATCAGCGTGCTGATCGACGCGGCCTACACCGAACTGGCCGTGCGCGCCCTGCACGCCGGCTTCGGCCTCGACCAGCTCTAGAGTCTGAGCAACATCCGCCCGCGCTTGCCGCGGGCGGCGACGTTCACGGCGAGCGCCCACATCACAGGGTCTCGATCCGCACGCCGAACGCTTCCAGGCGCGCCATGGCCCGCTCCGGATCCAGCGTCGTCTCCGGAAACCGCAGGCCGGCGGCTGGCGGCGGCCCACCGTCCAGGCCCAGCAGCCGTTCGACGCCGATCAGCACCCCCAAGGCGGTCAGGTGGGCCTGGCCTTTCGGATCGCTGACCACCGTCCGCTGGACGCGCTCGCGGCCCGTCGCATCAGTTCCGGCGATGTCGATGTAGAGCTCGTGCGAGGCCGCCTCCCCGCCCGCGGTCCCGATCGACGTCCCAGTCCCCAGGTCGAACCGCACATCGGCCGCGCCGGTCATCGAGGCCAGGGCTGGGGTATCGAGCACGCCCATCGGCAGGGCGTCAAAGGGCTCCATTCCGGCCCGCTCGACCCTTCTGCCGTTGCTGGCCGCATCGAGGTTCGTCCACGCGCCGGCCTGGCGGACCAACGCCCGGCCGACGAACCCGCCGGAGTCGGACGCGGTCATCGGTCCGATCGGGTCGGCATAGTCGTAGAGCGCGGCCATCTCGACCCGCCGGACCTCGACGAACGCCCGCGCCGCGGCCATCGCCGCCAGGGTCAGGACGCCCGCCTGCCAGTGTCCCAACATCAGCGCCGGGGCCCGCGCCAGGTTGACCGCCGTGACAGCGCTGGACCCCATGCTGTCGGCGGTCCGCACGATGCCGATGTGGGCGGCCCCGGCCCTCAGCGCGGCGGCCAGGAGGTTGTCGCCAGGGTCCTGCAAGGTGGCGACCACGAGGTCGGCCGGACCCAATGCGGCGAGGGCCGTCGCCGGATCGGCGACGTCCAACCGCGCGGTCCGCGCCTCGAGCTCGGCCGCCAGAGCCTTCCCCTGCTCAGGATTGCGGCCGGCCAGCACCAGGTCCAGATCGTGACCCGCCGCCCGCAGATGCCGCGTGACCCAGCCGCCGACCAGGCCGTAGCCCCCGGCGATGACGACCCGCGGGCTCACAGCGTCACCGCCATGCGGTACTCGCTCGGAAATCCATGGTCGCGCGAGAGTTCGGGCGAGCGCAGCTCGGCCAGGATGCGCAGGCCCATCGCCTGGTAGAAGCCGACGGCGGGGTTGTCGGCCAGCACGTCGAGTTGCAGCTCGCGATAACCCGCCTGCTTCGCCCGCGCGATCGCGGCCTTCAGCAGATCGCGTCCCACGCCCTTGCCGCGATGCTGCGGCGGCGTCGACAGGGCGTGCAGGTAGTAGACGTCGTCCGGAACGTGGGCGTTGAGATAGCTCGCCGTCTCGGCCCGCGCCGCCAGTCCCGAGAACTGCTCGTAGCTGACCTTGCCCTGCGCCATCAGGCTTGGCGCCAGCGCCACGAGATTGGCCTTGAACGCGTAGAAGTTCGACCCGGCGAAGCCGAGTTCAATGCCCAGCAGTTCGTTTCCTTGAACCACCGCGGTCGTGCAGGCCGCGCAGAACAGCGTGTCCGGCGCGCCCCAGGAAGCGGCGACAACCTGCTCCAACAGGCCGTCGACGCCGAACTGATAATCGTAGCTGACCGGTCCGGTCGCCCGGATCAGGCCCGGGATCAGCGGGGCGAACCGCGCGATCTGGTCCGGCCCGACCGGCGCCAGCTGAAGGGTGTTGGCTGTCACGTCCGCCTCCGCTAAGTCTGTTGTTACGATCTGTAAGTTACAAATAGTAAGTTACGTATGGTAAGATCGCTGTCAAGCGGCATGGAAGGACAGGCGTGTCGAGCAGGCGCATGCCGCGCGATCAGCGGCGTAATCAGCTTCTGGAGACAGCCGCGGGCATTGTGCGCGCCGAGGGCACTGACGCGCTGACCCTGGCCAGGCTGGCCGAGCAGGCCGGCGTCACCAAACCCATCGCCTACGAGCATTTCGGCACGCGGGCCGGCCTGCTGATCGCGCTCTACCGCTATTTCGACGAACGACAGGCCCAGGCCGTGCAAACGGCGCTGGCGACGCAGGCCAAGACCCTGGAGGACGTGGTCGAGATCCTCAGCGCCGCCTATGTCGACTGCGTGCTGCAGGCCGGTCCCGAGTTCGGGGCCATCGCCGCGGCCCTGTCGGCCAGCGAGGAGATGGACGATTTCCGCCAGGCCCTGCGCGAAGGCTATGTCGACCAGTACCTCGCGGCCCTGGCCCGCTTCGCTCCGCTGTCAGGGCCGCAGGGACGCGCCGTGCTGCTGGGCGTGATCGGGGCCGCCGACATCCTCTCGCAGGCGGCCGCGGCCGGACGGATGAGCCGCGACGAGGCGATCGCGGCCTTGTCGCGGATCATGCTGGGGGCGCTTCGCGCGTCTTAGCCGAGGTCAGGCCGAACGCCGCCCAGACCCCGGCGATCGCCAGCGGCAAGACCGCGACGAAGACCCAAAGGCCGGCCGAGCGGGCGCTGGCCTCGCTCAGTCCTTGCGAGAACCCGACCAGGTTGGCGACCGCCCCGGCGGCCGCCGCGCCCACCGCCGAGCCGGTCAGCCGCACCGTGGTCATCGCGGCCGCGCCGATCGCCCGCTCATCGCCTTCCGGCAGCGAGGCCAGGATGCGCTGGCTCATGAACGCCCAGGACAGGCCGAAACCGCCGCCGAGGAACAGGCCCGCGACCACCACGCCGACGACCGAGGCCGACGGCATGGTCAGGGCCGCGAACGCCACGCCCAGGGTGGCGACGATCGCACCTAGCCGAATCATCCGCGAGGGCCACGCGCCGGCCAGGTGCGCCACCATCAGACCCATCACCGTCCAGGCCGCCGCCTCGCCGGCGATCACGTAGCCGGCCTCCAGCGCCGTCAGCCCGGCCAGCTTCTGCAGGATCGCAGGGCCGTAGATCGCAAAACCCATCGAGGCGACGGTGAGCAGGAACATCGCGGCGAACCCCGCCCCGGGAATGGTGGTCAGGTCGCTCGCCCCCTTCGGCAGCAGCCGCGTGCGCGCCCGCCCATCGAACCAGACCGTAAAGGCCAGCAGCGCGCAGCCCAGCGCCGTCAGCAGTCCCGAACGGACGAAGTCACGAGCCATGTCGGCCAGGCCGATCGCCATGACGCCGGCTGCGATCATCCCCAGCTGCGGCCAGGCGACCTTGGCGTCGTCGTTTCCCCGATCGCTGGGCAGCATGACATAGGCGGCCCAGGCCACGCCGACGCCCTGGATCGCAAACAGCCAGAACACCCAGCGCCAGGCGCCCAGGTCGGCGAAGATCCCGCCGATCAGCGGCCCCAGCAGGCTCGCCACGCCCCAGATCGCGGTGATCGTCGCATAGACCCGCGGCAGCAGCCGGTCCGGGAACATCAGGCCGATGGCGACCGAGCAGAACCCGACCACCCAGCCGCCGCCCAGACCCTGCAACACTCGGCCTATTAGGAAGCTGGCGATGTCCGGACCGCCGGCGCTGAGCGCGCAGCCGGCGGCGTAGAGCACCGCGGCGGCGGCCGTCGCGCGCCGCAGGCCGAAGCGCAGGCCGAGCAGACCCGAGCTCGCCCCCGCCAGCACCGAGCCCAGCAGGAAGCCCGCCGTCGCCCAGCCGAAATAGGCATAGCCGCCGAGATCGGCCCCGACGCTGGGCATGATCGTCGCCGTGACCATGGAGTCGGCAGCGCTGATCCAGACGCCCAGGCAGATCAGGACGAACCGCGGCAGCCGCCCCTCGCCCACCACATCGGCCCAGCTTCCGTCCGCCCGCGCTGCCGCCACCATTTGACAATCTCCAACTTCACATATTTGGCGCTAGACCCGGCGCGCGGGTTTTGCAATCATCTATTTGTCAAATGCACAGCACATCCGACCAGATCCTCCTGCTGCTGAAGAGCAAGGGCCCGGCCCAGACCAAGGCGATCGCCGAGGCCATGGGTGTCACCCGCCAGGCCGCCCGCCTGCAAATGGAAAAGCTGCATACCGAGGGCCTGGTCGAGCACGTCACCGAACGCATGGGCGTCGGCCGCCCCCGTCGGTCCTGGTCGCTCAGCGCCAAGGGCGACGAACGGTTCCCCAACACCCACGCCCAACTGACCGTTGAACTGCTGGAGGCCGTTCGCGGCGAGTTTGGCGACGAGGGTCTCGATCGGCTGGTGGCGCGGCGCGAGCGCGCCGTCGAGATCGGCTACCGCCGCGCGCTCGGCGCCGCGGAGACCTTGGAGCAGAAACTGGAACGCCTGGCCGCGGTCCGCGCCGCCGAGGGCTACATGGCCGAATGGACGCCCCGGGACGAGGGCGGCTACCTGCTGATCGAGAACCACTGTCCGATCTGCGCGGCGGCCACCGCCTGCCAGGGGTTCTGCCGCTCGGAGCTGGCGCTGTTCCGCGCCATGCTCGCGCCGGCCGGCGTCGAGCGCACCGACCACATCCTGGCGGGCGCGCGACGGTGCGCGTACGTTGTCACGCCATGGACATCGTCGCCTTCGAGCACCTGAACGCCGCCCAGCGCGCCGAATGCGCGCGCATCCTGCGCGAGGCCTTCTCCCATATCCCGGCCTATCAGGACGACGGCGAGGCCGAGGCCGAGGTCGAGACCTTCCTCACCGTCCCCGAGCGGTTCGCCATGGCCGCGCTCGACGGCGAGAACGTCCTGGGTCTGATCGGCGGCATCGACACCTACAGCCACGCGGCCGAGTTGCACCCACTGGCGGTCGATCCGCGCCATCACGGCAAGGGCGTCGGCGCGGCACTCACCGCCGCGCTTGAGGCGCGGGTGGCGGCCATGGGCAAGCTGACAGTCTATCTCGGCACCGACGACGAGTACGGCGGCACCAGCCTGTTCGGAGCCGACATCTTCCCGGACGCCCTGGCCAAGCTGGCCCAGATCGCCCCGACCAACGGCCACCCGTTCTTCTTCTACCGCAAGCTCGGCTACGAGGCGGTCGGCCTGGTGCCCGACGCCAACGGCTTCGGCCGTCCGGACCTGCTGATGGCCAAGCGGGTCTCTCGTCCCTAGCCTCTAACCGGGCATCGGCAGCTGGAAGTTGGGCGACCAGTGCGTCGCCGTACCGGCGCTGACGTACCAGGCCAGCAGCAGCGCGCAGATCAGCGCCCCGGGCAGATGGCTGCCGGTGCGCCGCCAGGTGAACACCGAGATCACCCCGACGAGGGCCAGCAGCGGCACGAACTGGATGGCGATGATGGTGTTCAGCGGCTCGGCCATCGCCAGCCGGCCGGTCAGGAACAGCGCCCCGTACTGGATCGCCAGCAGCACCACGAAGCCCAGCGACATCGCGAGCATGCCGGCGAAGTAGTGGCTCCAGCGTCCCTGGCCCGCCACCGCCAGCCGGCTATGCAGGCCCCGCAACGCGATCACGAAGAACACCGTCCAGAGCGGCAGGTAGGCCAGCGCAAAGCCCAACTGCCGCAGGTCCAGCGGCTTCAGCCCGACGACCCAGAAGCGGTAGTCGACATGCAGCACGCGCGCCACCACGGCCAGGGTCAGATAGCCCACCGCCACCGTCAGCACCGCAATCGCCGCCGATCTTGGCCAGTCAGCGCCCACTGCCGGCCTCGGCGCCTTGCTCGCCAGGCCGATCACCAGGGTCAGGGCCGCGCCTCCCAGCGCCCAGACCAGCAGTTGGTTGGTGATCCACTGCGGATAGAGCGGCATCGGCAGGAACAGCATCCCAAGCTTCATCAGCGGGTAGTACGTGATCGCCGGCAGCGCCGCCGTCGCCGCGAAGAACAGCCACCAGCGTCCGTCCCGACGCGGCGCAAGCGGCCCCAGCGCCTGCGGGCGCCGATCCAGTCGGTGCAGCCAACGCACGCTGAGCAGGATCTCGAACGCGGCCAGCAACACCGCGGCCATCCCCGCGAAGGCGATCAGGGTGCCGACTTCCTTCCAGAACCAGATCTGGTTCTGAGGCGGCAGCGGCCGCGCCTCGCCGTCCAGGGTGCGCTGGAACCAGTCGATGGTCGGCGCCACGCCGCCTGCCGAGAAGTGTTCCCAGGGGTGAGTGACCGGCGGCACGTACAGCACCCGCGCGGTTCCGGCGGCGATGTCGCCGTAGACCCGGCCCGGAACGATCGGCTCACGCGTCCCGAACAACGCCTGCAGGGCCGGCGAGCGCGGAACGTAAAAGCCGCGCGGGACCTGCCACATCAGCTCGGCGAACTCGTCATAGCCGCCGAAGACCACCGCGAGGTTGTGCAGGTCAGCCCGGGCCTTGGAGCCGAACACCGCCCCGATCGCAGGGGTCGATCCCAGCAGCACCGCCGCGCGATAGCCGTCCGGATCGGACGCCGCCGCCCCGACCACCGGTCCGCCGCCCAGGCTATGTCCGGCCAGGCCGATGTTGGCCTTGTCGACCTGCGGCAGGCTCTTCAGGTAGCGCAGCGCCGCCGGCCCGCCGAAGTCGTTGGCGCCGACAATGGCGTCGGAATAGCCGTGACCCGGCTGGTCCATCGCCACCACCACGAAGCCGCGCCGCGCCAGCTCGATGGCGAAGGCCGACTGCATCTCGCGGGTGTTGATGTAGCCATGGCTCAGCAGCACGCCCGGCGCGGGCGTCTGCGCCGTCGCCGACGCCGGCGTGTAGACCAGCGCCGAGAGCGTCGTGCCCCGGTCGCCCGCGAAGCGGACATCGCGCACGCTGACCCCGCCCGCCGTCTGCACCAGCCAGGCCAGCAGCGCTCCGCTCAGGATCACCGCCAGCCCGCCGACCAGCCCCAGCCACGCCTTCCCCATAGTCGCCGCCCCGAACGTTGTTATTCGGGAACTATGAGGGTGACCGCGCCGCTCAGGCAATCGTGGAGCGAGGCCTAGCCTTCCGGCTTGGAGAAGGTGACCGGAATCGTGACCAAGGCGCCGTCGACCGGTTTGCCGCGCAGGCGGGCCGGCGCGAATACGAACTGCTCGACGATGCCCACCGCGGCGTCGTCGAAGCCCAGATCCTGCGGCGACTCGGACAGCACGACGCAATCACTCGCCCGCCCGTCGAGCCGCACGCGACAACGCACTTTCACCGCGCCGCTCGCCCGGACCTGCGAGGCGCGCTCGGGATAGGCCGCGGTGAGGCTGACGCCTTCGGGTCGCTGCAGCACGGCCGCCGGCATGTCGAAGCCGACAATCTCGGTCGGCGTCAGTCTTTCGGGCGAGCTTTCGGGCGAGCGCGAGTATATCGACGGCCGCGGCGCGATCTGGCTGATCTGATAGCTGCCGATGCTGACGGCCACCGCTGGGTCCAGCTCGGTCGCGCGAGCCTGGTCGGCGCCGCCAACCTGCGCCTCCCCCATCGCGATCCGCGCCGCGCCGCGGCCGTAGAGCGCCCGGACATTGCCGGGACTTCGCCCCAGCAAGGCGTCGTAGTCGCGGACCGCCCCGGCCATGTCGCCGATCCTGGCCTTGATCAGCGCCCGGTCGCCCAGCACGCCCAGCGACCGCGGCGCCAGCGCCAGCGCCCGCTCGCAGTCGTTGAGCTCGATCTCCGTCGGTGCCTCCCCGCGGGCGCGCTCGCGGCAGAGGTCGGCCCACAGCGCCTGGTTGCTCGGCTCCGCCGCCGCCCGCGCCGCCAGGTCTTGGGGGTGGTCGAGCAGCGATGCGGCGAACAGCAGCAGCACCACCGCCAGGAAAGCCCCGATCACCCAGAACGCCGAACGGGCGGTCCGCGTCTTCTCGCGCCGCGCGATTCGCCGCTCCCACGCTTCGACAGCTTCGGCGTCAAGCATATGCAGCACGCCCGGCGCATGTCCGGCCGCGAAGTGAAGAAACTCCGACACCAGGCGATGACGGCGGCCAAGCCGCAGCCGTCGCCAGAAGGCGAGCGCCTCCGGCGGCCCCGCGAGCAGGGTCATGTAGCCCTGGTGATGCTCATGACGGCGATTGCACAGCCGTTCGATCATCCCCAGCGCACGCTCGCGGGCCAGCGCGCCCCGGATCTCGGGCGCGAGGTCCCAGCGCCCCTCCTGGTCGTACCAGCCGAAGTGCTGGATCGCGCTCGGCAGCAACACGTCGCCGCGTGGCGCGAAGTGCAGCAGCACCCGCGCCAATCCCACCTCGGTGTCCGCGTAGATCTCGAGGTTCTCCATCGAGTCCGAGCACAGCACCGCTTCGAGCGCAGTCTTCATGGCGGCGGGATCGGCCCCGCCCTCCACGGCTAGAAGCTGCTCCAACCGCCCGCAGATGCGCCAGTGCGCCTCGTGCGGATCCTCTTCGGGCATGAACGGCTCGGCGGGCGCCGGCTCCTCGTGCGCCGGTTCGGGGCGCTCGACCTCGACCGCATGGCCCCCGCGAGCCGCCTCGTGCGCGGCGATCGCCATCGCGTGCTCATACGCCTGCCGCAGCAGCTGGAAGCCGGCGGCGTCGTCCTCGGGATGCGTCCGCTTTAGCCGCTGGGCGTAGGCGCGCTTGATCGCCCGGGCGTCGTCAGTCGGATCGAGGCCGAGAACCTCCCAGATCGACCGTCCGCTCACAGGAAGCTTTCGCCTTCCAGCTGGTCCAGCGCCGCCAGCAGCTCGCCCCGCGCCAGCGTCGCCGCCCGCGGATCCTGCCGGTCCAGCACGCTCTCGAACTGACCGATCAGGCGGGCGACATAGTCGCGGCGCTCGCCGATGAAGTCCTCGTAGCAACGGCCGGCCCGCGCCATCGCCGCGCGATTGGAGGCCTCGTCGCGCGGATGCACCTTGAGCTGCGCCAACGCTGCCCGCCGCGTCGCGACGTCGGCCTCGTCGACATTGTCCTCATCGACGACGACCAGCTGCCGTCGCTCGCCGGTCAGCGGCACCTCGACGTCGACCTCCAGCAGGCCGTTGATGTCGTAGGTGAAGCGACACTGCACCTCGACCTCGCCCGCCGGCCGGGCCGGGATCGGAATGACGATGTCGCCGAGCTTGATGTTCTCGGCGACCCAGCGCGCCTCGCCCTGGTAGACGCCGAATTCGATCTGCCGCTGGCCCGCCCGCAGCGTGCGGAAGGACTCGACGCGACTGGCGGGGATGGTCGTGTTTCGTTCGATGATCGGCGAGAACAAGCCCGTGCGGATCTGGCCGTTCGGACCATGCTCGCCGACGTCCACGCCCAGCGAATAGGGACAGACATCGGTCAGCACGACCTCGTTCAGCGCCGCGTCCCGCGCCTTCAGGCCGGCCTGCACGGCCGCCCCTCGGGCGATTGCTTCATCGACATTGATCGATGCGGCTGGGAAACGTCCGAACATCCGCGTCACCGCCTTGCGGACCATCGGCATCCGCGTCGCGCCGCCGACCAGCACGATCTCGTTCAGCGCTCCGATCCGCAGATCGCTGTCGCGCAGCGAACGCAGCACCGGATCGCGCAAACGGCTCAGCAGCCCCTCCGCCGCCGCCTCCAGGGCCTCGGCCGTCACCTCGTGTTCGTAGGCCCTGTCCTTCCAGACCACCGACAGCTTCGCAGTCGGCTTCTCCGACAACTCGCGGCGTCCGCGCTCGGCCGCCGCGCGCAGGCGCTGAAGCAGCGCGGCGTCGTCCCGCGCAGCCTCGCCCCATACAGGGTCGAAGCGGCGACGCAGCATGTCGACCAGCAGGTCGTTGAAATCCTCGCCGCCCAGCCGGTTGTCGCCGGCCGAGGCGCGCACCTCGACCACCCCGTCGAAGAGTTCAAGCACCGAGACGTCGAAGGTGCCGCCGCCCAGGTCGAACACCAGGAAGCGCACCTCGTCTTCCCGCTCGCCGATGCCGTAGGCCAGCGCCGCGGCGGTCGGCTCGTTGATCAGCCGCTCGACCCTCAGCCCGGCCAATTCGCCGGCCCGTCGCGTCGCCTTGCGCTGCTTGTCGTTGAAATAGGCCGGCACCGCGATAACCGCCTCGGTGACGGGTTCTCCCAGGAACGCCTCGGCGTCGGCCTTCAGCGCGCGCAGCACGAGCGCCGACAGTTCCTCGGGCAGGAAATCGCGCCGCCCCAGCCGGGTCGCTTTCTGACTGCCCATGTAGCGCTTGAACGCGGTGGCGGTGTCGTTCGGGTGGGTCGATTGCCGTTCGCGCGCGGCCATGCCGACCAGCACCGCGCCGTCGTCGGCGATGCCGACCGCAGACGGCGTCAGGTAGTGGCCAAGGCTGTTGGGGATCAGCTGCGTCTCGCCGTCCCGCCAGACGCCGATCGCCGAATTGGTGGTCCCCAGGTCGATGCCGACAATCACCGCCACACTCCAAGCTCGCCGCAGGGGCCGCGGACATCCGGCTCCAGCGCCCCCAATGCGCCTCAGCCAGAAAGAGTGCTGGCTGCGGCTGCAATCAAGCTTGAGTATGATGCCGGCAGCGGAGCGAGGGAACGGATGGAACTGCGCTGGTTGTATTTTTCGGCTCGTGGACGTCTTAGCGCCAAGGCCTTTCGACAGACCTATCTGGGCCTGTTCGTGGTCTCGGTGCTCAGTTCGCTCATGCCGCTGGTCGGCTTGATCGTCGGACTGGCGACCTCGATCGCGATGATCAACATCACCACCAAGCGCCTGCATGACATGGGCCGCAGCGGCTGGCTGCAACTGGCCCAGATCGCGCCGTGGGCCGCCGTCGTCGTCTGGGCCGCGCTCGCCGCGGCGGGCGACGCAAAGGCCGACGAGGCCATCGTCCGGATGGCCCAGAGCAACGCCCCGTTTTTAGGCGCCCTGGCGCTGGCGACGGCGATTTCGCTCGGCTTCCTCGCCTGGGTGGCGCTGGCTCCGGGACAAGACGGAGCCAACCCCTACGGCGAACATTCGATCAGCATCGTGCGCTGAGGGCCGGCGCCGCGCGAACCAGCGCCGCTGCGCGAAATATCGGCAAAGCGCCGCCGGGCACTGGCGGCGGCCGCGACGTCCCGCATGGCCGCGCTCACAAAGTCGCGCCGCCCCGTTTTCGTCTCCGTTCCGACGCGCAAAGCTGCTAGGAGGCGGTTAGGGAAAAGGGAGAGAAACTCGCCTGATGGCCATGCCGGGGATCGCGGTTCGGGGACAACGCAGTCTGCTGCGGCAGATTCGCGAAGCGCTCGCCTCGGGCGGGCCGGCCCAATCGCGCCTGGACATCGTGGTGCGGATCATCGCCCGCTCGATGGTCGCCGAGGTCTGCTCGCTCTACATGCGGCGCGCCAGCGGCGACATGGAGCTGTTCGCCACCGAGGGCCTGGATCCCGGAGCCGTCCACGTCACCCGCATGAAGCCCGGCGAGGGCCTGGTCGGCGAGATCATGCGCCTGGGCCGGCCGCTCAACCTGTCGGACGCCCCCAATCACCCCGCCTTCTCCTACCGGCCCGAGACCGGTGAAGACCCGTTCCACGCCTTCATGGGCGTGCCGCTGCTGCGCGGCGGCCGCGCCATCGGCGTGCTGGTCGTCCAGAACCGCACCGAGCGGGTCTATACCGACGACGAGGTCGAGGACCTCCAGATCGTCGCCATGGTGCTGGCCGAAATGGTCGCCGGCAGCGAGCTCGAGGGCGAACTCAAGGGCGTCGAGATCGCCCCGCACCGGCCCGAGCGGCTGATCGGCTCGAAGTTCGCCGACGGCCTCGCGCTTGGCGTCGCCGTCCTGCACGAACCGCCGGTCGCCCCCTCGCAGCTGCTGGCCGAGGACGTGGTCGCCGAAGAGGCGCGCCTGAAGACCGCGATCCTGGGCCTGCAAGCCCAGATCGACGACATGCTCACTGGCGAGCACGGCCTCGTCGACGCCTCCTACGAGGTGCTCGAGACCTACAAGATGTTCGCCCACGACCGCGGCTGGAACCGCAGCCTGGAGGACGCGGTCCACAACGGCCTCACCGCCGAGGCCGCCGTCGAGCGGGTGCGCTCCGAGCACCGCGCGCGTTTGGGCCAGGCGCGCGATCCCTATCTGCGCGAGCGCCTGCACGACTTCGAAGACCTGGCCGACCGGCTGCTGCGCCACCTCTCGGGCGAGGGGCACGCGGCCCGCGACCTGCCCGAGAACGCCATCCTGATCGCGCGGAACCTCGGGCCCGCCGATCTGCTGGAGTACGACCGCACCAAACTGGCCGGCCTGCTGCTGGAAGAAGGCTCCTCGGCCAGTCACGCGGCGATCGTCGCGCGCGCTCTGGATATCCCCTGCGTCGGCCGCCTGCCCGGCCTGCGCGACAAGGTGTCTGAAGGCGACCCGGTCATCGTCGACGCCGAAACCGGCGAGGCCTACCTGCGCCCGCGCGTCGACGTCGTGAAGGCGCTGCACGCCCGCCTGGAGGTGCGCCTGCAGCGGCGCGCCGAGTTCGCCAAGCTGCGCGACACGCCGGCCTTCACCCGCGACGGCGCCAAGGTCACGCTGCTGATGAACGCCGGCCTGGACGTCGATCTCGACATCCTCGGCGAGACCGGCGCCGAAGGCATCGGCCTGTTCCGCACCGAGTTCCAGTTCATGGTCGCCGAGGAGATGCCGCGCTTCAATGCGCAGACGGCGCTCTACGGCCGGGTGATGGACGCCGCCGGCGATCGGCCGGTGACCTTCCGCACCCTCGACCTCGGCGGCGACAAGGTGCTGCCGTACCTTGAGGCCGAGCGCGAAGAAAATCCCGCCCTCGGCTGGCGCGCGATCCGCATGGGGCTGGACCGTCCGGCGCTGCTGCGCCTGCAGCTTCGCGCCCTGATCGCCGCCGCCCGCGGTCGGCCGCTGCGCATCATGTTCCCGCTGGTCGCCAGCGTCGACGAGTTCCGCGCGGCTCGCGCCCTGGTGGATCACGAGGTCGCCTGGGCCCAGCGCCGCGGCCGCCCAGCGCCGTCTCGGCTCGACGTCGGCGCGATGATCGAGGCGCCCGCCGTCGTCTGGCACCTGGACGCTTTGCTTCCGATGACTGATTTCGTCAGCGTCGGCACCAACGACCTGATGCAATACCTGTTCGCCGCCGACCGCGGGAACCCGCGGGTGTCGGACCGCTACGACTTCCTCTCGCCGCCGGCGCTGCGGGCGCTGGAAGTGATCCAGAAGGCTTGTGAGGAAACCGGCACGCCGGTGTCCGTGTGCGGCGAGATGGCGGGCCGCCCGCTCGAAGCCTTCGCCCTTGTGGCGCTTGGGTTTGACCGCCTGTCGATGCCGCCGGCCGGCATCGGGCCGGTCAAGCAGATGGTGCTGTCCTGCGATCGCGAGGCCGCCCGCCGCGGCGTCACCGCCCTGCTGCGGACCTCGGCCGGATCGGTCCGGAATGAGATCGAGACCCTCGCCCGAAAATTGTATTTGGCCATCTGAAACAGGCTTCACCGGGGACGCTGCGTCGCACCCCGCCACCCGATTAGCGCATTGAATTTCAATGCCTAGGGTGATACTCACAACCTAATATTAAGACCTGTACTGTAAATCTGGCAGGGCGCGACTTCGCCTTTAGATCGTAAACGCTAGCAAGAGGCGCCAAAGTAGCCATGCCGCTCGATACTGGCGGGGTTACCAGTCTGGATTTGCGTAACGGCGGTGATCGCGAGACCAACCGCGCCGGCGGCCTGACCCCATCCCTCGAAGTTGGACCCGATATTGGCGCGGCGCTGAAGGCCGCCCGGGAACTTCGCGGCCTCAACCTGCAGGAACTGGCCGACTCCACGCGAATTCGCCGCAGCTACCTGGCCGCGATCGAAGAGATGCGCCTGGACGAACTGCCCTCGCGTCCGTTCACCATCGGCTATATCCGCGCCTACGCTGCGGCCCTGGGCCTCGACGGCGACGCCGCGGTCGAACGCTTCCGCCGCGACGAGCCCGTCCACGACACCGCCCTGCGCGCGCCGATCGGCGTCGTGGAGTCGAAAGATCCGCGCCTGACCCTGGTCATCGGCGGCGGCATGCTGGTGATCGCTGCGATCGTGCTCTGGAACGTCGCCCAGCGCGCGATGACCGCCGAGGCTCCGCCGCCGCACACCGCGCCCGCCGCAGCCATCGCCAAGGCCAAGCTCGGCGCGCCGGCCGGCCCGGTCGCGCTCGGCGCGCCGCTGCCGGCCCCGGTCGAGTCCACCACCCCGACGCCCTACGAAACGCCGGGCCTGGCCGAGGCCACCGCCGCCGGCGGCTCGTCCGACGCCGTCGTCGCCGCCAAGAAGGCCGCGACGCTGGCCCCGCAGGTCGATCCCACGGCCGCCGAACCGCTGCCCGCGACCTTCGCGCCCCGCGGCGCCGTCTACGGCGCCCAGCCGGCCGCCTCGCTCGTCACCCTGCAAGCCCGCAAGGGCGCGTCCCTGATCGTCCGCGGCAATGGCGGAGCGGCCTACTTCGCCCGACAGCTTTCGGCGGGCGAGGCCTACCGCGTCCCGAACCTCAAGGGCCTGACCCTCGAGGTCACCGACCCGGCAGCCTTCCAGGTGTTCGTCGGCGGGCAGAGCAAGGGCGTGATGCCGGCCCCGACGATCGCCGCCGAGAAGCTTGCGGGCTAGCCTCGCCGCGCCGTCTCGGCGAAGTTGACCTCCGATTCAGTACGGAGGTTCAGTCATGGTCGCAGGCGTCACAAAAGGCGGAGAGCACCCCAGCAACGCCGAGCAGATGGCCGCCCCGTCCTTTCGGCTGGCCGCGCTCGACGAGGACTTCCTGCTCGGCGACTCGATGCGCGGCGTGCGCTTCCTGCTGGAGTACGCCAAGGCCGAAGAGGCTCTGCGCGCCTGGGGCGTGCGCTCGACCATCGTGGTGTTCGGCAGCGCCCGCATTTCCGAGGCCGGTCCCGGCCGCCACGCAGCCTGGTACGGCGCCGCCCGCGAGTTCGGCAAGATCGCGTCCCAGCGCGGCGGCGCCCTGCTCAGCAACGGCGGCCCGCGCGACAACGTCATCGCCACCGGCGGCGGCCCCGGCGTGATGGAAGCCGCCAACCGCGGCGCGGTCGACGCCGGCGCCCCCTCGGTCGGGTTCAACATCACCCTGCCGTTCGAGCAGGAGCCCAACGCCTATTCGACCCCGGACCTGACCTTCCGCTTCCACTACTTCGCCATGCGCAAGATGCACCTGGCCATGCGCGCCAACGCCCTTGTGGTCTTCCCAGGCGGCTTCGGCACCCTGGACGAGCTGTTCGAGATCCTGACCCTGCGCCAGACCGACAAGGCCCCCCGGATCCCGGTCGTGCTGTTCGACGAGGCCTATTGGCGCTCGGTGATCAACTTCGACACCATGATCGCCGAGGGCATGATCAAGGCTTCCGATCTCGAGCTCTTCAGCTTCGCCGAGAGCGCCGAACAGGTCTGGAGCCAGCTGGTCGCCGGCGGGGTCAAGCACGGCGAAGACATCACCTGACCCCATGCGAGCGGCGCCGCGTCGTTGCGGCGCCGCGTGGCCTCGCGTTTTCCCGCCAAAGCCCTTATTTTCGAAGCCATGACCGTGCAAGATCACACCCACGTCCGCCCCTGGCGCGCCATCGACCGCCGGGTCTCGCGCAAGATCCGCGTCGGCAAGGTCGAGGTGGGCGGCGACGCTCCGATCACGGTCCAATCGATGACCAACACGCTGACGGCCGACGCCGCGGCGACCATCGATCAGATCCGCCAGCTCGAGGAGGCCGGGGCCGACATCGTGCGGGTCTCCTGCCCCGACGTCGACTCCACCGAAGCGTTCAAGACCATCGCCCGCGAGGCCAAGGTCCCGCTCGTGGCGGACATCCATTTCCACTTCAAGCGCGGCATCGAAGCGGCCAAGGCCGGCGCGGCCTGCCTGCGGATCAATCCCGGCAACATCGGCTCGCCCGACCGCGTGCGCGAGGTCATCCAGGCGGCCCGCGACCATGGCTGTTCGATGCGCATCGGCGTCAACGCCGGCAGCCTCGAACCGCACCTGCTCGAGAAGTACGGCGAGCCCTGCCCCGCCGCGATGGTCGAGAGCGCCCTCGATCATGCCCGCATCCTGCAGGACAACGACTTCCACGAGTTCAAGATCAGCGTGAAGGCGTCCGACCCCTTCATGACCGTCGCGGCCTATCAGCAGCTGGCCGAGGCGATCGACTGCCCCCTGCACGTCGGCATCACCGAGGCGGGCGCGCTGCGCACCGGCACCGTGAAGTCCGCGATCGGCATGGGCGCGCTGCTCTGGGCCGGCATCGGCGACACCATCCGCGTCAGCCTGGCCGCCGATCCGGTCGAGGAGATCAAGGTCGGCTTCGACATCCTGAAGTCGCTGGGCCTGCGCCACCGCGGCGTGAACATCATCGCCTGCCCGTCCTGCGCGCGGCAGGGCTTCAACGTCATCGCCACGGTCGAGGCGCTGGAACAGCGCCTGGCCCACATCGCCACCCCGATGAGCCTTTCGATCATCGGCTGCGTCGTGAACGGCCCCGGCGAGGCGCTGATGACCGACGTCGGGTTCACCGGCGGCGGCAAGGGCGCGGGCATGGTCTATCTGGCCGGAAAGCCGGACCACAAGATGGACAACGATCGGATGGTCGACCACATCGTCGAGTTGGTCGAGGCCAAGGCCGCCGAGCTCGCCAAGGCCGAGCAGGCCGCGCTGCAGGCGGCCGAATAGATCACACGTTATGCGAACTGCGTCTGGCCCGCTATTCGCGCCCGACGAAATGCCCTAGACCTTGTGATGAGTGCTCTGGGGTATTGATTTGACTACGTTCTCTCCCGTTCCAGCGGACACCCGCCGCGCCGTCGTTCGCATCGTCGCCACCGAGATGACCAAGATCTCGCGGGCCATGGCCAAGGTCCACGGCGACGACGTCATCGAGTATTTCGTGTTCACCGCCCTCTGGGTGCTGAACTCGAGCCATCTGATCGGCGACCAGCGCTACGTCCAGCTCAAGTCGATCCCGCCGGACGCCCTGCGCAAGCCCGCCAGCCTCGAAGACCTGCGCGCCGCTCTGCCGATGCCCGACGACATCCTGCAGACCTACGTCAAGCGCCTGCTCGACAAGGGGCTGGCCGAGGAGGTCTCGGGCAAGCTGGTGGTGCCGACCGCGGTGTTCACCCAGCCGGAGATGCTCCAGGGCACCAGCGAACTCTATGAGAGCGTGGTCCATATGGTCACCTCGATGCGCTCGGCCGGTTTCTCCTTCGGCGACTGACCTGGACGGTTGACCAGGGCCGCGCCGGTTCGCATAGGTCGTTCGGCGAACGCAATTCGAAGGGGGCGACCATGGACGCAGCAGCCGACAATCGGCGCGCCGTGCTCCGCACCGGCACCTTCGAGATCCTCGCGGCGCTTCGTTCCTTCGCCAAGCTGCACGGCGGCGACGTGTTCGCCCTGATGGTCTTCACCACCATCTGGAGCGCTAACGGCGAGAACCTGCTCGGCGACGAGCGCTACGCCGGCCTGCACCGCATCGGTCCCGACAAGGGCAGCCTGCCGATGACCGACGCGGCGCTCTACAAGGCCATCGGCGCGCCAGCCGAGATCGTCGGCCGCTATGTCGAGGCTTTTATTTCGCTGGGCATCATCGAGCGTGTCCCGGGCGGCCTGATCGCGCCGGCCGCGGTGTTCACCTCGCCAGAGATGATGGACGCAGCCGTGGAATTCTACGAGCGCATCCAACGACTTGGCCGCGCCCTGCGGGACGTCGGCTTCGAGCTCGCCGAGCCCGAGCTTCCTCCGCTCACAGCCTGAACGCCGGTCCCCGAACGGCATTTCAAATTGAACATTGTCAAAGATGACGCCCGCGTCACCTCTTGCGCTTGTGTCGCAGCCTTGATTAGGTGCCCCGCCTAAACCCCAGGGAGGGACACAATGTCCGCTGACGGCAACTGGAAGATCACCATCAACTCGCCGATGGGCGCTCAAGAGGTCGAAGCCTCGATCACCACGAGCGGCGACACCTTCACCGGCCAGACCAAGGGCCGCATGGGTGAGCAAGCCATCGAAGGCAAAGTTTCGGGCGACACCCTGACCTGGTCGACCGCCATCACCCAACCGATGCCGATGACCCTCGAATTCTCGGCCACCGTGGCCGGCGACTCGATGAGCGGCAACGTGAAGCTGGGCGCCTTCGGCTCGGCTCCGCTCACGGGCGTGCGCGTCTAAGACGTTTTCGCTTCGGCGAACCTGAAGGCCCTCTCCTCACGGAGAGGGCCTTTTTCGTTGGAGGCTCGCCTTGAGGGCGTTAAGAGGCGTCCCTTCGTTTCACCAGCGACTGGAAGCCCGTGCGTCTCCCCCAGGCCAGATTGGATCAGGTCCTCGACCGCTTCCGCGAGATCGAGGCGCGCATGGGCGCGGCCACCGACGGCGTCGAGATCGTGCGCCTCTCCAAGGAGCACGCCGAACTGAAGCCCGTGGCCGACGCGGTGCAGGCCGTGGCCCGCGCCCGCGAGGAGCTGCCTGAACTCGAGGAGATGGCCAAGGCCGGCGACCCCGAGATGGCGGCCATGGCGCAGGACGAACTGGCCGCGCTGAATGAGCGCCTGCCGGGTCTAGAGCACGAGGTCGCCCTGTTGCTGGCCCCGAAGGACAGGGACGAGAACGCCTCGGCTATCCTCGAAGTCCGCGCCGGCACCGGCGGCGACGAGGCCGCGCTGTTCGCCGGCGACCTCTTCCGCATGTACCAGCGCTACGCCCAGAACCATGGCTGGCGTGTCGAGATCGACAGCGTCTCGGAAGGCGAAGTCGGCGGCTACAAGGAAATCATCGCCTCGATCACCGGCGACGGCGTGTTCGGCCGGCTGAAATTCGAGAGCGGCGTCCACCGGGTCCAGCGCGTCCCCGAGACCGAGGCCGGCGGCCGCATCCACACCTCGGCCGCCACCGTGGCCGTGCTGCCCGAGGTCGAGGACGTCGAGATCGAGATCCGCGAACAGGACCTGCGCATCGACACCTATCGCTCGTCGGGCGCGGGCGGCCAGCACGTCAACAAGACCGACTCGGCCGTGCGCATCACCCACCTGCCGACCGGCATCGTGGTCACCTCGTCCGAGAAGTCCCAGCACCAGAACCGCGCCCGCGCGCTGAAGGTGCTCCAGGCCCGCCTCTACGACCAGCAGCGCGAGGCGCTCGACACCGCCCGCGCCGACGCCCGCAAGAGCCAGGTCGGCTCAGGCGACCGCTCCGAGCGGATCCGCACCTACAATTTCCCGCAGGGCCGGGTGACCGACCACCGGATCAACCTGACGCTCTACAACCTCGCCAAGGTCATCGAAGGCGAGGCCCTCGACGACGTGATCAATCCGCTGATCGCCGAGGACCAGGCCGCCCGCCTGGCCGCCCTGGAAGACGAGTTCAATTAGCGCCGCAGCGCCCGGCGCACGCGCTCGGCCTGCCGCAGGCTGTCGCTCACCGCCTTGTTGGTGATCTTCGAGATATCCAGGTGGAAGGCCAGGCCGACGCTGTCGGCCATGGCCGCGCCGCGCTCGCCCATCGGCTTCTCCGGGCCGATCGTGGTGTCGAGCGCCGTCTGGTGCTCGATCTCGGCGTTGATCTCGGCTCCCAGCAGCACGACCATCACCGAGAACCAGATCCAGGTCATGAACGCCACCACCGCGCCCAGCGAGCCGTAGGTCACGTCGTAGTGGGCGATGTTGTTGAGATACCAGGAAAAACCTAGCGACCCGAGCAGCCAGAAGGCCGCCGCCGCCGTCGCCCCGACGCCGACCCACCGCCAGCGGGCCCGCGCCCGGCATGGCGCGTAGCGATAGATCACCGCGAACGCGCCGGCCGCCATCGCCAGCAGGATCATCCAGCGCAGCGGAATCCAGATCACCGCCAACTCGTCCAGCCCCAGTTGCTCGAACGCGATCGGCGCAGCCACCAGCACCGCGCTCATCACCACCAGGAACAGCAGGGCTCCGAATGTGAACAGGTAGGTTTTCCAGGTCCGGTTGAAGAAGCTGCGCCGTTCCTCTTCGTCGTAAGCGACGTTGAGGCCGTCGAAGAGCGCCTTCATGCCGGCGTTGGCCGACCACACCGACAGCAGCAGGCTGACCAAAAACGCAACCGACAGCGTCGCCGAAGGCCGGCTGGCCAGCAGGATCATCTGTTGGCCGACGATGTCGATGACCTCGGCCGGGAACACCGTGGCCAGGGTGTCCAGCTGCTGCTGGACCGCGGCGACGTCGGCGATCAGCCCGTAGAGGGAGACGAACACGCCCATCGCCGGAAACAGCGCCAACAGCGTGTAGAACGTCACCCCGCCGGCCACCGACGGCAGCCGGTCGCGCCCGATCTCCTGATAGGTGCGCCAGGCGATGTCCTTCCAGCCCTTCGGCGGGATCGCGTGCGGGCCGTGGGCGACGCGCCCGCGCCGCGGCTCGGCTTCCTCGAAGGCTCCCGGCGTGGCGATGGCGTCGACGCTGAGACCGCCACGTACGCGCTGGCGGCTGCGCCGCCAGAGCTCGGTCATCGCAATGAAGCCGACCCAGGGCGCCGCCCGCCAGAAGATCCCGACGGCGCGGTCCCACGCCGATCGCTCCTCCTGATCCGCCATCGCCACCCTTTCTCCGCCGCGCCAGACAGGCTGGAACACCCCGATCTTGCCAGTGTTCCCCGGGGCGGACAGCTACCGGCGCGGGCGCGACTGTGCGAAGACAACCCATCTGCCGACGATCAGGACGACGAGGGGCACATGACCGGACACATCGCTGCGCTTTACCGCCACCCCGTCAAGGGCTTCACCCCCGAGCGCCTTAGCCATGCCGAACTGACCGCCGGCGGCCCGTTCCCCTGCGACCGGCTCTACGCCGTCGAGAACGGCCCCTCAGGCTTCGATCCGGCCGCGCCGGCCTATACCCCCAAGCAGAAGTTCACGGTGCTGATGTCCATCGCCGAGGTGGCCAAGGCCCGCACCCGTTACGACGAAGCCAGCGGCGTGCTGTCGGCGACGGCAGAGGGCCAACCGGACTTCAGCGGTTCGCTGCAACAGGCCGACGGCCGCGCCGCCTTCGCCGCCTGGCTGACCGCCCTGCTGGGCGAAGAGCTCCGCGGCGAGCTCAAGGTGCTGGACGCGCCCGGCTACCGTTTCATGGACCATCCGCTGGGCCAGGTCTCGATCGTCAACATGGCCAGCGTTCGCGACCTGGAGGCCAAGATCGGCCGTCCGGTCGATCCCCTGCGCTTCCGCGGCAACCTCTATGTCGAAGGCTGGCCGGCCTGGATCGAGAACGAGTGGGAGGGCCGCGAGCTGATGGTCGGCTTCGCCCGCGCCAAGGTGTTCAAGCCCATCGTCCGCTGCGCAGCGACGCACGTGAACCCGGACACCGCCGAGCGGGACATGGATGTGGTCAAGGCGCTGTTCGACAACTATGGGCACATGAACCTGGGCATCTATGTCCACGTTACCGATTCTGGACGCGTCACGGTCGGCGACGCCGCCACCCTTCCGTCCCTGGAGCCCGCTGCATGACGATCACCCTCCTGCAAGCCTGGCAGTCGGCCAAGACGCGCCTGGAGGCGGTCGGCCTCGTGGGGCCGGTGATCGACGCCCGCCTGCTGGTCGAAGCCGCGGCCGACGCCACCCGGGCCGACATCGTCGCCGATCCGCACCGCGCGCTGACGTCCGAGCAGGAGGCGCGCCTCGAGGAGTACGTCTCGCGCCGCGAACGCCGCGAGCCGGTCAGCCACATTCTCGGCCGCAAAGGCTTCTGGAAAGTCATGCTGGCGGTGAACGCCGACGTCCTGACTCCGCGGCCGGAGACCGAAGTCATCGTCGACTATGTGCTCAAGCAGTTCCCCGAGCAGATGGCTTTCGACATCCTCGACCTCGGCGTCGGATCGGGTGCGATCATCCTCTCGATCCTGGCCGAGCGGCCCGCCGCCAAGGGTCTGGCCACCGACATCTCCGACGACGCCCTGGCCGTGGCGCGCGAGAACGCCTCCAACCTCGGCCTCGCCGGTCGCGTCGCCTTCGCCCGCGGCGATTGGACCGCCGGCCTGCAGGACGCCAGCTTCGACGTCATCGTCTCCAACCCGCCCTACATCGCCAGCGAAGTGATCGAAACCCTCGAGCCGGAAGTGCGCCATTTCGACCCGCGCCTGGCGCTGGACGGCGGCGCCGACGGCCTGGACGCCTACCGACATCTGGCCCCCGAGATTATGCGCGTGCTGAAGCCGGGCGGCCTCTTCGCGGTCGAGATCGGCTACGACCAGAAGGATCAGGTCGAAGCCCTGTTCAACGAAGCAGGCGGCAGTGAAGTCTGGACGATCAAGGATTTGTCGACCAACGACCGCGTCGTTGTGGGCGTGAAAAACCCCTTGGAAACCCGCAAGTGAATCGCTAAGTCTTTATCTCGTCTCCACCCAATTCGCCGGTGCTAGAGGCTTGGGCCGCCCTGAGAAACCAGGACGGAAAGCCGTATCGGCAGGCGCGCAGGCTTAGCGTGTCTCGCGCCTCAAGGTCAGGGCGGACGACGGAGAACACTTACGTCTTCAACACGGACTTACGGGCGATACGGCCCGATCAAGGCGAGAGGATAGACCGCGCGCTTCCCGGCGAGGCCGAAGCGGCGGTGGACACAGAGAATGAGAGATTTCAAGGGTATGAAGCGCCAGCGCGGCCGCAATCGTGGCGGCGGCGGCGGCGGAAAGCCTCAGCAGCAGAACGCGAACAGGGCCTTCGATTCGAACGGTCCTGACGGCGTGAAGGTGCGCGGCAACGCCCAGCACGTCTTCGAAAAGTACCAACAGCTGGCTCGGGACGCTTCGTCCGCCGGCGACCGGGTTCTGGCCGAAAATTACCTGCAGCACGCCGAGCATTATTTCCGCACCGTGCGCGCCATGCAGCCGAACAAGCCCGCCGCCGAGATCCTCGGCCGCGACAACTATTCAGGCGGCCTCGACATCGATTTCGAGGACGAGAGCGGCGCCCAGGCCGCGGCGGCGGAAGCTGAAGCGGCGGCCAACGAGGCCGCTGAATCCGGCGAGAACGGCGAAGGCGAAGGCCAGCAGGCCCGCGGCGAGCGCTGGCGCGACCGCGACGATCGCCAGGATCGTCCGCGCGACGACCGCAACCGCGACGACCGTCAACGCAACGACCGCTTCGAGGGCCGCAACCGCGACCGCAACGACCGTTATCGCGACCGCGACGACCGGCCTCGTGACGACCGTCAGCGCGATGACCGCCCCCGCGACGAGCGTCCCCGTGACGACCGCCCGCGTGACGACCGCCCCCGCGCCGAGCGCGAAGATCGCCGCGACCGTGACGACCGTCCCCGCAGCGAACGCTTCGAAGGCCGTCGTGACCGCGAAGATCGTGGCGAACGTCCGGACCGCGCCGAGCGCGCCGACCGTCAGGACCGCCCCGAGCGCGATCCGTTGGCTGTCGTCGAACCCAAGGCCGCGCCGCTGGTCGCGACCGAACAGCAGGCTTCGCCGGTGCTGCGTGACGAGGACGGCGGCGAAAGCCACGCCCCGGCCTTCCTGAAGGCTCCGCGCGCGCCGCGCGCGCCCAAGGCCGAAGCTCCCGCCGCCGAGGGCGAAGAAAAGCCCAAGGCCCGCCGTCGTCGCGCCCCGCGCAGCTTCGAGGGCGGTGAAGCTTCTTCGAACGAGACTGAGGAAGCCTGAGGCCAGCGCCTAGGCTCTGAAAGCGATCAACCCCTCCCTCGCGGGAGGGGTTTTTCTTTGGCCGCTAGAACTTGTAGCCGACGCCCATGCGGAAGCTGCGCCCCGGCAGCGGGGCCAGGTCCTTCAGGAACGAGGCATGCTCGCGGGCCTCCGCGTCGTTGAGGTTCCGCCCTTCCAGGAACAGCCGCAGCTTGCGGTCGGCGAACGGCGTCGCCGACAGGTAGGCGTTGATCATCTGATAGCTGTCGGTCGGCAGCTCGTATTCGGCCACGCGATCCTGCTCGCCCACGTGGCGCAGCTCCAGCTTGCCGGTCCACCAGCCGCCGTCGAACACCGCCCGCCCCGTGACCGACCACGGCGGAATGCGCGCCGGCGGGCCAAGGTCAGTGTCGCCGTGCACGTAGTCGGCCGCGCCTTCCAACTTGAAGCTGCGCTCGCCGTCCTGCCACAGGCGATACGACGCCTCGGCCTCAGCGCCATAGAAGGTCGCGTCGGTCTGCAGGTAGTCGAACACGGCGAAGCCGCTCTCCGGATCGATCTGGCCGTTGGCGCGCAGGTCGATGAAGCCGTCGTACTTCACGGCGAAGGCGTGCAGGTCCATCTCCCAGGGCCCCTCGCCATAGTGCACCGTAGCGTCCAGCGAATAGGAGACTTCCGAGTCCAGGTCGGCGTTCCCGACCTCGTACCCGCGGGTGGCCGCATGGGCGCCGTCGGCGAACAGCTCCGCCTCTGTCGGGGCGCGCGCCGTGCGCGAGGCCGACAGCCCCAGGAACCACCCCTCGGCCGGGCGCAGGAAGCCGCCGATGCTGGCCGAGACATTGGTGAAGTCGCGGGAGGCCGCATCGGTCTCGAGCTCGCGGCGGTCGAGCCGCAGCCCGCCCTCGACGCCCCAGGTGTCGTTGTCCAGCCGCTGCAGGGTGAAGACGCCCAGCTCGTGGGTTTCGGTCGAGGGCACGTAGGCTTCATCGCCGTTGGCGTCGAGCGTCCGCGACAGCGCCTGCAGCCCCACCGCGCCCTGCCAGCCGCCACGCGCCTTCTGGACCAGCTCGGCCCGCGCTTCCCAGCCTTCCGAGAGGAACTGGGTGCCGATGTGGCCGCCCTCCAGCTCGGCATGCTCGTAGTCGGCGTATCCGGCCGAGACCTTGAGCTGGTCGAACGGGCCAAGATCGAGGTTGAGCCCGCCACGCAGGTCGTAGCGCGTCTGCTTCAGGTCGATCTGGACGCCGCCTTCCTCGTCCTCGTGATCATGGTCATGATCGTGGTCGTGGTCGTGGTCGTCGCCCGCCTCGTGCGAATGGCCGGGGACGCCGTAAGTGGTGTCGGTGCGCTTCACCGCCACGCCCAGGAAGCCCTTGTCGCCGACGTAGGAGACGCCGCCGCCATAGGCGTCCAGCTTCACCGCCGTGTTGGCGACGGTCGAGGGCTCCTTGCCCAGATACTCCTCGCCCTCGGCCGCCATGAACCGGCGCGACTCCGCCGGCGAGGGGATGTCGTAGTCCGAGCTCTCGCGGTGCAGGCCGTCCAGGCTGAACACCCAACCGCCGACGCCCGCCTTCACCGAGGCCGAGACCGCCGAACCTTCGTCGACGGTCGTTCCGGAGGCCAGCAGCCGGCCGTGGACGCCCTCGACCTTGGTGCTCGAAATCCGGTCGTCGATGATGTTGACGATGCCGCCGATCGCCGAACCGCCATAGGCCAGGGCCGAGGGCCCGCGAAGCACCTCGATGCGCTCGGCTTCCTGGGGATCGTTGGCCACCTGGTGATCGGGCGACAGCGACGAGGCGTCGATCATCCCGACGCCGTTGCTCAGCACCAGCACCCGCGGCCCGGCCAGGCCCCGGATCACCGGCCGGCTCGCCCCCGGCCCGAAGAAGGTCGAACGCACGCCCGGCAGGCCCGACAGCACATCGCCCAAGCCCGCGGACGGCGCGGCGTCCAGGTCGTCGCGCTTCATGACCTCGACGCTGGTCGTGACCGAGTCCATCGAGACGACATAGGGCGCGGCGGTCACCACCAGTTCGGAGACCTCCTTGGCCGCCTCGGCGTGGGCCGATCCCGCAGTCAGCGCAACAACGCCGGCGGCGGCGAGCAGGTAGGTCTTGGTCATGTAGACGCCTCAGGCATACTCACGGCCTACGGACTTGAAACCGGCTCGCCGTGTTACGAAATAACATAGACCGTTATGAGATAACATAACCGCCCGTCAAGCGGCTTTGCTTGCGGCGAACGCGAGAGGCAGGTAGCCAAGGCTCATGGGAAGCGAGTGTCATCACGCGGACGGCGCGCATCCGGGGCTCAAGGGTCACGCCCTCAGTCACGCGCTCGGCGCGGCCGAGAGCCGTTGCGTGGCGACCCAGGAACGCCTCACCGCTCCACGCCGCCGCGTGCTCGAACTGCTGCTGGAGTCGGACGGCCCGCAGAAGGCCTACGACCTCATCGCCGCATTCGGCGAGCACGGCGAACCGGCCAAGCCGCCGACCGTCTATCGCGCGCTGGAATTCCTCGAACGCCTGGGCTTCGCCCACCGGATCGAGAGCCTGAACGCCTACGTACCCTGCCGACATGACGGCGGCGAGCATCGCGCCGCCTTCCTGATCTGCGACTGCTGCGGCGCCGCCCAGGAGTTCGAGCCCGACTTCTCCGCCCAGCTGAAGGAGGCCGAGAGCGCGGGCTACCAGGTCGCGACCATCACCCTGGAAGCCCGCGGCCGCTGCTCGGCCTGCCGCGCCGGCTAGGACCGAAGGCGCGCCATAGAGATGGCGTCGACATGCTCCCCATCGCGCCAGGCATAGTCTCGCATGAACCCCTCGCGCTCGAACCCGAAGCGTTCGTAGAGCGCGATGGCTGGGGCGTTGTCGCTCCACACTGTGAGCTCCAGGCGCCGCAGGCCCAGCCAGCGGTCGGCCTGTTCCACGGCGGCCGCCAGCTAGGCCGTGCCCACGCCGCGGCCGGCATAGGCGTCGTGCACCGCCATGCCGAACGTGCCGACCTGACTGCGACGCCCCTCGAGGCGGCTGAGCCCCAGGCTGCCGACGACCTTGCCGCCGGTCGCCGCGACGAGCAGCGTCTGCGTCGTTGATGTCGTCTTGAAGCGCTCGCGCCGCGTCGCGACGCTGGTGAACGGAACCTGCATCGTTCCCCAGACGGCGCGCGGCTGGTTCATCACCTCGGTCAGGTCCGGCACGTCCTCCGGCTCGGCGGCGCGGATCATTATCTCGTCTTGGCTCATCGTCTTCTCTCGTTGGGTCGAAGAACGGAGCCATGAAAAAGCCCCGTCCTCGCGGCGGGGCTGGGTGGGGCGAATTGCGGCTAAGCGGTCCTAGCGCGCGACATCCCTCACCGATCCCGCTTGGGCGGTTCGGCAGGTCACGTGCATAAGGGTCGCGAAAGCGCGCATGCGGCATAGTTAGCCGGAACCCAGGTATCGGAAAAGACCGGTGATCGAAGTCACCCCCACCATCGCCATCTCGGAAGATGAGATCACGGAGCGGTTCATCCGGTCGGCCGGTCCCGGCGGCCAGAACGTCAACAAGGTCTCCACGGCTGTGGAGCTGCGATTCGACGTGCGCCGCTCGCCCTCGCTGCCCAACGACGTCGCCGTGCGGCTGATGCGGCTGGCCGGGCGCAAGCTGACCCAGGACGGCGTGCTGGTGCTGACCGCGATGAGCTTTCGCACCCAGGAGCGCAACCGCGCCGACGCACAGGAACGCCTGCTGGAGCTGATCCGCGAGGCCGCCAAGCCGCCGCCCCCGCCGCGCAAGAAGACCAAGCCGACCAAGGCCTCCCAGAAGCGCCGCGTCGAAGCCAAGGTCCGCCGCGGCGACGTCAAGGCCAAGCGCGGGCGGGTGCACGGCGACGACTAGGGTCGATCCCTCCGGCCGGCAGCCCAAGCAAGCCTCCCGGGAGGCTCAAAATTCAAGTGAACAAGCTCTAGGGGTTAACCCTTGGCGCACAGGCTTTGCGGTGCGTAATGTGCGCGCGCCATGTCACGCATCCGTCTGCTCTCCGCCTCCGCCGCCCTTCTGCTCGTCGCCGCCTGCGCACCGACCCTGGGCCCGCCCCCGCCTCCGCCGCCCGGCGGCGGCCCCGCTACGGCCGGCGTCTTCCGCGCCGAGGACTTCTCGTGGTCGGCCGTGCCTGGTTCGGGCCGCGTCGACGGCCGCCTGACTTACAAGGCCGGCCAGACCCGCTATTCCTGCACGGGCGCCGGGGTCGTGCTGACGCCCGAGACGCCGTGGACCCGCCGCCGGATGGCGATCCTCTACACCTCGGCAGAGCGCGCCGCCCTGCCGGCCGATGAAGTCCGCGCCCGCACGCCGTCGGCGCCCAGCGGCGACTACTCGGCCTTCGTCAAGCGCGCGGTCTGCGACGCCAACAGCGCCTTCAGCTTCTCCGGGCTCGCCAACGGCGCCTGGTACGTGATCACGGTCGCCAAGCCGGTCAGCGGCCCTGGCCCCGACATCGCGGTCATGCGCCGCGTCGAAGTCCGCGGCGGCCGCGCGGTGAAAGTCGAGCTCTAGCGCCCGACCGCTTCGCAAGACAAAGCGCCCCGGAGATCGCTCTCCGGGGCGTTGTCGTTAGTGGACCTTGGCCTTGCCGATCTCCAGACCGTCGGCGTCGGCCCCGACCTGGATCACCGCGCCGTCCTCCAGCTCGCCCGCCAGCAGCTTGCGGGCGATCGGATCGACCAGCTCCTTCTGGATCACCCGCTTCAGCGGCCGGGCGCCATAGACCGGGTCGTAGCCTTTGTCGGCCAGCCAGCGCATGGCCGCGGAGTCCAGAGCGATCGACATGCGCCGGTCGGCCAGCAGCTTCTCGACCCGCTGCAGCTGGATGGCGACGATGTTATCCATCTCGCCGCGGCCCAGGCGCTTGAAGAGAATGATCTCGTCGATCCGGTTCAGGAACTCGGGCCGGAAGTGACGGCGGACCACCTCCATGACCAGGGGCCGCGCCTCCTCAACGTCCTCGCCCTCGGCCTGGTTGGCCAGGAACTCGGAACCGAGGTTCGAGGTCATGATCAGGATCGTATTGCGGAAGTCGACCGTGCGGCCCTGGCCATCGGTCAGGCGACCGTCGTCCAGCACCTGCAGCAGCACGTTGAACACGTCCGGGTGCGCCTTCTCGACCTCGTCGAACAGCACGACCTGGTAGGGCCGGCGCCGCACGGCTTCGGTCAGCGCCCCGCCCTCGTCGTAGCCGACATAGCCGGGAGGCGCGCCGATCATCCGGCTGACCGAATGTTTCTCCATGTATTCAGACATATCGAGGCGGGTGATCGCGCTCTCGTCATCGAACATGAACTCGGCCAGCGCCTTGGTCAGCTCGGTCTTGCCGACCCCAGTGGGGCCGAGGAACAGGAACGAGCCGATCGGACGGTTGGGATCCTGCAGGCCGGCGCGCGCACGGCGGACGGCGTCGGAGACGGCGACCAGCGCCTCCTCCTGCCCGACCACGCGGCCGCGCAAAGCGTCCTCCATCTTCAGCAGCTTTTCGCGCTCGCCTTCCAGCATCTTGTCGACCGGGATGCCGGTCCAGCGGCTGACCACGGCGGCGATCTGCTCGGCGTCGACCACCTCGGGGCTGATCGGGTTCTCGGCCGCGGCCGTCTCCTCCTGCTCGAGCCGGCGCTCCAGGGCCGGGATCTCGCCATAGGCGATCTCCGAGGCGCGCTGCAGGTCGCCGCGGCGCTGGGCCGCGACCAGTTCGGCGCGCAGCCGGTCCAGGGCCTCGCGGGCCTGGGCGGCCGACGAGACCTTGTCCTTCTCGGACTTCCAGCGGGCGGTCATTTCCGCCGAGCGACCTTCCAGATCGTCGAGCTCGTCTTCCAGTTTTTCCAGACGCGCCTGCGAAGCGGCGTCCGGCTCCTTGGAGAGGGCCTCGCGCTCGATCTTCAGCTGCACGATGCGCCGGTCGATCTCGTCCAGCTCCTCGGGCTTGCTGTCCACCGCCATTCGCACGCGGCTGGCCGCCTCGTCCACCAGGTCGATGGCCTTGTCGGGCAGGAAGCGGTCGGTGATGTAGCGGTTCGATAGGGTCGCGGCGGCGACGATGGCGCTGTCGGAGATGCGCACGCCATGGTGCACCTCGTACTTCTCCTTCAGCCCGCGCAGGATCGAGACCGTGTCCTCGACGGTCGGCTCGCTGACGAACACCGGCTGGAACCGGCGGGCCAGGGCGGCGTCCTTCTCGACGTGCTTGCGGTACTCGTCCAGCGTGGTCGCGCCGACGCAGTGCAGCTCGCCGCGCGCCAGGGCGGGCTTGAGCAGGTTCGAGGCGTCCATCGCCCCGTCGGTTTTCCCGGCCCCGACCAGGGTGTGCATCTCGTCGATGAACAGCACGATCGAGCCTTCGGCCGCGGTGACCTCGCCGAGCACGGCCTTCAGCCGCTCCTCGAACTCGCCGCGATACTTCGCGCCGGCGATCAGCGAGCCCATGTCGAGCGCGTGCAGCTGCTTGTCCTTCAGGCTCTCGGGCACGTCGCCGTTGACGATGCGCAGGGCCAGGCCCTCGACGATGGCGGTCTTGCCGACGCCGGGTTCGCCGATCAGCACCGGGTTGTTCTTGGTGCGGCGGCTCAGCACCTGGATCGTGCGGCGGATTTCCTCGTCGCGGCCGATCACCGGGTCGAGCTTGCCGTCGCGCGCGGCCTGGGTCAGGTCGCGGGCATAGCGCTTGAGCGCGTCATAGCCTTCCTCGGCCGAGGCGCTGTCGGCGGTCTTGCCCTTGCGCATCGCCTTGGCGGCCTCTTCCAGCGCCGAAGCGTTGGCTCCGGCGTCCTTCAGGGCCTTGGCCGCGTCGCCGCCTTCCTTGGCGATGGCGATCAGCAGCCGCTCGGTGGTGACGAAGGCGTCGCCGCCAGCCTTCGCCCCGGCCTCGGCCTCGGCGAAGATGCGCGCGGTCTCGGGCGCCATGTAGAGCTGGCCCGATCCGCCCTCGACCTTCGGCCGCTTGGCCAGCAGGTCGTCGGCGGCCTTGTCGGCCGCGTCAGGACGTCCGCCCGCGCTCTGGATCAGCGCGCGGCTCAGGCCGTCCTTTTCTTCAAGCAGCACCTTCAGCAGGTGCTCGGGCGCGAGTTGTTGATGGCGGCGCGCCAGCGCCAGGCTCTGGGCCGACTGGATCGCCTGCTTGGCGCGGTCGGAATAGAGGTCGATGTTCATGCGTTCCCCTCGATAGGCGGATTGACGCGACCGCCTTCATCAAGCACGGCCGCGCCTCGACGGGATGTAGTGTGGCGATTTCGCCACACAACAGGGATGGTCCCGAAATCAGCTCGGCGGGTTGTTCTTCTCCAAGAACATCGTCACCGCATTGAGCATCCGCAATCGGGTCTCGCCCCGAGACAGCCAGGGCTCCTCGCCGCCTAGCGCCACCAGCTCGGCGGGATTGCCCGCCGCCTTCAACGCGTCGGCCATGGCTTGGCTCTGCTCGAACGGGACCTCGCGATCCGCGCGGCCGTGCACGAGGAGGATCGGCGTCCTCACGCCCTCGACGTTGAAGGCCGGCGACAGCTTGATCAGCTTGCGGTCGTTGGGGCCGTCGACGCCCAGGAACCGCATCCAGTAGCGCTGGGCCGCGCCGTCCCGCGCCGAGGTCAACATCCCGCGCAGGTCGGAGACGCCGCCCACCGAGGCCGCGCAGCGATAGACGCCGCGATCGAGCGTCGCGCCCGCCAGGGCCGCGTAGCCGCCGTAGCCTGCGCCGACGACGCACACGCGCCCGGCGTCGATGATCCCCTGCGCCGCCAGCTGGCGAACCCCGTCGGAGAGGTCCGTCTGCATCTTGCGGCCCCACTGGCCGAACCCCGCCTCCAGGAGCTCAGGACCCAGGCCTTCGGAGCCGCGGAAGTTCACCTGCAGCACCGCGTAGCCGCGCGAAGCCAGCGCCTGCGCCCACCAGTCGAAGCCCGGCGCATCGCGCGAAGCCGGCCCGCCGTGCGCCAGCACGACCAGCGGCAGGCCCTTGGCATCGCGGCCCTTCGGCAGGGTCAGGTAGCCGGAGAGGTCGAGGCCGTCGGCGGCCTTGAACCGCACCGGCTTCACCGGCGCGATATCGGCCGCCGTCAGCTCCGGATAGTAGGGGCCGATCCAGTCGGCCTTCTTCTTGGACCAGTCGACAAAGGCCAGCGCCCGGCCCTCGACGGGCGAGTCCACGCTGACGATCAGATGCTTGCGGTCGTTCGACCATGAGACGAGCTCGACCAGTTGCCCCGGATAGGCGGCCTGCACCGACCGCCAGAGCTGCTGGTCTTCCGGACTGCGGAAATCGTAGCGGCGCTGGTCGCCCGCCAGATAGGTCACCCCGGTCATGTGGGCGCCCCGCGGATCCAGGATCACGCCCTGCCCGCTGACATCGGCGAAGGGCTCGGGCCACGCGCCGTCCGGCGCCAGCTCCCGCAGCATCTGCTTGCCGTCGACCTCTTCCTCGACCAGCGCGGACACCCCGTCCCGACCCAGCCCGATCAGGGTCGGCGTCTCGGCGAAGGTGGTCAGCGACTTCACGTCCCGCCATCCGCCCTGCCCGTTCAGCTTCAGCGTCCACCGGCCGTTCGCGGCGTCATATCCGGTCTCGACCAAGGGTTCGCCGTCGGCGCCGACGAGCCAGTCCTCGGTCTTAGGAAACCCGGTGTGCAGCACCGTCGAGCGCCGCCTCTCAGGATCGACGCGGTAGAGGGCCAGGCGCGCTTGCCCTGCATTGTCGAACCGCACACCCTTGACGAAGATCCGCACCTCGCCGCCGACGTCGCGCACTTGCGGCGTACCGACGGTGACGTTCATGCCGGTGGTCGCGTCGATGAGCAGGGGGAAGCCCCTGCGGCGCGCGACATCGAAGACGCTGATGGTGGTGTACTGGGCGCGGGAGTCCAGGGCGCCGACGACCTCCGTCGCCCGGCTGTTGGTCACCAGCAGATAGCCCGGTCCAGCCCAGGTTATGCCCGGCACCTTTGCGCGCCCCGCGACCATCACCTCGGCCTGGCCGGTCTCGACGTCCTTGATCAGGATCCGGCGCTCGTCGCCTTCCGTCGTCACCAACGCGAAGTGTTTGCCGTCCGGGGCCAAGGCGGCCGCCTCGATGGCCGGCAGGCGGCCGTACGCCTCAAGCGGCGCGGCGTCTGCGACCCGAGCGACCGAAAGCAGCGCCGCAGCCAGCGCAAGCACTCTGATGAACACGATGACAGTCCCTCCCCGGATCACCAGGACCTTGGCCGAGCCAAGCAACCCATGCAACCCGGAGTTGGACCACTCAATCTACTGGCGCGCCGTCGGCGTCAGCTCGGCGGGTTGTTCCTTTCGAGGAACGTCACCACTGCGCTGAGCATCCGCAGCCGCGTCTCGCCCCGCGAGAGCCAGTGATCCTCGCCGTTCATGACCACCATTTCCGGCGCATTGCCGGCCCGCTTGAGGGCGCGCTCCATGATGGCGCTCTGCTCCAGCGGCACCACCGTGTCGTCGCGGCCGTGCACCAACAGGATCGGAGTGGTCACGCCGTCGACCTTCTGCGCGGGCGACAGGTCCTTCAGCACCGGGTCGTTCGGATCATCGGCGCCCATGAAGCGGATCCAGTACTTCTGGGCCGTGCGGCCCTTGTTGGTCCTCGACCAGGCGACCATGCGCTGCAGATCGGACACGCCCGCGACAGAGGCCGCGCAGCGATAGACGCCGCGATCGAGCGTCGCCCCCGCCAACGCCGCGTAGCCGCCGTAACTGGCCCCGACGATGCAGACCCGCGCCGGATCGACGATCCCCTCGCCCGCCAGATGGCGCACGCCGTCCGACAGGTCGGTCTGCATCTTGCGTCCCCACTGGCCATAGCCGGCCTCGAGGAACTTCGCGCCGAACCCCGACGAGCCGCGGAAATTGACCTGCAGCACCGCATATCCGCGCGACGCCAGCGCCTGCGCCCACCAGTCGAAGGTCGGCGTATCGCGCGCAGCCGGCCCGCCGTGCGCCAGGACGACCAGCGGCAGCTTCTTGGCCTCGCGGCCGCGCGGCAGCGTGAGATACCCGCTGAGCTCGAGGCCGTCCGCGGCCTTGAACTTCACCGGTTTGACCTGGGCGATGTCCTGTTCGGTCAGGTCGCGATAGACCGCACCGACCCAGTCCGAGCGCCGGGCCTTCCAATCCACGTAGGCGATCCCCGGTCCCTCGGTCGGCGAATCCACCCGGATCAGCAGGCGCTCGCGATTGTTCGACCACGACAGCAGCTGCACGTGCTGGCCGCGATACGCCGCCTCGATGGACCGCCAGACCTTCTGGTCGGACGGCGACATGAAGTCGTAACGGAACTCGTCGCCCACCAGCGCCCGCGCGCCGATCAGGTTGTGCCCCGCCGGATCGAACAGCAGTTGATCGCCGCCCTTGGTCGACATCGGCTCGCCGAACGTGCCGTCGGCGTTGAGCTCGCGCAGCACCCGCTCGTCGTCCACCTCGTCGAACAGCAGGATCGACCGTCCGTCGCGGCCCAGGCCGGCCAGGCTCGGCCGATCCAGGTAGCCCTCGGAACGCATGGCCTCCTTCCAGCCGCCAGGGACCTTGACCTTCAGCGTCCAGATCCCGGTCGTGTAGTCGAACACCGAGGCCGCCGCCGGCTCGCCGTCGCCGCCGACCAGCCATTCCTCGGTGTTCGGGAAGCCCTCGTGGACGACCTTCGAGGCGCCGTTCTTGAGATCGATGCGGTAAAGGGCCACCCGCCCCCGGCCGGTGCTGTCGAACCTGATGCCCTGCACGAAGGCCATCGGCTTCCCATCGACCGTCCGCCGGAACGGCGTGCCGAGCACGATGTTGAGGCTGCTCTCAGCGTCGTGCATCAGCCGGATCTGCCGGTTCGCCGCCACGTCGTAGAGCACGACGGTCGTGTACTCCTGGCGCGGCGCGATCACGTTGGCGATGGTCGCGGTGACACTGGCGGTGATCAGCAGATGCTGCGGGCTGGCCCAGTCGAGGTCACGGACCTTCGCCGCGCCCGCGTGAATGACGCTGGCCTTTCCGGTGGCGATCTCCTTGACGACGATCTGGCGATCCTCGCCGGTCGTCAGGATCACCGCGAACCGTTCGCCGTCCGGCGATATGGCCGCCGCCTCGATGCTCGGCAGCTTGCCATAGGCCTCAAGCGGCGCCGCAAGCGCCACGGACGCCGACGCCAGCAACGCGGCGGCGAGCGCCATCACTCTGACAAACACGTAGTTCCTCCCCCCGGATCACCGTGACAGTGGCCGAGGGAGAGCCTTTCCGCAACCCGGAGTTGGAGGGCGCAATCTACTGGCGCGCCAGCTCCGCGGCCCCGACCGCGTCTCCATCTAGAGCCTGGTCGGCGTCCATGTTCACCGTCACCGTGCGCAGGGCGCCGGTGAACTTGAACGGCTCGGCATAGTCGCCGACCGCGCTGCCGCGGTCGCGGCCGATGTCGAGGCCCGACCACGAGATCAGGGTCATGAAGCCCAGATGGGTGGCGACCTCGCCGGCCGGCTGGCCGTCGATGCTGAGAATGAAGCGCCGCCCGTCGCCCTGCACGCACTGGACGCCCAGCCGCCGACGGCCCGGCTCGACCGCTACGTCGGAACTGACAGTCGTGCGCAGGCCCCCGACGTTCAGGGTGTGGTGCAGCCGCCCGTCGCGGACAAACAGCGAGTAGCCGCTGGTGGCGTCGCCATGGGCGATCAACACCCCCTCGTCGCCCGCGCCCAGGGTGACGTCGGCCTCGATGAAGTACGAGCGCGAGCGCACGTCGGGCGCGCAGTCGCTGGGCACGTGGCCCATGCCCTTGTGGAACACGAACTGCTTGCGCGCGCCTTGGTGGCGCAGGGCGTTCTCGGCGAAGCGCGGGCCGAAGCGGTCGTCCAGCGGCAGCACGTTGTTGCGCTCGGCCTGGGCCCACCACTCATCGATCAGCGCTTCCAGCCGCTCGGGCTCGGCCTGCGCAAGGTCGCGGGTCTCCGAGAAGTCCGCGTCCAGGTGGTAGAGCTCCCAGACGTCCTGGTCGAAGGGCGTGCCCGGCGGGTGGAACGCCACCGCCTTCCAGCCGTCCTTCCAGAGGCCGCGGTGGCCGAACATCTCGAAGTACTGCGGCGAGGTCTTGGCCGGGGCGGAAGCGTCGCTCAGCGATGCGGCGAAGCTCTCGCCCTCGATCGGCATCTGCGCGACGCCGGCGATGGCCTCTGGCGAGGTCATGCCCAGCAGCTCGAGCAGCGTCGGGGTCAAGTCGGACGCATGGGCGAACTGGCCACGGGTCTCGCCGCGCGCGGCGATCCCGTTCTTCCAGCTGATCACCAGCGGGTCGCGGATGCCGCCGCCATGGGTGTTCTGCTTGTAGCGGCGCAGCGGCGTGTTCGAGGCCTGGGCCCAGCCAAACGGGAAGTTCGAATGGCTGTCGGGGCCGCCGATGTCCTCGATCCGCGCCAGCTTCTCGGGCATCGGCTCGAACTTCATGTTGTAGGGGCCCATGGCGTTGACGAAGCCCAGCGGCCCGCCCTCCTGGCTGGCGCCGTTGTCCGACAGCACCAGGATCAGCGTGTCGTCCTTCACGCCGGCCTGTTCGAGGAAATCGACCAGCCGCGCCAGGTGGCGATCGGCATGGTCCAGCATGCCGGCGAAGGCGCTCTGCAGGCGGGTGAACACCTTCTGTTCGTCCGGCGAATGGTCGGCCCAGGCCTTCACCCCGTCGTTGCGCGGCGGCAGCTCGGTGTCGACTGGCACGATCCCCATCGCCTTCTGACGTTCCAGCCGGCGTTCGCGCTCGACGTCCCAGCCGCCTTCGAACACCTCGTCATAGCTGCGGATGATGTCCATCGGCGCCTGGTGCGGCGCATGGCACGCGCCAAGCGCCAGCCACAGCAGCCACGGCTGGTCGGGGGCGTCGGCGATGTGATCGGCGACGAAGCGGATGCTCTCGTCGACCAGGTCCTCGGTCAGGTGATAGCCGTCGCGATAGCCGGCCGGCGCCTCGACCGGGGTGTTGTCGCGCACCAGTTCCGGCGAGAACTGGTCGGTCTCGGCGTCCATGAAGCCGTAGAAGCGGTTGAAGCCGCGGCCCAGCGGCCAGCCGTCGAACGGCCCGGCCGCGCCGGTCTGGTTGACCGGCGTCGCGTGCCACTTGCCGACCATGTAGGTCCCATAGCCCTGGCCGCGCAGGATCTCCGGCAGGGTCCCGGCCTCCTTGGCGATCTTGCCGCGATAGCCTGGGAAGCCGCTATCGAAGTTGGCCAAGCAGCCCATGCCCACCGAATGATGGTTGCGCCCGGTCAGCAGCGCCGCGCGCGTGGTCGAGCACATGGCCGTGGTGTGGAAGCCGGTGTAGCGCAGCCCCTCGGCCGCCAGCTTGTCGATGGTCGGGGTCTTGATCGGCGAGCCGTAGCAGCCGAAGTCCGAGAACCCGACGTCGTCGAACAGCACCACCAGGATGTTCGGCGAACCCGCCGGCGGCTTGGTCTTGGGCGGCCAATAGGGGACGGAGTCCGCCAGCGTGCGCCCGACCTTCGCCGCGCTCTGCGATCCAGACATATGACAGACTCCATGCCAATTTATTTAAATGTGGCTCCTGAGCCACGGTTTGGCAAGCGCTTGATCGCCGTTCTGCAACCGGCGGCGGGTTCACCGGGTTTGGGGGGCAACCGATCCGCGCACGGATCCTCCCCCGGAAGACGAGCACTCCCCATGACCCGGCTGACCCTCCTGGCGGCGACCACGGCCGCAACCGCCCTCCTGTCCACGACCGCCCATGCCGGCGGCTACTATCTGCAGGAACAGTCGGTGAAGGGCGCTGGCCGCGCCTATTCCGGCGAGGTCGCCGACCAGGGCGTCGCCTCGCTGTGGTGGAACCCCGCCGCCATCGCCCGCTCGGGCCGCGAGGCCTATGTCGGCCTGCACGCCGTCTTCGTCGATGCGACCGTCCGCAACGAAGGCTCGACCATCACCTATCCCAACGGCCTGACCATCCCGATCCAGGGCGAACCGCGCGCCTTCAGCCCGATCCAGGACGGCGTCGCCCCGAACTTCGCCATCGCCACGCCGATCGGCGACCGCTTCGCGCTGGGCCTGTCGGTGGCCGCGCCCTTCAACTTCACCACCGAGTACCGCAAGCAGTCGTGGGCGAGGTACGACGCTCTCACCTCGCGGCTGACGACCGCTGACATCCAGCTGACCGGCGCGATGAAGGTCACCGAATGGCTCGACCTCGGGGCCGGGGTCAGCGCCCAGTACACAGACGCCAAGCTGCAGACCGCCTATCCGAACCTCTCGCCGCTGCTGCCCGACGGCATCTCCCAGCTCAGCGGCGACGGCTGGGACTTCGGCTGGACGCTGGGCGCCCAGGCCTATTTCGGGCCGGTGACGGTCGGCGCCAGCTACCGCTCGAAGATCGAGCACGACCTCGACGGCAACGTCCTGGTCGGCGGCCTGCTCGGCCCGCTGGCGCCGGTCAACCGCGAGGTCGGCGGCTCGGCGGCCTTCACCACGCCATGGATCGCCACACTCGGCGCCCGCTGGCAGGCCACCGACAAGCTCGCGCTCAACGCCCAGGTCCAGCGCATCGGCTGGGGCGAATTCGAATCCATCGACGTGAAGTTCGCCGGCGGCGGCGAAAACCTGTTCCAGGGCTACGAGGACGTCACTTCGGGCGGCGTCGGCCTCGACTACGCCGTCAACGACAAGCTGACCCTGCGCGCGGGCGTCCAGTACGACCCGACCCCGACGCCGGACGAGGCCCGTACGGCGCGGGTGCCGGACGGCGACCGCTGGCTCTATGGGGTCGGCGCGACGGCCGACGTCATGTCGGGTCTGAAGGTCGACGCGGCCTTCGCCTACATCGACTTCGCCAATTCCGACGTCCACCACGACACGGTGTTCTACGAGGGCACCCCGGCCGCCACCACCACGCGCCTGCGCGGCGAGGTCGAGGGCGCCGGCTACGTGCTGTCGCTGGGTCTGCGCAAGACGTTCTGACGACCGCTCCGCTCATCCCGGCGAAGGCCGGGACCCAAGCTGAATCCCCAACGAAAAGCGGCGCTCCAGCCAGGCCGGAGCGCCGCTTGGGCCCCGGCCCTCGCCGGGGTGAGCGGTCGCCCTACTTCTGGTTCGCGTAGAGCTTGACCACCTCGTAGAGGAAGTCGCGGCCCTCATAGAGCGAGCGCACGCGCATCTTTTCGTTCAGTCCGTGGGCGCCGTTGCCGGTCGGCTCGCTGAACATCCCGGTCAGGCCGTAGGTCGGCACGCCCACCGCGTTCAGGAACCGGCCGTCGGTGGCGCCGGTGGCCATCACCGGCACGATCGGCACGCCCGGCCACAGCTTGGCCGAGACGGTCTCGACCGGCCCCATGATCTGCTTGTTCAGGACCGGCGGCGGGGTGACCGGGCTCGGCTCGCCGACCGTGGTCACCTTGATCGCCGGGTCGGCGAGCACCTTGACCAGCGCCTCGCGGGTGGCCTCGACGCCCTCGCCCGGCAGGATCCGGCAGTTGACGTTGGCCCGCGCCCGCTGCGGCAGGGCGTTGGGCGCATGGCCGGCGTTGACCATGGTCGCCACGCAGGTGGTCCGCATCATCGAGTTGCGGCCCGGATCGCGGGCCACCGCCGCCACCGCCGCGGCGTTGGACGGATCCTTGGCGACGGCGGCCATCGCCTCGCCCATCGGACCGCCCTCGATCTTGGCCATCTGCACGAAGTTGGCGCGCACTGAGTCGTTGAGCTTCACCGGGAAGTCGTACTCGCCCAGCCGCGCCAGCCCCTGCGACAGGTGATAGATCGCGTTGTCGCGCACCGGCGCCGAGGAGTGGCCGCCCGGATTGGTCACTTCCAGGGTGTAGTCCTGATAGACCTTCTCGCCGGCCTGGACGCCCAGCGAGACGCGTTGTCCCTGCGCGTCCAGCCGCCCGCCCGCGCCCTCGTTGAGCACGAAGGCGGCGTCCATCAGCTCGCGGTGGTTCTTGATCAGGTACTGGACGCCGTTGAAGGTGTCGGGTGTCTCCTCGCCGCAGGTCAGCGCCATGCGGATCGTGCGCTTGGGCTTGAAGCCCTCGGTCTTGTAGCGGGCCAGCGTATCGACCCAGACCGCGGCCTGGGCTTTGTCGTCGGCCGCGCCGCGGGCGTAGAAGAAGCCGTTCTCCTCGACCAGCTTGAACGGGTCGCGCTCCCAGTCGTCGCGATTGGCCTCGACCACGTCGATGTGGGCCAGCAGCAGGATCGGCTTGGCCTTGGCGTCGGTCCCCTTCAGCGTCGCCACCAGATTGCCGTCCTTGGGGCGGTCCGGCGCGACGATGATCTTCAGGTCCTCGTCAGCGAAGCCCGCCGCCTTCAGCCGCGCAGCCATCGCCTCGGACGCCGCCGTGCAGCTGCCGACCGACAGGGTGGTGTTGATCTCGATCAGCTCTTTGTAGAGGTCGCGGAACGCCAGCTGGTCAGGACGCGGGCTCTGCGCCATCGCAGGCGAGGCGACGGCGGCGGCCGCCAAGACGGCGGCGGTGAAGGTACGGATCATTGACGCTCCCCATGAACTGGCGGCGAGCCTATGGGGCGTCAGGCGCGGCGGCAAGGAACGTCAGTTCACGTCCGACTTCTTCGGGGTGGCCGGCGGCAACGGCGCGATCGCGATCCCGTCGTCCTTCAGCGATTTGATCTCGGCGGGACTGGCCTCGCCATAGATGCCGCGGTCCTCCGAGCGGCCCTCGTGGATGGCGCGGGCCTCGCCGGCGAAGGCGTCGCCGACATAGTCGAAGTTCTCCTCGACGTGGGCGCGGACCTTGCCCATCGCCTCCATCACCATCGAGCGCATCTGCGGCGAGAGGTCGGCCCCGGCGCTCTTCTTCGTCCCCGCCACCGACGGGGCCATGATCTGCTTCTCGACCGCCTTGCTGTCGCAGAACGGGCACGAGACCAGCCCGCGGCCGGCCTGGTCGTCGAAATCGTCCGACGAGCCGAACCAGCCCTCGAACGCGTGGTCGTGTTCGCAGATGAGCGCGTAACGGATCATGCGATGGATATAGGCGCCGCAAAGCTCCGCGCATTGGGCAGCGCCGGAATCGCCGCCCGCGCCTTGGCGACGGCCGCCAGATCCAGGTCGGCGATCAGCACGCCCGGCTCGTCGTGGTCGAGCTTGCCCAGCACCTCGCCCCACGGCCCGATCGCCAGGGTGCGGCCCCAGGTGCCACGGCCGTCCTCGTGGAAGCCGCCCTGGGCCGGGGCCAGCACGAAGCTTCCGGTCTCGATGGCCCGGGCGCGCAGAAGCGTCTCCCAGTGCGCCTCGCCGGTCGGTCGGGTGAAGGCGGCCGGCGTGACGATCACCTCGGCCCCAGCCAGGGCCAGGGCGCGATACAGCGCCGGGAACCGCACGTCGTAGCAGATGGTGAGGCCTAGCTTCAGCTCGCCGGCCCGCGCCGCCACCGCCTGAGCGCCCGGCTCGTAGGTCTCGCTTTCGCGCGCGGTCTCGCCCGTCGGCAAGTCCACGTCGAACATATGCAGCTTGTCGTAGGTGGCGGCGATCTCGCCCAGCGGCGTGATCAGGGCCGCGCGGTTGGCGGCCTTGCCGTCGGCGCGCTTCACCAGCGCCGAGCCGATCAGGATGGTGACGCCAAGCTCGGCGGCCAGCGCCCGCAGGCCCCGCACCACGGGATCGTTCTCCAGCAAGGTCAGCTGCGGCAGCAGCGCGGCCTTGTCCTTCTGCAGGATGTTGGTCCCCTCGGGCGTGGCGATGAAGCTCGCGCCCTCCGCCGCCGCCTGCCGCACCAGCGGCGTCACGTGCGCCAGGGCCGCTTCGTGGCTGGCGGGGGTTCTCGTCTGGATCAGGCCGACGCGCAGGGTCATGGCCAACTCCGATAGGTCAGAGCCGGCCCGCGCTCAAGCCTCAGGCGGCCAGCAGCGCGTCCAGCTTGCCGTCGTATTCCAGCGCCATCATGTCGTCGCAGCCGCCGATGTGCTGCTCGCCGATGAAGATCTGCGGGAAGGTCGCGCGGCCGTTGGCGCGCTGGACCATCTCCTGGCGCTTCTCCGGATCGAAGGCGGCTTCGATCTCGTTAAACTCCACGCCCTTCTTCTCCAGCAGCGACACCGCGCGGATGCAGTAGGGGCAGTACGGCTTCGTATAAATGGTGACTTCGGCCATGGCTCAACTGAAACGGGTTGCTACGGTTTCGGTTCTATATGGCCCGACTTGAGGTTTCTTTAACCCTCGCGACCACTGCGGCATTCACGCGCAGCGCGCCCGCCGCCAGCAAAGCCCGCGCGCAGCCTTCCAAAGTGGCGCCGGTGGTCATTACGTCGTCGATCAGCAGGATGGTCCTGCCGGCCACCCGCCTGGCCTTGGCCGGCGGCACTTCGAAGGCCGCGGCCACGTTGCGCCGCCGCCCGCTCCCCGACTTGCCGCCCTGAGGCGCCGTCGCCCGCACCCGCCCGAGCGCGTCCGGCAGATAGGCCACCCCCGACAGCCGGCTGAGCGGCCGGGCGATCTCGGCGGCCTGGTTGTAGCGACGTCCCAGCAGCCGCGAGCGATGCAGCGGCACTGGAACCAAGGCGTCGGCCTCGTCCAGCAGCTCGCGGGCCGAGCGGCTGATCCAGCGGGCCATCAATGGCGCCAGGTCGGTGCGGTCGGCGTGCTTGAGCTGCAGGATCGGCCCGCGCGAGGTCTCGTCGTAGAGGCAGGCGGCCCTCGCCCGGAAAAACGCCCGCGGCCGGGCCGAACAGTCGGCGCAGCGCACCCCGTGGCCCAGGTCGTACTCGAACGGCAGCCCGCAGCCGTCGCACAGCGGCCCGTCGATGAACGGGATCATGCTCCAGGCGGCGGCGCTGAGGCCGCCGCTCATCGCCGGCGCGCCGCCGTCGAGCGATTGGGGTGGGAAAAGCAGGTCCAGCGCGGTACGAACCGCGGCCTTCGCGCGCGGCCCGGGTTTCCACCGGGCGTCCGCATCGCCATCTAGAAAGCCCATGCCCGCCCCGCCCCGCATATTCGACCGCGACCAGCACCGCGCCCGTCTGGACCGCGCCGCCACCGGCTACGCCGCCGCCGACTTCCTCAAGGCTCGCGCCGCCGAGGACGCCGTGGTGCGCCTCGAGGCGATCATGCGCGACTTCCCGCGCGCCGTCGATCTGGGCGCGCGCAACGGCCATTTCGCGCGGTTCCTCGCCGAGAGCGACGCCGCCGCCCGCGTCGGCTTGCTGGTCGAGGCCGACCTGTCGCCGAAGATGCTGGCCGGTCGCCAGGGCCTGCGCCTGGTCGCCGACGAGGAGCGCCTGCCCTTCGCGGCCGGCAGCCTCGACCTGGTCGTCTCGACCCTGGCCCTGCACTGGACCAACGACGTGGTCGGGGCGCTGATCCAGATCCGCCGCGCGCTGAAGCCGGACGGCCTGTTCATCGGCTCGCTGCTGGGCGGCGCGACCCTGACCGAGCTGCGCCAGTCGCTGCTCGCCGCCGAGGCCGAACTGACCGGCGGCGCGGGTTCCCGCGTCTCGCCCTTCGCCGACCCTTACGACGCCGCCGGCCTGCTGCAGCGCTCGGGCTTCGCTCTGCCGGTGGCCGACGTCGACCGCGTCACCGTCCGCTACGCCCACCCGCTCAAGCTGCTCGCCGACCTGCGCGCCATGGGCGAGACCAGCGTCCTGGCCGAGCGCCACCCCAAGCGGCTGACCCGCCAGGTCCTGGCCCGCGCCTTCGAGATCTATGTCGAGCGCTTCGCCGAGCCCGACGGCCGCGTGCCCGCGACCTTCGAGATCCTGACCCTGACCGGCTGGGCGCCCGACCCCAGCCAGCAGAAGCCGCTGAAGCCCGGCTCGGCCAAGATGCGCCTGGCCGACGCGCTCGGCGTCGTCGAGAACCCGCTGCCGCGGGACGAGGACTAGCTCAGCCGACGATCCGGGCGGAGGACATGATCTGCTCCACCTCGGCCAGGTTGGCCTGGAAGTAGTGCTCGGCCGGCGCGAGATAGAGGATGACGTAGAGCTTGCCGCCGCTCTCGGCGACCACGCCCGCGCCCTTCACGTCCAGGCCGTCCGACGTCTGGGCCGACAGGTCGAAGCGGATCGCCGGGGCCTCGCCCAGCTTGGCCGGACGCGGCTTGGCGGTCTGGACGCGCTGATAGTCCATGGCCGCGACGCTGTCGGCGACGAATTCCAGGCGCTCCGTGGCCGACATGCCCGAGCGCACCGCCGGGGTCGGCTTCTCCTTGCTGGCCGAGGCGACCATGCGCTCGCCGACCGCGAGGCCCTCGGTCAGGTAGAGCCGGTTCAGCAGCGGCCCGTCGATGGTCAGCAGATGCACCTTCTTGGCGCGCGGATACATCATCACGCTGACGTCCGACCAGTTTCGGCCCAGGGTCACCTGCTGCCCGGCGCCCACGGCCAACGGCCCGGCCGGCGCCAGCTTGACGGTCTCGCAGCCGACGGCCAGCTGCGAAGCCAGCGCGACGGCGAGCAGCGGACGAATGACCCGCATGGTGGTTTTCCCCATGGTCAGTTTCCTTGTGAAAGGCTGTTGAGGCTGTCCTGCACCAGCCAGGCGTCGTCGGCGTCGGCGGCCTTGGCGAGGTAGCTCTGATAGGCTGTACGCGCCCCGGCGACGTCGCCTTCCTTACGGCGGATGTCGCCCAGCTCGCGCCAGACCGCGACCGGCGCGTCGGCGTAGGCGGCGGCGGACAGGTAGGCGTCGCGCGCCAGCGCCTGATCGCCGTCGGCCCGGCGCAGCCGGTAGGTCTCGCCGCGATAGAACTGCAGCACCCCGAGGTCCTCGCCGTCGGCCGCCAGGCGCGAAAGCACCGCCAGCGTCTGGCCATAGTCGCGCCGCCGCAGGTCGTCGCGCAGCCAGGCCGCCAGGTGCGGCCGGATCGCCGCGCGGTGCCGCTGGCGGCCGGCCTCGCCCGCCGCGGGCCCGCCCTTCAGCTGGGTCTCGAGTGCAGCCATGCGCTCTTGATCGACCGGATGGCTGGCGAAGATGTTGGTGCGCGCGCCGCTTTCGCGCACGCGCTTGAAGTCGGAGGCCTGGGCCTCGTTCATCCGGTTGCGCCAGGTGTCGGGCGCGGCGCTCGGCGCGTAGCCGGCTTCCCGTAGCCGCGCCAGCCCGGCCTGGTCCGCCTCCAGCTCGTTCTCGCGGCTGAACCCGAACAGCGAAGCCACCCCGGCCAGGTAGACCACGTCGATGACCCCGCGCGTGGCGTCCGTCATGCTCTGCGCGCTCTGGGCCGTCGGCGCGCTGGCCGCGGCCGCGGCGCCGGCGATCGCCAGGCCGACCGACACCACCATCACCGCATTGGCCCGCGCCTTGGTCTCGCGGAAGGATTCCAGGGTGTGGTTCTTCTCGAAGTGCCCGACCTCATGGCCCAGCACGAAGGCCAGCTCCGCCTCGTCCGTCGCGCGCAGCAACGTGCCCGACCACACCTCGGCGTAGCCGTTCGGGGCCATCGAGGCGTTGAAGAAAGGCCGGTCCAGCACGTAGACGCGGATGTCGCTGCAGTACGGCCCGGCGACCTTGCAGGTCACCTCGCGCACATAGGCGTTCAGGGCCGGATCGGTGTTGAGCTCGGCCGAGGTCTTCACCTCGCGCTCGGCCTTGCCCGAGGCGTCCCATAACCCGCCTTCGTCGCTGGTCAGGTTCGGCCGCGCGCCGGGCGCGCGCGTTTGCGCGAGCGCCGGCGAGGCGCAGGCCGCAAGCGCCGCGCCGAACGCCAGTATCGTGCCGGTCCGGCGCATGGCGCTAGAGCGGCAGCGTCTTCAGGAGCGATGCGACCAGATCCGCCGCGCCCTCCGGCGTGCGCATGTCGGTGCCCGGCGCCGCCACGGCGGTGCTGTGCCACACGATCTGGCCGGTCTTCAGGTCGACGAGCGAAGCCGTCGCGCTCTGGCCGCCCATCGGGATCGCGCCGCCGACCGCCGCCACCGCGATGAACGCGACATAGCGCCCGCCGCTCGACCACGATCCCTTGCTGGTCACGAACAGCGCGTAGTCGCCTTCGTAGTTGGTTCCGATCGCCTGGGCGCCCTCGCCCAGGGTCCAGTCGAACGCGCCGCGCTTGGTCGGCAGGTACGAGTAGTACTGCACCGAGGTCACGACCGCTTCGTTCAGGCGCAGCAGCTGACCGACGCGGCCGGCCATGGCCTCGTCGGGGTTCAGCGGCTTGTAGTTGTGCGCCCGCGCCTTCAGCGCCTTTTCGACCTCGGCGGTCAGGTTGGCCTTGCCGGCCGCGCTCCAGTCGGCCTTCGGCTCCTGGACGCCCGACGCGGTCAGCAGCGACAGCTGCACGTCCGGCTCGACCATCAGCACGCGCGCGCCGGGCGGCGGCTTGACGCTCGCCGAGCTCGCAAGCTGGGCATTGGTGGTAGTGCACGCGGCCAGCAACAGGCACGCGACGACGATGCCGACAATTCTCATGACGCCCCCCAGCGGCCCTCAGCTGCATCGGAGGGCGATCGCAATCTATAGGTGAGATATCGCCGTTGTCGACGGGATTTGCGGCGCCCGCGGACCGGGCCGGCTGCATCGATCCTGGGCGCCACGAAATCTTCACGGACCGAACGGCCAAGCCGGGTCGCTTTTTGGCCACGTCGGCGCTCTAAGCTCGATCCTGGCTCGACCCCAAAACGACTACAGGAACCCCCCTACATGCGTATTGCTATCCTGGCCGCCGGCCTGCTCGGCGCCGCTGTCGCCGCGACTTCCGTGCAAGCCCAGACCGCTCCGGCCGCACCCGCCGCTGAAGCGCCTGCCGCGGGCGGCTTCTCCGACGCTGATCTGAAGGCCTTCGGCTCGGCGATGACCGAGATCCAGAAGATCAACGGCGAGTACACCCCGAAGATGGCCGGCGCCGACGGCCCGACCAAGGCCGAGGTGCAGAAGGAAATGATCGGCAAGATGGGCGCGGCCGTGCAGGCCAGCGGCCTGTCGCCGCAACAATACAACGACATGTCGGCCGCCGTGCAGAAAGACCCTGCCCTGCGCGCCCGTCTGACCACGGTGCTGAACGCCGAACCGGCCGCCTAAGGCCTCGGCTCACGCCTTTCGAAGGCCGCTCCGGTCCGCCGGGGCGGCCTTTTTCATGCCCGCAGGGTCGGTCGCCGATCCGCGTCCAGGGCCACCACGACGTCGGCGCGCGCCGGCATCTCCGCCAGGATCCAGCGCGTCAGCCGCTCGTAGTGGGCGATGAAGGCTTCGACCTGCGCGTCGCTCATCGCCCGGCCGGCGTCCGCGCCCTCGCGCGCCAGCCGCTCGCGCAGCTTGCGCTCCTGCTCGATCCGCCAGCCCAGCACCACTTCGAAGCTCGGGGCCTGCAGCAGCACCAGCAGGTCGAGTCCCCCGAACAGCTGCTGATAGGGGCCGGCCAGCGCCGCGTTCACGAACTCGCGCCAGGCGCCGTCGTCGTCCCGCTGCGCCTCAAGCGCGTTGACCGGCGCGGCCAGCGCCTGCGCCGGCTGGGCGCGCGCGCCGACGCACCAGCCCTCGAACAGCACCACGTCCGCCGGACCTTCGAACGGCGCGCCGTGGTCGCGGCGGTCGTCGCGGGCCTTCTCGAACACCGGCCGCTCGTGGATCCCCGGCGTGCGCAGCGCCCGCAGCATCTCCACGCCCAGGGTCACGTCGTGGGTGCCCGGAACCCCGCGCACCGCCAGCAGCGGATGCACCTGACGCGCCAGGTCCTGCCGTTCGGCCCGCGTCAGATAGAGATCGTCCAGCGAAATCGCCGCCGTCTTCAGGCCGCGCCGCTCCAGCAGCCGCGCCAGCACCACGGTCAGGGTCGACTTGCCGCTGGCCTGCGGACCGCAGATCCCGACCACGATCCCGCCCGGCCGCGCGGCCGCGGCGATGCGCTCCGCCAGCGGAACCGCCACCTCGCGCACCACCGTTTCGTAGCTCGCCGGCAGCCGCTCCTGGGCCATGAACTCCATCAGCCAGGGTTCAGGCGTCATCGGCCGCCTCCGCTGTCAGCCGCGCAGCAATGTCCTTCAGTTGGCGGCGCCGCGCCGAGCCGGCGCGCCAGGCCATGACGATGGTCCGCCGCGGGGCCGGGTCCGGAAACCGCGCCAGACTGATGCGTGGATCGGCCAGGTCCCGGGCGGCCATCTGCGGCAGCAAGGTCACGCCCTGCCCGTGCGCCACCAGCTGCAGCAGCGTCGTGAGGCTGGTCGCGCCGAAGGTGGCGAGGTCGCTGAGTTCGCAGGCCCCAAGCGCCTGGTCGCGCAGGCAATGGCCCTCTTCCAGCAGCAGCAGCCGGTCGGGCGGCAGCCGCCGCGGATCCTCTGCGGCCAGCGGCGCGGCCGCCGGGCTGGCCAGCAGGAACGGGTCCTCGAACAGCGGCACGGTCTCGATCCCGTCCGCCGCCAGCGGCGCGGCCGCGATCACCGCGTCCAGGTCGCCCGCCGCCAGTTCGGTCAGCAGCGCTGCGGTCTGGGTCTCGCGCACCTTCAGCTCCAGCCCCGGCAGCACCGCCTGCAGCACGGGCAGGACCCGCGGCAGCAGATAGGGCGCCACCGACGGGATCATCCCCAGCGCCAGCCGCCGCGAGCCCGCGCCGCGGCGCTCGCGCGCGAAGTCCTCCAGATCCTTGACCCCCGCGGTCAGCGCGCGCGCCCGCTCGGCCAGGGCCGCGCCGTCCGGGGTCAGCACGCTGGCGCTGCGGCCGCGCTCGACCAGCACCAGGTCCAGCTCGGCTTCCAGCTCGCGGATCTGCATCGACAGCGCCGGCTGGGTGACATGGCAAGCCGCCGCGGCGCGGCCGAAGTGGCGCTCGTCGGCGAGGGCGGTCAGGTAGCGCAGCTGTCGGAGGGTCGGCATCGGGATAAGCTAAACTTACTGCGAGCCCGAACAAGCGCGCTCGACGCTTATCAATCGCGGTCGCGCCAAGGTGCGACGTTTCGCCCCAATCGAACGGCGATATGGCGCTGGCGTTGCGTCGGGACTCGGGTTCAACCTTGAGAGGTCCGATGCACAGCCTGCGTCGAACCGGTTGGGGACTAGCTAGCTCCGGCCCTGAGAGGCCCGCGGTGATCCGAGCTCACCGCGGGCCTTTTTCATCTCAGATCAGGTCGCGCAGCCAGGCCACCAGCGGCGCGTCGGCCGGCGGCATCGGATAGTCGGTGAGCTTCATCGGCTTCACCCAGGCGATGCCGGAATGCTCCTTGGCGGTGACCGCGCCCTCCCAGCGCCGCACCAGATAGAGCGGCATCAGCAGGTGGAAGTCCTCGTAGGTGTGGCTCGCGAACACGAACGGCGCCAGGCAGGCGTGCGAGACGACGATGCCCAGTTCCTCGTCCAGTTCGCGGATCAGGCACTGTTCGGGCGTCTCGCCCGGCTCGACCTTGCCGCCCGGAAATTCCCACAGCCCGGCCAGTTGCTTGCCCGGCGGACGCTGACAGATCAGCACCCGGCCGTCGGAGTCGATGAGCGCCGCGGCGGCGACGAGAACCATGCGCTTGGTGTCGGACATGGCAGCTTCCTCGCGGGATGCGCCCGCGATTGCAAGGGGTCAGGACCAGAGCTCGAACGGCTCGTCGATGTCCTCGCCGGCCAGGAACCGCGCCAGCAGGGCCGGCAGCCGCCCCGGATAGAAGCGGCCGTCGTGTCTCTCGATCTCGGCCGGCGTCCACCAGCGATAGTCGGTGTAGTCCTCGAGCTCGTAGTCGAGGCGCCCGGTCTCGTCGATCGCCGCGCCGCGCCCGTCGAGCGTCACCTCGACGACCACCTCGTGCTGCAACCGCCGGGCCCGCCGATAGCGGAAGGTTGCGGTGCGCCGCCACGACGGGCGGCCAACCTGATCGGCCCGGGCCACGATGCCGGTCTCCTCGCGCAGTTCACGCAGCGCCGCGTCGAGATAGGTCTCGTCGGCGTCGATGCCGCCGCCGGGCAGCTCCCACCACTCGCCCTGCTCCGGCTCGGCGACGTCGCGCGTATGGAACAGCAGGATCCGCCCCTCGCAATCGCGCACCACCACCCGCACCGCATGGCGCTCGGTCAGCGGCAGGTCGTCCGGCATTTCGGGCATCGGCCTCGGCAATCCCTTGCAAACCTTGACTTTCGGCGCGCCGCCAGCCATACCCCTGCTGCGCCGCAACATTCGTGGCGCTATCGGCGCTCCAGCCGCGTGATGGTTCCGCACTTCGGACCCAGCTGTCGAGCGCCCTGAAGAGATCGCATAGATCGCCCCGCCACGCGGGGGCTTTCCACAAATGACCCGCGACCTTCGCGACCCTCGCTGCATGCGAGCGGCCGCGCTCGGCGCATCCGTGAAAGACACTCGTTTGACCAAGTTTACCGACCTCGGCCTCGACAAGATGCTGCTCAAGGCCCTCAACGACGAGGGCTATGAAAAGCCGACCCCGATCCAGGCCCAGGCCATCCCCGGCGTGCTGGCCGGCAAGGACCTGCTCGGCATCGCCCAGACGGGCACCGGCAAGACCGCCGCCTTCGCCCTGCCCATCATCCACCGCCTGGCCGCTGAAAAGCAGGCCGCGCCGCGCCGCGGTTGCCGCGTGCTGGTGCTCTCGCCGACCCGCGAGCTGGCGACCCAGATCGCCGAAAGCTTCAAGGCCTACGGCAAGCACATGAACCTCAGCGTCGCCGTGATCTTCGGCGGCGTGAAGTATGGCGGCCAAATGCGCGCCATGGCCCCGGGCGTCGACGTCCTGGTCGCCACGCCGGGCCGCCTGCTCGACCACCTGCAAGAGAAGACCATCACCCTGCAGGGCGTCGAAATGTTCGTCCTCGACGAGGCCGACCAGATGCTCGACATGGGCTTCATCGTGCCGATCCGGCAGATCGTGAAGCACCTGCCGCGCCTGCGTCAGAACCTGTTCTTCTCGGCCACCATGCCCAGCGAGATCGAGAAGCTGGCCGGCGAACTGCTGCGCCCCAACCCGACCAAGGTCTCGGTGACCCCGCAGGCCACCACGGTCGAGCGCATCAAGCAGCAGGTCATCTTCGTCGAGACCGCCCGCAAGCGCGCCCTGCTCTGCGAGATGTTCGCCGAGCGCGACTTCAAGCGTGTGATCGTCTTCACCCGCACCAAGCGCGGCGCCGACCGCGTGGCCAAGTCGCTCGAGGCGGCCGGCGTCGAAGCCGCCGCCATCCACGGCGACAAGAGCCAGGGCCAGCGCGAGCGCGCCCTGGCCGCCTTCAAGGCCGGCGAAGTCCGCGCGCTGGTGGCCACCGACATCGCCGCCCGCGGCATCGACATCGACGCGGTCAGCCACGTCATCCAGTACGAGCTGCCGAACGTGCCCGAAGCCTACGTCCACCGGATCGGCCGTACGGCCCGCGCCGGCGCCGACGGCTCGGCCGTGGCGTTCTGCGCCGACGACGAGCGCAACCTGCTGAAGGACATCCAGAAGGTCACCCGCCAGACCATCCCGTCCTTCGATCGCCGCAACGACCGCGGTCTGCACGTCATGACCCAGGCGATGCCGGAAGTGGCGGCCGAACGCGCCGAGGCCGGCCGCAAGAACGCCGCACGCGGCGGCGGCGGCGGCAAGCCGCAGGGCCGCAGCGACCTGCCCCCGGGCCTGCGCAAGCAGCGCAACCGGCCGGCCAAGGCCGGCGGTCAACGCCAGGGCGGCGGCGAACAGCGCCAGGGCCAGCCCCAGCGCCACACCGACCACCGCGCCGGCGGCCAGCGCGCTCATGGCGAGCGCGCCGCGACCACGCCGATCGACCAGTCGCAGTTCAAGGGCCCCAAGCGTGGCGCCAAGCCCGCCGCCGAGAAGCGCTGGTCGCCGATCGACTAAGCTAAGGCGAAGTGCTCCCCCTCTGGGGGAGCTGTCAGCCGAATGGCTGACTGAGGGGGGACGCACTTCACGTGAGAGCAGTCCCCCTCCGTCTCGCCGCCAAGGCGGCGATCCACCTCCCCCAGCGGGGGAGGAACTAGACAGCCCCTACGACCGATAGTCGCCGTTGATCGCGACGTACTGCTTGGTCAGGTCGCAGGTCCACATGGTCGCCGAGGCGCGGCCGACGCCGACGTCCACCGACACCTCCAGTTCCTGGTTCTTCATGTAGGCGCTCATCTTGGCCTCGTCGTAGGTCGGAGAGATGAGACCGTCCTGCGCGGCGACCAGCGGCCCGAACTGCACCTTCACCCGGTCGCGGTCGATCGGCTCGTCGGCGCGTCCGACGGCCATGACGATCCGGCCCCAGTTGGCGTCCTCGCCGGCGAAGGCGGTCTTGACCAGCGGGCTCTCGCAGATGGTGCGGGCGATCTTGCGGGCGCTGGCCGAGCTTTCGGCGCCGCTCACCGTCACCTTCACGAACTTGCTGGCGCCCTCGCCGTCGCGGACCAGCTGCAGCGCCAGGTCCATCAGCACGGCCTCCAGCTTCTCGCGGAAATCGGCCAGCCGGCGGTCGCCGGCGCGGGTGATGTTCGGCGCGCTGGACTGGCCGGTCGCGAACAGCAGCAGGGTGTCGTTGGTCGACCGGTCGCCGTCCACCGTCACCGCGTTGAAGCTGTTGCGGGTGTAGAGGCTGGCCAGGGTCTGCAGGGCGGTCGACGAGATCTTGGCGTCGGTGGCCACGAAGGCCAGCATCGTCGCCATATCCGGCGCGATCATGCCCGAGCCCTTGGCGATGCCGGCGATGCGAACCTTCTCGCCGTCGATCGTCGCCTCGGCGTAGGCGCCTTTCGGGAACGTGTCGGTGGTCATGATCGCCCGCGCCGCGCCGGCCCAGCCGTCGTCGATCAGCTTGGCTTCCACGTCCGGCAGCCGGTGGGCGATCTTGGTATCGTCCAGCAGCACGCCGATCACCCCGGTCGAGGCGACCATCACGTCGCGCTGGCGGCAGTCGAAGCGCTTGGCGACGGCCGAGGCCACCCGCCGCACCGCATCGGCGCCCGGCTTGCCGGTGAAGGAGTTGGCGCAGCCGGCGTTGACCACCAAGGCGCGCACGTCGGCGCCCTTGGTCATTTCCAGATGCTTCTTGCACCAATCGACCGGCGCCGAGCCGATGCCGTGGCGGGTGAACACGCCGGCGCCGGCCGTGCCCTTGGCGAAGCGCATGACCAGCAGGTCCTCGCGCTCGTGCTTGTAAAAGCCGGCCCGGCCGGTCGCCAGCTGCACGCCAGCGATCGGCGGGATCTGCGGGAACGGTACGGCCAGCGGCGACACCGGCAGCGCGCCCTTGGCGGGCTTGGCGGGTTCGGCCTTCGGGACCGGCTCGGTCATCTTGGCGGCACGCTTGATGGCGGTGGCGAGCGGATCGACGATCGCGCCGGCCAGCGCCTCGACGGGCTTGGCGGCGGCTTCCAGCGCCTTGCCGGCGGTGGACTTGGCGGCCTTCTTCGGGGCGGCGGGCGTTTTGGTCATGGCTGGGCGGCCTTGGCTGAGGCGGCGGACGCGGCCGGGGCGGCCTTCGTCGCGGGAGTTTGCGGAGCGGTCTTCGGGGCGTCGGCGGGTTCCTTCGGCTGACCCGGCACGTCTTGCGGCGCGCCGATCAGCGTCTGGACCTTCGCCCGGCTTCGGAGCTTCTCCAGCAGGTCGCGGACTTGGTCATAGGTCAGGAAACGCACGATCTGCGGTCTGGCCGCCTCGAAGGTGATCGGCTGCTCCAGCCGCCGGTCCTCGATCTTCAGGATCGCCCAGCCGCCCTCGATACCGAACGGGCCGACGATGTCGCCGACCTTCGACGTCTTGAGGTTGGCCGCATAGGCCTCGGGCATGACGTCCACGGTGAAGTAGCCGAGGTCGCCGCCGTTGAACCGGGTCGCCGCGTCGGTCGAGCGCTCCATCGCCAGGGCGTCGAACGACGCCCCGGTCGCCAGCAGCTTGCGCACCGCCTCGGCCTCGGCCTCGGTGGCGACGACGATCTGGCGGGCGCGGATCTCCTCCGACTGCTTGGCCAGTTTCAGCTGCTCCTGGTAGAGCCCGCGGATGGCGTTGTCGTTGACGGCGTCGGCGACCACGCTCTCGACCAGCATGTCGCCGAGGATGCGCTCGCGGGCCGCGGCCAGCCGCTTCTGCGCCACGGGATCCTTGTCCAGCTTGCGGCTCAGCGCCTCGGCGGCCAGCAGCTTCTGATCGACCACCTCGTCCAACACCCGGCGGAACAGGTCCGAGGAGACGTCCAGCGGCTCGCCTTCGCCGATCAGGCCCTGGGCCACCGCCTCGCGCTTCACGTCCGAGGCCCAAACCGTCTTGCCGTCGACCTTGGCCACGGCGGTGTCGCCGGGCGCGGGCGCGCCCTCGGTTCCGCCGCGATCGCCGCAGGCGACGAGCAGCGTCGCCGCGACCAGCATGACCGCGGCCAGCGCCAGCGCGTTCGGGACGCGACGGAAGGCGGAGTTCGTCATTGTCGACGTACCTCGTGTGCGAAAACCGCCCGCAGGCGCTTGCCCGTCCCTAGCCAACTCGGCGCGGGGATGCAAAGGTCGCGCCCGATCTAAAGCCGCCCGGACCGGATAACAGCCGTCGCGGCCTCATTTTTTTCGGAGGAATCATTTCATGACGCGTGAAGCCGTAATCGTCTCCTACGCTCGGACGGGCCTGGCCAAGTCCCAACGCGGCGGGTTCAACATGACCCCGACCGTCACCATGGCCGCTCATGCGATCAAGCATGCGGTCGAGCGCTCGGGCGTCGACAAGGCCGCCGTCGAAGACGTGATCCTCGGCAACGTCGCGCACGGCGCCGGCAACCTGGGCCGTCAAGCGGGCCTGCTGGCCGGCCTGCCGATCACCACGTCGGGCGTGACCGTCAACCGCTTCTGCTCGTCGGGCCTGCAGACCATCGCCACGGCCGCCAACTACATCCGTAACGACGGCGCTGACGTCGCCATCGGCGCGGGCGTCGAGTCCCTGTCCTTCCCGGGCGGCGGCGGCGGCGGCGACAACTTCGACCGCAACCTGAGCGCCCAGTACCCGGCTCTGTTCATGCCGATGATCGACACCGCCGACATCGTCGCCGAACGCTACAAGGTCAGCCGTGAAGCTCAGGACGAGTACAGCCTGGAATCGCAGCGCCGCATGGCCGCCGCCCAGCAGGCCGGCAAGTTCAAGGACGAAATCGTCCCGATGGCGACCAAGATGAAGGTCGTCAACAAGGAGACGAAGGAAGAAAGCATCGTCGACTACACGGTCGATCGCGACGAGTGCAATCGTCCGGACACCACCATCGAAGGCCTGGCCAAGCTCCAGCCCGTCCGCGGCGAAGGCAAGTTCATCACCGCCGGCAACGCCTCGCAGCTGTCGGACGGCGCCGCCGCCGTGGTGCTGATGGAAGCCAAGGCCGCCTCCAAGGCCGGTCTCGAGCCGCTCGGTGCGTTCCGTGGCTGGGCCGTCGCCGGCTGCGCCCCTGACGAAATGGGCATCGGCCCGGTCTTCGCCGTGCCGCGTCTGCTGGAACGTCATGGCCTGAAGATCGAAGACATCGATCTGTGGGAGCTGAACGAAGCCTTCGCCTCGCAGTGCCTCTACTCGCGCGACAAGCTCGGCATCGACCCGGAAAAGTACAACGTCAACGGCGGCTCCATCGCCATCGGCCACCCCTACGGCATGACCGGCGCCCGTCTGACCGGCCACATCCTGCAGGAAGGCAAGCGCCGCGGCGCCAAGTGGGGCGTCGTCACCATGTGCATCGGCGGCGGCATGGGCGCGGCGGGTCTCATCGAGATCTACTAAGCCTGGCCTGACTTGAGAACTGCCCCCTCCCCCGCTCATCCCGGCGAAAGCCGGGACCCAAGCTGAACTTCAGCTGAGCGGGGGAGGGGCTTCTACACCTACATCCTGGCGAGCGGTCCCTACGGGACGCTCTACACCGGAAGCACCGACGACCTTCCGAAGCGGATCTTCGAACACAAAGAGAAGGTCCGGCGCGGTTTCGCCGCCAAGTACGATGTCACTCAACTCGCCTGGTTCGAGGCCTTCGAAGGTCGCGAAGGCGCATTTCGTCGCGAACGCCAGATCAAGGAATGGAAGCGTCGCTGGAAAATCGAGTTGATCGAGGCGGCCAATCCGACCTGGCGCGATCTCTATCCGGACCTGAATAACCTGCTCTCGCTTGGTTGACGGCCAGCTTGGGTTCCGGCTTTCGCCGGGATGACCGGAAGGTGGGCGTGCGGCTCCCTTCACGCAGACATCAACCTCGCCGCGTTGACACTGGCATGGGCGCTGCTTAAGTCTCGCGCGCCCTGAAAAGAGCGGAATTTCCGGGCAGGCGAGCAGGCTTAGAGGCGCCGCCGCCGGGCCCTCCCGCAAATCCGGAACGATTTCCCTTGAGCATCTTCCAACGCTTCTTCGGCTCCTCGAACGACCGCAAGGTCAAAGGCCTCAACTCGCGGATCGCCAAGATCAACGCGCTAGAGCCGAAGATGCAGGCGCTCTCCGACGCCGAGCTTCGCGGCAAGACCCAAGAGTTCAAGGACCGCCTGGCCAAAGGCGAGACCCTCGACCAGCTCCTCGAAGAAGCCTTCGCCGTCGTGCGCGAAGCCTCGCGCCGGGTGCTGGGCCAACGCCACTTCGACGTCCAGCTGGTCGGCGGCATCGTGCTGCACAACGGCGGCATCGCCGAGATGCGCACCGGCGAGGGCAAGACCCTGGTCGCCACCTCGCCGACCTATCTGAACGCGCTCGCCGGCAAGGGCGTGCACGTCATCACCGTCAACGACTACCTGGCTCAGTTGCACGGCGACTGGATGGCCCAGGTCTACGCCTTTCTCGGCCTCTCGACCGGCGTCATCGTCCACGGCCTCAGCCAGGGCCAGCGCCAGGCCGCCTACCAGGCCGACATCACCTACGGCACGAACAACGAGTTCGGCTTCGACTACCTGCGCGACAACCTGGTCTACGACCCCACCGAAATGGTCCAGCGCGGCCATAACTTCGTGATCGTCGACGAAGTCGACTCCATCCTGATCGACGAAGCCCGCACCCCGCTGATCATCTCGGGCCCGACCGAGGACCGCAGCGAGCTCTACAAGACCATCGATCTGGTCATGAAGGAGCTGATCCAAGATCCCACGACCTTCGACCACGACGAGAAGCAGCGCCAGGTTATCCTGACCGAGGAAGGCTCCGAGAGGGTCGAAGAGCTGCTGACCGCCGGCGGCCATCTCGATCCCGACTCGGCCGGCCTCTACGACGCGGCCAACGTCTCGATCGTCCACCACGTGAATCAGGCGCTGCGCGCCAACGTCCTCTACACCCGCGAGAAGGACTACATCGTCCGCGCCGGAGAGGTGATCCTGATCGACGAGTTCACCGGCCGCATGATGCAGGGCCGCCGCCTGTCCGAGGGCCTGCACCAGGCCATCGAGGCCAAAGAAGGCGCCAACATCCAGCCCGAGAACCAGACCCTGGCCTCGGTCACCATCCAGAACTACTTCCGCCTCTACACCAAGCTCTCGGGCATGACCGGCACCGCCGCGACCGAAGCCCAGGAGTTCGGCGACATCTACAAGATGGACGTCTCGGAAATCCCGACCAACCGTCCGGTCGCGCGGATCGACGACGACGACGAGGTCTATCGCACCGAGCGCGAGAAGAACGACTCGATCATCAAGCAGATCGAGGCCTGCTACGTGCGCGGCCAGCCGATCCTGGTCGGCACCGTCTCGATCGAGAAGTCCGAACAGCTGTCCGAGCTGCTCAAGGCCCATAAGTTCGAGCATAACGGCAAGCCCCAGAACGGCGTGCCGCACAACGTTCTGAACGCCCGCTACCACGAGCAGGAAGCCATGATCGTGGCCGACGCCGGCATCCCCGGCGCGGTGACCATCGCCACCAACATGGCCGGCCGCGGCACCGACATCCAGCTGGGCGGCAACATCGACATCCGCGTGCTGAAGTGGCGCGAGGAACAGCGCGGTCTCGGCATCGAGGTCACGCCCGAGGCCGCCGCCGAGGAGCGCGCCCGCATCGAGGCCGACACCAAGGCGCTGAAGGAGCAGGCCCTGGCCGCCGGCGGCCTCTACGTGCTCGGCACCGAGCGCCACGAAAGCCGCCGGATCGACAACCAGCTGCGCGGCCGGACCGGCCGTCAGGGCGACCCCGGCCACTCGAAGTTCTTCCTCTCCTGCGAGGACGACCTGCTGCGTATCTTCGCCGGCGAGCGCCTGGACGCGATCATGCGCACCTTCGGCGTCCAGGAAGGCGAAGCGATCACCCACAAGTGGCTGAACGCCGCCATCGAGAAGGCCCAGAAGCGCGTCGAGCAGCGCAACTACGAGATCCGCAAGAACCTGCTCAAGTACGACGACGTCGTGAACGACCAGCGCAAGGCCGTGTTCGAGCAGCGCGCCGAGTTCATGACCGCCGCCGACCTCTCGGAAATCATCACCGAGATGCGCCAGGACACCGTCGAGGACCTGGTCGAGCGCCACCTGCCGCCCAAGGCCTACGCCGAGCAGTGGGACATCGCCGGCCTGACCGAGCGCGTCCAGGAACTGCTCGGTCTCGACCTGCCGCTCGCCGCGTGGGCGGCCGAGGAAGGCATCGCCAACGAAGAAATCCTCGCGCGCCTCCAACAGGCGGCGGACGCCCGCGCCGCCGAACGTGAGACCGCCATCAGCCCTGACCAGATGCGCAATCTGGAAAAGAGCTTCCTGCTGCAGATGATCGATCTGCAGTGGCGCGAGCACCTGATGCACCTCGATCACCTGCGCAACGTCATCGGCCTGCGCGGCTACGGCCAGCGCGATCCGCTGAACGAGTACAAGACCGAGGCGTTCACGCTGTTCGAGAAGCTTCTCGTCGATCTGCGCCAGAACGTCACCCGCTGGCTGATGACCGTCGAGTTCCAGTTCGCCGAGCCCGAACCCATCGCGCCGCTGTCCGGCTTGACAGAAGTCCACATGGACCCGCTCACTGGCGAGAACGCGGCCCAGATGGGCGCCCTGCCTGACGGCCTCTCGGCCGAACAGCGCCAGGCTTTGCCGATCACGGCCCTGCCCGACGGCTGGGAGCAGACAGGTCGCAACCAGGTATGTCCCTGCGGCTCGGGTAAGAAGTTCAAGCACTGCCATGGTGCGCTGATCTAGAGGACCCGAGCAGATGGCCGACTTCCTCTTCCAGGTCGACGGCTTCTGCCCAGTCTGCGAACTACCCGCCACCTTCGCGGCCAGGGATCCCTGGCTGCGGGACCACTTCCTCTGCCAGACCTGCAACGCCCAACCGCGCGAGCGGGCGCTGTTCTCGGTGCTCGCCCAGCTGCGGCCCAACTGGCGCGAGCTGACGATCCACGAAAGCTCGCCCGGCACCGCCGCCAGCCGGCGCCTGGCCGACCAGGCGCCGCGCTACAGGGCCAGCCAGTACGACCCGTCGATCCCCTGGGGATCGACCCATCCGGCCGGCGGCTGGCGGTCCGAGGATCTCGAGCGCCAGACCTTCGCCGACGCCAGCTTCGACCTTGTCGTCACCCAGGACGTCATGGAGCACGTCTTCGCGCCGGATCTGGCCCTGCGCGAGATCGCCCGCACCCTGAAGCCGGGCGGCCTGCACGTCTGCACCGTGCCGATCGTGAACAAGGAAAAGCCGTCGGTCCGCCGCGCCGCCCGTCGCCCGGACGGCGGCGTCGACCACCTGCTCGAGCCGGTCTATCACGGCAACCCGATGGACCCGAACGGCTCGCTGGTGACCATCGACTGGGGCTACGACATCGCCGCGTACTGGGACTCCGTCAGCGGCCTGAGCACCACGATCTGGACCATCGACGACCTCGGCCGCGGCATCCACGCGGAGTACATCGAGGTGCTGGTCTCGCGCAAAGCCGGCTTGCCCGACCTGGCCGGCGACATCGCCCCGCCGCCAGCGCCGCCGCGCAAGGGCCTGTTCGGCAAACTCTTCGGCTAGCCGCCCAGGGCTGCTAGGCTCCCCCAAAATGGGAGGAGCCAGACCATGGCCGACGGTGCAGTTCAGGGTCTCGTCCACGACAAGTACGCCGGCGTGCGCACGGCGTTCGAGGCCAATCTCGACAGCGGCGCCGACATCGGCGCTTCGTTCTGCGCCACGGTGGAAGGGGAAACCGTGGTCGATCTCTGGGGCGGTTTCGCCGACGAGGCCCGCACCCGCCCCTGGGAGCGCGACACCCTCGTCAACGTCTACTCGACCACCAAGACGATGACCGCCCTGACGGCCCTGCTGCTCGCCGATCGCGGCGAGCTCGACTTCGACGCCCCGGTCGCCCGCTACTGGCCGGAGTTCGCCGCGGCCGGCAAGGACGCGGTCAAGGTCAGCCACCTGATGAGCCACTCCGCCGGCCTCTCGGGCTGGAAGGAGCCGATGGTCAAGGAAGACCTCTACGACTGGGACAAGGCGACCTCGATGCTGGCCGCCCAGGCCCCGTTCTGGGAGCCGGGTACGGCGCCGGGTTATCACGGCCTGACCCAGGGCTACCTGGTCGGCGAGGTCGTGCGCCGCATCACCGGCAAGAGCCTGGGCACGGTGTTCCGCGAGGAGATCGCGCAGCCGCTGGGGGCCGACTTCCATATCGGCCTGCCGGCCTCGGAAGACGCCCGCGTCGCCGACTTGATCGCCCCGCCGCCGGCCGAGGCCGGCCTTGGCCCGGGCGCGCAGAGCGAACTGCAGGCCAACATGTCCGACAACCCGCCGCTGGAGGTGTCGGAGACCCGCACGCGCGCCTGGCGCGGCGCGGAGATCCCCGCCGCCGGCGGCACCGGGAACGCCCGTTCGGTCGCCGAGGTGCAGTCCGTCCTCGCCAACGGCGGCGTCGCCAAGGGCAAGCGGATCCTGTCGGAGGCCGGCTGCCGCAAGGCGCTGGAGCTGCAGATCGAGGGGCCGGACCTGATCCTCGGCATCCCGGCGCGCTTCGGCATGGGCTTTGGCCTGGCCGGCGGGGCGGTGCCCCTGCCCAACCCCAACACCATCTACTGGGGCGGCTACGGCGGCTCGCTGGTGATCGTCGACATGGATGCGCGCACGGTCTTCGCCTACGCCATGAACAAGATGGCGGGCACCACGACCGGCGACATGCGCGCCTTCAGCCTGGCCATGGCGATGTGGGAGGCATTGGGCTGAGGCGGCGCGCCCGTACGCGCCGCCCCAGCCCTCAGGCTTCTAGGATGGCCAGATCCTAATCGCCTTTCTTCTTCTCGGCCGCGGTGACCACGCCGTCGCCGTCGCCGTCCTGTTCGGCGAAAGCGCGCAGGCCCGAGGCCTCGAATTCGGCCGGCGTCATCTTGCCGTCCTTGTCGGAGTCGAGGACGCCGAAGCGGACGTGCGCCTGGCGCATCTGGCGCACGCGCTGCTCTTCCTTGCGCTCGGCGCTCTCGCTCGAGGCGGCCAGCTGGGCGGTCAGGCGGCCCTCGTACTCGCCGACGTACTCAGCTTCGGTCAGCACGCCATCCTTGTCGGCGTCCATGGCCGCGAAGCGCTGGTCGCGCGCGGTCTTGAACTCGGCGGCGGTCACCTTGCCGTCCTTGTCCAGGTCGTAGTCGGTGACGAAGGCCGAGTGCTCGTGCGGGGCGGCGTGCGCCGAGGCCGCGCCCAGCGCCAGCAGCGCGGCGGTCACGGCAAGGGGAAGACGAAAGCTGGTCATGTCGGTCGGTCCTATTCGGTCGCTTCGAAGGTCAGGGTGTAGGAGTAGCTGCGGTAGGGCGTCTCGGCGCCGGCCGGGGCTTCGGTGCGGTAACGGATCAGCGCCAGGTAGGTCCCGGCGTCGGGCGGCGTGATCGCGAACTTGCCGGCCGCGTCGGTGGTGATCTGGCCGCCGACCTGCTTCTTGCCGTCATAGACGCCGGCGCTGCGGAACACCTCGACATGGGCGCCGCCGACCGGCTTGCCCTCGAACAGCAGCTCGAACTGGGCCGGCTGGGCCGCGAAGATCTCGCTCGGATGGGTGATTGGGCGCAGCTCCAGGCTCTTGCCGGTCGGCGCCAGGGCGTCCTTGCTCGGCCCGCCGCGGGTCACATAGACCTCGGCCAGGGTCATGCTCTGCACCTCGACCAGCGGCGCGTCGGCCGGCTTGTCCTTGCCCTCGCTGATGATCCACTGGCCCTTGGCGTCGCGGTACATCTTGCCCTTGCGGCCGAAGCGCTCGCCCGACGACACGCGGTACGTGCCCTGGTCCGGGATCGGGGCCTCGAACACCGCCAGGTCGCGCAGATAGGTGACGCCGGAAATCGGGGTCACCGCGCCGCCCGGCCCGCGCACGTGCCAGGCGTCGGACTTCATCACCACCTCGGCCTGGAACGGGTCCTCGGTGAAGCTCGCCTGCACCGTGACGTGGTCGCGGCTGGTCAGGTCGAACACGTTCGGCAGCATGTAGGGCATGTGCGCCTGCGCCATGCCCGGCGCCGCCGCCAGCAGTCCGGCGCCTGCCAGCGCCGCAAATCCGATACGCCCCATTGGGTCCCCCATCATCAATTCGTCTTTCGCCGACTAATGCAGTTGCGAGTCACTTGCAATTGACTTTCGGATGCGGCATTAGCGGCCTCACTGAGCGCCCGCGGGGGGCGTCGCACGAGTCATATGCGATTGACTCGCACTTGCATATCCTTTGGAAAGATCGATGGGGCGCGATATGGGGCGTAGGCGGATTGGACTTCTGGCGGGTGCGTCCGTCCTGCTGATGGCCGGGGCGGCCAACGCCCAGCAGGCCGCGCCCGAAGGCGCCGCGGCCCAGCTGTCGCTCGGCCGCATCGTCGTCTCGGCCGGCGCCGAGAAGGTCGCCATCGACACGCCGCAGGCCGTCACCGCCCTCGACCAGGACGACATCGACGCCGCCCAGGCCACCACCATGGGCGACCTGCTGGAAGCCATTCCGGGCGTCAGCGTCGTCGGCGGCGTCTCGGCCCTCGGCCAAGGCTTCAACATCCGCGGCATGGGCACCGGCATCGCCGACTCCGACAGCCGCATCCTCACCCAGATCGACGGGGTGACGAAGTTCTACGAGCAGTACCGGATGGGCGCGCTGTTCAGCGAGCCGGACATGTACAAGCGCGTCGAGGTCCTGCGCGGCCCGGCCTCGTCGACCCTCTACGGCGCGGGCGCGCTGGCCGGCGTGGTCAACTTCACCACCAAGGACGCCTCGGACTTCCTGACGGGCGACGACCGCTTCGCCGTGCGCCTGCGCGCCGGCTTCGAAAGCAACAACGAAGGCGTGTTCGGGACGGCGATCGTCGCCGGCCAGCCGACGCAGAACCTCGACCTGCTGGCGATGTACACCCGCCGCGAAGCCGACAACTACAAGAGCGGCGACGGGACCACCGTCGACCCATCCGGCGTCTCCTCCAGCTCCTACCTGCTGAAGGGCCGCTACTACATCGGCGGCGACAAGGACCACAGCATCTGGGCGACCTACCAGAACTGGCTGTCCGACAGCACCCAGATGTACGACCAGGCCGAGGCCTTCGGCACGACCCCGGTCCGCCGCAAGGTCGACGACATCACCGCCACCTTCGGCTACGAAAACGACTTCGGCGGCTCCAAGCTGTTCGACCTCGAGGGCCAGGTCTCCTACGCCAATTCCAAGGTCGAGCAGCGCGAGACCACCTTCCTGCCCGGCGTGGTCTATTCCGAGTTCTCCTACGAGACCTGGCAGGGCCGCATCCAGAACACCTCGCGCTTCGACTGGGGCGAGGACTGGACCGGCTTCCTGTTCCTCGGCGCCCAGGCCTACACGCAGGAGCGGCGCAATCCGCGGGTCAACGCCGCCGGCAACACCGTGCCGGGCGCCGCCACCCACCCCGAAGGCGACATGGACAAGTACGGCCTCTACGCCCAGGCCGAACTGATCTGGACCGACAAGCTGACCATCATCCCCGGCGTCCGCGTCGACTGGACCAAGCTGAAGCCCGGTGCCGGCGTCACCAACCGCACCCAGGTCGAGGACAGCGCCGCCTCGCCCAAGCTGGCCGTGCTCTACTCGTTCACCGACAACTTCGCGGTGTTCGGCTCGGTCGCCCGCACCGTGCGCATGCCGGTGCTCGACGAGATCTACAGCCGCACCAGCGCCACGGCCTCGAACTTCAGCCTCAACCTGAAGCCGGAAGAGTCGGACAACTTCGAGGGCGGCTTCACCCTGTCGTTCGACGACGTCCTGGCCCAGGGCGACGCCGTCCGCGCCAAGGTCACCGCCTTCCGCAACGACGTCTCCAACCTGATCACCCGCGGCACGGCCAACTCGGCCTACTTCGTGAACGTTGGTGAATCCCGCTTCGAGGGCGTCGAGATCGAGGCCGAATACGCCTCGCGCAACCTCTTCGCGCGCGCCGGCCTCTCGCGGATCGAGGGCGAGAACCGCATCACCGGCCTGCCGCTCAACACCATCCCGGCCGACGAGCTCGACATGACCGTCGGCTGGCGGTTCATCGACCAGAACCTCAGCGCCGGCTGGCGCGGCGAGTTCGCGGCCGACCAGGACGACATCGGCCCTGGCGGCCGTCGCACCGGCGGCTACGGCGTGCACGGCCTCTTCCTGACCTGGACGCCGGACCAGGGTCCGTTCGAGGGCCTGGAAGTCCGCGCCGCGGTCGACAACGTCCTCGACAAGCAGTTCCGACGCCATCTGCAGTCGCTCGACGCCGAAGGCCGCACCTTCAAGCTGACGCTGGCTCGGACGTTCTGATGTTCGCGGTCACGCCCACACGCACGGTCGCCTTCGCGGTCTCCGCGGCGCTGAACCTGGGCGTCCTCGCCCTGGTCATGCGCTCGGCGGCCGACGACGCGCCGGTGTGGGACGAGACCGTGATCATGGCGGAGTTGGTTCAGGTCCGGGGCGGCGCGAATAACGCCCCGGTCCCCACGTCGGCGCAGGCTCCTTCCTCCCCTCCTCGGGAGCCTGCGCCGACGTCTTCCACCGCTGTCCCCACGCCGCAGCCGTCGGCGGCGCCCGCCGCGCCGTCTGCGGCCGCTTCGGCCGCTGCTCCCTCGCCGTCGCCCGTCCAGGTCGCCGCCGCCGGCCCGCCGGCCCCGGCGCCGGCCGCCCAGCGCCAGGGAACCCGCGACGGGCTCGACATCGACGCCAAGAACGGGACCAGCAACGACTACGCCTCGCGCCTGCGCGCCTGGCTCGAAGCGCACAAGACCTATCCCAAGCGCGCGCGCATGCGCCGCGAGGAAGGTGTCGTGCATGTGCATTTCGCGGTCGATCGCCAGGGCCGGCTGCTCGGCGGCGACGTCACCCGCTCGTCCGGCTACGCCACCCTCGACGCCGAGGCCATGGCCATGCTGGGCCGCTCCAACCCCTTCCCCGGCGCCCCGCACACCGTGCGCGGCGAACGGATCGAGGTCTCCACCCCGGTGGAGTTCTTCCTCACCCGCTGACGCTCATCTCGGCGAAGGCCGGGGCCCACGACCGCGCTTGGAGTCGGTCACCGGCTCGGTCGATGCGCTGGACCCCGGCCTTCACCCGGATGAGCGGCGACAGCAGCCAATTCCTCCCCCCTGGGGGAGGTGGCGCGCGAAGCGCGACGAGGGGGCCTGCTGAGTCACAAGTCCCCCTCAGTCAGCCATTCGGCTGACAGCTCCCCCAGAAGGGGAGCAACTATCCAGTCACCCCGTTAGCCGCGCTGAGCACCGCCCGCACCGAGGCCGTCGCCACGTCGGCGTCCATACCCACCCCGAACACCGTGCGTCCGTCCGCCGTGCGGCACTGGACGTAAGCCGCCGCCATCGCGTCGCTGCCCGCCCCGATCGCGTGCTCCTGGAAGTCGGCGACGTCGAGCTTCAGCCCGCAGTCGTGCGCCAGCGCCGCCAGCAGCCCCGAGATCAGTCCGTTGCCGCGCCCGCGGATCGTCATCTCGCGCCCGTCCAGCCGCAGCTGGCCGACGAACACCCGCTGATGGTCCACCCGCGAGACGCCGGACTCCTCGAAGCTGACCAGCTCGAACTTCTGGCCGGGGGTCAGATGATAGGCGCGCTCGAACGCCTCCCAGATGTCGGTCGTCGCCAGCTCGCGGCTGGTCTCGTCGGCCAGCTGCTGCACCGCGCGGCTGAAGTCCGCCTGCATCGGCTTGGGCAGCCTCAGGCCCTTGTCCTGCTGCAGCACCCAGGCGACGCCGCCCTTGCCGGACTGCGAGTTGACCCGGATCACCGCCTCGTAGCTGCCGCCCAGGTCGGCCGGGTCGATCGGCAGGTAGGGCATCGCCCACAGCTGGTCGTTGCGCTTGGCCTGGGCGTCGAAGCCCTTCTTGATCGCGTCCTGGTGGCTGCCCGAAAACGCCGTGAACACCAGCTCGCCGGCATAGGGATGGCGCGGGTGGACCGGCAGCTGGTTGCAGTACTCGACGGTCTTCACCACCGTCTCCATGTCCGAGAAGTCCAGCCCCGGATCGACGCCCTGCGTGTAGAGGTTCAGCGCCAGGGTCACCAGGTCGACATTGCCGGTGCGCTCGCCGTTGCCGAACAGGCAGCCCTCGATGCGGTCGGCGCCGGCCATCAGGCCCAGCTCCGCCGCCGCCACGCCGGTGCCGCGGTCGTTGTGCGGATGCAGCGAGATCACCACGCTGTCACGCCGCGAGATGTGGCGGCACATCCACTCGATCTGGTCGGCGTAGATGTTCGGGCTCGACGCCTCGACCGTCGCCGGCAGGTTCAGGATCACCGGCCGCTCCGGCGTCGGCTCCAGCACGTCCAGCACCGCCTCGCAGACCTCCAGGCTGAACTCCAGCTCGGCCGTCGAAAACGTCTCCGGGCTGTACTCGTAGCGCCAGTCGGTGCCCGGCCGACGCTCGGCCTGCTCACGCATGATGCTGACGCCCTCGACCGCCAGCGCTTTCACACCGGCCCGGTCCAGGCCGAACACCACCTCGCGCCAGACCGGCGAGACGGCGTTGTAGAGATGGACCGTCGCCGTCCGCGCGCCCTCCAGGGCCGCGAAACTGGTCTCGATCAGGTCGCGCCGCGACTGCGTCAGCACCTGGATCATCACGTCGTCAGGCACGCGGCCCTGCTCGATCAGACCGCGGATGAAATCGAACTCCGTGGCGCCCGCCGACGGGAAGCCGACCTCGATCTCCTTGGCGCCGATCCCGACCAGCAGGTCGAAGAAGCGCTGCTTCTTCTCGGCGTTCATCGGGTCGGCCAGGGCCTGGTTGCCGTCACGCAGGTCGGTCGACAGCCAGCGCGGCGCCTTGGTGATGGTCCTCGACGGCCACTGGCGGTCGGGCAGGTCGACTTGGGGGAACGGACGATATTTGACGGATGGGTCGCGCAGCATGGTGCGGCTCTCTCTCACGAGGCGGGCAGATAGGATTGTCGATGAGGCTGGCGTGCCGCCGCCGGGGCAGCCGTCTAGGTCCGGCGGCCGCCGGTAAGTCGCGCAAGAAGGGCTGCAAAGGTGCGAACCATGCCCCTTCATAGCGTCGGGCCGCGCGCGGTTCAACCGCGCCGCGGCGTCAGCCGACCGTCACGAAGGTCTCGCTCTCGATCACCCACTGGCCGACCACCTTCTTCCAGGCGGCCAGGTAGGGCCCGGTCGCGGTCTGATCCTTCCAGGTCGCCAGCCAGGTCCCTGCCTCGGCGGCGCGCATCCCGTCCGCCGCCAGCGTCACGCTCTGCGCGGTCCGCAGATAGGTCACGAAGCTAGGATCGGCGAACTGCGCCTCGAAGGCGGCGATGATCGCCGGCGCGCCCATCAGGAGACCGCCCTCGCCCGAGATCAGGTTGGCGTCGGGCGCGAAGAACGGCTTCAGCCGCGGCGCGTCATGGGCGGCGATCAGCTTGTTGGTCAGCTTGCGCCGCGCGCGGATGGCGTCTTCCGGCGCCGTCACGGCTCGACCACCACGGTGCCGACCTTGCCGCCGCTCTCGACCAGTTCGTGCGCCCCGGCGCAGTCCTCCAGCGGGAAACGCCCCGCCACCGACAGCATGCGCTCGCCGGTCCCGATCCAGCGGGTGATGTCGGCCTGCGCGCGGCGCCGCGCCTCGTGCGGCGAGACCGGCAGGTAGACGCTGTTGATCTGCAGGTTCATGCCCATGGCCGCCCCGGCCGCAAACACCGGCTCCCGCGCCCCCTTGGTGGCGTAGTAGGCGATCGAGCCGTTCAGCCGCACGCTGGCCAGGGTCGAGGCCAGATTGCCGCCGAAGTCCACCTCCACCACGTGGTGCACGCCCTGCCCGCCGGTCAGCTCGCGCACCCGCGCGGCGACGTCTTCGCGGCGATAGTCGATGACGTGGTGCGCGCCGCCCGCGCGGGCCCGCTGCGCCTTTTCCTCTGAGCTGACCGTGGCGATCACGGTCGCGCCGGCCCAGGCCGCCAGCTGCACGGCGTAATGGCCGACCGCGCCGGCCCCGCCGGTGACCAGCACCGTGCGCCCCTGCACCGGCCCAGCCAGGAACAGGCTGCGGTGCGCGGTCATGCACGGAATGCCCAGGGTCGCGCCCTGTGCGAACGACACCGCGTCCGGCAGTTCGCTCAGGAGGTCGACGTCCAGTTCGATGTACTCGGCCGCCGAGCCGAACGCCCGGCCGTTACGCTGGCCGTTGTAGAACCAGACCCGCTTGCCGATCCAGCTTTCGGCGACGCCTGGCCCGACCGCCTCGACCATCCCAGCCCCGTCGCTGTTGGGCGTGATGCGGGGATAGGCCATCGGCGCAGGTCCCGCCCGCATGCCCGCGTCCGAAGGATTGACCCCCGAGGCCCGCACCCGGATCAGCGCCTGGCCCTGCCCCGGCTGCGGCGTCGGCCGCTCGCCCAGCTCCAGCACTTCCCGCGCCGGTCCCGTCCGGTCGTACCAGATCGCCCGCATGACGCCTCCCGCTCCTCGTTAGGGCGACAGGTCTAGGGCCAAAGTCCCCCTCAGTCAGCCTTCGGCTGCCAGCTCCCCCAGAGGGGGAGCATCTTCGCAGCCCAGACCCTCCCCCTCTGGGGGAGGTGGATCGCCGTAGGCGAGACGGAGGGGGACTGCTCTCCCTCCGTCAGGACCTCGCCTATCCCGCCACCCAGTTGCCGTGGAACCCGAACGGCACGCGGCGCGGCAGGTGCGCGGTCCCGATCGGGCCCTTGGCGATGTCCTGGGCGTCGAAGACCACGAAGTCGCTGCGGTTCTCGGCCGCCCGCCAGATGACCGCGGTCACCCAGCCGTCGCCCTCGTCCGCCGTGTCCGAGCGCGGCGTGAACACCGGCTCCGACGTCATGTCGCCACCGCTCAGCTCGTAGACCTGGCGCTTGCCGGTCTTCAGGTCCAGGTGCGCGATCGCCGTCTGCTTGATGGTCTTGGCGGCGCTCGGATCGGCCGCATACCAGCCATGGCGATAGGCCAGGCCCGCATGCCGCTCGTCGAAGCGCGGGAACTCGCCGTCCAGGTCGTCGATCGCCTCTTCCTTGATCGCGTCGGAGTTCCCCGTCAGGTCGAACGTCCAGCGCACCAGCCGCGCCGCCGCCTTGGCGCCGGGCGAACCGTCGGCGTTCGGGAACAGCGGGGCGCTGTCATAGCGGAACACGTCGGCGATGATCTTGCCGTCCTCTTCCCAGGCGTTCATCGGGTGGAAGACATAGGACGGCGGGGCGTTGAACCAGCGGATGGTCGAGACGTCGGCGTCGCGGCGCATCACCGCCACGTGGCTGCCCTTGTCGGGCTCCCAGGCGAAGGCCGGCAGGCCGCTCATCGCCCGCTGCATGCTGCCGGTCAGCGGCAGCACCGGAAACAGCACGTAGTTATCGGTGACCAGGAAGTCGTGGATCATCGAGGAATAGGGCGCCTCGAAGTCGTCGCGCCGCACGACCTTGCCGCTCGCGTCGGTGACGCCGTAGCTGATCCCCGTCCCGAACGGCATCGGCCCGATCCCATAGCCGAACCAGACCATCTCGCCGGTCTTCGGGTCGATCTTCGGGTGCGCCGTGACCCGGCCCTTGTACGGCTCGACCGGCCCCTTCGACTCCAGCGTCCGCGGCTGCATCTCGAACGGCAGATGCCCTTCCTCCAGCGCCAGCAGCTTGCCGGCGTGGAAGACGATGTTGGTGTTGGCCACCCCGCCGCTGTCCTTGCCGACCACGCTCGGATCGCTGGTCATCGGGTTGCCGAACGCGCCCCACAGCGACCGGCCCGCGGCGTTCTCGGCCTCCCACTTCGGGGTCCGCACATAGCGGTTGCGGTAGCTGACCTTGCCGTCCTCGACGTGGAAGGCGTGGATCATGCCGTCGCCCGAGAACCAGTGGTACTCGCCGCGCGGCTCGAACTGCGGGTTCGGCCCGGTGCGATAGAGGGTGCCGCGCAGTTCCTTGGGGATCTCCCCGGTCACCGTCAGCTCGAAGTCGTCCTCGCTGCGGACCGGCGCGAAGTTACCGGACAGGTAGGGGTTGATGCGAACATCGCCGTCCATGGTCTTCCTCCTCTTTGGCCGGCTTCACGCCGGTCGAATGATGTGTCCTTCGTCGGGCCGGGCCCGGCCTTCCAGCACCTCGCGATAGGCGGCCAGAAGGCCCTCCGGGCCCGTCGATTGCTTCAGCTTCAGCCAGCCGGCGTCGGCCACGAACGCGCGCAGCGCGGCCGTGAACCGCTGGTCCAGCTCCTGCTGGCCCCATTCGGCCGCGCGCTTGCGGATCTGGTCGGGGGCGAAGAACAGCACCGGCTGCGGACCGGCCAGGGCGCGCGGCGCGCGATCGCCGCTCCAGTGGGTGCCGCCGACGATGATGCTGCGCGCCAGGTCGCCGCCCAGCGCCGCGTGCACCGTCTCGTTGACCTGCGCATCGCCGGCGAAGTCGACATAGACTGCCGGGCCCTCGACCTTCAGCCCGCTCGCGTCGCCGTAGGGGACGATCTTGTCGTAGAGCCCGAGGCCCGCCAGGGTTTGCGCATTGCCGGGCGAGGTCAGGCCCACCACCGGCAGGCCGCGCCGCCGCGCGAACCAGGCCAAGCCCATCGCCGTCTTGCTCGAGGCGCTCGACAGCACCAGCGTCTTCAACGACCCGTCCTCGGACAGGAAGTCGTCCAGCAGCCACGAGGTCATGAACAGCGGCCGCAGCAGCGCCCGGTGGTCGTCCGACGCGTCTTCCGGCGCCTCGGCATAGGCGTTGTAGGTCGGCGGCAGCTCGGCCCGATGCGCCGAGGTGTCGATGAAGCCGCCGCCCTTGCGCGCCAGCCTGGCGGTGAAGCTGCTCGACATCGGCAGATAGCCGAACACCCGCAGGCCCACCGGCGTGTCGGCGGCGTGGGATTCCACCACCTTGGCAAAGCCCCAGACCGGGATGCGGCCCAACCCGGCGTCGGCCGGAAAGAACTTCCAGTAGCCGAACGCCTCGCCGATCAGCCCGTAGGTGATGTTGTTGGCGGTCAGCGAAAACCGCTCGACCTCGAGTCTGACCTCACCGTCGGCCAGCGGCGCCCGCGGCGGGGCGTTTCGCACCTCGATCTTGCGCAGATCGTCCTTTGCGACGAGCACATCCCAGTCCGACATCGCTTCCTCGCCTTTTTACGTTGTAAATTTATTACGTAAGAGCTAACCCAGGACAAGCACTTTCTTTGGGTCGAGTTTACCGATGCCCCGCGTCCTCTCCGAGTCCGATGTCGCCGACTTCCGCGAACGCCTGTGCGACGCGGCCGAGAAGCTGTTTGCGGAAAAGGGACCGGACGCGGTGACCATGCGCCAGCTGGCCGCCGAGCTCGGCGTCAGCCCGATGACCCCCTACCGCTACTTCACCGACAAGGAAGACATCCTGGCGGCGGTGCGGACCAACGGCTTCAACCGTTTCGCCGAGGCGCTGGAGACCGCGCTCTCGACCACCCAGGGCAGCGCCAAGGCCAAGAGCTCGGCGGTGGGCGAGGCCTATCTGAACTTCGCCTTCGAACATCCGCAGACCTACAAGCTGATGTTCGACCTCAACCAGCCGCACGAGAAGGACTATCCCGAGCTGGTCGCCGCCGCCGCCCGCGCCAACGCCATGCAGTCGGCCTACATCCGCGGCCTGGTCGAGGCCGGCGTCATGGAAGGCGACCCCGAGGAGATCGGCCGCATGTTCTGGGCCTCGACCCACGGCGCAGTGACCCTCGAACTGGCCGGCAAGCTGCCCAAGGGCATGGCCCGCACCCTCAACCGCCAGCTCGGCCACGCCCTGGCCAAGGGCCTGCGCCCGGAGGGGTAGACCTCCCTTTTCCCTCCAGAGGAATTCGAGTTGACGCCCCTTGCGGCAAGCCCGCCATCTTCCTGATCAACGATCAGGGGAGAGGCAGCGTCACATGGTTCAACCGTTCGAGGTCGCCTGGAGCGACCAGGCCGTGCAGGCGGTGCTCGACCAGGTCCGCGCCTATCCCTGGCCGCCCGCCCCCGAGGTCCCCGACGGCTGGGCCTATGGCTGCGACGGCGCCTACCTGAAGGAACTCTGCGCCCACTGGACCGGCGCCTATGACTGGCGTGCGGCGGTGGCCGACCTCAACCGCTTCCCGCAGTTCACGGCCCGGGTCGAAGACTACGACCTGCGCTTCGTGCATGTGGTCGGCGAGGCGGGCGGCAAGCGGCCGCTGCTGCTCACCCACGGCTGGCCGGGCTCGCACTACGAATTCTGGGGCGCAATCGAAAAGCTCGCCTTCCCCAGCCGCTTCGGCGGCGACCCGAAGGACGCCTTCGACCTGGTGATCCCGTCGCTGCCGGGCTTCGGCTTCTCGTCCAAGCCGGTCCGCCCGATCGGCCAGCGCACCACCGCGCGGCTGTTCAACACCCTGATGACGCAGGTGCTGGGCTACTCGACCTATCTCGCCCAGGGCGGCGACTGGGGCGCGATGGTCACCTCCTGGCTCGGCCACGAGCACGGCGGCCACGTCCGCGCCATCCACCTCAACATGATGGCTCTGCGTCCATTCGGCGGTCCCAAGGACGAGGCTGAGGTCGCCTGGCTGACCCGCCAGGGCCAGATGATGGAGCTGATGGGCGCCTACTTCCGGCTCCAGGCCTCCAAGCCCCAGTCGCTGGCCTGGATGGCGGCCGGCAATCCGGTCGGCCAGGCCGCCTGGATCGCCGAGCGGTTCCACGACTGGTCGGACCTGCGCGACAAGCCCTTCGACGAGGTCCATCCCAAGGACAAGCTGCTGACCAACATCATGCTCTATGTGATGACCGGCAGCTTCACGACCGGCGCCTGGTACTATCGCGGCTTCATCGAGGAGGGCGGCGTCGCCCTCGCCGAAGGCCAGCGCTGCGAGACCCCGACCGCCTTCGCCAACTTCCCGGGCGAGCCGCTCTACACCGCCCCGCCGCGCGGCTGGGCCGAGCGCGCCTACAACATCGTCCGCTGGAGCGACCAGCCGCGCGGCGGGCACTTCGCGGCCATGGAGGAACCCGACCTCTTCGTCGCCGACGTCCAGGCCTGGGGCCGGGAGCACGGCTAAGTTCCTCCCCCGCTGGGGGAGGCGGCGCGCGAAGCGCGACGGAGGGGGCCTGCGGACTCAGCGATCCCCCTCAGTCGGCCATCCGGCCGACAGCTCCCCCAGCGGAGGAGCAATTTAGGACCTCACCCCTCGGTCACCGCGGCGATCGCGCCGATCAGACGCTCCAGCTCCACCGGCTTGGGCACCAGGACGTCCATGCCGGCGGCGCGATACTCGGCCTCGTGGTGGGCCATGGCGTTGGCGGTCAGGGCGATGATCGGCGTGCGCGCCAGTCCCCGCTCGACCTCGCGCTCGCGGATCGCGCGCGCCGCCGTCGGGCCGTCCATCACCGGCATCTGCACGTCCATCAGGATCACGTCCCAGCCGCCCTCCTCGGCCGCCGCCACCGCCGCCGCGCCGTCCTCGACGCAGCACAGCTCGACGCCGAGTTGGTTCAGCAGCGTCTTCAGCACCAGCCGGTTGACCGGATTGTCCTCGGCAGCCAGCACCCGCAGTTCGCTGGCCGGCGCCGCAGCGGGCGCCTCGGGCGCGATCGCCGGCGCGGCCTTGGCCCGCACCAGCGGCAGCGACAAGGTGAAGCTCGCCCCCTCGTCGGGCTGCGAGGCCACCGCAATGGTCCCGCCCATCAGCTCGGCCAGTTCCCGGCAGATCGCCAGGCCCAGTCCCGAGCCGCCGTACCGCCGCGTGGTCGAGGCGTCCTCCTGGACGAACTTCTGGAACAGCGCCCCCTGGCGCTCGGGCGCGATCCCCGGTCCCGAGTCCGAGACCTCGAGCACCAGCTTGCCGGCCCGCCGCAGAGCCCGTACCCGGACATAGCCCTGCGCCGTAAACTTCACCGCGTTGGAGACTAGGTTGTGCACGATCTGGCGCATCCGGGTCGGATCCCCGACCCACACGCCCTTCAGCGCCGGCTCGATCTCCAGTTCGAGCGCCAGCCCCTTCTCCGCCGCCAACGGCCCGAAGGTCGACTCCGCTCCCTGCATCAGGGCGAAGATGTCGATCGCCCCATCCTCCAGGTCCAGCCTTCCGGCCTCGATCCGCGACAGATCCAGCAGATCGTTCAGCAGCACCAGCAGGGTCTCGCCGGCTTGGCGCACGACCCCCAGCCGCTCACGCTGGCGCGGGCTCAACTCGTCCCGCTCCATCGCCTGGGCCATGCCCAGCACGCCGTTCAGCGGCGTGCGGATCTCGTGGCTCATGGTCGCCAGGAACGCCGACTTGGCGACATTGGCGGCGTTGGCCTGGTCGCGGGCGCGCTTGAGCGAGGTGTTCACCACCTTCAGCCGCCGCTCGGAGCGCTTCAGGTCCTCGATCGACTGGGTGACCACCACGCATCGCAGCGGCCCCTCGCCCTGGAAGCGCATGGCGGTCAGCCGGAACCACTCGCCGTCCCTGGCCTGGTAGGCGCGCGAGAAGCTGTCCGCCTCGCCGGCGATGACCGATCGCACCCCGCGCACCAGCGCCTTGCCACGCCCGCCGGGCAGGCCGTCGAACACGCCGAACAGGTTGCGGCCCATCGGGTAGACGTCGGCGCCCAGCAGCTCGGCGCCCAGCTTCTTGAAGGCCGAGTTGGCGGCGATGATCGCGCCGTGCTCGTCGATCACGGTCAGGTAGGCGGCGACGCTGTCGATGACCGCGCGGCCGAAGCGTTCGGATTCGCGCAGCTCCGCGGTCGCCTGGCGCTGGGCGGTGACGTTCTGGCTGGCGCCGTGCAGCGCCACGCAGCGGCCGTCGATCATCAGCGGCTCGCCCATCACCCGCACCCAGATGATCTCGCCGTCGGCCCGGCGCGCCCGCGCTTCGAAGTCGATCGGAATGCCGGTGGTCATCGCCTCGCGCAGATGCGCCAGCACCCATTCGCGGTCCTCGTCGGCATAGACCGCCAGCGACTCGATCTGGTCGTCGACCGCCGGGCGGCCGAACAGTTCCGCCAGTTCCGCGCTCCAGCGCACCACGCCCTCGAGCAGGTCCACTTCCCAGCCGCCCAGCCGCGCCAGCCGGCCCGCGGACTTCAGCGCCAGCGAGGCGGCCTTGAGCCGCTCACGGGTGGCGTGCGCGGCCGAGATGTCGGCGGTGATCACGATGAAGCCGTCCAGCGCGCCATCGGCCCCATAGCTTGGCCGCATGTCGACGTCGACGTGGATTCGCCGTCCGTCCTTGGTCTGATCGATGACCTCGGTGCGGAACCCCTCGCCGACCGCGGCGGCCGTGTCCATGACCGCCCAGGCCTCGGGATCGGCGTCCGGGCAGCGTACGACCTCGGCCAGGGTGCGTCCCTTCACCTCGTCCAGGACGTAGCCCGTCATGGCCGTGAAGCCGTCATTGACCCAGTCGATCCGCCCGGCCGGATCGCACAGCACCACCGAATGCGGCGTCAGCCGGGCCACGCTCGCCAACCGCGAAGTCAGGTCGGCCGCCTCGGAACCACCCATACGCAACGCTCCCCCTGGCGACACCATGCCAGGGGTCTATGAAAAAAGCAGAAAACTCCGGGTTTCGCCGTGACCTGAGGCCGCGCTACCAAGTCGGGCATGGCCCGCTACGATTTCGCTTCCGACAACACCGCCCCCGCCGCGCCCGAAGCGATCGAGTCGCTGGTCGCCGCCAACACCGGCTTCACCTCCGGCTACGGGACCGACACGGTCAGCGCCCGCGCCGCCGACGCCGTCCGCGCCCTGCTCGACGCCGACGCCGAGGTCCGCTTCGTCGCCTCCGGCACCGCCGCCAACGCCATCGCCCTGGCCACGCTCTGCCGCCCCTTCGAGGCGGTCCTCGCCCACCAGCACGCCCACGTCTGCACCGACGAGACGGGCGCTCCCGGCTTCTTCGGCCAGGGCCTCGGCCTCGTCGGCCTGCCCGGCGCCAGCGGCCGCATCGATCCGGCCGCCCTGGCCGCGCCGCTGGCCCAGCCGGACATGGCCCACCGTCAGTTCCCGGTCGCCCTGTCGCTGACCAACGCCACCGAGTACGGCACGGTCTATTCGGTCGAGGAGCTCGCCGGCCTGACCGCCCCGGCCAAGGCCAAGGGCCTCGGCGTCCACCTCGACGGCGCGCGGCTGGCCAACGCCGCGGCCGCGGGCTTCGACCTCAAGGCCATCGGCTCGCTCGGCGTCGACATCCTGGTGGTCGGCGGGACCAAGGCCGGCATGACCGCCACTGAGGCGGTCGTGATCTTCGACCGCAAGCTGGCGACCCGGTTCGACGCGCGGCTGAAGCAGTCGGGCCAGCTTCCGTCCAAGGGCCGCTTCTACGCCGCCCCGTTCATCGGCATGCTGGAGAGCGGCGCCTTCGTCGCCCGCGCCGCCCACGCCAACGCCATGGCCCGGCGGCTGGCCGAACTGTCGCCCTTCCCGCTGCGCCACCCGGTCGAGGCCAACGCCGTGTTCGTCGAGATGGACGATGCGACGCTTGGCCGCCTCCACGCCGCTGGCTGGTTCGCCTATCGATTCCTCGACGGCTCGGTGCGCTTCATGTGTTCGTGGGCCGTCACCCCGGACAGCGTCGAGGAACTCGGCGCGACGCTCAAGGCGATCGCCTGATCGTTCAAGGTTTTGCGCCTCAAGGCCAAGCTGGATGCAGCGTCACAAGTGTGTCGCAAGCGCCGCACATCTGGGCGATCTGATACTCCCTGATACGTATTGTTGCGAAACTGTGACTTTGCCGTTGCGGACGAAACAAGCGCGTGGAAGCGTCCCGGTTCGCCGTTTTCGGGACGCCTGACGGTCACAATCGCGACAGCGACTGTAACAATCTGGCGTTGCGGACACGGCCGAGAAACCGTGGCTTCGGCGTCCCACCCGGAGCCCTCTTCCTCACACAGGCCGGGGGGCCAGATTGAAAGTTCCAATGAAGAACGCGCTTCGAGCCGTATTGCTCGGCTCTGTCGCGGCGACCAGTTTCGCCGTGCCCGCTATCGCTACCGCCCAAGAGCAAGTCGCGGTTGACGAAATCGTCGTCACCGGTTCGCGCATCCGCCGCGACACCTTCAATGCGCCCGTGCCGCTGTCGACCATCGACTCCGAGCAGATCGTCGCCTCCGGCGCCGTGTCGCTGGGCGACATGCTCATGGACCTGCCGATGATCAACGCGGCCAGCAACTCGCAGAACACGTCCTCGACGCTGTTCCTGGCCGGTCAGTCGCGTGCCGACATCCGCGGCCTTGGCCCGACGCGCACTCTGGTGCTGCAGGACGGCCGCCGGATCGTCTTCTCCGACGCCTCCTCGCCGGCCGTCGACCTGAACCTGATGCCGGCCATGATGGTCGACCGCGTCGACACCGTGGCGGGCGGCGCCTCGGCGGTCTACGGCTCGGAAGCCATCGCCGGCGTCGTCAACCTGATCATGAAGAAGGAATTCGACGGCCTGCAGATCGAGGGCCAGGTCGGCACCTCGCAGGAAGGCGACGGCGAGACCTTCCGCCTCTCGGGCATGTACGGCACGAAGCTGCTGGACGACCGTCTGAACATCCTGGTCGGCGGCGAAATCTCGCGCGAAGAGCCGATCTTCCAGGTCGACCGTGACTGGGGCTATCCCGGCATCCGCCGCAACACCCTGGCCAACCCGCAGACGGTGATTCCGGCCAGCAAGACCAACACCACCCCGACCGCGACCTTCCAGCTGCTGCCGGGCGCCGTCGGCGTCGCCCGCGCGGTCACCCTCGACTACCGCAACCCCTCGCAGGTGGTGCGCCTCAGCGCCCCCTGCTCGACCCCGGCCGTCCAGCCGACCTGTCAGGACGACGCCCTGTTCTACTCGGCCTCGCTGAACGCCCTGCAGGCCAAGTCGCAACGCGGCACCATTCGCGGCTACGCCGACTACCGCATCACCGACAACATCAAGGCCTTCGCCGACATCACCTACTCCAAGGTCGACGGCTACGGCTTCTTCCAGCCGCCGTTCTCCAACGCCCAGGGCGGCGGCACCATGCCGGTCGTGCTGCGCGGCGATAACGCTTACCTGAACGGCGCGGGCTCCACCGCGGCGGCCCTGCGCGCCGAATGGCTCGCAGCCGGCAAGACCCTGACCCAGGGCTCCACCGCCCAGGTCGGCAAGTTCTGGACCGAGTTCGGCGGCCGTGACGTCAAGACCGAGCGTGAGACCCTCCGCGTCCTCGGCGGCATGGAAGGCGACTTCGAGGCCATCGGCCGCAAGTTCAACTGGGATTGGTACGCCCAGTTCGGCAAGACCACCGGCACGACGACTTCGTACAATGTGCCCCAGGTCGCCCGCGTCCAGCAGGCCACCGACGCCGTGCTGGTCAACGGCCAGGTCGTCTGCCGCGACGTCGCCGCCCGCGCCGCCGGCTGCGTGCCGTGGGATCTGGTCAACGGCGCCAATCAGGCCGCCGTGGCCTGGACCAACGCCAACTCGGTCACCGACCAGGAGGTCAAGCAGACCGTCGTCGCCGCCAACATCGGCACCGACCTGTTCGAACTGCCGGCCGGCCCGATCGGCTTCGCCATGGGCGCCGAGTACCGCAAGGAAGAAAGCTTCTTCGCCCAGGACGCCCTGGGCGCCACGGGCGCTCTGTTCTTCAACGCCATCGGCACCCGCCAAGGCGAGTACGACACCAAGGAAGCCTACGCCGAACTTCGCGTGCCGCTTCTGAAGGATCTGCCGTTCGCCCAGGAGCTCACCTTCGAGGCCGCCGGCCGCATCGCCGACTACTCGTCGATCGGCAAGACCGACCAGTATCAGGTCCGCCTGGAATGGGCCCCGGTCGAGGACGTCCGCTTCCGCGCCTCGCAAGGCACCGCCGTGCGCGCGCCGAACATCGTCGAACTGTACTCGCCGCAGAGCCGCAACTTCACCACCGCGGCCATCGACCCCTGCGACAAGGACAGCTACGCCGTCGCCAGCGCCGCCAACAAGGCTCTGCGCCTCGCCACCTGCTCGGCCGCGATCGCGAACTACAACCCGGCGACCTTCGTCTCGAACTTCGGCACCGGCCGCCCGTCGCTGCCGCTGCTGCAAGGCGGCAACCCGGACCTCGGCCCGGAAACCGCGAACACCTACAACCTCGGCGTCGTCGTCCAGCCCCGCTGGATCCCGCGGCTGCAGGTCTCGCTCGACTTCTTCAAGTACAACATCTCCGACCAGGTCGGCACGATCCCGATCAACACCCTGCTGCAGGACCTCTGCTACCAGTCGACCGAGGCGTACGCTTCCAACCCGTTCTGCTCGCTCATCGTGCGTGACCCGACCGGGACGAACGGCGGCGCGGTCCCGGGCGGCGTGGTCGAGGTCATCTTGACCAACCAGAACGTCGCCAAGGTGAAGGTCGAGGGCTACGACGCCTCGGTCCAATACGGCCTCGACTTCGAAGAAATGTTCCAGAAGTCCTGGGGTCAGCTGCTGTTCCGCGCCGACGCCACCTGGATGTACCGCTGGGCCCAGCAGGGCCTGCCGGGCCAGGCCTACACCCAGTTCGCGAACACCATCACGAACGCGACCCCGGAGTGGAAGGCGCAAGCCAGCGTCCAGTGGAACTACAACGACGCGTCGTTGACCTGGACCACCCACTACATCGGCTCGATGGCCTCGACGACGGCCTTCACCCCGACCCAGCTGTCGCCGTACTACACCGGCGATTACTACAGCCACGACCTGCGCGCGGCCTACACGATCAACGATCAGATCTCGGTGCGCGGCGGGATCATCAACCTCACCGACGAGAACCCGCCCTACCTGCCCGAAACCTTCCAAGGCGTCGGCACCGGTTCGTCGAACTTCGACAACCGCGGGCGCTTCTTCTACGTGGGCGCGACCCTGCGTTACTAGGGTCTCGAAAGGCCGCCCGCCCGCCCCACGGGCGGGCGGCCGACAGACCCGAACGGCCACAGAAAACCCGCCGGAGCGCACGCTCCGGCGGGTTCTTCATTTCGGCTTCGATGTTCGGCTAGGCCGGAACCGACTGGCGGTTCGGGGCGAAGCGGGCCAGGCGGCCGTGGATGATCTCCTCGGCCTCGCGGACGATGCGGCCGATCAGCTCCTCGCACGACGGGATGTCGTGGATCAGGCCCTGGACCATGCCCGCCGACCAGATGCCGTGCTCGGGATCGCCGGCCTCGTAGACCACCTTGCCGCGGGCCCCGGCGACCAGGTCCTTCACGTCCTCGAACTTGGCGCCGCCGCGGCGCTCGATCGCCACCACCTCGTCGGAGACGGCGTTCTTCGCCACCCGCGCGGTGTTGTGCATCGTCCGGAAGATCAGGTTGGTGGCCCGCTCGTCGTTGGCGACGATCTGCTCTTTCACCTTCTGGTGGATCGGGCTTTCCTTGGTGCACATGAAGCGGGTGCCCATGTTCACGCCGTCGGCGCCCAGCGCCAGCGCCGCCACCAGTCCGCGCGCATCGCCGAAGCCGCCCGAGGCGATCATCGGGATCTTCACCTTGTCGGCCGCGGCCGGGATCAGGATCAGGCCGGGGATGTCGTCCTCGCCGGGGTGACCGGCGCACTCGAAGCCGTCGATCGAGATCGCGTCCACGCCCATCCGCTCGGCCGACAGCGCGTGGCGGACCGCGGTGCACTTGTGGATCACCTTGATCCCGTGCGCCTTGAAGTGGTCGACATGCTCCTGCGGCTTGTAGCCGGCGGTCTCCACGACGGTGACGCCGCTGTCGATGATCGCCTGGCGGTACTCGGCATAGGGCGGCGGGGTGATCGCCGGCAGAATGGTCAGGTTCACCCCGAACGGCTTGTCGGTCAGCTTGCGGCAGCGGTCGATCTCGCGCCGCAGGTCATCCGGCGTCGGCTGCGTCAGGGCCGTGATGAAGCCCAGGCCGCCGGCGTTGGCGACCGCCGCGACCAGTTCGGCCCGGCCGACCCACTGCATGCCGCCCTGGACGATCGGATGCTCGACGCCCACGAGCTCGGTGAAACGGGTTTTCAAGGCCATCGCGCCCTCCAAACGTTTGTTTGGACGACACTGAGCCCGCCGACGCCGCGTCAGGCAAGCCGTTTGGAGCGCAGACCTACTGCAGCCCGGTGCGGCCGATCGCATAGAAGCGGTCGGCGCGCTGCTTCTTCAGCTGCTCGGTGGTCATGTCGGCGATCTTCGCCAGTTCGTCGGCGATCACCTCGCCGACCAGCGCGACCATCGCCTCCTTGTCGGAGTGCGCGCCGCCCGGCGGTTCCGGAATGATCCGGTCGACGATCTTCATGCCGATCAGGTCCTGGGCGGTGATCTTCATCGCCTTGGCCGCTTCCTCGGCCGTGCGCGCGCCGCGCCACAGGATCGAGTTGGCGCCTTCCGGCGGGATCACCGAATAGATCGCGTGCTCCAGGATCAGCACCCGGTTGCCGCAGGCGATGCCCAGCGCCCCGCCCGAGCCGCCCTCGCCGGTGACGATGGCGATCATCGGCACTTCCAACATCAGGCTCTTCTCGGTCGAGCGAGCGATGGCCTCGGCCACCCCGCGTTCTTCCGAGCCGACGCCCGGATAGGCGGCCGGGGTGTCGACGAAGCTGATGACCGGCAGGTTGAAGCGCTCGGCCAGCTCCATCAGGCGGATGGCCTTGCGATAGCCCTCGGGCCGCGCATAGCCGAAATTGTGTTTCACCCGGCTGACGGTGTCGCGGCCCTTTTCGTGGCCCATCACCACCACCGGCTGGCCGCGGAATCGGCCAAGGCCCCCGATCAGCGCCTGGTCGTCGGCGAACTTGCGGTCGCCGCGCAGTTCGACGAACTCGTCGATCAGCCCGCCGACATAGTCGATGAAGTGCGGACGATCCGGGTGGCGCGCGACCTGGGTCTTCTGCCAGGCGTCCAGCTTGGAATAGGCCTGCTTGCGGACTTCCTGGGCGCGGGCGCGGAGCGCCTCGATCTCGGCGTCCAGGGTTCCCGAGCCGGTCGTTTCCGACAGCTTCGACAGTTCCTCGATCTTCGCTTCGAGGTCGGCGATGGGGCGCTCGAACTCGAGATAGTGTGCGGCCATTCGAGGAATCTTCTCTTTCCGTTTGCGGAAGGGGCGGAAACTAGGCGCGAAGCGCCCGCCTCACAACCCCGAGGAACAGCCATCGGGCGCCCCGCGTCAAGCTGGCAGCCTCCCAGCGCTGCAACTGCCCCGGCCCGCTCACGTTTTGTTGCGAACCAGGGAGTCCGCCGATGCACGTCACCAAAGCCGTTCTCACCGCCGCCGCAGCCGTCGCGATGATCGCGCCGCCGGCCTACGCCCAATACCAGGGCCAGTATCAGGGGCAGTACCAGCCGCCGTATCAGAACCAATACCCGCCGACCTACCAGAGCCAGTATCCGGCTCCGAACCCCTACTCCGACCCGCGCCAGACGTCGCAGTCGCAGTACGACCAGAGCCGCTACCAGTCCGACCGCGCCGCCTACGAGCAGCAGCGCCAGGCCTACGAGGCCGACAGAGCCCGCTGGGAACGCGCGCGCGAGCAGTACGACCGCCAGTACGGCTACGGCGCCTACGCCCAGGCCTACGGTCCGGCCCCGACCTGGAACGAGCCGAGCTACCAGCCGGCGACCGGCGCGCCATCTTCCAGCCAAAGCCGCTTCGACTACGAACAGCGGTTGGCCGCCTATGACCGCGCCCGCACCGACTACGACCGCCGCTGGGGCGCCGGCGCCTACGAGCGCGCCTACGGCCCGCCGCCGGTCTGGACCGCCGACACCTACGCCCAGGACGCCTCGACCACCGCCTACATGAGCAACGATCCGTCCTGCACCAACAGCAAGACCAACCGCTCGATCGGCGGGGCGCTGATCGGCGCCCTGCTCGGCAGCGCGCTCGGCTCCAACGTCGCGGGTCGCGGCGTGCGCACCGAAGGCGCGGTGCTCGGCGCCCTGGTCGGCGGCGGCATCGGCCTTGGGGTCGGCCGCGCCTCGGCGAAGTGCGACGAGCGCGGCTACTACTACAGCTACGACCAGACCATCCCGTACCAGGAGAGCGACTTCGACCGCTCGCGCCAGTCAGGCCAGTACGCCTACGGCGACTATGACCGCATGCAGTGCCGCCTGGCCCCGGCCCAGGTCTCCAGCAGCGAGCAACGCTACGTCCGCGTCTGCCCTGACGGCTCGGGCCGGTACCGGATCACCAGCTGAGTCATCCTTCTCCCCTTGCGGGAGAAGGTGGCCCGCGCAGCGGGTCGGATGAGGGGTAAGCGACCTCGCCGCCCCTACTTCTTCGCCAGCGGGTGCTTGCTCGCCACCACCTCGCGCAGCCGCTCGCCGGCGACGTGGGTGTAGATCTGGGTGGTGGCGATGTCGGCGTGGCCGAGCAGCTTCTGCACCACCCGCAAGTCGGCCCCGCCCTCCAGCAGGTGCGTCGCGAAGGCGTGGCGCAGGACGTGCGGGCTGACCCGCGCCGGGTCGATCCCGGCGTCGGCCGCCGCCTCGTCCAGCAGCTGGGCGAACCGCCGCGGGGTCAGCCGCCCGGCCTTGCTGCGCGAGGGAAACAGCCACGGGTTTGCGGCGTCGCCCTTCGGCAGGAAGGTCTTGCGGACCTCCAGATAGGCCTTCACCGCGGCGCGTGCGGCCTCGTTCAGCGGCGCCAGCCGCTCCTTGCCGCCCTTGCCCTTGACGATAAGATAGGCCGGATCGCGCGCCAGCACCGACAGCGGCAGCGCCGTCAGCTCCGAGATCCGCAGGCCCGAGGCGTAGGCCAGCTCGATCATGCAGGCCAGCCGCAGGCCCTGGCCGCCGTCGCGCGCCCCGGCCGCGGCGATGATCGCGTCGACCTCCGCCCGGCTCAACACCTTGGGCAACGGCCGTCCCTTCTTCGGCGCGTCGACCCGGCGCGAGGGATCGTCGCTGCGCCAGCCCTCGCCCAGCACGAACCGATAGAACTGCCGCACGGCCGAGCGCCGCCGCGCCGCCGTCGCCGGCGACATGCCGCGGTCGCTCAGCGCCGCGAAATAGGCCTCGACCTGCTCGGCTCCCGCGGTGCTCAGATCGACGCCGCGTCCTTTCAGGAAGGCCTGCGCATCGGCCAGATCCTTGCCATAGGCGGTCAGCGTGTTGCGAGCGCTGGCCCGCTCGCCGGCCATCATCTCCAGGAAGGCTTCGATCCAGCCGGCGCCGTTCATCTCTGCGCCAGCAACCCTTCGACGGCGAAGGCCCGCGCGTCGGCGTCCAGTCCGGCCAGCCGCAGCGCCCGCACGATGCGCGCCCGGTCGCCGGTGGTCGGCCCGGCCGCCCCGGCGTCGGCGCTGATCCACAACGCCAGCAGCGCGCTCTCGCCCATCAGCTTCGCCTCGCCGGCCAGGTCCAGCGCCAGGCCGCGCGCCACCGTCGCCTTGCCGGGCTCCGCCCCCGCGAACTTCGCGAACTCTCCGCGCGCCTGCGGCGTCATCGGCGCGCCCAGCGCCGCCAGCAGGATCCCCGCGTTCTGCATCTTGCCGCGGACCTTGGCGTCCGAGACCGCGCCGCGTTCGACCAACCGGTCCAGGGTCGGGCCGTCCGGCTTGCCGCTCGCCGCTGCGATCAACCCGTCCAGCAACGCCAGCTCGTTGACCGGAACGGAGTCGGCGGTCAGCCCGGCCCGCAACGTCTGCGCCGCGGCCAGGTCGCCGGCCGCCACCGCGGCGATCGCCGCCTGCAGCGGACCCGGCCCGCTCTCGACGCTCCAGGTCGCCGCGCCCGGCTCGCTGGTCGCCAACGCCGCGGCCACCGCCGGCGCTGGCGTCGCCGCGCCAAGGTCCAGCCCCAGGCTGCGCGACAGCGCATAGTCCAATCCATTGCGCAGCGAGGCCGCGCCGGAATTACCCGCTCCGGCCAGCTTGGCGCCCATCAGCCGCCCGTAGACGGCGTCGCGCGCCACCCCCTGGGCCAGGTCGAAGGTCACATGGGCGGCGTCGGACTGGCCGGCCCGCGCCTGGCAATAGGCCCGCAGCCGCAGCCAGTAGATGTCCTCGCGGCCGCTCGCCAGGCTGTCGCCGATGCTGCAGGCGCGCTCGTCCTGGCCGGCCAGCAACGCCGCCTCGGCGCCCGCCTGCGCCATCGCCGGATTGCTCTCCAGGCCCGAGGTCCGCGACAGGATGCTCGCAGCGTCCTTGATCCCGCCCTGGGCGATCAGCGCGGCGATCCGCGCCCCGGCCAGGTCGCGATCCTGGGCGGCGCCCTCGGGGCCGTTGGCGCCGGTCGCCAGCACCCGCCGGGTCAGCGCCGCGGCGGCCGGCGACAACGGCTTGGCGGCCACCAGCGGCAGCACCGTGCGCGCCGTCTCCAGCGAGGCCCCGCGCCACAGGTCGGCCGGCAGTCCGGTGTCGCGCGCGCCGTTGGCGAAAGCATCGGGGGCGGCCAGCGGCGTCACTTCCACGGCCGGCTGCGCAAAGGCGGGAACGGCGCCGATCAGGACGGCGCCGAGGGTCAGGACAGTAAGCTTACGGCTCATCCTTGCCAGCTTTGCAGTAGGGTCAACTTGGCGTCGAGGCACATGCTCGTGTAAGACCCTGGCCGTTCATGGACCGTTACACACCGCTGCGCGCCCGCACCATCACCCTCGTGGGCCTGATGGGGGTCGGCAAATCAAGCGTCGGCCGCCGCCTCGCCAACGCGCTCGACCTGCCGTTCAAGGACGCCGACGTCGAGATCGAGGCCGCCGCCGGCCGTTCCATTCCCGACATCTTCGCCGAGATGGGCGAGCCCGCCTTCCGCGAGGGCGAGCGCCGGGTGATCACCCGCCTGCTGGAAAACCCGCCGCACGTACTGGCCACCGGCGGCGGCGCGTTCATGAACGACGAGACCCGCGCCCTGATCAAGGAACGCTCGATCTCGGTCTGGCTGAAGGCCGACCTCGAGGTGCTGGTCCGCCGCGTGTCGCGCAAGGACAGCCGCCCGCTGCTCTCGGGCAAGGACCCGCTGGCCGTGCTCACCGAGCTCGCCGAGAAGCGATATCCTGTCTACGCCGAGGCCGACATCACCGTCGAAACCGGCGACACGGCCCACCACGTCACCGTCGACCAGGTGATCCGCGCCCTGACCCGTCACCTCGAGGAACAAGCCCCATGAGCCGCACCGTCCGCGTTGGCCTCGGCGATCGCGCCTACGACGTCGTGGTCGGCGGGGACCTGCTCGGCCAGGCCGGCGTGCTCCTCGCCCCGATGCTCAAACAAGGCCGCACCGCCATCGTCAGCGACGAGACAGTCTGGGCGCTGCACGGTCAGCGGTTGACCGACGCCCTCGCCGCGGCGGGCATCTCGTCCCAGGCCATCGTCGTGCCGCCCGGCGAGCCGACCAAGAGCTGGGACGGCCTCTCCGACGTCTGCGACCGGCTGCTCGAGCTGGAACTCGACCGCGGCGACCTGATCATCGCCTTCGGCGGCGGCGTGGTCGGCGACCTCGCCGGCTTCGCGGCCGCGATCTACAAGCGCGGCGTCGACTTCATCCAGATCCCCACCACCCTGCTGGCCCAGGTCGACTCCTCGGTCGGCGGCAAGACCGCCATCGACACCCCGCGCGGCAAGAACCTTATCGGCGCCTTCCACCAGCCGCGGCTGGTCCTCGCCGACCTCGACCTGCTGGCCACCCTGCCCGACCGCGAGATGCGCGCCGGCTACGCCGAGATCATCAAGTACGGCCTGCTCGGCGACTTCGCGTTCTTCGAGTGGCTGGAGGCCAACGGCCCGGCCGTACTCGCCCGCGATCCCGACGCCCTGGCCTACGCCGTCGCCCGCTCGGTCGAGATGAAGGCCGAGATCGTCGAGGCCGACGAGAAGGAAGCCGGCCGCCGCGCCCTTCTCAACCTCGGCCACACCTTCGGCCACGCGCTGGAGGCCGAGACCGGCTACGGCGAAGCCCTGCTGCACGGCGAGGCCGTCGCCGCCGGCAGCGCCATCGCTTTCCGCTTCTCGGCCGCCCAGGGGCTGTGCTCGGCCCAGGACGCCCAGCGCGCCGAGACCGCCATCGCCGCCGTCGGCCTGCCCACCCGCCTTGACCAGGTCGGCTCCGGCGCCTTCGACGCACGCAAGCTCGTGCGCCACATGGGCCAGGACAAGAAGGCCGAGGGCGGGCGCCTGACCTTCATCCTCGCCCGCGCCCTGGGCGATGCGTTCGTCGCCAAGAACGTCGACGGCCAGGCCGTCCGCGACTTCCTGGTCGCTGAAGGCGCGCTTCTGTGACGATCTTCGCCGTCCTCGCGGGCCTGGCGCCCGTGCTGGTCGTTCTGCTCTCGCTCTCGGGCCTGATCTCGGCGGCCGAAACCTCGATGACCGCCGCCAGCCGCGCGCGGATGCACCAGCTCGAACGCGAGGGCGACCGCGCCGCCAAGCGCGTCAACCGCATGATGGCCGATCAGGAGAAGATGATCGGGGCCATCCTGCTCTCCAACAACGTCATCAACATCGGCGCCTCGGCGCTCACCACCGTGGCGCTGTCCACGGCGTTTCCCGGTCCGGTCGGCGCCCTGCTCGCCACCGCGGTGATGACTGTGCTGATCGTCGTGTTCAGCGAGATCCTGCCCAAGACCCTGGCCATCGCCCGCGCCGACGACGTCGCCCGCGCCCTGTCGATCCCGACCTGGTGGGTGGTGCGCATCTTCGGCCCGCTGGCCAACGGCGCCCAGTGGATCGTGCGTCAGACTCTGCGCCCGTTCGGCATCAAGCTGTCGATGGAGACCGATGTCCTGGCCGCTCACGAGGAGATCCGCGGCGCGGTCGAGTACCACCACTCCGAAGGCCTGGTCGCCAGCAGCGACCGCCACATGCTCGGCGGCGTGCTGGACCTGTCGGAGATGGACGTCACCCAGGTCATGGTCCACCGGCGCTCGATCTCGATGATCGACGCGGCGCTGTCGCCTAAGGAGGTGCTGGCCGAACTCCTGGAGACCGGTCACAGCCGCGTGCCGCTCTATCGCGACGACCCGGAGAACATCGTCGGCGTGCTGCACGCCAAGGACGTGCTGACCGCCCTGGCCGGCGCGCCGCTGGAGACCATCGACCTGCCGGCCCTGGCCCGCGAGCCGTGGTTCATCCCTGAGACCACCTCGCTCAAGGACCAGCTCGCCGCCTTCCTCAAGCGCCAGAACCATTTCGCCCTGGTGGTCGACGAATACGGCGCCCTGCAGGGGCTGATCACGCTTGAGGACATCCTCGAGGAGATCGTCGGCGAGATCGAGGACGAGCACGACAGCGCCCTCGACGGCGTGCGCCGCCAGGCCGACGGCGCGGTGGTGGTCGACGGCTGGGTGGCTATCCGCGATCTCAACCGCGCCCTCGACTGGGACCTGCCCGACGACGACGCGGTCACCGTCGCAGGCCTGGTCATCCACGAGGCCCAGACCATTCCGAAGGTCGGTCAGACCTGGACGTTCTATGGTCATCGCTTCCAGATCGTGCGGCGCGAGCGCAATCAGATCACCGCGATCAAGATCTCACCGCCCCAGCGGAGCGAACAAGACTAGTTCATTAGGCGTAGCCTCTTGACCTAGCTGATAAAACAACTTTGGTTTGCAGCCTAAGTCGGCACAGTTCTGGGGCGCCGTGCGATACCGTGAGCATGACTGAGACGACGTCCGCCAGGATCGAGGCGCTGGAAGCGCGCTTGGCGAGCGCCCGCGCGGCCCTCGCCGAAGAGACCGTCCGCGCCGACGCGCTCAACCGCATCGCCGCGGCCATCGGCGCCGGCGGCGACCTCGAGCAGATCGTACAGATCGTCGTCGACGGCGGCGTGGAGCTGACCGGCGCCGCCTTCGGCGCCTTTTTCTATACGGCCTTCGACGACAACGGCGACACGCTGACCCTCTACTCGCTGTCGGGCGCGCCGCGCTCGGCCTTCGACCACTTCCCGATGGTCCGCAAGACCGCGGTCTTCGCGCCGACCTTCAACGGCGAAGGCATCCTGCGCAGCGACGACATCACCGCCGACCCGCGCTACGGCCGCAACGCCCCGTTCCAGGGCATGCCCAAGGGCCACCTGCCGGTGCGCAGCTATCTCGGCGTGCCGGTGATCTCCCGTTCGGGGGAGGTGCTGGGCGCGCTGCTGTTCGGCCACCCTGAACCCGGCCGCTTCTCCGAACGACTCGAGCACCTGATGGCCGGGGTCGGCGCCCAGGCGGCCGTCGCCATCGACAATGTCCGCCTGCACCAATCCGCCCGCGCCGAGGTCCGCGAGCGCGTGCTGGCCGAGGAGCGCCAGGTGCTGCTGCTCAACGAGCTGAACCATCGGGTCAAAAACACCCTGGCCTCGGTGCAATCCCTGGCCCGCCAGAGCCTGGTTAACGCCAAGGATATCGACACCTACTACAAGGCGTTCGAAGCTCGGCTGATGGCCCTCTCGCAGACCCACAACCTGCTCACCGCCCAGAACTGGGAAGGCGCCAGCCTGTTCGACATCCTGGCCGCCGAACTGCGTCCCTACAGCGGCGGACGCCAGGGCGGCGGCGCGCGCTTCACCCTCCAGGGCGACCAGGACGTGCGGCTGCGGCCCAAGGCGGCGGTGGCGCTCGGCATGGCGTTTCACGAGCTGGCGACCAACGCGCTGAAGTACGGCGCCCTGTCGACGCCGGCCGGCCACGTGGCGCTGCGCCTGCGCCTCGACGACCAGCAATCCGACCGCCGCCTGATGATCGAATGGACCGAGTCCGGCGGGCCCAAGGTGGTCAAGCCGGAGCGCCAGGGCTTCGGCAGCCGACTTCTCGAGCGCGGTCTTGCGGGAGAACTCGCTGGCCGCGTCCGACTGGACTATCATCCAACAGGATTATCCTGCCGGATGGATCTTCCCCTTCACGTCTTGGAGCCCTCCGAATGACCGGACTTAGCGACCTGGCCGGCCTGCGGGTCCTGGTGGTCGAAGACGAGATGATGGTCTCGATGCTCATCGAGGACATGCTCGAAGACCTGGGCTGCAAGGTGGTCGGGCCCGCGTCTCGGCTCGAGGAAGCCATCGAACTGGCCAACAGCGTCGAGCTCGACTGCGCGGTGCTGGACGTGAACCTCGGCGGCCAGCCGATCTTCCCGCTCGCCGACCTGTTGCGCGAGAAGGGCGCCCCCTTCGCCTTCGCCACCGGCTACGGCGACGCCGGCCTGCGCGAGGCCGACAAGGGCTCGCCGGTCCTCCAGAAGCCCTTCCGCGAAGGCGACCTCGCCCGCATCCTCGGCGAGCTTCTTCCGCGGGTAGGATAATCCGACGTGACCATTCTGGTTTCGGCCACGGCAAGCGTCGTGGCCAGCCTGCTGGCCGCGACCGCAGCGCCGACGCTCCCCAAGGCTATCTCCACTTCGAACTTCCGGTCGGCCGCTCCGACAACGTGCGCTTCCGCGAGGGGCTGATAGACTTCTCCTACACGTACCGCCCCGGCGGCTATCCCATCTCCCACGTGGGCGAACTCGGCGACGGCCGCTACGAAATCACCATTCCGACCGATTGCAGCCAGTCGGACATGGTCCTCGGCGACATCATCCGCGGAGCCGCACCCCGGGATCGCATCCCGGAATTCCTCGCCGCCGCACGTGCGAGCGCCCGCTGCCGAGCCGGCGTCCCGCCGCTGCGCATCGAGTGGCCCATCACCTAGATCCTCCCCCGCTGGGGGAGGTGGATCGGCGCAAAGCGCCGAGACGGAGGGGGACCGCTCTCAAGCAGCGGACGTCGATGTCCCCCTCAGTCAGCCGTTCGGCTGGCAGCTCCCCCAGCGGGGGAGCACCCGACGCTTACAGCCCCTTCGCCATCAGCCCGGCCAGCACCTTGTCCGGGGTCATCGGATAGTCGCGGAGGCGCACGCCGGTGGCGTTGTAGATGGCGTTGGCGATCGCCGCCCCGGCCCCGGCGATGCCCAGTTCGCCGACCCCCTTGATGCCCATCGGATTGGCCTTGTCGTCGGCCTCGTCGAGGAACATCGAGTCCAGGTCGACGATGTCGGCGTGCACCGGCGCCAGGTACTCGGCCATGTCCTGGTTCATAAGCGAGCCGAAGCGCGGATCGACGGCGTTGACCTCGGTCAGCGCCGTGCCCACGCCCCAGATCATCCCGCCGGTGATCTGGCTCTTGGCGGTCTTGGCGTTGAGGATCCGCCCGGCGGCGAACACGCCGAACATCTTGCGCAGCCGCACCTCGCCGGTGACCTGGTTCACCCCCACCTCGGCGAAGTGCGCGCCATAGGTATGCTGGGAATAGTCGCGCGCATCGGCCGCCGGCGAGATCGAGCCCTCGACATAGACCCCGTCGGGCGCGGCTCGCCGCACCAGCGCCGCCAGCGTCTCGCTGCGGTTCTCGATGGCGATATTTCCGTTCTCGAAGGTCACGTACTCGGCCGGCCCGCCATAGAGCGGCGAGTTCGGATCGCCCACCGCCAGTTCGGTCAGCGCCCGGCGCAGGTTCATCCCGGCCTCGAACGCCGCCGATCCGGCCGTCGCCGCCCCGAACTGGCCGCCCGAGCCGGGGGCCGGCGGGAAGTCGGAGTCGCCGATCTCGACCCGCACGTGGCCCAGCGGCACGCCCAGGGTCTCGGCGGTGATCTGCTGCAGGATCGTATAGGTGCCGGTGCCGATGTCGGTCATGCCCTGGCGCAGGGTGATGATCCCGCCGGCGTCGATCCGCACCCCGGCCTTGGCCGGCAGCAGGAAGTTGCCGCGGATCGCCGCGGCCATGCCCATGCCGACCATCCAGCGCCCGTCGCGGACCTGGCCAGGGACCGGGTTGCGGCGCTCCCAACCGAACCGCTGCGCGCCCTCGGTCATGCAGCGCACCAGCTGGCGGATCGAGAACGGCTTGCCGGTCTCCGGGTCGATGTCCGGCTCGTTGCGGATGCGCAGCTCGATCGGATCGAGGCCGAGCTTCTCGGCCAGTTCGTCCATCGCGCATTCCAGGCTCAGCATGCCCGGCGCCTCGCCCGGCGCCCGCATCGGCCCTGCGTGCGGCAGGTCCATCCGCACCAGGCGGTGGCCAGTCAGCCGGTTGGGCGCGGCGTAGAGGTTGCGCGAGAAGTTGGCCGCGTGCTCGGTGAAGGTCGCCGCCCGCGCGCAGTGCGTGGTCGCCTCGACCGCGAAGGCGGACAGCCGCCCGTCCGGATCGGCCCCCAGCCGCACGCGCATGTTCACCGCCGGGCGGTGGATGGTGCCGTGGAACATCTGCTGGCGGGTGTAGGCGACCTTGACCGGCCGCCCGAGCTCCCGCGCCGCCAGCGCCGACAGGATCAGGTCGTCGTAGGGCTGCCCCTTCCCGCCGAACCCGCCGCCGATGTAGCGGGTCAGCAGGTGCACGTCGGTCGACGGGATCGCCAAGGTCTCGGCCAGGGCGTGCTGCCCGCCCTTCACCATCTGGATCGAGGTGTGCACCGTGACCTTGTCGCCCTCCCACCAGGCGACGGTGGCGCAGGGCTCCATCTGCACATGGTTCTGCAGCGGGCTGAAATAGCTCTCGTCGATGGTCACCGGCGCGGCGGCGAAGGCGCCGTGGAAGTCGCCGATGTGCACGTCCTCCTCGTCCGGCGGCAGGGTCGCCTGGTCGAAGCTGGCCAGGAAATCGACCACCGCCGGCTCGGTCGCATACTCAACCTTCACCAGCTCGGCCGCGGCCCGCGCGTTCTCGAAAGTGTCGGCCACCACGAAGGCGACGCTCTGGCCGTAGTACTCGACCCGGTCGCTCCCTAGCGCCGGGTTTGAGGCCCTCTGGCTGCGCGGATTGGCCCGCGTGCCCCGCGGCGCCTGGGTCGGCACGTTCAGGTGCGTCCAGACCAGCTGCACGCCCGGCGAAGCCTCGGCGGCCGCCGTGTCCACCGACGTCACCTTCCCGCGCGGGATCGTCGCGGTGACCAGCACCCCGATCGCCGGCGGCGAGGGCGCCACGGTGTCATAGGCGTAGGGCGCGGTCCCGGTGACCTTCAGCGCGCCTTCGTAGCGGTCGACGCCCTTGCCGATCACGCCGCCGCGGTTCTCGGTGACGGGGTTGGGCGCAGCCCAGTCGCGGACAGAGGTCATCGGGCGCTCCCGGCGTCTTCGATGGTCGCGGCCGCCAGCCGGCGGACCAGGGCGATCTTGTGCGTGCGGCGGTCGTCGGCGTCGGCGCGCGCCACTTCGGCGCTCGCCGCCTCGGCCGCGCTCGCCCCGGCCGCCAGCGCCTCTTCAGCCCTGGCCGCGCGCCAGGGCTTGTGCGCCACCGCGCCGAACGCCACCCGCCCGCCGGCCACCGCCACCATGGCCAGGCCGTGCGCGTAGGACGCCCGGTCGCGGACCTTGGCGTAGGCCTGTCCGCCCGCCGGCGGCGGCGGCAGCACCACCGTGGTGATCAATTCGCCGGCCGCCAGGTCGGTCTCGACCTGCGGCGTCGCCCCGGGCAGCCGGTGCAGCGCCTCGACCTTGATGGTCCGCGTCCCGCCGTCGGGGGTCATCGTCTCGACGCTGGCGTCCAGCGCCGTCAGCGCCACGGCCATGTCCGAGGTATGGGTGGCGATGCAGGCCTCGCTGGCCCCGAAGATCGCGCCATAGCCGCCCGGCCCGCCGATCGCGCTGCAGCCCGAACCCGGCTGGCGTTTGTTGCAGGGCTTGGCGGTGTCGTAGAAATAATCGCAGCGCGTCCGCTGCAGCAGGTTGCCGGCCGTCGTCGCCTTGTTGCGCAGCTGGCCCGAGGCGCCGGCCAGGATCGCCCGCGCCAGCACCGGATAGAGCTCGCGCACCTTCGGATGCGCCGCCAGCTTGGCGTTGGTCATCGCCCCGCCGATCCGGAGGCCCCCCTCGGCGGTCGCCTCGATCCCGGCGAACGGCAGCCGCCCGACGTCGACCAGGTGGGTCGGCCGTTCGATCTCCAGCTTCATCAGGTCCAGCAGGTTGGTGCCGCCGGCCAGGAACTTGGCGCCCGGATTTTCGGCCACCGCCTTCACCGCCGCCTGGGCGTCGCTGGCCCGCTCGTAGGTAAAGGGCTTCATGCCGGCTCTCCGGCCAGGTCGCGGATCGCCGCCAGGATCTGCGGATAGGCCGAGCAGCGACAGATGTTGCCGCTCATCCGCTCGCGGATCTCCGCGTCGCTCAGCGACGTCGGCGCAGTCAGGTCGGCGGTCTCGCGGCTGGCCCAGCCATCGGCCGCCTCCTGCAGCATGCCGACCGTCGAGCAGATCTGTCCCGGCGTGCAGTAGCCGCACTGCAGGGCGTCGTTCTCCAGGAACGCCTGCTGCACCGGATGCAGCGCGCCCGGCTGACCCAGGCCCTCGATGGTCGTCACCTGGTCGCCGTCGTGCATCGCCAGGATCGAGAGGCAGGAATTGATTCGCACGCCGTTCACCAGCACGGTGCAGGCGCCGCACTGGCCGTGGTCGCAGCCCTTCTTCGAGCCCGTCAGGCCCAGGTGCTCGCGCAGGGCGTCCAGCAGGGTGGTCCGCGGATCGACGTCGAGCGTACGCGCCGTCCCATTGACCGTGATCGTCGTCTGCATCCCCACCTCCCCAGATGTGAGCGCTCACATACGCGTTTATTATGTCGGCCCAGCTACGAACGTTCAAACGCTCGTTCCGGTCCGCGATAGAAGTTTTAGGCCGCCTCGCCGGGCGCGATCGCCTTCACCGACAGCGCATGCAGCGGGCCGGCCAGTTCGTCGGCCAGGGCCTTGTAGACCAGGCGTTGACGCACCACCTTCGACACCCCGGCGAAGGCCGCGGACTCGATCAGCACGTTGAAGTGACTTTCGCCGCCCTCGCGGGCGCCGCTATGCCCGGCATGCCTGTCGGAGTCGTCGACGACTTCGAGCCGGGTGGGCGAAAACGCCGCGTTCAGCTTGTGGTGGATGGCCTCAAATATGGCGCCCATCGTATCGATGTTCAATTCTTGAAAGGGACTCAGGGAGCTTCATACTTGGGCCATGGCCGGCGCGTTTCAATACAAGCCTAAGTTCGTCGATATCCGTGTGCGTCCCCCCGGTTCGGAGGAGGAGGCCAAGCGGAACGACGATGTCTATGCGCTGAAGCCCGGCGAACGGGCTTGCGACCATCCGGGCTGCCGGACGGCGGCGACGGCGCGCGCCCCGAAATCCCGCGACATGCTCAACGAGCACTACTGGTTCTGCCAGCCGCACGCGGCCGAGTACAACAAGCAGTGGGACTTCTTCGCCGGCATGAGCGAGGGCGAGATCCGCAAGCGCCAGGCCCAGAGCGCGGTCGGCGACCGCCCGACCTGGCAGTTCAAGGCCAGCAAGTTCTCGCGCGAGGCCGCCGGCGCCGCCCACGGCTTCGGCAAGGGCGAAGGCTACGCCGACCCGTTCAGCCTGTTCGGGGCCGGCGCCAAGCCGCAGGCCAAGGCCGCTGAGCCGGCCCGCCGTCTCGGCAAGCTCGAGCGCAACGCCCTGGCCGACCTCGATCTCGACGAGGACGCCGACGGCCCGACCATCCGCGCCCGCTACATCGAGCTGGTCAAGCGCACCCACCCCGACTCCAACGGCGGCGACCGCTCGGCCGAACACAAGCTCCAGCGCGTGATCAAGGCCTACCAGGTCCTCAGGAAGGCCAAGATGGCCTGAGGGGCGACGCCGGCGCACGCTGGACGAACAACCGGCCGCTGTAGTTAAGCTTGTCGCACCCTCCGAGAAGGTGCGCGCCATGAGCGAAGACGTCATCGAGGCCAAAGAGCAACGCCACCCGATCGCCACGGCGATGACCCGGATCACCTTCTTTCTGGGCGTCGTGGCGACCTTCAATATCATCGGAAGCGCCCAGGGCCTGATTACGCTCTCGCTTAGCATGAAGCTGCTCGTGGCGATTTTCCGCGAGATCCAGAACACGCTCTATGGCTGGCTGCCCTTCCATCTGCCGGACCGCACGCGAGACGCCCTGACGATCCTCGGGCTCGGCCTGGCGGCGATCAACGGCCAACTTCTCACCACTCGGGGAATCTCATTCCTCGACATGCTCAGGTCGTTTTGGGGCAACGAGAAGGGCAAGGCGGCGATCGACGACATGATGGCCGATCTACCCAGGCGCCGCTTCGAGTACCTGTTCTGTGCGCTCTGCGTGACGGCCTTCGTCGTCTTCTTTTGTGTCGCAATCCCGCTCATCGGGGTCGTCGTCCTGCTGTCGCTCGTCTCGATTGGCGTGTCGCTGGTTCCCCTAATCGCGAAGCAGCAGCTGATCCCTCATACTCAGGCTTATCGGCTGCTCATGATAAGCTGGATGCCAGGAGCCATGGCGCTGATGACCATCATCGCCGCCTCCTTCTTCAAGCGAGCGCTGCTTTGGACAGCGGGCTGGCTCCTTTTGCTCCTGCTGCTCAACGAGGTCGCGCGCCTCGTGGAGCCGCACCTGGGCGACTACGTGAAAACGCTCGCCAGCATGAGCTGACGCCCTATCCCGGGTTCTCCGGGAACTGCTTGGCGCTGTCGCAGATCTCGTACCAGGCCGGCTTGACCGACACCCACTCGTGGAAGCGGTTGCGCACCTGCGGGTCGTCGTCCAGGCAGTGGGCGGCGATCGGGAAGCTCTCCGCCTCCGAGGCGATCTCCCCCAGCCCGGTCCCGCAACGGCGGCAGAAACACCGCGCGTACTTGAACGGCGGGTCGGGCAGATAGCTGGCGACGTCCTCGCGCCCGGCGATCCAGTTCAGCGTCTCGCGCGCCACGATCACGAACGTCCCCGCCCCGGCCTTGCGGCAGCGCGAGCAGTGGCAGGTCCCCATCATCGTCGGCGGCGCGGCCAGTTCGAACCTGACCGTCCCGCAGTTGCAGCTTCCCCGGATCATCCTCGCCTCCTTCATTGCGAAGATCCTGCTCGCCCCCTGCCGCCAGCATGCTGTCAGCAGGCGCGCAGCTCAATAAGTTTCAATTTGCAAGTCAAGGCGCGTCTGCTAGCACCCGCCCCGGCGCGCAGGTGCGCCGCGAGGGCGTATCGATGAGCAGCTACCACCTGAACCGCCGCGATCTCGACTTCCTGCTGTTCGACTGGCTGAAGATCGAGGACCTGCTTGCGCAGCCGCGCTTCGCCGACCATTCGCGCGAAACCCTCGACGCGGTTCTCGACCTCAGCGAGGGCCTGGCCGCCGAAGTGTTCGTCCCCGCCTACAAGCCCGCCGACCAGCGCGAGCCGTGGCTCGACGCGGCCGGCGTCCACGTCATCCCCGAGATCGCCGACGCCGTGCGCCAGTACGCCGCCGCCGGGTTGATGGCCGGAACCTTCGAGGCCGATCTCGGCGGCCTGCAGCTGCCGATCGTCGCCGCCAGCGCCTCGATGGCCGCGTTCATGGCCGCCAACATCTCGGCCTCGGCCTTCCCGATGCTGACCATGGCCAACGCCCGGCTGATCGCGACCTTCGGCACGCCCGCCCAGGTCGCCGCCTTCGCCCAGCCGCAGATCGCCGGCGAGGCGCTCGGCACCATGTGCCTGTCCGAGCCGCAGGCCGGCTCCTCGCTCGCCGACATCACCACCCTGGCGACGCCCGACGGCGACGACGCCCTGGGCGCCCGCTACCGCCTGCGCGGCGGCAAGATGTGGATCAGCGGCGCCGACCACGACATCACCGGCGACATCGTCCACCTGGTGCTGGCCAAGACCCCTGGCCCGGACGGCAAGCCGCTGCCGGGCGTCAAGGGCATCTCCCTCTTCATCGTGCCCAAGGTCCTGGATGGCGCGCGCAACGACGTCGTCGTCACCGGCCTCAATCACAAGATGGGCTATCGCGGCATCCCCAACACCGTGCTGGCCTTCGGCGACGGCGCCCACGCGCCCGGCGGCCGGCCCGGCGCGGTCGGCTACCTGGTCGGCGAGGTCGGCCAGGGCCTGGCGCAGATGTTCCAGATGATGAACGAGGCCCGCATCAATGTCGGCCTCGGCGCCGCCATGCTCGGCTATCGCGGCTACCGGCAGTCGCTGGCCTACGCCCAGGAGCGGCTGCAGGGCCGCCCGGCAGGGGCCAATGCGCCGGCCCCGATCATCGGCCACCCCGACGTCCGGAACATGCTGCTGGCCCAGAAGGCCTACGCCGAGGGCGCCATGGCGTTGATCTTCTACTGCGCGCGCCTGCTCGACGAGGAGCAGACGGGCGCCGACCCCGAGGCCGCGCGCCGCCTGCTCGACCTGCTGACCCCGGCCGCCAAGACCTGGCCCTCGGAGATGGGCCTGGCCGCCAACGACCTCGCCATCCAGATCCACGGCGGCTACGGCTACACCCGCGACTTCGACGTCGAGCAGATCTACCGCGACAACCGCCTCAACCCGATCCACGAGGGCACGACCGGCGTCCAGGGCATCGACCTGGTCGGCCGCAAGCTGGCCCGCGATCCGGCCGCCCTGGCCGAGCTGCGCGCCCGCATCGAAGCCACCGCCGCCGCGGCGCAAGGCGACGCCGTCCTCGCGGCGAACGCTCAGGCCCTGCTCGCCGCCTGGGAGCAGATCGCCGCCTTCGCCAGGGACATCGCCGCGCCGCTGACCCCGCACGCCCTGGCCGGCGCCACTAGCGCCCTGCGCGCCTTCGGCCATGCGCTGGTCGGCTGGCTGTGGCTCGACATGGCGCTGGCCGCCAAGACGCTCCCCGCCGACGCCTTCACCGCCGGCAAGGTCGCTGCCTGCCGCTACTTCTTCGAACAGGAAATGCCCCGCATCGCCCTCTGGCTCGACCTCGCCGCGGGCTCCGACATCGCCGTCGACCTCGACGCCGAGGGGTTCTGAAGCTTCCTTCTCCCCTTGCGGGAGAAGGCGAAATCAAGCCCACCGCTGCGGCGGCGCCTTGGCCTTCAGGTCCTCCAGCCGCACGCGCAGCTCCTCCAGGAACGCCTTGCGGTCGCCCCGCCAGTGCAGCGGGTCGCCGACCAGCACCGTGCAGTTCATCGGCACCGGCAGCGCCTCGCCCTTGGGCAGCACCCGGCCCGCGCCCTGCAGCCAGATCGGATAGACCGGCGCCTGCGGCACGTCCTCGGCCAGCCGCGCCACGCCGCTCTTCAGCTGCGCCATCTCCTCGCCGTCGCCGCGCGTACCCTCCGGGAAGATCAGCACGATGTCGCCGGCCTCCAGCGCCGCGCGCACCGGCGCCAGCACGTCTACCCCGGTGCCGGCCTTGTCGCGGGCCACCGGGACGATGCCGATGATGGTGTTCGACAGCCAGCTGATCAGTCCGCCGCGCAGGAAGTAGTCGGCCGCCGCCGCCGGCCGCACCCGGTCCAGGCCCTTGGACGGATAGAGCGTCAGCATCAGGATGGTGTCGACGTGGCTGGCGTGGTTGGCGGCCAGGATCGCCGGCCCCTTCAAGGGCAGCTTCTCGCGCCCGACGATGTCGGCGCCGGTGAACACCCGCGCGATCGGCCGACCGATCAGCACCAGGACGAGGCGGCGGAACCAGCGCATCAGAAGTGCCCCAGGGCGAAGTAAGCGAGGATGTGGAAGTAGAGCGGCGCGGTGAAGGTCAGGCTGTCGGCCCGGTCCAGCAGCCCGCCGTGGCCGGGGATCAGGGCGCTGGTGTCCTTGACCCCGATGTCGCGCTTGATGGCGCTCATCGTCACGTCGCCGGCGAAGCCCGCCAGCGGCAGGAAGATCGCCAGGCAGGCCAGCCCGATCCCGCTCAGCGGCGTGAACACCGGACCTAGGAACCAGATCAGCGCGCTGGTGGTCGCCCATCCGCCGATGAAGCCCTCCCAGGTCTTGTTGGGGCTGACCTTGGGCACGATCTTGCGCTTGCCGAACAGTTTGCCCCAGACGTACTGCGCCACGTCGTTGGCCTCGGTGACCACCAGCAGGAAGAACACCAGCCCCGCCGCCCCGGCCGGCTGCGCTTCGGCGGCCGGGGTGCGCATCAGGAAGGCGATGTAGCCGAGGTTGTAGACGCAGGTGACGATGGCCCAGTGGAACGTCGCCGTGGTCGCCAGGAAGGCCCGCGTCTGGCCGATGCAGGCCATCAGGAACGGGATGATCAGGAACACATAGGTCGGGATGAACACCCGATAGAGGCCGTAGTCGTCGATGACGATGAAGAGGTAGTTGATCCCCATCGCCACGAACGCCGCCAGCACGATCAGCCGGTCCTCGCGCCGCACCGGGGCCAGCGACAGGAACTCCCGCAGGGCGATAAACGAGATCACGATCATCAGCGCCGTGAACGCCTGCCAGCCCAGCAGCAGCGCCCCGGCCAGCAGCGCGATCATCACCCACCACGAGGCGATCCGCTGGCGCAGGTTGGTGAAGTCCCCCGCCGGCTTGATCACCGGCAGCAGCGCCGTGATCCCGACCGCCAGGGTCAGCACCGCCAGCACCCCGGAGAGGCCCCACAGGACCACCGGCGACTGCTGTGCAAAGAAGGCCGAGACCGCATCCATCCGTCAGCTGCTCCTGCTGGTTCGCAGCCTTGACCGTACAGCCGATGGCGGCGCAGATTCCATCCCCCCAGCAGCAAAGCCACGTCCTGTCACCTTTGAGCGCGCTCCGCACCTTCGCCGGCACGACCTTCGCCCACGTCGGCTTCGCCTTCCTGGCGATGGGCGGCTGGGCGCTCTACGCCAACGCCGGCCACGGCCTGGCCGCCGCCGCGCTCCCGGCGGTCTCGCAAGGCGTGCTCTCGGGCCTGATCACCCTGGTGCTCAAGCGGGCGCTGGAGGCGATGAGCCCGCGCTTCGCCGGGGCGCTCGCCTATGTCGTCCCGCCCGCCGTCACCGCAACGGCGACCCTCGCCCTGCTGGTCGGCGTCCACACCCTGATCGGCACGCCCGAGATCGTCCGCACCATCGCCGTGCCGTGGTCGGTCTCCACCCTCTACGCCATCGTCTACGCCGCGACCTTGGCGCGCGGCCAAGCCAAGGCTCCCAGATGACCGAAACGCCCGAGAATCGCCGCCCCCTGAAGTCGCGCGGGACCGGCTGGGCCCAGGGCCTGGCCTCGGGCCTGGCCAAGGCCGGCGCCAGCCCGGACATGATCTCGGCCGGCAGCATCATCTTCGCCCTGCTCGGCCTGCTGGCCTTCCTCTATGCGGCTGGCGACCAGACCCGGTTCCATCGCGGCGCGCTGCTGATCGGGGCCGGGGTCTGCATCCAGCTGCGCCTGCTCTGCAACCTGCTCGACGGCATGGTGGCGGTCGAGCACGGCAAGGGCGGCCCCTCCGGTCCGATCTGGAACGAGCTGCCCGACCGCATCGCCGACGCCCTGTTCCTGGTCGGCGCCGGCTATTTCGCCGATCTCTCCGGCTTCACCCTCGGCGCCCCGCTCGGCTGGGCCGCCGCGGTCCTCGCCGTGCTCACCGCCTATGTCCGCGAGCTCGGCCGCGGCCTCGGCCTTCCCGCCGACTTCTCCGGCCCCATGGCCAAGCCGCACCGCATGGCCGCCCTCACCGCCACCTGCGCCATCGCCGCCTTCGAGCCGTTCTGGGGCTGGGACGGCCACGCCGTCGTCCTCGGCCTGCTGGTCATCGTCGCCGGCGCCGCCTGGACCGTCGTGCGCCGCACCCGCACCCTCGCCGCGCGGCTGGCGGCGCGGGACGCCTAGTTACCGCGAGCTCAAATTGTTCGAGAGACGAGACGCGATCGCCGCGCGCAACAACGCTGAATGGTGCGCCGCCGTGTGGAAGGCGCATGGCCTCCCTGTCGAGCGCGCCCACGGCCTGTGGTTCTGCATCGAAGAGACCCCGCAGTTCTATCCGAACGTCGTGACGGTCGATCCTGACGCCGATCTCCAGGCCCAGACGAGGTTCATCCAAGACCTCGCCCGACAGTCGGCCTTCGAGTTCAGCGTCAAAGACAGCTTCGCTTCCCTGCCCCTGGCCGACGCCGGCATGGAACAGCTTTTCACCGCCGCTTGGCTCTGGCGCGAGCCCAACGGCCCTTCTGCTCCGCGCGATGGCGTGCGCTGGCGGCGTGTCGAGCTCCCCGATCTGAAACACTGGGAAAGTGCTTGGCGCGGGGAAGGCCATGTCGCGCAGGCCAGGACGTTTCCGGACGACCTGCTGCGCGACGCCCAAGTCCACGTCCTCGGCGGCTTCGATTCGCAGGACAAAATCGTAGCGGGAGCCGTCGCCTACGAGGCCGCGGAGGTGATCGGTCTGACCAACGTTTTCGGATCACGTGGTCAGGCCCTGGCCGCCGTCGGCTCGCTGCTGCCTCGACGCGCTGTCGTTTGCTATGAAGGCGGCAATCTGGCCTCGGCCCAGCAGCGCGGGTTCGCTCCCGCCGGCCCGCTTGCCGTATGGTCTCGCCGCCCTCGCTGAGTCCGCCCTCGATCTCCGGGGAAACCCCGATGGCGCCGCCGCCCGCCTCGCCCGCACTCTGGTCCCGACAGGCCGGAGGACCACATGACCAAGCCGCGCATCTTCCTCGGCTCGTCGGGCAAGCAGGCCAAGCTGCTCGCCGCCCTGACCCGCGGGCTGGAGGACGTCGCCGACGTCGAGCCCTGGACCACGACCTTCAATCCCGGCACCACCACGCTCGGCCGCCTGCTGGAGCTGACCGGCCAAGTCGACTTCGCCGCCTTCGTCTTCGCCCAGGACGACTGGACCGCCGCCGCGCCCGACCATGACGCCGCCCAGGCTTCGCCGCGCGACAACGTGGTCTTCGAGGCCGGCCTGTTCGGCGGCGTGCTGGGCATGCGTCGCACCTTCATCCTGCACGCCCGCGGCGCGAAACTGCCGACCGATCTGCTTGGCCTGACCTGCGTGCGCTACGACGACGCCCTCACCGGCGCCGAGACCAAGGCCATGCTGCAGAAGCTGCGCGGCGCCATCGAGGCCGAGCGCAGCCTCTCGCGCATCGAAGGCGCCTGGTGGCAGTTCTCGCTCACCGCCCGCAGCGAGCGCGAGCCCTCTGCGCTGAGCCTGCTGCGCATCGCCCGCGGCCGAGGCGGGGAGCTGGAGCTGACCGGCCGCGCCTGGCAGGAAGACGGGGCCCTCTCCTCGCGCTACTGGAGCGAGGCGGTCCGCGAACGACGCGATCCGGCCGGCCTGTTCTACTACTGGAAGGGCGAGCGGCCGCTGCATCCCGATGCGCCGCAGCTGCACGGCACCGCCGAGATCCTGCTGGAAAGCCCCGACCGCGCCTCCGGCTACTTCGTCACCCTGTTCGAAGCCGAGCCCGAGAGCCGGGCCCGCACCTCCGGCGTCTACCTGCGCGCCGACCCGGCCGAGGTCGCGATCATGGACGGCCGCGACGACGCCGCCCGCCTGGCGCTGATCGCCGAACGGCTCCAGCACTGGAAGGCGATCCGCAGCGCCTAGCCCCGCCGCTCGACCAGCTCGTGCACGATCCCGCCCGGCGCGCGGAACGCCGCATAGGCCAGCCCCGCCTGGGCGTTCCAGGCCGGCTGCGCGTGCAGGAACTCGACGCCCTTGGCGGCCAGCGCCGCCATCGCCGGCGCGATCGCCTCGACCTCGAAACTGATCACGCTGGCGCCGTCGGCCCCATGCTCGGTCTCCGGCGCCGGCCGCGCGCTGGCGAAGACGTGCAGCCCCCGCCCGCCCAGGTCGAACACCAGCTGCCCCTCGAACCGCTCGGCCAGCGTCAGCCCCAGCACGTCGCGATAGAAGACCAGCGCCGCCTCCAGGTCAGGCGTCATCACCAGCGCCGGACCGAGTTTCATGATCGCGCCTCCCCCTCAGCCGCTCATCCCGGCGAAGGCCGGGACCCAAGCGGCGTTTCGATTAATCGCCGGCTGCGTGTCTGAAATTCCGCTTGGGTCCCGGCCTTCGCCGGGATGAGCGGCTGAGAGCCCCTAAACCGGCACGTCCCCGGCCACCGTCGTGCGGTGCATGACCCGCAGGTGGCCGTCATAGCCGCCCTCGGCGAAGTGCACGGTGCAGCGGTTGTCCCACATCAGCAGCATCCCCTGCTTCCACTTGTGGCGGTAGATGAACTGCTCCTGGGTCATGTGCTGATAGAGATAGCCGAGGATCGCGTGGCTCTCCTGGAAGGTCAGGCCCTCGATGCCGACCGTGTAGGTCGGGCTGACGAACAGCGCCTTGCGGCCGGTGACCGGATGAGTGCGGACCAACGGATGAACCAGGGTCTTGTCGGCCTCGGCCGAGACGATGATCTCCATCGTCCGCGCCTCGGTCTCCTTGGCGAAGACGCCTTGCGTCCCATAGGCGCGGGTCGCCGAATGCACCGCCTTCAGCGGCGCCAGCAGCGCCTTCATCCCGTCCGACAGCGCATCGTAGGCCCGCGCGCAGTCGGCGAACAGGGTGTCGCCGCCGACCGGCGGAGTGACCTCCGAGCGCAACAGCGTCGCGGCCGGCGGCTCCTTCTGAAAGCTCCAGTCCGAGTGCCAGCCGGCCCCGAAGTTCTTGGCCTTCTCGTCCGGCTCGCGGCGCAGCTCCAGCACGTTGGGATGGCCGGCCATCGGCTTGATGAACGGATCGACCCCGAACGGCCCGATCTGCAGGGTGAAGGCCTCCAGCGCCTCCAGGCTCAGCGGCTGGTCGGGAAACGCCACCACCGCGTGCCGGGCCCAGGCGTCCTTGACCTGCCTCAGCGTCTCGGGCGCGAGCGGCGCCGACAGGTCCAGGCCTGTGATCAACGCGCCGAACCCGCTCGGCTGCGGGGTGACGGTGAGCGCGTCGGCGAGCATCTGGCCCATGGTCGTTTCCTCCTGTTTGAGCGCAGCCTACGCCCGAACAGTTGACCTCATGCGCCGAAGTTTTGACATTGCGCGCCAGGCTGCACCGGTCTGCCCGCGATCGGGCGATCGGGCTGCCCTCACAGGTGGAATCCGGCTAAAGACGTTGCCCTTCCCAGGCCGACGCGACGTCATGCGCAAACAGCCGTTTGCATCGGCCCCGTAACCTTGTAATCGAACCGCGCCATGACCTCTTTCGCCAATACGCAAGAAGACAAGCTCATCGCCCTGGTGCCGGACAAGAAGGTCTCGGTTCGCGAGACCTTCGGCGTCGACGTCGACATGACCGTTCCGGCGTTCTCCGAACGTGACGCTCACGTCCCGGACATCGACCCGGCCTACAAGTTCGACGCCGAGACGACCAAGGCCATCTGCGCCGGGTTCGCCTTCGACCGCCGCGTGATGGTCCAGGGCTATCACGGCACCGGCAAGTCGACCCACATCGAGCAGGTCGCCGCGCGCCTCAACTGGCCGCTGATCCGCGTCAACCTCGACAGCCACGTCTCGCGTATCGACCTGGTCGGCAAGGACGCCATCGTCCTGAAGGACGGCAAGCAGGTCACCGAGTTCCGCGAGGGCATCCTGCCCTGGGCGATCCAGCGCCCGGTGGCGCTGGTGTTCGACGAATACGACGCCGGCCGCCCGGACGTGATGTTCGTGATCCAGCGCATCCTGGAGGCGCAGGGCAAGCTGACCCTGCTCGACCAGAACCGCGTCATCCGCCCGAACCCGTTCTTCCGGCTGTTCTCGACGACCAACACCATCGGTCTGGGCGACACCACCGGCCTCTATCACGGCACCCAGCAGATCAACCAAGGTCAGATGGACCGCTGGTCGATCGTCACCACGCTGAACTACCTGGCCCACGACGTCGAAGCCGACATCGTGCTGGCCAAGTCGCCGCACTACGACACCCCGGAAGGCAAGCGCACCATCGCCGCGATGGTCCGCGTCGCCGACATGACCCGCAACGCCTTCATGAACGGCGACATCTCGACCGTCATGAGCCCGCGGACCGTGATCACCTGGGCCCAGAACGCCGAGATCTTCGGCGGCGACATCGCGCTCGCCTTCCGCATGACCTTCCTGAACAAGTGCGACGAGCTCGAACGCGGCACCGTGGCCGAGTTCTTCCAGCGCGCCTTCGGCCAGGACCTGCCGGAAAGCACCGCCCGCGTCCGCGTGGCCTGACCTAACGTCAATGGCTGAGGCGGGATGTCGCAGATTTCCCGCCCAGCTGGCGCGATTCACCATTTGCTAGCGCGGCGTAGGCGACACCTTGGGTGAACCAGGTGTCGCGTGTGTCGTGTGATCAGATCGAGTCTCGCCCGTAACCGGCGCGCCATCAGCCGGATTGTCGCGTTTTCCTCGGCGGTGCTGCTGATCGTCGCCGCCGGCTGCCTGGGCCTAATCTTCTACACCGCCAAGGTCGTCGACCGCGCCCACGTGGACGAGGAACGGGCGCTGGTTTCGAACTACCTGCGCGAGCGCGAGCACGAGCTGGTCGGCCAGCTGATCTCGGCCTCGATCTGGGACGACGCCTACCAGAAGCTCGGCCGCAACGGCTTCGACGCCGAATGGGCCGACCTCTACGTCGGCAGCTACTTCGAAACCTACATGCGCCACGCCGCCTCGTTCGTGCTCGATGAGGCCGACCAGCCGGTCTACGCCTGGCGCGACGGGGCCCGCGCCGGCGAACGCCAGGCCGCCGCCTTCCTGCGCGAGACCGCCCCGCTGGTCGCCAAGGTCCGCGAGCTGGAGGCCCTGCGCGGCGCGGCCCGCAACCGCGGCATCGGCGGCTCGATCACCCGCACCGGGATCATCAGCGTCGGCGGCGAGCTCTACATGGCCGCGGTGACCAACATCGTGCCCGAGACCCCGGCCATCAATTCGCGCGGCGCGCCCGACCGGCTGCTGATCTCGGCCCGCCGCGTCGACTCCGCCCTGCTGCAGGACGTGGCCCAAGCCATGCGGGTCGCCGACGTGCGCCTTGTGCCCTGGAACCGCGCCGTCCCGGCCAGCGTGCAGCTGCGCGCGCCCGACGAAACGCCGATCGCCGCCCTCGCCTGGACGAGCAGCCACCCCGGCAACGCCGTGCTGCGCCAGGTCGCGCCGCTGTTCGCCCTCGGCATGGTCGCGCTGCTGATCTCGGCCCTGCTGCTCGCCGCCCGCGTCCACCGGGTGTTCGGCGAGATCGACCGCAACGATCTGGTGCTGCGCCAGACCATGGACGATCTGGTCCGCGCCCGCGACGAGGCCGCCGCCGCCAGCATCGCCAAGTCGCAGTTCGTGGCCAATATGAGCCACGAGATCCGCACCCCGCTGAACGGCATCCTCGGCATGACCCAGATCCTGGCGCGCGAGGACCTGACGGAGGGCCAGCGCCGCCAGCTCGACGTGGTGCGCGAGAGCGGCCAGACCCTGCTGGTGCTGCTCAACGACATCCTCGACATGTCGAAGATCGAGGCCGGCCGCCTGCAGATCGACGCCCACGAGTTCGACCTCGGCCAGGCCGTGCACGTCGCCTGCGCGCCGTTCGCGGCCCTGGCCGCCGAGAAGGGCGTCGACCTGCGCTTCGACCTCGACCCCGCCGCGGACGGCGTCTGGTGCGGCGACGGCGTGCGGCTGCGGCAGGTGATCGCCAACCTCGTCTCCAACGCCGTCAAGTTCACCGACGTCGGCGAGGTCGCCGTTCGCGTGGAACGTCAGGCCGAGGCCGTCCGCATCTCGGTCGCCGACACCGGCATCGGCATCCCCGCCGACCGCATGCACGACCTGTTCGACAAGTTCATCCAGGTCGACGCCTCCACCACCCGCCGCTACGGCGGCACGGGCCTTGGCCTGGCGATCAGCCACGAGCTGGCCGCGATGATGGGCGGCGAACTCACCGTCGAAAGCGTCCCCGGCGAGGGCTCGGTCTTCACCCTGCACGTGCCGCTGGAATGGCGCGCCCCGGCCCTGACGCCCGCCGCGCCGCTGCCGTCGGCCCAGGCCAGGCTCCCCCGACCCGACGCGCGCCTGCGCGTCCTGGCGGCCGAGGACAACCTGACCAACCAGCTGATCCTGCGCGCCATGCTGGAGCCGTTCCCGATCGAGCTGACCATCGTCGGCGACGGCGCCCAGGCGGTCGACGCGTTCTTCGAGGGCGACTTCCAGCTGATCCTGATGGACGGCCAGATGCCGGTGATGAACGGGGTCGAGGCCACCGTCGCCATCCGCCGGCTCGAGGGCGAGCGCGACCTGCCGCCGATCCCGATCCTGGCGCTATCGGCCAACGTCATGCACCACCAGGTCGCCGAGTACCTGGCCGCCGGCATGAACGGCTTCGTGCCCAAGCCGATCGAGATCATCCACCTGCTCGACGCCATCGACCGCGCCCTCGACACCCGCCTCTGCGCCGAACAGCGGGTCGCCTGACAGCCGAGGTCAGCTAAGAAGCCTGGACCCCGACCGGCGTTCTGCGCATTCTCCGGCGCATTACGAAGACCAGATTTTCAGGTGGGGAAACATGTCCAGGATCACGCTTGCGGCCGCGGCCGCCGGCCTGCTTTTCAGCGCTTTCGCCGTCCCGGCCGCCGCCCAGGCGCCGGCCGCTGCGGGCCATAACGACTACTCGAAGACCGACGCCTGGCTGTGCTGGCCGGGCCGCGCCGACGCCTGCGCCATCGACAACACCACGACGGTGATCAAGGCGGATGGCTCGATGACCAAGGAGACCTGGAAGCCCGACCTCGCCGCGCCGGTCGACTGCTTCTACGTCTATCCGACCGTCTCCAACGATCCGGGCCTGTTCTCGGACATGACGCCGAACGCCGAGGAGCGCCGCGTCGTCGAGCAGCAGCTCGCCCGCTTCGGCTCCAAGTGCAGGATCTACGCGCCGATGTACCGGCAGGTGACCCTGACCACCCTGCGCGCGCGCATGGCCCCGGGCGCCAAGCCGCCGGCCGGACCGATCCCGACCACCAACTACGACGACGTCGCCGACGCCTGGAACTACTACCTGAAGCACGAGAACAACGGCCGCGGCGTCGTGCTGATCGGCCACTCCCAGGGCGCAGGCCTGCTGACCGAGCTGATCGCCAAGGAGATCGACGGCAAGCCGGCCCAGAAGCAGCTTGTCTCGGCCCTGCTGCTCGGAACCAACCTGCCAGTGCTCAAGGGCCAGGATGTCGGGACCTTCAAGTCGATCCCGCTGTGCAAGAGCCCGACCCAGACCGGCTGCGCGGTGGCATATGTCAGCTTCCGCGAGACCTCGCCGCCGCCCAAGGGCAGCCGCTTCGGCGTCCCGCGCGAGCCGAACCCGGCCATGCAGGCGGCTTGCGTCAACCCGGCCGCGCTGGGCGGCGGCAAGGCGCCGCTGCACGCCTACCTGTCCTCGGGGGCGATGATCGCCGCCGAAGCCGCGCCGCCGCCGGCCTGGACCAAGGACGGCGCCAAGGTGACGACGCCGTTCGTCTCGGTCCCCGGCCTGCTGACCGGCGAGTGCGTCTCCAAGGACGGCTTCGATTATCTGTCGGTGGGGATCAACGCCGATCCGAACGATCCGCGTACGGACGAGATCGCCGGCGACGTGAAGGCCGGCCCGATCATCCTCAAGGATTGGGGCCTGCATCTGATCGACGTCAACCTCGCCATGGGCGACCTCGTCGACCTCGTCGGCAGCCAGTCCCAGGCCTACCTGGCCAAGAAGTAGGCGGCGTCCTCCTCTCCCCCCGCGGGGGAGAGGAGGCCTTCTGGCGGCTAGCCGCCAGTGATCTTCTTGCCGGCCATGAAGCCGAGCACCAGGAACAGCACGAAGCCGACCAGGAACACGAAGAACAGGATCTTGGCGATGCCGGCCGCTGCGCCGGCGATCCCGCCAAATCCCAGGGCGCCGGCGATCAACGCCACCACCGCGAAAATAAGAGCCCATTTAAGCATCGGAACGCCTCCTTGACTGTGGAGGCAACGCCCGTGCCCGGCGCCCGTTCCGGTCGCTTCAGTCGACCAGGCTCGCCCCGCAGTCGGCGACCGTGTCGCGCGCCGGCCGCGGCGCGAAGCCCAACTCCGCGCGCGCCTTCTGCGTACTGAACTTCTGGGTCCGGCCCAGCAGCGGCAGCAGCGCCTTCATCTCCGGCGAGGCCACGGCCAGCCCCTTGGCCACCAGGTCGGGCATGTTCGCGCTCGGGGCCTTGGCGCCGGCCGCGCCCAGCCGCTCGCGCAGGGTCTGCGACAACTCGGCGAACCACAGCGACTCGCCCAGCGCGATGTAGCGCTGGCCAGCCGCCGCCGGCGCCTCCATCGCCTTGATGTGCAGATCGGCCAGATCGCGCACGTCGGTGATGTTGAACCCCAGCCGCGGCAGCGCCGGCGGCTGCCCGTCCAGCAGCCGCTGGATGATCCCCACCGAGCCCAGATGCTCGCGGGTCAGCACCGGCCCGAAGATCGCGCCGGGCAGGAGGGTGGTCAGCTGCGTCTGCGGCGCCGTGGCGATGAACGCCCACGCCGCCCTCTCGGCCAGCAGCTTGGACTTGCGGTAGGCCGCCAGGTCCTTTTGCTCGGGATCGGTCCAGTCGCTTTCGTCGATCGCCCGCTCCAACGGCCCCGCCGGCGTGCAGGCCGCCGTCGAGGAGGTCATCACCACCCGCGTCACGCCGGCCCGCGCCGCCGCGCCCAGCACCCGCAGCGTTCCCTCCCGAGCCGCCGCGATCAGGCCTTCGCCATCGTCGCCGCCCAGCGGCGAGGCTATGTGCAGCACAGCCTCGCAGCCTGCGACCGCGTCGTCCCAGCCGGCGTCCGACTTCAGGTCGGCGACCGCGAACTCCAGCCCGTCCGGCGGGACCTGCGTCGCCACCGCCGCCCGCACGTCCGCCTCGCGCGCCGCGCTGCGCACGGTCGTGCGGACCTGATAGCCGCGCCGCAGCAGCTCCACGATCGTCCAACCGCCGACGAACCCCGTCCCGCCGGTCACCAACACCCGCTGCGCCATCGCTCGCTCCTGCCGCTCGATCCGATAAGTCTTCACTTGTATACTTATCGAACGCGAGTATGTCTACAGACGTAGATTCATGACCCAACCGACCCCGCCCCGCCGCCGCAACGCCGCCGCCACTCGCGCCGCGATCCTGGCCTCCGCCCGCCGTGCGTTCGCCAAGTCCGGCTACGACGGGGCCGGCGTGCGCGAGATCGCCGCCGGCGCCGGGGTCACCGCCATGCTGGTCAACCGCTACTTCGGTTCGAAGGAAAAGCTGTTCGCCGAGGTCTGCACCGACACCATGCGAGACCCGGTGATCCTGTCGGCGGCCAACCTGGCGGCGAAGGACTTCCCGGCCGCCTTCGCCAAGGCCCTGGTTCAGGTCACCGCCCCCGGCGAGACGCCGCTCGACGGCTTCCTGGTGCTGCTGCACTCGGCCTCCAGCCCGCGCGCGGCGCAGATCGGCCGCGACTGGATCAGCCGCGGCCACCAGGAGACGCTGGAGCGCATGATCGGCGGCCCGCTCTCGCGTGAGCGGGCCGCGATCGCCCTGTCGCTGGTCGCCGGCCTGCAGGTCATGCGCCAGATGATGGAGATCAAGACCCTGGCCGGCGCGCAGCCGGCCGACCTGGAAGCCGTCCTGACCCCGATGATCCGCGTGCTGTTCGACGCCTCGCGGGACGGGTCCGCCTAGTTCGACTCCAGCTTGTCGCGGACCCGGTCGTGGATCTCGGCCGCGGCCGGGGTCAGCGCCTCGCCGAAGTCCTCCATCTCGTAGAACGGGCGGATCTCAATCTCGCTCGGGCCCGGCATCGGGTTGGGGCAGCGCTTCACCCACGCCACCGCCTCGTCCATGTCCTTGACCTCCCACAGCCAGTAGCCGGCGACGATCTCCTTGGTCTCGGTGAACGGCCCGTCGATCACCGCGCGCTTGTCGCCGTCGAACGCCACCCGCTTGCCCTTGGCCGAGGGCTGCAGCCCGTCGCCGCCCTTCATGATCCCGGCCTCGACCAGCAGCTCGTTGTAGCGGCCCATCTCCTCCAGCAGCTCGCTCGACGGCATCAGCCCAGCTTCGCTGTCGGCCGTCGCCTTCACCAGAACCATCACGCGCATCGTCTTTCCTCCTCGGCCCCATCGGCCCGTTGCACCAAGGACGACGGCGCCGACGGCGATCCGACAACCCCGTCGATTTTCTTGCAAGCGCATCTTGCCCCCACGTCAGAGCGCATTCCCCCTTGGGCGACGCGGACCGTCGTTCTAAATGACTGCCATGGCCAAGAACCCGGAAAGCCCTGTCGAGCCCTTCAAGCGCGCCCTGGCCCACGCCGCGCGCTCCCTGGCTGAGAAGCCGGACCTGGAAATCGTCTATTCGGGCGAGGGCCCGCAGCTGGCCGGCAACCGCGCCGTGCTGCCACATCCGCCCCGCGACCTGACCCCGGCCGACGCCGCCCGCATCCGCGGCCTGGCCGACCAGATGGCCCTGCGCCTGGCCCACCACGACACCGCCGCCCACGCCAAGGGCCGGCCAGCCTCGGCGCTCGGCGCCCCGATCTACGACGCGCTGGAGCAGGCCCGCATCGAGGCGATCGGCGCCAACGCCCTCGGCGGCGTGAAGGCGAACCTGCGCGCGGTCCACGAGCACGCCTGGGCCAAGAAGCCGCTCAACCAGCTCGAGGCGCTGGCCAACCCGCCGATGGCCGATGTCGTCGCGCTGCTGGCCCGCGAGCGGATGACCGGCGAACCGCCGCCCTCGATGGCCAAGCCCTTGGTCGACCTGTTCCGCGCCGAGGTGGAATCCAAGGCCGGCGCCGACCTCGACCGCCTGGCGGAAGCGGCCGGCGACCAGAAGGCGTTCGCCAAGATCGCCCGGACCATCCTGCGCGACCTCTCCATGGGCGATGATCTGACCGACGCGCCCGATCAGGCCGACGACGAGGAAGGCGACAGCGAGGACGGCGAGGCGGAATCGCAGGACGACGGCGACGAGGGCGAAGGCGAAGGCGCGTCGCCCCAGCAGACCTCGATGGACGAGAACGAGGCGACCCATCGCGAGAGCGAGGACGCCGACAGCCAGATGATGCAGGCGGAGGACGATCCCAACGCCGAGGACACCGACGAGCCGCCGGAGATGGGCGAAGGCGAGCAGCCGGCCCGCCCCGACCTCAAGGGCGACGCCAAGGTCGCCACCTACAAGGTGTTCACCACCGCCCACGACGAGATCGTCGCCGCCGAGGAGCTCTGCGACGCCGAGGAGCTGACCCGGCTGCGCGCCTATCTCGACCAGCAGCTGGCCAGCCTCTCCAGCGTCGTCTCGCGCCTGGCCAACAAGCTGCAGCGCAAGCTGATGGCCCAGCAGAACCGCTCGTGGAGCTTCGACCTCGAGGAAGGCATCCTCGACACCGCGCGCCTGACCCGGGTGATCACCGACCCGACCGCCTCGCTGGCCTTCAAGGAAGAGGAAGACACCGAGTTCCGCGACACGGTGGTCACCATCCTGATCGACAACTCCGGCTCGATGCGCGGCCGCCCGATCATGGTCGCCGCCGTCTGCGCCGACATCCTGGCCCGCACGCTCGAACGCTGCGGCGTCAAGACCGAGATCCTCGGCTTCACCACCCGGGCCTGGAAGGGCGGCTCCTCTCGCGAGGACTGGCTGAAGGCCGGCAAGCCGGCCCAGCCCGGCCGCCTGAACGACCTGCGCCACATCATCTACAAGGCCGCCGACGCCCCGTGGCGCCGCGCCCGCCGCAACCTCGGCCTGATGATGCGCGAGGGCCTGCTCAAGGAGAACATCGACGGCGAGGCCCTGATGTGGGCGCACCAGCGGCTGATCGGCCGCCCCGAGGCGCGCCGCATCCTGATGGTCATTTCCGACGGGGCCCCCGTCGACGACTCGACCCTGTCGGTGAACTCGGGCCACTACCTCGAGCGTCACCTGCGCGACGTGATCACCGAGATCGAGACCAAGAGCCCAGTGCAGCTGATCGCCATCGGCATCGGCCACGACGTCACCCGCTACTATCGCCGGGCCGTCACCATCGTCGACGTCGAGCAACTGGCCGGCGTCATCGTCGACCAGCTGGCCGAGCTGTTCGACGAGGAGATCCGCAAGGTCACCCGCAAGACCGCCGGCCTTCTGGCCCCGCCGCCCAGCACCCAGGGCCCCCAAGGCGGCCCCGCCCGCCGCTCGACCTTCAAGGAAGTCCGCAGAGCCGTGGCCTAGACGCCGCCCCCCTTCTCCCTCGCCCCCTTGGGGGAGAGGAACTCGGAACGCGTGAATGCTGCCCGACGCGGCCTGCAGGAGAGGTTGCGGCGGGCCCCCGCCGGGCGCTAGCCTGCCGCCGCTGCGAGCCAGGGGGACTGCGACCATGAGAGCATTGAAGCTGGCGGCCCTCGCCGCCCTGACCCTGGCCGCCTGCGCCCAGAAGGCCCCGGCGCTGCCGATCGCGCCGCTGCCGGCCGGTCCGGCCATCGCCATCATCGCCGCCCCGGTCCCGCTGAACCCGGCCGACCCGGCTCAGGACCGCATCGACGACTTCCACTACGCCGGCGGCCTGGTGCTGTCCTCGTCCGACACCGCCCGCTTCCACGGCCTCTCTGACATGGCCGTCCGCAATGGCGTCGACCTGACCGCGGTCAGCGACGAAGGCGACCTCCTCAAGGCGCGACTCGTGCTCGACAAGGCCGGCCGCCTGGTCGGGTTGACCGACGGCAAGGTCAGCGCCCTCGCCGGTCTCGACGGCAAGCCCCTGCAGGGCAAGCTGGAGTCCGATTCCGAAGGCATGGCCCTGCTGGCCAACGGCGACATGCTGATCAGCTTCGAGCAGCGCCACCGCATCTGGCTCTACCCGGCCGACGGCTCGCCGCCGCGCGAGGCCCCCGCCCCCGAAGCGACCTTCCCGCCCAACGGCGGCATGGAAGCGCTCGGCCCCGATCCCGCGAACGGCCCCGACGCCTATGTCGCCGGCGGCGAGGAAAGCGGCCAGACTTGGACCTGCAAGCTCTCGGGCGGCTGCACGCCCGGCCCGGTCATCGCCAAGCCGGCCGAGTTCGGCCTCGTCGCCGTCACCCGCCTGCCCCAGGGCCGCACCGCCTGGCTGCAGCGCGCCTGGGACCCGGTGCGCGGCAACCGCATCGCCCTGACCATCCACGACGGCGCGGGCGAGATCGCCCGCATGGACATGGCGCGGCCGCTGACCATCGACAATTTCGAGGCCATCGCCGCGGTCCCGGCCAAGGACGGCTCGGTGCGGTTCTATATGCTGTCGGACGACAACTTCCAAAGCAGCCAGCGCACCCTGCTGCTCGCCTTCGACTGGAAGCCCTAGCGGCGGCTTGCTGGAAGCCCGCGGCCGAAACCTGCCGCTGGCGCGCCTATCGGCAGGCCAAAACGCCCTACGGGCAGATTGTTGGCCCGCAAACCCGTCCTATCGGCCGGTTCGCCCTAGCCCTCTGCCGGAACCCAGGCGAACCCCTCGCCGTGCGCCTTCACCCGGCCCAGGCCCGGATACGGGAAGTGCACCGCATACAGCTGCAGGTCCTGGTCGGCGGCCATCTTGAGCAGCGCCCGGCGGCTGACCGGGGCGCTCGCCGAGCCGCCGTCGTACTCGATCGCCCAGTCGGGCTTGGCGACCGAGATCACGAAGTGATGCACCGCATCGCCGATATAGAGCAGCCGCTTGTCGTCCGAGGCGATCTCGTAGGCGCTGTGGCCCGGCGTATGCCCCCTGACCTCGACCGCCGTCACCAGGCCCGGCAGGATCTCCGCCCCCGGCGCGAACGGCGCGACCTTCGGCGAGATCGCCTTCACCAGCGCCGCCTGGCCCGCATCGGCCTGCATCGCCGCCCATTCGGGCGCGGAGACGTGGATCGTCGCATTGGGGAAGGTCAGGGCGCCGCCCGCATCGGTCAGGCCGCCGACATGGTCGGCGTGGCTGTGCGAGATGAAGATGTCCGTGACCTGGGCGGGTTCGACGCCGGCCGCCCGCATCGAGGCGAGCAGCCGGCCGCCTTGCGCGAACCCGACCCTCGCCGCTCCGGCGTCGAACAGCATGACGCGGCCCTGCCCACGGACCAACAGGGGCTGGATGCTGAGATCGAGCGAGTCGTGGCCCGCGCCCTTGAGTACGGCGGCGACCTCGGCGGGCGGGTGGCCGAGCCCGAAGGTCTTACCGTCGTTGGCGACCTTGATCGTTCCGTCCAGCAGGGCGTTGGCCTGCAGCTCGCCGATCTTGAAGCTGTAGGGGGCCTGCGCGACGGCGGCGGGCTCGGGCGGCGCGGCGCGCTCGGACTTCGGCGAGCAGGCCGCCAGCGCGGCCAGCGCGGTCAGGGCCAGGGCGGCGTTGCGAAGGGTCATGGCGGGGGCTCCAAGTCGGACCCGGCCGAATATGGGCCGATCGGACAAGGGCCGAAACGAAAAAGGCCGCCCCGGAGGGCGGCCCTTTGAACTCTGGAGAGAGCTCGTAAACTTAGGCGGCGGCTTGGCTGGCCAGCTTGGCCTTCAGCTGGCGCTTGATCTTCAGAGCGCGCGGCGACAGCTGCTCGTCACGAGCGCCGGCGAGGAACACGTCCAGGCCGCCCTTGAAGTCCAGGGTGCGCAGCGCGGCGTTGGTCACGCGCAGACGGAACGACTGGCCCAGCGCGTCCGACTGGAGCGTGGCGGGCGACAGGGCCGGCAGGAAGCGGCGCTTCGTCTTGATGTTCGAGTGGCTGACGTTGTGGCCGACCATGGGACCGACACCGGTGAGTTCGCAACGACGCGACATGGCTTTATGACCTACGCGAGAAAGGGATGGGCGGCGGGCGAACCCGCGCCAAGGAGCGGGCGATATAGTCGAAGGGTCCCGTCGGCGTCAAGGCGGAGCCGACATTTGCCTGCCCCAAACCGTCAGAAAAGCGACTCCCGGTGCTGACCGACGGCGAGCCGCGTTGTGGTCCAATGACCTTGAGATACAATAGCTTGTAGGGAACAAAAACTGAATCGGCCCGAGTCGCTGATTCGGTCACCCTTCGTTTCGCCGGTGTTCCCACCCGCCGTTAACCTCAGAACGCCGTTCGCCGAGAATGACAAAAGCCCCGCACGCGGACGCGCGGGGCTTTCGATTCTGCGGTGCAGCCTGCCTGTTAGGACAGGACCACCAGCACGACGCGGCGGTTGGCCATGCGGCCTTCGCGGGTGTCGTTCGGCGCGACCGGCTCGTCCTCGCCATAGGCGATGGTGGCGATGCGGTTCAGAGCCACGCCCTGCTTGTTCAGGTAGCGGCGAACCGTCTCGGCGCGGTCCTGGGCCAGGCGCATGTTGCCTTCCGGCGAGCCGGTGGCGTCGGTGTGGCCTTGAACCTCGACGTAGACGTTCTTGTTCTCGCCCTTCAGCTGCTCGGCGAAGGCCGACAGCCGCGACTCGGCTTCCGGCGACAGCGTCGACTTGCCGAGCGGGAACTTCAGCGCGTCGTCCGACATCACCACCGAGTACATGAACTTACCCTCGGCCAGCTTGCCGGCCGCGGTCGCGCGGTCCAGGGCTTCGCGCGAGGTGCGGTCCAGTTCGCCCAGACGGGTCTCGTGCTGGGCGACCTTGCCGTCCACGACGGCCACTTGCTCGTTGACGAACTTCTTGGTGGCGCAGCCGCCGAGGCCGAGCGTCCCGATAGCGAGCGCGCTCAACACCACCGCGCGAGTTTTTGTACCGATCATCTTCTTACGACCTCTCCCGTCGCCTCTGTCCTAAGTCTGGATGCTTTCGAACGCCCCTGATGAGCCAAGGGTTTCCCCGCATTGAACGGGCAGACTTCGGCGTCGGTAACGGCCTCGCCAGCGCATGGTTGCCAACAGGTTGCGGCGACGTTCCGTCGCACCCTGGCCAGATGGCCAGGGTGGCGGGCTCTCAGGGTCTTCCCTTAGCCGGGCCGTAGGAGCGCAAAACCCCAAGCCTGCCTTTGGATTGGCGCGCCTCGCACGGTCCCGCGAAAAATTCGTCGGCCGCTCGGGAACCCGCTCCGCATCGGAACCTTAGGCAGTGAGAACGGCCCGGAGCGCCATGGGATTGCGGAACCCGCTGCGAGACGTTAATAACTGACCAGTCAGTTATTAGTGGCAACGCCGATGCTCCCCTCCGGACAGCCGAAATTCAAGCGCCGCAAGGCCGACCGCCCGGACGAGATCATCGCCGCGGCGATGGCGATCTTTGCCGAAAAGGGCTTCGCCGCCGCGCGCCTCGACGACATCGCCGCCCGCGCCGGCGTCTCCAAGGGCGCGCTCTACCTCTACTTCGCGACCAAGGAGGACATCTTCCGGGCCGTGATCGAGCACGGCGTCGCCCCTAATCTCGGCCGCATCCAGACCGCGCTGGCCGAACACCATGCGGCGTTCCCCGACCTGCTGCGGGCCTTCGCCGGGATCGTTTCGAACATCGCGACGGACACCCCGGTCGGCGGGATCATCAAGATGGTGATCGGCGAGTCGCGGAACTTCCCGGAACTCGCCCGCACCTGGCGCGAACGCCTGGTCGAGCCGGCCCTTGGGACGATGACCGCGGCCATCGCCGCCGCCCAGGCCCGCGGCGAGCTGCGCGCCGGCGACCCGCGCCTCGCCGCGATCTCGCTGGTCTCGCCGATGCTGCTCGGCGTCATCTGGCGCGAGACCTTCGTCCCCGTCGGCGCCGAGCCGCTCGACATTCCGACCCTGGCGCAGCAGCACGTGGAGCTGTGGCTCCGCGGCACGCGTCCCGACACAGGAGCCGCCGCATGAGGCAACGCCTTCTGGTCATCGGCCTGCTCGTCGTCGCCGCCGTGCTGGTCGCCGTGCTTTGGGTCTTCCCGCGGCTGCACCGCTCGCCGGTGCTCTCGGGCTATGTCGAGGGCGAAGCGCTCTATCTGGCCTCGCCGGTCGCCGGCCGCGTCGAGCAGATGCTGGTCCAACGCGGCGATCAGGTCGCGGGCGGCCAGAAGCTGTTCGTGGTCGACCCTTCACAGCTGCAGGGCGCCCGCGACCAGGCCAGCGCCGAGGTCTCCGCCGCCCAGGCCCAGGCCGCCGACGCCCGCAAGGGTCAGCGGCCGGTGGAACTGGCGGTGTTCGACGCCAATGTCGCCGCCGCCGAGGCGACCTTGCGCGACGCCGAGGCCACCCTGCGCCGGGTCCGCCCGCTGGCCGAGAAGGGCTTCTACGCCAAGGCTCAACTCGACGACGCCCAGGCGGCCCGCGACGCCGCCGCCGCCCAGGTCGCCGCCGCCCGCAAACAGCGCCAGGCCGCCGCGCTCGGCGCGCGCGAGGATCAGATCCGCGCCGCCGACAGCCGCGTGGCCCAGGCCGACGCCGCCCTCGTCGCCGCCCAGGCCCGGCTGACCGACATCGCGCCCATCGCCCCCGGCCCGGCCCGGGTCGAGGACGTCTTCTTCCAGACCGGCGAGTGGGCCGCCGCCAACCAGCCGATCCTGGCTCTGCTGCCGGACGATCGCATCAAGGTCCGCTTCTTCGTGCCCCAGGCCGACATCTCGATCTACACGGTCGGCTCGGTGGTCAAGTTCGCCTGCGACGGCTGCCCGAGCGGGCTCAGCGCCAAGGTCAGTTACATCAGCCCGCGGCCGGAATTCACCCCGCCGGTGATCTACAGCCGCGAGGCCCGCGACCGAATGGTGTTCCTGGTCGAGGCGGTTCCCTCGGCCCGGCTCAATCCCGGCCAGCCGGTGGACGTCGAGCCGCTGGAGCGCGCCAAGTGACGCTGGCCATCGACGTCCGCGGGCTGAACAAGAGCTTTGGCGACAAGCACGTCGTCCAGGACGTCTCGCTGCAGGTCGAGGAAGGCAAGATCTGCGGCTTCCTCGGCCCCAACGGCTCGGGCAAGACCACCACCCTGCGGATGCTCTGCGGCCTGCTGACGCCGGACAGCGGCGAAGGCACGGCGCTCGGCCTCGACATCATCACCCAGGCCAACCTGATCAAGCGCCGCGCCGGCTACATGACCCAGAAGTTCTCGCTCTATGAGGACCTGACCATCGAGGAGAACCTGCAGTTCTCCGCCCGCATCCACAGCCTCGACCACCGCAAGCAGCGGGTCGACCAGGCGCTGGAGCGGCTCGGCCTGATCGAGCGCCGCGGCCAGCTGGCCGGCTCGCTGTCGGGCGGCTGGAAGCAGCGGCTGGCGCTCGCCACCGCCACGCTGCACGAACCCAAGCTGCTGCTGCTCGACGAGCCGACCGCCGGCGTCGACCCCAAGGCGCGCCGCACGTTCTGGGACGAGATCCACGCCCTCTCGGCCGAGGGCCTGACCGTGCTGGTCTCCACCCACTACATGGACGAGGCCGAGCGCTGTCATGAGATCGCCTACATCAGCTACGGCCGGCTGATCGCCCGCGGCACGGCCGAGGAGGTGATCCAAAGCACGCACCTGATCACCTTCAACGGCGAAGGACCGGGCATCGACCGTCTGTCGGTTGAGATCAGCGCCCTGCCCGGCGTCGAGATGGCCGCGCCGTTCGGCCAGTCGCTGCACGTCTCGGGAACCGACCGCGCCGCGCTCGAGGCCGCCCTGGCCCCCTATCGCCGTGCGCCGTTCAAGTGGACACAAGTCGAGCCCAGCCTCGAGGACGTCTTCATCCGCCTGATGGAGACGTCGGAGGACAACTTCCGATGAACGGGTTCTCGGCGGGCCGCGTGCTGGCGGTGATGATCAAGGAGTTCAAGCAGCTCACTCGCGACAAGCTCACCTACGCGATGATGCTGGCCATGCCGGTCGTCCAGCTGCTGCTGTTCGGCTACGCGATCAATTCCGAACCGCGCCACCTGCCGACCGCCCTCTTGGTGCAGGAAGACAGCGTCTTCGCCCGCTCCATCGCCGCCGCGCTGAAGAACAGCGAGTACTTCGACCTGGTGGCCCAGGCCCGCACGCCGGCCGAACTGGACGAGATGGTCCGGCGCGGCGAGGTGCAGTTCGCAATCACCATCCCCGGCGACTTCACGCGCCGCGTCGCCCGCGGCGACCAGGCCCAGATCCTCGTCGACGTCGACGCCGCCGACCCGTCCGCCACCGGCCCGGCGGTGGCCGCCCTCGCCGCCCTGCCGACCCAGGCTCTGGTTCACGATCTGAAGGGCGCGCTGGCTCAACGCGCGCCGGTCGCCGGGCCGTTCGAGGTGATCGTTCACCGCCGCTACAATCCCGAGGCGATCACCTCCTACAACATCGTCCCCGGCCTGCTGGGCGTCATCCTGTCCATGACCCTGGTGATGATGACCGCGCTGTCGGTCACCCGCGAGGCCGAGCGCGGCACCATGGAAAGCCTGCTGGCCACGCCCGTCGAGCCGATCGAAGTCATGGTCGGGAAGCTGGCGCCCTACGTCGTCGTCGGCCTGATCCAGACCGCGATCATTCTGCTGCTGGCCCGCTTCCTGTTCGACGTGCCGATGATGGGCGGGTGGGTCGGCCTCTCGCTGGGGGTGGCGCTGTTCATCATCGGCTCGCTGGCGCTCGGCTTCCTGATGTCGACGGTCGCGCGCACCCAGCTGCAGGCGATGCAGATGAGCATGTTCTACATCATGCCCTCGATCCTGCTGTCGGGCTTCATGTTCCCGTTCCGCGGCATGCCGGCCTGGGCCCAGGCGATCGGCGAGGTGGTGCCCGTCACCCACTTCCTGCGGGTCGTGCGCGGCGCGCTGCTGAAAGGCCAGGGCATCGAGGACATGTGGCGCGAACTGCTGGCCCTGACCGCCTTCGTCTGCGTGGTCACCGCCCTGGCCATGGCCCGCTACCGCCGCACCTTGGATTGACCCCAGGGACGTGGCGCCAGATTAGCACGATTTAACGAGAGCCCCGGCCTGCGGCGGTGTAACTGCTTTTGTAAAGTTACAGTTTCGGGGGATCCCATGCATAACCGTCGCCAGCTTCTGGCGAGCGCCGCCGCGTTCGGCGCCGCCGCCGCCGCGCCCAAGCTCGCCCTCGCCGCCGCGCCGACCGGCGAAGCCGCCAAAATGTACGCCTACTTCGACAAGGCGATGGCCCAGACCTTCCGCCGCTCGCCCGAGCTGCCGACCGCGCTCGGCATCGACAAGGGCGACTTGGCTTGGACCAAGTCGGAACTGTCCGACTACTCGCTGACCGCGCTCGCCGAGAACAAGGCCAACACCGCCCGCGACCTCAAGGACCTGCGCAGCATCGACCGCAAGCAGCTCAAGGGCATGGACGCGGTCAACTACGACACCGTCGAGTTCGTGCTGGCGGTTCAGGACGAAGCCAATCGCCGCTTCCAGTACGGCGGCCAGGGCGTGAACTCGCCCTATGTGATCTCGCAGCTGACCGGCGCCTATCAGCAGATGCCGGACTTCCTCGACACCCAGCACCGGATCGAGGCCAAGGACGACGCCGACGCCTATGTCGCGCGGATGGAAGCGTTCGGCCGCCTGCTCGACCAGGAAGCCGACGTCGTCCGCCACGACGTGGCGCTGGGCGTCACCCCGCCGGACTTCGTGCTCGACAAGGCGATCACCCAGCTCAAGGCGTTCCTCGCCTACGAGCCTGAAAAGGCGCCGCTGGTCGCCAGCCTCGTGCGCCGCACCAAGGAAAAGAACATCGAGGGCGACTGGGCCGGTCAGGCCCAGGGCCTCTACGCCGACAAGGTCCGCCCCGCCCTCGCCCGCCAGCTGGCCCTGCTGGAAGGCCTGCGCCCCAAGGCCGTGCACGACGCCGGCTGCTGGCGCCTGCCGGACGGCGACGAGTACTATCGCCTTGGCCTGCGCAACTACACGACCTCGAACATCACGCCGGACGAGGTGCACAAGACCGGCCTCGACCTGGTCGCCAGCCTGGGCGCCGAGGCCGACGCCCTGATGAAGAAGGCCGGCTACACCAAGGGCAGCGTCGGCGAGCGCTACCGCGCGATGGCCCAGGATCCCAAGCAGGTCTACCCGAACACCGACGCCGGCAAGGAAGAGCTGCTGGCCAAGCTCAACGAGCAGGTGAAGGTCATCGAAGGCAAGCTGCCGCAGTGGTTCGGCCAGCTGCCCAAGGCCCCGCTGGAAATCCGCCGCGTGCCGCCGGCCACCGAGGCCGGCGCTCCGGGCGGCTACTACTTCTCCCCCAGCCTCGATGGCACGCGGCCGGGCATCTACTGGATCAACCTGCGCGACACCGCTGAGGTGCCGGCCTGGACCCTGCCGACCCTGACCTATCATGAGGGTCTTCCGGGCCACCATCTGCAGCTGGCGCTCAACAACGAAGCCGGCGACCTGCCGCTGATCCGCAAGGTGATTGGCTTCTCGGGCTACAGCGAAGGATGGGCGCTCTACGCCGAGCAGCTCGCGGTCGAGATGGGCATGTACGACAACGACGTGCTCGGCCACATCGGCATGATCCACGACGCCATGTTCCGCGCCGTCCGCCTGGTGGTCGACTCGGGCATGCACCACAAGCGCTGGAGCCGCGAGCAGGCGGTGAAGTACTTCGTCGACAACATCGGCGATGCCGAGGCCAGCGCCATCACCGAGGTCGAGCGCTACTGCGTCTGGCCGGGCCAGGCCTGCAGCTACATGGTCGGCAAGATCACCTGGATGGACGCCCGCGCCCGAGCCAAGAAGGCGCTGGGCCGCAAGTTCGACATCCGCAAGTTCCACGACGCGGGCCTGCTCTCGGGCGGCGCCCCGCTGACGGTCCTCGACCAGGTGATCGACAACTACATCGCCGCGGCGAAGTAGGAGTCCAAGCTCCGGCGGCGGCTCACGCCGCCGCCGGGCTAGCCACACGTACCAATTTTTGGTAACATCGCGCTATGGGCAAAAACACCTCCATCAGCCTCGGCGAACACTTCTCCACGTTCATCGAGATGGAAGTCGCAAAAGGGCGCTACGCCTCGGCCAGCGAGGTCGTGCGTGCGAGCCTGCGCCTTCTGGAGGAACGCGAGGTCCAGCTTGAGGCCCTCCGCCTTGCCCTGATCGAGGGCGAAGAGAGCGGCCCTTCTACGCCCTTCGATTTCGACGCGTTCATCGCCGCCAAGCGCGCCTAGATCCTCCATGGCCCCATACGTCCTTTCGCCCAAAGCGAAAGCCGACCTTGGCGATATCTGGGACTACGGGGCCGATCGCTGGGGCGCCGACCGCGCCACGGACTACATTCGCGACATCCAACGGGCGATTGAGCACGCAGCGGCCCATCCGCTCCGCGGCCGTGCATGCCACGAGGTTCGAGCCGGCTACTTCAAGGTCTCCGTCGGGTCCCATCTTTTGTTCTATCGGCTCATCGATGACGTGCTCGATGTGGTCCGGGTGCTTCACCAGAGGATGGACGTCGGCCGGCATCTTTAGCCGCGCTTGCCGCGCGGTGATTCCCGCCCCACCTTCAGTTCATGAGCGCGCGTCTGTCGGACTTCGGCCCGCCCAAGTTGGTGGCGGTGCTCGGACCGACCAATACCGGCAAGACCCACCTGGCCGTCGAGCGGATGCTCGGCCATGCCAGCGGCATGATCGGCCTGCCCCTGCGGCTGCTGGCGCGCGAAATCTACGATCGCATCGTCAAACTGCGCGGCCCGTCCTGCGTGGCCCTGATCACCGGCGAGGAGAAGATCGTCCCGGCCCGCGCGCAGTACTTCGTCTGTACCGTCGAGGCGATGCCGCTAAGCCGCCAGGTCGAGTTCCTGGCCGTCGACGAGATCCAGCTCTGCGCCGACCCCGAGCGCGGCCACATCTTCACCCACCGCCTGCTGCACGCCCGCGGTCGGTTCGAGACCATGTTCATGGGCGCCGGCACCATGGCGCCGCTGATCCGCCGGCTGCTGCCCGAAGCCGAGATCGTCACCCGCGAGCGGTTCTCGCGCCTCACCTATTCCGGGCCCAAGAAGCTCACCCGCCTGCCGCGCCGCTCGGCCGTCGTCGCCTTCTCCGCCGACCAGGTCTACGCCATCGCCGAGCTGATCCGCCGTCAGCGCGGCGGCGCGGCGGTGGTCATGGGATCCTTGAGCCCCCGCACCCGCAACGCCCAGGTCGCGCTCTACCAGTCCGGCGAGGTCGACTTCCTGGTCGCCACCGACGCCATCGGCATGGGCCTGAACATGGACGTCGACCACGTGGCCTTTGCGGGCCTGCGCAAGTTCGACGGCAAGCGCACCCGCTTCCTGCACCCGCCCGAGGTCGGCCAGATCGCCGGCCGCGCCGGCCGCTTCACCCGCGACGGCACCTTCGGCGTCACCGGCGAGTGCGAAGACATGGACGCCGACCTGATCGAGGCGGTGCAGGAGCACCACTTCGAAGCCGTGACCGCCGCCGAGTGGCGCAACGCCGCCCTCGACTTCTCCTCGGTCGCGGCCCTGCAGCGCTCGCTCTCGGCGCCGCCGGCCCAGCCCGGCCTGAAGCTGTCGGCCGAGGCGCTGGACGAAAAGACCCTGCGCGCCCTGGCCGACGAGCCGGAGGTGATCGACCGCACCCAGCGCGACCGCTCGGCCATGACCCGCCTGTGGGACGTCTGCCAGACGCCGGACTTCCGCAAGACCTCGGGCGAGGAGCACATCCGGCTGGTGCGCGAGTTCTTCGGCTGGCTGACCAGCCGCGACCGCAAGGTCCCGGAGGACTGGATCGCCGGCCAGTACAAGCACCTGGACCGCACCGACGGCGAGATCGACACCCTGGCGGCCAGACTCGCCAGCGTCCGCACCCTGGCCTACGTCGCTAACCGCCCCGACTGGCTGGCCGACCCGGGCGGCTGGCAAGGCAAGACCCGACTGCTCGAAGACCGGCTTTCCGACACCCTGCACGAGAAGCTGATGGCGCGGTTCGTCGACCGCCGCACCAGCGTGCTGATGCGCGCGCTGCACGTGCGCGGCGACGTGCTCGCCGGCGTCGCCGCCGACGGCGCGGTGACGGTCGAAGGCCAGTACGTCGGCAAGCTGAGCGGCGTCGCCTTCGAACCGGCCCATGGCTCCTCGGTGATCGAGGAGAAGGCGCTGCGCGCCGCCGCCGTCGCCGCCGTCTCGCCCGAGATCGCCAAGCGGCTCGGCCAGTTGTCGGCCGAGCCGGACGAGGCCTTTGCCTTCACCCCCGACGGCGTCGTGCTCTGGCGCGGCGAGGCGGCCGGGGCCTTCGCCGGCGGCACGCCGTTCGCGCCGCGCGTGCGGCTCTATGGCGAGCTTGGCCCCGGCCAGGCCCGCGAACGCGCAGCCCGTCGGCTGGAAGCGTTCCTCGCCGCTGAGGCCGCCCGCCGCCTGGCGCCGCTGCGCAGGCTCGAGAGCGCCGTCGCCACGGGCAAGGTCAAGGGTCTGGCCCGCGGGCTCGCCTATCGCCTGATCGAGGCCGGCGGGGTGCTGGATCGCGACCTGGTGCGGGCCGACGCCAAGGCGCTGAGCCAGGTCGAGCGACGCACCCTGAAGTCGCTGGGCGTGCGGCTGGGCGCCTTCAGCCTCTATCTGCCGGCGCTCCTGCGGTCGCAGGCCCTGGCCTTCGCCCAGGGCTTCGTCCCGCGCGAGGGGCGGCCCGCCGCCGGACGCCTCGACGGCCCGCTCCCCGAACCGCGGATCCTCGCCGCCTTCGGCCTGCGCGCGGTCGGCCGCCACGCCGTCCCGGTCGAGACCCTGGAGCGGCTGGACGCCCTGCTGCGCGCCGCGCCCAAGGCCGGCCTGCTCTCGGACCAGGCCCGGGAAGAGCTCGGCTGGAGCGAGACCGACGCCCGCGAGATCATGCGCGCCCTCGCCTTCGCCCCCACCACCAAGCCCAAGGACGGCGAGCCGCTGGTCTGGCGCCGGCGCGGCGAGAAGCCGAAGCCGCAGATCGCCGCCCCGCCGCCCGCCAACTCGCCGTTCGCCGCCCTCGCGGCGCTGAAGGAGGCGCCGCCGCCCGCGCGCCGCCCCCGCCGACGGCGTAAGCCGAAGGCGGCGCGGAGCCAGGCGTCGTGAGCGAGGACGCCTGCCGGGCGGACGTGTGGCTGTGGCGCGCGCGGTTCTTCAAGACCCGCTCGCTGGCCGCCAAGTTCCTCGACGACGGGAAGGTGCGCCTGACCCGCGGCGGGACCGAGACCCGCATCGACAAGTGCGCCCGGCCGCTGAAGGTCGGCGACCGGGTGGTCTTCGCCCTCGGCGGGCGGCTGATCGCCGTCGAGGTCGCCGCCCTGGGCGAACGCCGCGGCCCGGCCGAGGAGGCCCGCACGCTCTACGCCCCGATGGACGCCGGCTAGCCCGCGGCCTACATGGACGCCATGGCTTGGACCCGGCGCTACGACGACCCTGAACCCCAACGCGTCAACAAGTGGCTGGCGCAGAGCGGCGTCTGCTCGCGGCGCGAGGCCGAGGGCCTGATCACCCAGGGGCTGGTGTTCATCGACGGCGAGCGAGTGGACGACGCCGGCCGCAAAATCCTGCAGGGCCAGACCCTGGTGTTGAACGACAGCGCCCAGGAACAGCTGAGTTCCAGCCTCTCGATCGTGCTGCACAAGCCGATCGGCATCGTCTCGTCGCTGCCGCAGGACGACCAGGTCGAGGCCGTCACCCTGCTGACCCGTCAGGCGCTATGGGGCGGCGAAGCGACCATTCCGACCGCCGCCAACAACCTGGCCCCGCTCGGCCGGCTGGACCGCGAGTCGCGCGGCCTGCTGGTGCTGTCCGAGGACGGCGTGCTGGCCAAGGCCCTGATCGGGCCGGAGAGCGAGATGGACAAGGAGTACAACGTGCTCCTGACCGGGGTGATCACCCCCCAGAAGATCGCCCTGCTGCGCCATGGCCTCGAGCTCGACGGCCGCAAGCTGCGCCCGGCCAAGGTCACCCAGGTGACCGAGCAGAAGCTGAATATCGTGCTCAAGGAAGGCCGCAACCGCCAGATCCGCCGCATGGCCGAGCTGGTCGAACTGCGCGTCGTCGACCTGATGCGCGTCCGCGTCGGCCCCCTGAAGCTCGGCGACCTGCCGGAGGGCAAGTGGCGGCCGCTCACCGCCGAAGAACGCGCGGCGCTGATCGCCGCCTCCAAGGGCTAGTCGGCGCCGACCGCGCAGCCTAGCGTGGCCGTATGCAACGCCTCGTGTCCGCCGCCCTGCTCGCCGTCCTGTTCTGCTCCACCGCCGCGGTCGCCGCGCCCAGGCAGGAGACGCTGAGCGTCGCCGGGCTGAACAAGCCCGCCGAGATCCGCATCGACCGCTGGGGCATCGCCCACATCTATGCGGCGGGCACCCGCGACGCCTTCTTCCTGCAGGGCTACAACGTCGCCCGAGACCGGCTCTGGCAGGTCGACCTCTGGCGCAAGCGCGGCCTCGGCCTGCTGGCCAAGGACTTCGGGCCCGACTACGTCGCCCAGGACCGCGCGGCGCGCCTGTTCCTCTATCGCGGCGACATGTCCCGCGAGTGGAACGCCTATGGCGCCGGGGCCAAGGACAACACCGAAGCCTTCGTCGCCGGCCTCAACGCCTTTGTCGACGAGATCGCTGCCGGCAAACGGCCGCTGCCCCAGGAGTTCCAGGTCGCCGGAACCAGGCCCGAGCGCTGGAGCGCCGACGACGTGGTCCGCATCCGCAGCCACGGCCTGACCCGCAACGTCCCCAACGAAGTCGGCCGCGCCCGCATCGCCTGCGCCGCCGGCATCGACGCCGCCCGGCTCTACAAGCACATCGAACCCAAGTGGGAGACCAAGGTCCCCGAGGGCCTCGATCCCTGCGACATCCCCGAGGCGGTGCTGGGCGACTACGAACTGGCCACGCGCGGCGTGCGCTTTACCGGCTCGCAGGCCAAGCTCGCCATGCTCGAGATCCCGCCCGAGGCGATCGGCTCGAACAACTGGACCGTGGCCGGCAGCCGCACGGCCAGCGGCCGCCCGATCCTGGCCAACGACCCGCACCGCGAGCACTCGGCCCCCTCGCTGCGCTACATCGTGCACATGGAAGCCCCCGGCTTTTCGGTGATCGGCGCCGGCGAGCCAGCGCTGCCCGGCGTCTCCATCGGCCACAACGGCACGGTCGCGTTCGGCCTGACCATCTTCCCGGCCGACCAGGAAGATCTCTACGTCTACGAGACGCAGGCCGGCGCGCCGCTCAAGTATCGCTACGCCGACGGCTGGGCCGACATGACCGCCGTCACCGAGACCATCGAAGTCAAGGGCGAGGCGCCGCGCAAGGTCGAGCTGCACTTCACCCGCCACGGCCCGGTGGTCTACGCCGACGCCGCCAAGTCGCGCGCCTTCGCCGTGCGCAGCGTCTGGGCCGAGCCCGGCACGTCGGCCTATTTCGGCTCGATGGGCTACATGACCGCCAAGGACTGGCCGAGCTTCCGCGACGCGTTGTCGGAATGGGGCGCGCCGTCCGAGAACCAGGTCTTCGCCGACACCAAGGGCGACATCGGCTGGGTCGCGGCCGGCAAGGTGCCGCGGCGCGCCAACTGGGACGGCTTGACGCCGGTCCCGGGCGACGGCCGCTACGAGTGGACCGGCTTCCTGAAGCTTGAGGAACTGCCCAGCACACATAACCCGGCCTCGGGCTGGTTCGCCTCGGCCAACCAGCTGAACCTGCCCAGGGACTACCCCTACGCTGAGCGCAAGGTCGGGTTCGAGTGGTCCAACGCCGCCCGCATGCAGCGGATCGAGGAGGTGCTGGCCGCCAAGGACAAGCTGACCCTGGCCGACGCCATGGCGCTGCAGACGGATCCGACCGACGTCACCGTGCGGCGGATGAACGCCCTGCTGGCTGGCGTGAAGACCAACGACGCCAAGCTGGCCGCCGCCATCGCCCTGCTGGCCGGATGGGACCAGAAGACCAGCGCCGACAGCGCCGGCGCGGCGCTCTACGAGGTCTGGATCACCAAGCACCTGGGCAAGGCCGCCGTCGCCCGCGCCGTGCCGCAGGCCGCCCGCGCCGCGGTGGGGAATGGCGACATCGCCGCGGTCATGGCGCTGCTCGAGGCGCCGGACGCCAGCCTGGGCGCCGATCCGGCCGCCGCGCGCGACGCCATCCTCTCCGAAAGCCTGCTGGCCGCCTATGACGAGGTCGCCGGCCAGCTCGGCCCCGATCCGAAGGCCTGGGCGTGGGGCAAGCTGCATCAGGCGCGATTCGATCACGCGCTGACTCCGTTGGTCCCGGCCGCCGAGCGCGAGGCCTGGTCCAGCGGGACCGCGCCGATGGCCGGGACGGCGCTGTCGCCGCTGGCCGCGACCTGGCGGCCGAACGACTACCGCGTCGTCGCCGGCGCCTCCTTCCGAATGGTGTTGGACGTCGGCGCCTGGGACAACAGCGTGGCGATCAACACGCCGGGCCAGTCCGGCGACCCGGCCAGCCCGCACTTCCGCGACCTGTTTCCGTTGTGGGCCAAGGGGCGGTACGTGCCGCTGACCTACTCGCGGACGGCGGTCGAGGCGGCGACCGAAACGGTGATGAGTCTGCGCCCGACGGGAGCGGCTAAAGCCCCTTCCAGATAAGTTGCGGGCCACGGCCATTGACTTTGGGCGCCCGGAGCCGGAAAAACCGCCGCCCGATTAGACCGGCCGGAGTTGTACCTCGCGATGACCTACATCGTCATGGATCCTTGCATCAAATGTAAGTTCATGGACTGCGTCGAGGTGTGTCCGGTCGACTGCTTCTACGAAGGCGAGAACTTCCTCGTCATCAATCCGGACGAGTGCATCGACTGCGGCGTCTGCGAACCGGAATGCCCGGTGGACGCGATCAAGCCGGACACCGAGGACGACGCCGACTCCAAGTGGCTGAAGGTCAACACCGACTACGCCAAGGTCTGGCCGAACATCACGGTGAAGGGCGAGCCGCCCGCCGACCGCGAGGAGTTCGAGCGCGAGACCGGCAAGTTCGAAAAGTACTTCAGCGAAAAGCCCGGCCGCGGCTCATAGGCGCCTCCTAAAGGGGCAAGCCTTTCTTTCGGCTGATTTTTATGATACCTTCCGCGCTGATGTGAGGGTAGCGATCACGCGCGCCGCATCAATTTCTGCAGAAGAGCCGTCCCCGGCCAGTGTCACGCCGCAAAAAGGCGAAGGGTGTCCTAGAGGTCTATTCCGTTCCTACAGGGGTAAGACACCGCGCAGTTTTTGCGGCGGATGTCCTTTGGCCTTGTGGGCGCCGATTAACGCCTCTTAACGGGTTCGGACGAGTCGAAAGGACTTGAGCGAATGAGCAAGAGCGGTCTGGAATTCTCGGTCGGCGATCACGTCGTCTATCCGGCTCATGGCGTGGGCCAGGTACAGGGGATCGAAACCCAGGAAGTCGCCGGCTATTCTCTCGAAGTTTACGTCATCACCTTCGACCACGAAAAGATGACCCTCCGCGTCCCGACCGCGAAAGCCCGCACCGCCGGGCTGCGTTCGCTGGCCGAAGGCAACGTCGTCGTCCAGGCGCTGACCACCCTGAAGGGCCGCGCCCGCGTGAAGCGCACCATGTGGTCGCGTCGCGCCCAGGAATACGAAGCCAAGATCAACTCGGGCGACCTGATCTCGATCGCCGAAGTGGTCCGCGACCTGCACCGCGCCGAAAACCAGCCGGAGCAGTCGTACTCGGAACGCCAGCTCTATGAATCGGCGCTGGACCGCATGGCCCGCGAAGTCGCCGCGATCGAGCGCATCGACCGCGAAGAGGCCATCACCATCCTCAACAAGAGCCTGGTGAAGGCGGTGGCGGCTTAACCGCCCCACCCGATTGCAAGTTCGAAGCGCCCGGCCGCAAGGTCGGGCGTTTTCGCATCCAGAGTTCCGCATGCCCGCGCCGATCACTTTCAGCGACCTGCTGTCCCGCCCCCGCGTCGCCGCCGACCTGCGCATCGCCTACGGCGTGCATCCGCTGCAGTTCGGGGAACTCTGGCTGCCGCCCGGGGCCGGCCCCCGCCGGCTGTTGGTGATGATCCACGGCGGCTGCTGGCGCGCCGACCTGCCGGGACTGGAACTGATGGACTACGCCTGCGCCGACCTGCGCGCGCACGGCGTGGCCGTGTGGAACATCGAGTACCGCCGCATCGGCCATGACGGCGGCGGCTTCCCCGGCACCTTCCTTGACGTCGGCGCGGCCGTCGACCACCTGCGCCAGCTTGCGAGGCCGCACGCGCTCGACCTCTCGCGCACCGTCTTCAGCGGTCACTCGGCCGGCGGTCACCTGGCGGTCTGGGCGCTGGGGCGCCCGCGCCTGGCCCCGACCAGTCCGCTCTACGTCGAAGGCCCCCTGCCCGCGCGCGGCGCGGTCCCGCTGGCCGGGATCATCGACCTGGCCGCCTATCACGCCGAGGGGCCCGACGAGTGCGGCGGCCCGGGGGTCATCGACGCCCTGGTCGGAGCCGGCGCGCGCGACGACGTCTACGCCGACACCTCTCCGCCCCGCCTGCTGCCGCTTGGCGCACCGCAGACGGTGATCTCCGGGGCCCTGGACCACATCGTGCCGAGCGCCTTCGGCGCCGCGTACGGCCGCGCCGCAGCCGCGGCGGGCGACGCCGTGCAGGTGATCGACTTCGCAGACGCCGGCCACTTCGAACTGATCGATCCGACCTCGCAGGCCTGGCCCACGATCCGCGCCGAATTGCTGGCGCGGCTCGGCTAGACCCGCGCGAAGATCGGTCCCCAGAGGATCTGGTAGCGCAAGCGGTCGACGCGCCGCCGCGGCCGCAGCTGATAGATCCCCGGCGGCAGCGGCTCGCCCCCCTCGAGCCGCGCCCAGGCCGCGTCCTCATCCAGCGGGTCGGCCAGGGCGAAGCTGTCGAACGCCGGCGAGGCCTGCCGTAAAGCGTTGGCGAGCTCGGCCTCCTGTTCCAGCTTGAACGGGAGCGGCGCGCCCAGCGCCCCGTCCGGGCGCGCATAGAGCCCCACTGCATAGGTCCGCTGGCCGCGCGCCACGACGCCGAACCCGGCCTGGGCGTAGCGCGTCCGCAGCAGGTTCGACCAGTGCGAGGGACTGCGCCGCCAGATGCCCATCAAGTCGTCGGCGTCGGCGGTCTGCGCCGCGCGGCGATAGGCGATATTCTCGCTGGCCGACCCGATCATCCGCCGCGCCAGCAGTCCCACCCGGTGGCTGGGATCGAAGCCCTCGGGCGACAAGTGCTCGACATAGCCGCGGGCGGCGAGGTCGGCGGCATGCCCGCGCGCGACCTTGGCCAGTTCGGAATTCCAGGCCAGGGCCGGGGCGCCGCTCGCCGTGCGGGCCGCGTTGGTCAGGACCAGCAGCTGGCGCTCGCTCGCGCCCTGGAACGCGCCGCCGCCGGCGTCGCTCGCCCGCGCGCGCAACCGCGCCTCGTAGGCCAACCAGACGTCTTCCGTCACGCCGGGGATCACGCGGGCGGCGACCGGCGTGGCGAGCAGCCCGCCCAGGCCGGCGAGCAGCAGGCGGCGCGACGGCGTGGCGGACCCGATACGGGATGGGGCGCGTTGCTGCATCCTGGTTCCCGTCGGGCCGAACCTGGCCCGTTAAGCGACGCTAGGCGAGGGCCGCAAACGCCCGCACCACCGGCAAGAGCTGATCCTGGTTGACCGGCTTGCTCAGCAGCGGAGTGTCCGGAAAGCCGTCGCTCGGCAGGACTCCATAACCCGTCGCGAAGACGAACGGCACCCCCCGCGCGCGCAGCGCCTCGGCCAGCGGGAACACCGTCTCGCCGCCGCCGAGATTGACGTCCAGCACCGCTCCGTCCGGCGGCGTTTCCTGACGCGACAGCCACGCCAGCGCCGGCGCCAGCGCTCCGAAGGCCGCGGCGACCTCGCAGCCCAGGTCCGTCAGCAGGTCCTGCATCATCATCGAGACCAGCGGCTCGTCCTCGACCAGCACCACCCGCGGCGTCATGCGAGCGCCATCCGCGCCGAGAGCGGCGCGCGGAGACGGAACTGCACGCCTTCCGGGTCGAACATGATCTGCGCCTCGCCGCCGAGCTCCTGGGCCATGCCCTGTTCGATCAGCCGCGAACCGAACCCGCGCGTGCTCGGCGCATCGACTTTCGGGCCGCCGCGCTCGATCCAGCGGAACTCCAGCGCGCCAGGCGCCTCGCGCTGGTCGACCTCCCAGCTCACGTCGAGCCGTCCGCCCTCGACGCTGAGCGCACCGTACTTGGTCGCATTCACCGCCAGCTCGTGAACCGTCATGTGCAGCGCCACGGCCGTCTCGGGGGTCAGCCCGACCTGGGGTCCCGACACCGCCAGCCGCAGCCCGCCGACCCCGCAGAACGGGGTCAGCGCCTGCCCCACCACGTCGGCCAGGCCCGCCGGCCCCCAGTCGCCGCGGGTCAGCAGTTCGTGCGCCCGAGACAACGCGTCTATCCGGCCGCTGAACGCTTCGACGAAATGCGCCGGCGAGGCCGAGCGCCGCAGCGTCTGGTCGGCGATCGACTGCACGGCGGCCAGGGTGTTCTTGCAGCGATGGTCGAGCTCGCGGATCAGCAGTTTGCGCCGCTCCAGTGTCTCTTCCAGCGAGGCGTAGGCCTGGACGTTGGCCAGGGCCGTGGCCGTGGCGCGGGCGATCACCTGCAGCAGGGTGACCTCCGCCTCGGTCGGCTCGCGCGGCTGGCTCCAGTAGGCGCCGATGGCGGCGATGGCGTCGTCTGGACGCACCGGCGTCATCACCAGGCTGCGCACGAATGTCGGACGATAGGCGTCAAGCGGGATCCGCGCGTCGACGTAGATGTCCGGGACCACCGCGGTCCGCCCGTTCAGCATCGCCCACCCCGAGATGCAGGCGCTCATCGGGAAGCGCAGCCCCTTCCAGAGCGGGGCGACGGCGTCCTCGTCCAGATAGACGCACTCCTCGCCGTCGCGCAGCACGAAGGTCACCCCGTCGGCGCCCGACAGGGCGCGGGCGCGGGTCCGCACGATGTCGGCGATCTGCTCGACCGAGCGCACGCCGGACAGCGCCTCGATCACCTCGACGAGGGCGAAGACCGGGTCCTTCGGGTCACCGCCCGACATCCCCCTCTGAGCGGCCGCCTCCAACATGGCGTGCTCCCCTGGCGCTTCAACTACTAGCCCTAGGTTGAACCTGCCTCATCGGCGCCACCCGACGCAAGTCAATCGCGGGTTGATCGCGATTTGAATTCGCCGGTTCAGTCGGCTTCGGCGTGGGCGGGGACCGGCGCGGCGGCGACATGGTTGGGGCCGCGTTCGAGCTCGCGGGCCAGGGTTTCGCGGTCGAGATCGCCCTCCCAGCGGGCGATGACCAGGGTGGCCACGCCGTTGCCGACCAGGTTGGTCAGGGCCCGGCACTCGCTCATGAACCGATCGACGCCGACCAGGATCGCCAGCGAGGCGATGGGGATCTGAGGCGCCACCGCCAGGGTCGCGGCCAGGGTGATGAACCCCGCGCCGGTGACGCCGCTGGCGCCCTTCGAGGTCAGCATCGCCACCCCCAGCAGGGTCAGTTCCTGGGTCAGGGTCAGGTCGATGTTGGTCGCCTGGGCCAGGAACAGCGTGGCCAGGGTCATGTAGATGTTGGTGCCGTCGAGATTGAACGAGTAGCCGGTCGGGATCACCAGGCCGGTCGTGGTCTTGCCCGCGCCCAGCCGCTGCATCTTGTCCATCATCTGCGGCAGCACAGACTCCGACGAGGAGGTGCCCAGCACGATCAGCAGCTCCTCGCGGATGTAGCGCAGGAACTTGAAGATCGAGAAGCCGGCGGCCAGCGCGATCAGGCCCAGCACCACCAGCACGAACAGCAGCGATGTCGCATAGAAGGTCGCCACCAGCGCGCCCAGCTTCAGCAGCGCCGCGAGCCCGTACTTGCCGATGGTGAAGCCCATGGCGCCGAACGCGCCGATCGGGGCCAGCTTCACGATCACCTGGATGATCGAGAAGAACACCTTCGAGATGTCCTCGAGCACGCCGGCGACCTTGTCGCCGAACGCCCCCAGCCGCGAGCAGGCGAAGCCGGTGATGATCGCGATGACCAGCACCTGCAGCAGCGCGCCGTCGGCGAAGGCGCCGAAGAAGGCGTCGGGGATCAGGCTGAGGATGTAGTCGGGCAGGCTGTCGCCATGCTCGGCCTTCTCGACATAGCCGGCGGCGATGCTGGGATCGAGGGTGCTGGGGTCGATGTTGAACCCCTGCCCCGGCTTGACCAGGTTGCCGACCACCAGGCCGATGACCAGCGCCAGGGTCGAGACCACCTCGAAATAGATCAGCGTCTTGGCGCCCAGCCGGCCGAACGCCTTGATGTCGCTCATCCGGGCGATGCCGGCGACGATGGTGCAGAAGATCACCGGCGCGACGGCCATCTTGATCAGCTTGATGAAGCCGTCGCCGAGCGGTTTCAGCGCGATGCCGACGTCAGGCCATATCGCGCCCACGGCGATGCCCAGCGCGATCGCGACGAGAACCTGCACGTAGAGCAGGCGAAACACCTTCAAGAACCCCATACGCCCCTCTATCGCAGCCATTCCCACCGGAACAGCCTTGCGCTATCACCCCCACCGGTCGGCCCGGTAGCTCAGCAGGATAGAGCAGCGCTTTCCTAAAGCGAAGGTCGGGGGTTCGAGTCCCTCCCGGGCCGCCAGGGCTCGTGTCGTCCCAATTAGCCTGAAGCTAGCCGTACGCCACGGGGCGATGCGGGTCGCTGCTCCATCCCGACCAGGACGCCACGTAGAGCGCGGGCGTCTTGCCGAGGATCGCCAGCGCCGCGGCGGCGTGCGCAGCCGACACGCCCGCCCCGCATGAGACGCCCAGTCCGTCGCCCCACGCCGCATAGCGCGACGCCAAGGCCTCGTCTGACAGGAAGAGCCCGTCCGGGCCGAGGTTGCCCGCGGCCGGAAGATTGACGGAACCGGGAATATGCCCGCCGGTCCGCGCCGCCTCGTCGCCCTTGAAGGGCGAGGCGCCGCGTGCGTCGAGCAGCCGTCCCGCGCGCGCCAGTCCGGCGGCGCCGTCCGCGTCCAGAACCGGCAGATGCCCGGCCGACAGGACGACATCGCCTTGCGGACCGGATCGCTCCGTGAGCGGCCCGAGCGGCAGCCCTGTGGCCTGCGCCGCCTGGAGCCCCCCGTCGAGCAATCGCACCTGGGACAGCCCCGCCCAGCGCAGCGTCCACCAAGCTCTGGCGGCCTGCAGGCCGCCCTTGTCGTCATAGACCACGACCAGGGCGTCGGCGTTGACGCCCCAGCGCCGGACGCGGGCCTGCAGATCGGCGACCTGCGGCAACGGCCGGGATCCGAGGTCGCCGCCGCCGACGCCGGCGAAGTCGGCGCCGAGCTCCGCCGGCGCGGCGCCGGCGAGGCCGACGTCGCGGCCTTCGCGCGGGCCGACGTCGATCAGCACCGCGTCAGGCCGCGACTTCAGGTCCCCAGCCGAGATCAGGACTTCGGAGCGGCTCATGACCTATTCCGCCGCGGCGCGGGCGCCGCTCAGGGTGTTGGCCGGGCGCGCCAGGCCGAGATGATCGCGGAAGGTCGGACCCGAATAGTCGCGGCGATAGAGCCCGCGGTCCTGCAGCACCGGCACGACCAGATCGGCGAAGGCGCTGACCGAGTCGGGATTGTACGACGGGAAGATGTTGAAGCCGTCGCAGGCCTCCTTCTCGAACCAGTCCTGGATGTAGTCCGCGACTTCGATCGGATCGCCGACCACGCCGCCGCCCTGGCCCGCCGCGGCGATGATCAGGTCGCGGTAGGTGATGCGGTTCGCGCCGGTGACGTCGCGGCGCGTGCGCTCGCTGATCTGGGCGAACAGGCGCTGGCCCTCCTCGTTGGCTTCCTTCAGGACCCGCGGGTCGACGGCCTCGTCCGGCGCGCGCCCGCGCACGTCGACCTCGATCACCCGGGTGACGTTGGAGAGGTTGCGCTTGCCGCGGCCGCCCAGCGCGCCATAGCGGCGATGCTCTTCGAGCGTGTCCTCGGCGTCGAGCTGGATGAAGCTGTTGAGCTGGTCGTAGATCTTCACCGCCTCGGCGGTGGTCGGGGCGACGATCGGCGTCATGCCCGGCAGGATGGCGATCTGGTCGGGCGTGCGGCCGTACTTTCTCGCCCGGGTCTTCACGTCGTCATAATAGGCCTTGGCCACCGCGATGGTGGGGCCGGCGGCGAACACGACGTCGGCGTCGCGGGCCGCCAGCTCACGCGAGCGATCGGAGGTGCCGGCGTGCAGGATCACCACGTGGCCCTGCGGCGGACGGCGCACCGGCAACGGGCCGTCGATGGAGAAGAAGCGGCCGCGGTGGTTGATGGACCGGGCGCCGCTGTTCGGCTCGGGCCCATAGGCGTCCTCGTCCCAGGAATCCCACAGCTTCTTGGCGACCTGGACGAACTCCTCGGCCCAGTCGTAGCGCTTGTCGGTGTCCCAGTGCTCGTCGCGGCTGAAGTTCGCGGCGGCGATCTCATCTGCGCCGGTCACCAGGTTCCACGAGGCGCGCCCGCCGGACAGATGGTCCAGCGACGCCGTCAGGTGCGCGATGGCGAAGGGGTCGTAATAGGTCGGGTTGGCGGTGACCACGATGCCGATGCGGCTGGTGGCGGCGGCCAGGCTGGAGGCCGAAATGAACGGCTCCAGCCGCGACATCTGCGAGGGATTGGTGGTCTGCAGCGCCGGGTCGGAGGCCAGGCGGTCGCCCAGGAACAGGAAGTCGAACTTCGCCGCTTCGGCGATCTGGGTCACGCCTTGCAGAAACTCGATGTCGAAGGGCGCGGTCTCGAGCGCCGTCGGCATCCGCCACCCCGACGGGTGGGTGCCGTTCGCCCAGAACATCAGTCCGAAGTGCAGTTCACGCTCAGCCATAGGACATTTCCACTTTGGCGCCGGCGAACCTTGGCCGGCGAGAGTCGTCAATTGTTGGGTCGGCCGGCCCCACGGCCGACCGACGTCGATGCTTCGGCTCAGGCGGCCGCGTAGCGGTTCACGGGCTTCTTCAGGGCCAGGTGGTCGCGCAGGGTCGCGCCGTTCTGCGGGGCGGCCAGCAGGCCCAGGCGCTGCAGTTCGGGCGCAAGCTGCTCGACCAGGGCGTCGAGCTGCCCCGGCAGCGCCGCGGCCTTCAGCGTCAGGCCATCGAGGCCGACCGCGTCGGCATGGGCGGCCAGCTGCGCGGCGATCTCGCCCGGCGTCCCGGCGAAATGCGAAGCGGCGTCCGCGCCGAGTTGCTCCAGCAGCGCCGCGGCGTCGGCCGCATCTGCCGCCACGATCGGCGTCGCCTCGGCGAACAGGCGGACCTCAGAGCGGTCACGGCCGGCGGCGGCGAGCGCCGCCAGGAAGGTCTGAACGCGAGCCTTCAGCTCTTCGACCGGATGGGCGCCGAAGAAGACCACTTCGGCCTCGGCGGCGGCGAGCCGATAGGACAGCTCCGAGGTGATCTCGTGCGCCACGACGAGCTGGCCTTGGGGCGGCCGCGCGACGTTCAGCGGCCCCTTGATGCGGAAGCGCTCGCCGGCGTGATGGATCGGATGGATCTTGTCGCCGTCGACGTACTCGCCGGTCGCCTTGTTGCGGATGAAGGCGTCGTCCTCCCAGGAGTCCCACAGCTTGCGCAGGATCTCGGTGGCCTCGGCCGCACGTCCGTAGTGCTCCTCGGCCGACGGCTCAGCCTGGCTGTAATTGATCGCCGCGGGATAGGAGGCGCCCGAAACCAGCTCCCAGCCGGCCCGGCCATGGGTGACGTGGTCCAGCGACGAGGTGAGGCGCGCCAGGTTGAAGGGCTCGAAATAGCTCGTATTGCCGGTGACGAAGAAGCCGAGCCGCTTGGTGCGGGTGGCCAGGAACGACGCCGTCGTGAAGGGTTCGGTGCGGGCGAAGGCCGCCGGCCCCTCGCCGACCGCCTGCTTGTCCTGGAAACGGATGAAGGTGAAGCCGGCCTTCTCGACGCTCTGAGCCAGGTTTGAAATCTGCGCGGGATCGAACGGATCGAACCGCGCCCCGGGCTCGCCGTACGGCGTGTAGCTGAAGCCGAAATGCAGAGGTCTGTTGCTCATTTCGCCGTGGTCCCGCTAGATTTTCACTGTCCAGCTGCGGCGCGCAACGCGCCTTGAGCCGGCTGGCGGCAAGGCTCGCCTTGCCCCCTGAGGCCGTGTCTGTTACGCGCCATATCCTAGTAGGTCAATAGGATTAGAAGGATAACAAATGAGCTCGATCGGATCATTCCAGGTGAGCCGCCAGGGGTTCGGGGCCATGGGCCTGTCCCACAACTACGGGCATGCCGATGAGGCGGAGTCGCTACGGACGCTGGAGCGCGTGCTGGAGCTCGGGATCAATCTGATCGACACGGCGAACGTCTACGGCGCCGGCCACAACGAGGAGCTGGTCGGCCGGGCGATCCGCGGCCGCCGCGACCAGGTGGTGATCGCCAGCAAGGTCGGCATCGTCGGCGGCGGCGAAGCCCAGGAGGGCGCCGAAGGCAAGCGGGTGAACAACAGCCCCGCCTATACCCGCCTCCAGGTCGAGAAGAGCCTCAAGCGGCTCGGGGTCGAGCAGATCGACCTCTACTACCTGCACCGCATCGACGCCTCGCTGCCGATCGAGGACGCGATCGGCGGGCTGGTGCGGCTGAAGGAGGAAGGCAAGATCGGCGCGATCGGCCTCTCCGAAGCGACCGCCGAGACCGTCCGGCGCGCGCACGCGGTGCATCCGATCGCCGCCCTGCAGAGCGAGTACTCGCTGTGGACCCGCGAGGTGGAGGCCGAGATCCTGCCGACCACCCGCGAGCTGGGCGTCACCTTCGTGCCGTTCTCGCCGCTGGGTCGCGGGTTCCTGGCCGGGGCTTCGGCGCCCGAGGACTCCGAGGACGTCCGTCACCGTCACCCCCGGTTCCAGGCCGAGGCGGTCGAGGCGAACGCCCGCCGCCGCGCCGCGATCGAAGGCGTCGCGGGCCGGCTCGGCGCCACCAGCGCCCAGGTGGCGCTGGCCTGGGTGCTCTCCAAGAACGTCGTCCCGATCCCGGGCACGCGGCGGGTCTCGCACCTGGAAAGCAACTGGGCGGCCAACGACCTGCAGCTGGACCAGGAGATCCTCGCCGAACTGGAGGCCGCCTTCCCGGTCGGCGTGACCGTCGGGGCGCGGTTCCCCGAGAACGCGCCGGCCCAGGGTCCTTCCTAGCCGGACGTCCCCCGGCCCGCCAACGCGGCGGGCCGGGCGGGCTCCCCTGCGCCAGCGAAGGACGGCGTCAGAGCATCCTCGATCCGGTCGATCTTCCGCAGGGTCGGAAAAAGCCACAGCCACAGGCCGCCCACCGCCAGCACCCCGACGCCGCCGATGACAGCGGCCGGCGCGGCCCCGGTCAGGGAGGCGACGAACCCGGCCTCCATGTCGCCGAGCTCCGTCGAGGCGCTTCCGAACACCATGTTGGCCGAGCTCACCCGTCCGCGCATGTCGTCCGGCGTCGAGAGCTGGATGAGCAGCTGGCGCACGCAGGCCCCGACCATCCGCGCCGCGCCCATCACCGTCAGCGCGGCGACCGACAGCAGGTAGGACTTCGACAGTCCGAACACGACCAGCGAGGCCCCGAACACGGCGAGCGCCACGAAGGTCCAGAGTCCCACCCGTCGCCGCAGCGGCCGGAGGGCGATGAGCGTCCCGGCCGCCAGGGCTCCGACCGCCAGGGCGCTGCGCAGCACCCCGAAGCCGGCCTCGCCGACGTGGAGGATCTCGGTGGCGAAGATCGGAAGCAGCGCCGTCGCCCCGCCCAGCAGGCCGGCGAACAGGTCCATGGTCGTCACCGACAGGATCAGCGGGCTGCGGGCGATGAAGGTCAGCCCGCCGAGCAGATGCGCCAGGCCCCTGGTCTGGGTGTCGCCGCCGCGACTGCGGGTCTTCACCAGGGTGGCCAGGACGAAGGAGGCGAGATAGGAGCCCGCCGCCACGCCGTAGGCCGACGCCTCGCCCGAGCCGGCGATGATCAGGCCCGCGATCGCAGGCCCGGCGATGGCGGTCAGCTGGAAGGCCGAGGAGGTCCACGCCACCGCGTTGGGCAGATCCTGGACCGGCAGCAGCCGCGGCATCCAGGCCAGGGCCGACGGCGCCGAGAAGGTCTTGCCCATGCCGAAGACGCCGGCCGCGAGGAAGTACGGCGCCGCCGAGGTCACGCCCGCGATCGTGCACGCGGTAAGCAGCACCGCCGCGGCGGTCAGCACCAGCTGAAAGAGGCGATAGACGTTGCGCCGCTCGAAGCGGTCGGCGGCTTGGCCCGACGGCAAGGTGGACAGCAGGACCGGCACGAAGACCGCCAGCCCCACCATGCCCAGCGCGAGGGGATCACGCGTCAGCGCATAGACCTGCCAACCCAGCGTCGGCAGCATGATGTTGGTGCCCAGGTTGTTGGCGACCCGCGCCGCGTAGAACCAACGGAAGTCGCCCGAACGAAAGGCGGCGAAAGCGGTCATCGAAAATCGGCCGGACCGCTCAGCTCCAGTTTTCGCGCGGGGACTCGATCAGGATCACCTTGACGTCGGCCTCCGCCAGGCCGAGGCCGCCGAGATTGCGCTTCACCGCCGCGAACAGCGCCTGCTTGAGCTCGTCGGTGCGCCCCGAGAAGAGCGTGATCTGCAGCTCGGTGTAGCGGTCGCTCTCGCCCGGGCCGCTGTTGAAATGGCTGGCGGGGTGCTCGACCAGCCGCAGGTGACGCGCCGCCGGCGGCGTGCCGATGCTCTCGGTCAGGGCCGATTGCACGGCGTCGAACAGCGCCTGCGGGTCTTGGATCCAGCCTTGGCGCGTGGAGATCAGGGTCGAGGGCATCGGGTTACTGACTTTCGGTAGGAGCAAGTTGGACCGACGCGCCGGCCTGTGCGCCGGCGGCTTCGGGAACGAGATGGCAGGCGACGAGATTGCCGCCCTCGGCGGGCCGCAGTTGCGGCGCGACCTCGCGGCAGCGCGGCTCGACCAGCGGGCAGCGGCCCTGGAAGAAGCAGCCCTGGGGCAGGTTCAGGTTGCTGGGCAGCTCGCCCTGCAGGACGGGCTTGTCGATGGCCTTGACGGCGTCGGGATCGGTCGCCGGCGCGGCGGCCAGCAGCGCGCGCGTATAGGGGTGCCGGGGCGCCGACCAGAAGGTCTGCCGCGTCCCCTGCTCGACGATCCGGCCGAGGTACATGACCACCACCCGATCGGCGATGTGTTCGACCACCGAAAGGTCGTGCGAGATGAACAGGTAGGACATCTGCAGATCGCGCTGCAGGTCGCCCAGCAGGTTTATGACCTGGGCCCGCACGGAGACGTCGAGGGCCGACACCGGCTCGTCGCAGACGATCAGGCTGGGATTGAGGGCGATCGCGCGGGCGATGCCGATCCGCTGGCGCTGGCCGCCCGAGAACGCGTTCGGATAGCGGCCATAAGCGTCGGCGGGAAGTCCGACCAGGGCCAGCAGCTCCTCGACCCGGTGACGGGTCTCCTTTGCCGACCACCCGGCCAGGCGCAGCGGCTGGCCGATGCTCTTGCCGATGGTGTGGCGCGGATTGAGCGCGCTGCCGTTGTCTTGGAAGATCATCTGCATCTTCGGCCGCACGGCGCGCAGCGCCTGGGCGTCCAGATGGGTGATGTCCCGCCCGTCGAGCTCGATCGCGCCCTCGGCCGACGGCGCCAGTCGCAGGATCGCCTTGCCGAGCGTCGACTTTCCGCAGCCCGACTCGCCGATCAGTCCGACCGTCGTCCCGGCCTCGATCTCGAGATCCAGGCCGTTGACGGCGTGCACCACGCCCTGCCCGGTCGGCAGCCTGACGTGCAGATCCTTGATGCTGAGCAGACTCATGCGCTCACCTCCCCATCGAACCAGCACTCGACCTCATGGCGGCGGCCGACGATGCGGCGGACCGGGGCCGTCGTTCCGCAGATCTCCAGCGCACGCTCGCAGCGGCCGCGGAATGCGCAGCCCGCGGGTCGGTCGGCATAGGGCGGCACGACGCCGGGGATCTCCGGCAGCCGCTCTCCGGCCGGGACCGGCCGCGTCAGGGCCAGGAGCCCTTGCGTGTAGGGATGCCGGGGCGCGCGGAAGATCTCGCGCACCGGGCCTTCCTCGACGATCCGGCCGGCGTACATCACCGCGACCCGGTCGGCCATTTCAGCGACGACCCCGAAGTCGTGGGTGACGATGAGCAACGCCATCCCGGTCTCCTCCTTCAGGCGCTGCAGCAGTTGCAGCACCTGGGCCTGGATCGTCACGTCCAGCGCCGTCGTCGGCTCGTCGGCGATCAGCAGCCGCGGATTGCCCGCGATCGCCATGGCGATGACGATCCGCTGGCACATGCCGCCCGAGAGGCGATGCGGATATTCGCCCAGCCGCGTCTCCGGATCGGGGATGCGAACCAGGCGCATGAGCTCCAGGGCCCGCGCGCGCAGGGCCTCGCGCGGCAAGGCCGCATGCGCGCCGATCGCTTCGTAGAGCTGGGCGCCGACGGTCATCAGCGGATTGAGCGCGCTCATGGGGTCCTGGGAGATCAGGGCGATGTCGCGCCCGCGCAGGGCGTTCATCTCGCGCTCGCGCAGTCCCAGGATGTCGCGCCCGTCCAGCCGCACCTCGCCGCCGGTGACCCGCGCCTGTCCCTTGGGCAGCAGACGGATCATCGAGAGGGCGGCCAGCGACTTGCCGCAGCCGGACTCCCCGACGATCGCCACGGTCTCGCCGCGGCCGATCGACAGGTCGAGCGAGCGCACGATCGACGTTTCGCCCGCCGCGGTCCGCACAGCGGTGGACAGTCCCCGCGCCTCGATCAGCGGCTCGGCCAAGGTCATCGCTGCCTCCGGGGATTGAGAACGTCGTTGAGGCCGTCGCTGACCAGGCTGAGCGCGAAGACGGTGAGCACGATCGCCACCCCGGGGATGGCGCAGACGTACCAGGCGGTGCGGATCAGTCCCCGGCCCTCGCCGATCAGCCGACCCCAGGTGGTCACCGACGGGTCGCCGAGCCCCAGGAACGACAATCCCGACTCCGCCAGGATCGCGCCGGCGATGCTGAGCGTGGACACCGCCAGCACCGGCCCGATGGCGTTGGGCAGGATCTCGCCGAAGATGATCTGCAGGTCGCCCATGCCGATGGTCCGGCCGGCCAGCACGAAGTCGCGCTTGCGCCAGGTCAGGAACTCGCCGCGGGTCAGGCGCGCGATCGACTCCCATGAGATGAGGCCGATGGCCAGCACCACGAAGATCAGCTGCGGACCGACGAACGACACCACCGCCAGCAGGAAGATGAGGCCGGGAATGGTCTGGAAGAGCTCGATCAGGCGCGTGAAGAACGCCCCGACGACGCCGCCGTAGTAGCCGGCGATGGCGCCGACCGAGACGCCGATCAAGATCGCCGTGAGGGCCGCGGCGACGCCGATCAGCAAGGTGGTGCGCGCGCCGTGGACCAGCATCGCCAGCATGTCGCGGCCCAGCGCGTCGGTCCCCAGAGGGAAGCCCGGCGAGAACGGCGGCGACAACGCCGGTCCGACGATCCGCAGGGGGTCTTGCGGAGAAATGACCGGCGCCAGCAGGGCGACCAGCAGGACGAGGCCCAGCAGGATCAGACCTGCCAGGGCCAGGCGGTTCTGCGAGAACCGTTGGAGGAAGCTGATCATGCCGCTAGTCCAGCGCGATGCGCGGATCGAGCCACGCGTAGAGCGCGTCGACCACGAGGTTCACCAGGATGACGACCAGGGCGCTGAGGATGATCACCCCCAGCACCATGGGATAGTCGCGGGCCACGACGGCGTCGTAGAGCAGACTGCCGATGCCGGGCCAGTTGAACACCGCCTCGACCACCACCGAGCCCGAGAACACCGTCGCGAACTGCAGTCCCAGCACGGTGACGATCGGCAACAGCGCATTGCGGAAGACGTGGCGCAGGGCCACCGCCCGTTCCGACAGGCCCTTGGCGCGCGCGGTCTTCACATAGTCGGCGGCGGACGCCTCGATCATCGCCGCGCGGGTGACGCGCAGATAGATCGCCGACTGGTGCAGCCCCATGGCGACGGCCGGCAGAATCAGGTGCTTGGCAACGTCCAGCACGCCGCCGACGACGCCGAAGTCGCCGCCGATGGTGCGCATGTCGCCGATCGGCAGCCATCCGAGCACGACCCCGAACAGCACGATCAACATGATGCCGAGCCAGAAGCCCGGCGCGGCGAACAGGAAGACGCCGGCCAGCGACAGGACCCGATCGAGCGTGCTGTTGGGCCGCGACGCCGCCAGGACGCCGGCCGCGACACCGGAGATCAATGCGACCAGCAGACCCGTCACCATCAGGATCAGGGTCGCCGGCAGGTGGTGCAGGATCGCGTCGAGCACCGGCATGTTCTGGCGGTACGAGAACCCCAGGTCGAAGCGGGCGATCGCCTCGAGGTACTTGAGCCACTGGATCCAGAGCGGCTGATCGAGCCCGTAGGTCACGGTCAGCCGGTCGATCATCGCCTGATCGGAGATCTGCATCTCCGAGGACATGATCTCGACGAAGCTGCCAGGCGCCGAGTGGATCAGGAAGAACGTGCAGGTGATGATAACCAGCATCAGCGGCAGCACATGGGTCAGCAGGCGCAGCCCCACGCGGCGCGCGACGTTCAGCCCGCGCGAGGCGGTCGAGGTCCGCGCCGCGCCCTCGAACCGCAAGGGATCCGAGAACGGCGTCGGCAGGGTGCGCTTGCCAGCCATGTCAGTCTTCCGCCTGGCCGAGCGCGGCGGCGATCGCCGCGCGCGACGCGGCGTTGTGCGAGGGCACGGTCTCGCGGCCGAACTGCGGGGGCTGAGCCACATAGGGCTCCTCCAGCCGCGCGATCTCCTCGGGCGTCAGCGCCACGTCCAGCGCCGCCACCGCGTCGGTGATGTGGTTGAGCTTGGTGGCCCCGACGATCGGGGCGGTGACGCCCGGGCGCGAGAGCAGCCAGGCCAGACCGACCTGCGCGGCCGGCGCGCCGCGGGCCTCGGCGACCTCCAGCACGCGGTCGACCACGGCCTCGTCCTCGGGACGGGCGAAGTCCTTCACCACCTCCGAGCGCTTGGTGCCGCGCCGGCGCGAACCGGTGAGCAGACCCCGCGCCAGCGGGCTGTAGGGAATGACGCCGACGCCCTGGTCGAGGCACAACGGGATCATCTCCCGCTCCTCCTCCCGGTAGAGGAGGTTGTAGCGGTTCTGCATGGTCACGAACTTGGTCAGGCCATTCTGCTCGGCCAGGGCCTGCAGCTTGGCGAACTGCCACGCGTACATGCTCGAGGCGCCGATGTGCAGGACCTTGCCCTCGCGCACGAGGCCGTCCAGCGCTTCCAGCACCTCTTCCGGCGGGGTGGTCGGGTCGAGCCGGTGGATCTGGTAGAGGTCGATGTAGTCGGTCCGCAACCGACGCAGCGAGGCCTCGACCGCATGGCGGATGTGCTTGCGCGACAGCCCCCGCTGGTTGACGTCCGGGCCCATGGCGCCGAACACCTTGGTGGCGATGACGACGCGCTCGCGGTCCACGCCCAGCTCCTTGAAGACGTCGCCCTGGATCGTTTCGGCGAGGCCGGTCGAATAGGAGTCGGCGTTGTCGAAGAAGTTGATCCCCGCCTCCAACGCCGCCTTGTAGAAGGGCAGCGCTTCGGAGGGCGGCAGCGCCCACGGCATCCAGTCGGTGGAGCCGTAGCTCGAGCAACCGAACGCGATGCGGGAAACCTTCAGGCCCGTCGGGCCCAGATTGACGTACTGCATGGGACGCGGCCTCAGTAAGCGTAGCGGACGCGCACGAACCAGGTGCGCGGATCCGAATAGGTGGTGGCGTTGGACGACGTGACGCCGTTGCCGCGGGTGCCGCCGGTGTCGAACTGGTCGTTCAGCAGGTTGCGGACGGTGAACGAGAAACGCCAGTTGCGGGCGTTTTCAGGCTGGAAGCTGGCCGAGAGGTTCACCAACTCCTGGGCCTCGGCCGCGGCCGTGACGGTGTTGGGGCCGTCGATGAAGTATTCCGAGCGGTTCACGTACTCGGCGCCGACCCGGTACTCGCCGAACTTGGTGATCGGCAGCACGTAGTCGACCGAGACGAAGTGCGACCACTCCGGCGCGTTCTGGACCTTCTTGCCCACGAACTGTGCGGTGTTGGACGCCGCGCCCCCGGCGCTCAGGACCTCGGAGTCCATGAAGGCGATGTTGTAGAGCAGGGAGAGGCCCGCGACCGGCGCCCAGGTGGTTTCGAGCTCGAAGCCCTGCGTCTCGACTTCGCCGAGGTTGATGCGGTGGCTGACGTTGTTCTCGTCCAGGGCGGTGGCCTGGTAGCCTTTGATCTTGTTGTGGAAGACCGCCAGGTTGGCGCGCAGGCTGCGGTTGAAGAAGTCGGTCTTCAGACCGGCCTCGATGGCCGTCACGTACTCGGGATCGTACGGCAGGCCGGCCGCCTCCTTGGAATTGGCCCGGCCGTCGAAGCCCCCCGCCTTGAACCCCTTGGAATAGGTCAGATAGGCCAGGACATGGTCGTTGGCCCGCCAGTCGACTCCCAGCTTCGGCGTGAACGAGTTCCAATTCTCCCAGTCGCGATAGATCGTGTAGTTGATCGGAAGGTACTGGCCCTGGGCGTTGCGCTCGTCGCCGGTGAAGCGGAAATTGTGCTTCTCGACGGTGTAGCGGGCGCCGGCGATGACGCTGATGGTCGGCGTCAGCTCATAGGTCGCCTGACCATAGACCGAGTAGTTCTTGGTCTTCTCGGCCGAGTCCTGGAGCGTCGTCCGCGCCTGCAGGAACTCGTTGCGGTAGGGCAGCAGCGCGTGGCTGTTCAGCGGCGAATAGCCGGTCCGGTAGGAACGGAAGTTGTCGTAGAGGTAGAACAGGCCGCCGACGACGTTCAGCCGATCTCCGTTGTAGAGGTACTGGATCTCCTGCGACCAGTTCTCGTTGCGGTGATCGGAGTAGGTGCGGTTGATCGCGTTGGCGCCGCCGTCCTGATCATAGTAGCCCGGCTGCTTGAAGGCCCGATACGAGGTGATCGAGCGCAACGACGTGTTCTCGTCCAGCTCGTAGGTCGCGCGGATCGAGGCGCCGCCCAGCTCGGTGTGGTTGCTGATCGGCCACTCCGAGTAGTTGACCTTCTTGTTGATCACCCCGCCCGGCTGCACGCGGGTCTGCTTCGGGGTCGGGTCGCCGTTGTCCTCGAAGTAGTCGGCGGCGAACAGGATCGCGAGCTTGTCGGTGGCGTTGTAGTTCACCTTCAGCCGGATCGCGTCGGTTGCGACGTCGCCGACATATTCGTCGTTGGTGACGTTGTAGACGAACCCGCGGCGCTCGCGGTGGATGTAGGACAGGCTGGCGGCCAGCTTGTCCTCAATGATCGGGCCAGAGATGCCGGCCCGGATGATGTTGGCCGAGTAGTTGCCCGCGCCGACCTCGAAGAAGGTCTTCAGGTCATTGTCCGGCAGCCGCGTCGTCACCTTGATGGCGCCGGCCGAGGAGTTGCGCCCGTAGAGCGTGCCCTGCGGTCCGCGCAGCACCTGCACGTCCTGCACGTCGTTCAGTTCGAAGGTGCCGCCGATCGGCCGCGAGATGTAGACGTCGTCGACATAGGTGCCGACCGTCTGGTTGGCGATCGAGTCCGACTCCCCGATGCCGCGGATGTAGTAGCTGGTCTGCGAGTGCTGCAGCGCCGTCGGCGCCGCCAGGCCCGGGATGCGGGTCACGACGTCGCGAAGGTTTTCGACGGCGCGGAGCTCCAGGGTCTGAGGCGTCACCACCGTGATCGCGATCGGCGTGTCCTGAAGCTTGGCTTCACGGAACTCGGCCGTGACCAGGACTTCCTCGACCGTAGCGGCGTCGCGCGCCTCCTCCGCCAGGGCTGGCCCCGCGGCGCCCGCCGCCAGGACCAAAGCTATCGCCGTCGATGAGGACCACCGACCAGGAACGGGCCGCAACATACTCATACGCTCTCCACATGCCGGATGGTTCGGCGCGCTTGCCCACGCCGCCGCATCCGTTGTCAGGCCCTGCGGCCCCCCGAATTCATACCTGCTGGATAGAGTTTAAATTCGGCCGCGAGAAGAGGGTTCGAACACTAGTTTTCCTCTTGATATCGTTTAGTTTTTTATCCCCCACCTCCACGCCGAAGGCGCACGCGTTTTGCCCGCCGCGCCAAATGGCGGGCGGGTGAAAACACGCTCGGGTCGGAGAAGGAGGTCAGCTCTTCGAGATGTCGCCCCAGGAGTCTGTCGCGACGCTGGCGGCGGTCGAGGCGATCTTCACAGAGCTCTTCTGGATGATGTGCGTCGGCCACTCGACGAGCGGAACGATCGGGGCGTCGCGCAGGATGATGCGGGTCGCCTGCAAGGTTTCGGCCTTGCGGCGGGCCGGATCGACCTCCTGCTTGATCTGGTCGAAGATCGCGTCCAGCTCGGCGTTCGAATAGCGCGCCGAATTGCGGAAGATGAGCCCCTTCTTGATCCCTGCCGTCCCGAACACCAGGGGCAGATCGGGGATCGGGTCGTTGTAGGTGCCCCCGCCCTGGCTGTAGGCCACGTCGAAGTCATAGTCGGTGTAGAGCGCCTTCAGCGAATTGGCCCGGTCCGGGACCTTGAGGGTGGTCGTGATCCCAAGATCCTCGAAGGCCTGCTTCAGGTACGCGCCGGACTTGCCGTTCTCCTCCGACCAGCCCGAGGCGAGCAGGTTCAGCTTGAAGCGCTCGGCGCCGGCGCGGCGCGGGAAACCGGCCTCGGTCAGCAGCTTGTCGGCCAGGGCCGGGTCGTACGGATACGTCGGGATGTCCGGATCGAAGTACAGGCGGTTGCTGCTGAGGATCGGTCCAGCCGCCGGCTTGGCGTAGCCGTAGTAGACCGTGCGGGCGATGAAATCGCGATCGACCGCGTGCAGCAGGGCGCGCCGGACTCGAGCGTCCGAGACCACCGGATTGCGCGTGTTGAAGTGCAGCCCGAGGGGCGCGCCCTGATCCTCAAAGCTGACCGCGAGCTGGGGATTGGCCTGCAGCCGCTTCAGGTCCCCGAGCGGTGCGGGGTTGTGCACCCCGATGTCGAGCTGGCCGGTCTCGAACGCCGCGGCCCGCGAGGCGGGCTCGCGCCACCAGCGGACGATCAGCCGGTCCAACTTCGGTTGGTCGGGGATCCAGTAGGTCGAGTTCTTCACGAACTCGGCGTGCGAGCCGCGCACCCACTGTGAGAACTTCCACGGGCCCGTGCCCACCGGAGCGTTGTTCACCGGGTTCAGGAGCAGGTCCGTGCCGGCGTAGAGATGCTTGGGCAGGATGTAGTTGGCGCCGTCGCTCAGCAGATAGCCGACGCTGAACTCCGGCACCGGGCGGTCGAAGCGGACCACGACGCCGAGCGGGCCGGTGGCCTCCACGCCCGCCAGGAAGTCGAGAATCGTCTGCGGGAAGAACGGCTTCCAGTACTCCTGGATCGTCCAGACCACGTCGTCGGCGGTGAACGGCTTGCCGTCGTGCCATGTCACGTTCGGCCGCAGGTTCAGGGTCACCGAGCGATGGTCCGGCGCGATGCTCCAGCTCTCGGCGAGCACCGGCGAGAAGGTCTGGTCGCGGTTGTAGCGGGCCAGGCGCTCAAGCACCTTCGACCCCGTAAAGCCCGGGCCGCCGCCGCCGCCGCCCGGCGCAAACATGGTGTGAGGCTCGGGATAGCCCGTCGTCGCGGTCAGCGAGCCGGCGCCGCCACCGCCGCTAGCCGCCTTCTCCCCGCCCCCGCACGCGGCCAGCGCTATTCCAGCTCCGCCGACGGGGATGAGCGACAGTAGCGAGCGACGGGAAAACATGAACGACCTCAAACGTGAACTGGCGGCCGGTTACGCGACCGGCTGCGGGGCCTGAGCCAGGCCTGAGAAGCTGCGCTCGAAGTAGAGCAGCGGCGCGCCGGGCTGGCTGGCGACGTCCAGAACCTCGGCGATGAGAATGGTGTGGTCGGCGGCGCGGATCCGATGCTCGATGGCCAGGTCGAACCGGGCCACGCCCCCGGCGTAACGCGGCGCGAAGTCGTCGTTCAGGTTCCAGGCGGCGGACTTGAACCGTTGGCTCTGGGCGTCGGAGACCGCGAACAACTGGGCCTCGTCCAGATCGTCCTCGGCGAGCGCCACGGCCGCGCAGCGCCCCGCCTTCAGCAGCCCGTCATGGGCCGAGGCCGCGCGCCGGACGCTGAACAGCAAGCGCGGCGGATCGACCGACAGGCTGACCAGGGAGGTCGCCGCCAGGCCGAGCGGGACGCCGTCTGCCCAGCAGGTGATCAGGGTCACGCCGCTGGCCAGCCGCGCCATGCCGTCCCGCAGCCGCGCCGCGTCCAAGCGCGGTGAAACCTGTGGCAAAGGCTGCACTAGGCCCACGACAGGATCGCCCGGGCTTCGGGGGCCTGCTGTCCGTCGCGCTCGTCGCCTCGCCAGACCGCCGACAGCAGTTCGACCTGAGCGGCCTGCTCGACCTGCAGCATGAGTTCCGTGAGTTGCGTCACGCTCGCGCCGGCCAGCACCGCGCCGCCCTGCTCATGGACGACGCCGGCGTAGTTGTTGTTCAGGGCCGGCTCCAGGGCGGCCGCGGCCGAGCCGTAGCGATAGACCTGCACGCCTTGGTGCAGGCTCGAGCGAGCCAGCGGCATATGGGCGAACGGAAGGGTGCGCCCGCCCCGCGCCCAGGCGTCCAGCCGCGGACTGCTGAAGCGGGCGATCGCAGTGAGCTCTTCCCGCCGACGAAAGAGGTCGATGAACTCCTCGACGGGCGCGCGCGCCGCCCGCTCTCCGGCCACCAGCTGGCCCTCCAGGCCCAGGACCGTGACCTTGGGCTCCAGCGAGACCGACCACAGACCGGGATGCCCGAGCCGTACGATCTGACCGTCCTCCGGACCGCGAAGGATGAAATCGAGTTCGGCGGCGGGATGCACGTGACCCACGTCCCGCAGGACCCTGAACGCACGAGCCGCCTCCAGGCGCGCTGTGTTCAAAAAATCCTGGAGGGTGACGCTCTGCGCCACCAATCCAAGGCCGACAGGCGTCTGGCGCATGAAACTCTCGCTCCTAAGGAACCCGCTTTCTATTCCTATAATTCCGATAGGAACAATATTGCAATACCGCAAGCGGATTGCATCCGTGTCCGTTCGGCTTGAGCGTCTATCTGCGGTGAGGCGTCGCCTCGGGGCCCCCTGCCAGCTACGCCGAGCTGACGCCCCCTCTACAAACCGGCCTTCATGTGGCGCATAGATTTCAAGCTCGTGACGTAGGGTCATATGCTCGTGCTTTCCGGCCGCTAGAGAACCTTGAGCACGTGGCGCGAGTTCTCTGTAGCTTAGCGAAGACGTGCCTTCGGACGACTGCGTCAACCAGCCAGGAAGACGGATACATGCCAATGCGCCCCCCAGCGTCGAGAGCGTCTTGCGGCCAGATCTGGTCCGCCAATCCGACCTCGCCGGACGCTGCATCTTGAAGCGGCGCAGCGCGATCCTCGCGACGCTGGCGAGCATGAGCCTGCTGGCGGCCTGCGGGGCCAAGACCGACGCCCACAAGGGCGGACACGACAACGGCCCGACGAACGTCGGCTATGTCGTCGTCCAGCCCACCCGCGTCGACCTGACCAACGAACTCACCGGCCGCGTCGTCGCCTATCAGAGCTCGGAGGTGCGGCCGCAGGTCGCCGGCGTGATCGAGAAGCGCCTGTTCACGGAAGGCTCCCTCGTCACCCGAGGCCAGCCGCTCTACCAGATCGACCCGAGCCTCTATCAGGCCGCGGTCAGCCAGGCGCTGGCCAACGTCCAGAGCGCAGAGGCCAATCTCTCGGCCGCGTCGGCCCTGGCCGACCGCTACAAGCCGCTCGCGGCGATCGAGGCGGTCAGCCAGCAGGACTATGTGAACGCCGCGGCGCAGGCCGCGCAGGCCAAGGCGTCGGTCGCCCAGGCGCGCGCCGCGCTCGACACCGCCCGGATCAATCTGCGGTTCACCACCGTCCCCGCCCCGATCAGCGGCCGAATCGGGCGTTCGCTCTCGACCGTCGGCGCGCTGGTGACGACCAGCCAGGCCGATCCGCTGACCACCATCCAGCAGCTCGATCCGATGTTCGTCGACATCCAGCAGTCGAGCGGCGATCTCCTGGCCCTGCGCCGGGCGCTGGCTGCGGGCGGACTGGCGCCGGGAAGCGCCGCGGTGAAGCTGACGCTCGAAGACGGCAGCACCTACGATCAGGTCGGCGCCGTCGAGTTTTCCGAAGTGGTCGTCGACGAGTCGACGGGCACGGTCACGCTCCGGGCCCGCATCGCCAATCCCAAGGGCGTCCTGCTTCCGGGCATGTTCGTCCGCGCCAGCTTCAACCAGGCGGTCGCCACCGCCGCCTATCTGGTGCCCCAGACCGCCGTCGCGCGCGATCCGAAGGGCGCGGCGAGCGTCTACGTCGTCGGGGCCGACGGCAAGGCCGAGCAGCGCACCATCACCGCCGATCGGACCGACGGCGCCAACTGGGTCGTCCGCAAGGGCCTCAACCCCGGCGACAAGGTGATCACGCAGGGCTTGGCCAACGTGCAGCCCGGCAAGCCTCTCAAGGCGGTTCCGGCCGAAACGCCGCAAGTCATCCAGAGCCCGGCCGGCAAATCCGGCGGGCAGGCCAAGGGCGCCGCCGCAGGGGGCGCCTGACATGCTTTCGCGCATCTTCGTCGACCGGCCGATCTTCGCCTGGGTCATCGCCATCATCATCATGCTGGCGGGCCTCGGCGCCATCCGGTTCCTGCCGGTCGCCCAGTACCCCGACGTCGCCCCGCCACAGGTGTCAGTCCGCGCCACCTATCCCGGCGCTTCGGCCGAAACGATCCAGAACAGCGTCACCCAGGTCCTCGAGCAGTCGCTGACCGGCATCGACGGCCTGCTCTATTTCAGCTCCTCGTCCACCTCCCGCGGCCAGGTCACGATCACCGTCACCTTCGACAAGGGCGTCGATCCCGACATCGCCCAGGTGCAGGTGCAGAACCAGGTTCAGCAGGCCGTCTCCCGCCTTCCGACCCAGGTCCAGCAGCAGGGGCTGGTCGTCCGCAAGTCGAACCCCGACAACCTGCTGATCGTCGGCGTCTATGACGAGACCGACCGGATGACCAACCGGGACGTCTCCGACTACCTGGTCTCCAACCTCCAGGACCCGATCTCGCGGCTGAAGGGGGTCGGCGACACCAACGTCTTCGGTTCCCAGTACGCGATGCGCATCTGGCTCAACCCCGACCGGCTGGCCAGCTACCAGCTGACGCCGGGCGACGTCGTCACCGCCATCCAGAACCAGAACACCGAGGTTGCGGCCGGCGAGATCGGCGGCCAGCCGCAGCCCGACTCGCAGATGCTGAATGCGACCGTGACCGCCCAGTCGCGGCTGCAGACCCCCGAGCAGTTCGGCAAGATCGTCCTGAAGAGCCAGTCCAACGGCGCGGCCGTCGTGCTGTCCGACGTCGCGCGGGTCGAGCTGGGCTCCGAGAATTACAACGCCCGCAGCCGGGTGAACCAGCACCCCGGAGCGGGCCTGGCGATCCTGCTTGCCCCAGGCGCCGACGCCCTCAAGACCGCCGACCTCGTCAAGGCCAGGGTCGAGGAGCTCTCCAAGGAGTTCCCGCCCGGCCTGACGTTCGCCTACGCCAACGACACCACCGACTTCATCAAGCTGTCGATCAGCGAGGTCGTGAAGACCCTGGCCGAGGCGATCGTCCTCGTCGTCATCGTGATGTTCGTGTTCCTGCAGAGCTGGCGCGCGACCCTGGTGCCGGCGATCGCCGTCCCGGTAGTCCTGCTGGGCACCTTCGCCGTGCTCTACGTCGCCGGCTTCTCGATCAACACCATGACGCTGTTCGGCCTGGTGCTCGCCATCGGCCTGCTGGTCGACGACGCCATCGTGGTGGTCGAGAACGTCGAGCGGCTGATGGAGGAAGACCCCGAGCTGACCCCGCGCGAAGCCACGATCCGCTCGATGGACGAGATCACCATGGCGCTGGTCGCCATCGCCCTGGTGCTGTCGGCGGTGTTCCTGCCGATGGCCTTCTTCGGCGGCTCGACCGGGGTGATCTACCGGCAGTTCTCGCTGACCATCATCTCGGCCATGCTGCTGTCGGTGTTCGTCGCCCTGACGCTGAGCCCGGCCATCACCGCCAACCTGCTGAAGCGCAAGCGCGCGGCCCACGAAATTCACGACGGCTGGTTCGGACGCCGCTTTCCGGCCGCGGCCAGCCTGATCCACCGCGGGTCCACCGGCTTCAACGCCGGCTTCGAGCGAATGGCCGACGCCTATCGGCGCTCGGTGCGCGCGATCCTCGGCCGCCGCGTCCTGGCGCTCGGCGTCTACGGCGTGATCGTGGCGCTGCTCTGCGGGCTGTTCATCCGGCTGCCGACCGGCTTCCTGCCGACCGAAGACCAGGGCGCCGCCAGCGTCCAGTTCCAGCTCCCGGCCGGGGCCACCCAGGCGCGGACCGTCGAGGTCCAACGCCAGATCGAGAGCTATTTCCGCGAGCACGAGGACGCCAACGTCCGCACCATGTTCACGGTCAGCGGCGGGGGCGGCGGCGCCAGCGGCCAGAACACCGGCCAGGGCTTCCTCAACTTCGTCGACTGGTCCGAACGCAAGGGCAAGGACAACACCGCCGACGCCGTCGTCGCCCGCGCCTCGGCCGCCTTCCAGAACTTCCGCGACGCCCGCGTGTTCGCCTTGATCCCGCCGGCCATTCGCGGCCTGGGCCAATCCGACGGCTTCACCATGGAGTTGCAGAACGCCAGCGGCATGTCCCAGGCCGACTTCAACGCCGCCCGCGACAAGCTGCTCGAGGCCGCCCGCCGCGACCCCGCCCTGGCCTCGGTCCGCCTGACCGAACTGCCCGACATCGCGACGCTGAAGATCGACATGGACGCGCGAAAACTGGCGGCCCTCGGCCTCAGCCAGGCCGACGTCAACTCCACCCTGTCGACCGCCTGGGGCGGGCGCTACGTCAACGACTTCGTCGACCGCGGCCGGGTCAAGCGCGTCTACGTCCAGGGCGACGCGCCTTATCGCGCCGATCCGTCGAACCTCGAGGAGTGGTACGTGCGCGGTTCGAACGGCCAGATGGCGCCGTTCTCATCCTTCGCCAGCATCTCCTGGTCGCAGGCGCCGACGACGCTGTCCCGCTTCAACGGCATCCCGTCCTATGAATTCCAGGGCTCGGCCGCGCCGGGCGGCAGCTCGGGCCAGGCCATGGCCGCGATCGAGAAGCTGGCCGCCGACATCCCGGGCACCAGCATCGCCTGGTCGGGCCTCTCCTTCCAGGAGCGGTTGTCCTCGGGCCAGGCGCCGATCCTCTACGGGCTTTCGCTGCTCGTCGTGTTTCTCTGCCTGGCGGCGCTCTACGAGAGCTGGTCGATCCCGCTGGCCGTGCTGCTCGTGGTCCCGCTCGGACTGGTCGGCGCGGTGATGGCGGTCACGCTGCGGGGCTTGATCAACGACGTCTATCTGCAGATCGGCCTGCTCACGACCATGGGGCTGGCGGCCAAGAACGCCATCCTCATCGTCGAGTTCGCCGAGCAGGCCGAGAGGCGCGGGGCGTCCGCCATCGAGGCGGTGATCGGCGCTGCGCGCACCCGCCTGCGGCCGATCCTGATGACGAGCCTGGCCTTCATATTCGGCGTCCTGCCGCTGGCGATTTCGACCGGCGCCGGCGCCAACAGCCGCATCGCGATCGGGACCGCGGTCATCGGCGGCATGCTGACCGCGACCATCCTGGCGATCTTCTACGTCCCGCTGTTCTTCGTCATGGTCCGGCGAGGCTTCCGCGCGATGCGCAAGGGCCCAGGCGGCGCCAACGAACTGGAGCCGGCATGAGACGCGCCCTCATCCTTCTGGCGACTGTGAGCCTGGCGGGCTGCTCCATGGCGCCCCGCTACGTGCAGCCGCAACTGCCCACCCCCGCGTCGTGGCCAGCGGGCGACGCCTATCTCGCGCAGAGCGAGGCCGAGCTGCCGAAGATCGGCTATCACGACGTGTTCACCGATCAACGCCTGCTGACGCTGATGGACCAGGCGTTGGCCAACAACCGCGACCTGCGGGCGGCCAGCGCCAACATCCTGGCGGCCCGCGCCCAGTACCGCATCCAGCGCGCCGAGCGCCTGCCCCAGGTTGACGTCGACGGCCGCTACACCCGGACCGGCGGCAGCTCGGCGCCCAACGTCGAGGCCTACACCGCCCAGGTCGGCGTCACCGCCTTCGAACTCGACCTGTTCGGCCGCGTGCGCTCTCTCAGCGACGCGGCGCTCAACCGCTACTTCGCCACCGAGGCGGCCGCACGCGCCACCCGCCTGACCCTGCTGGGCGACGTCGCCGAGGTCTGGCTCACCTACGGGGCCCACGCCAGCCGTCTGAAGATCGCCCAGGACACCGTCGTCAGCGCCGAAAGCAGCGTCAAACTGACCAGGTCCAGACTGCAGGGCGGCATCGCCCCGCGCACGGATCTGCGCCAGGCCGAGACCGTGCTCGCCGCCGCCCAGGCCGACGTCGCCTCGCTGCGCACGGCGCTGGCCCAGGACATCAACGCCCTGCAGCTGCTGCTCGGATCGCCGGTCGACCAGAGCCTGCTGCCAGCTTCGATCCAGGACGCCAGCCAAGGCCTGAAGACCCTGCCGGTCGGCCTGCCGTCCGACGTGCTGCTGCGGCGGCCGGACGTGCTCCAGGCCGAGTACGGCCTACGCGCCGCCAACGCCGAGATCGGCGCCGCCCGGGCGGCGCTGTTCCCGACCATCTCGCTGACCGGCGCGCTCGGCTACGCCAGTCCCGCGCTCTCGTCGCTGTTCGACGACGGGACCTTCACCCGCTCGTTCACCCCGTCCGTGACGCTGCCGATCTTCCGGGCCGGGGCCGGCCTCGCCGGGGTGGCCGCCTCCAATGCCCAGCGCGACGCGGCGCTGGCCGCGTACGAAAAGGCCATTCAGTCCGGCTTCCGCGAAACCGCCGACGCCCTGGCGCGACAAGGCACCCTGGCCGAGGAACTCGCCGCCACCCGCACCCAGCTCGACGCGGCCCAGGACACCATGACCCTCACCGAGGCCCGCTATCGCGGCGGCGTCGACACCTTCCTCGCCAACCTGGTCGCCCAGCGCTCGCTCTTCACCGCCCAGAGCGCCTATGTCGCCAGCCAACTTGCGGCCGCCGTCAACCGCGTCGATCTCTACCGGGCGGTCGGAGGCGCGGACGCGCCGACGCCCTGACGGCACGAGACGCTGCAAGTCCTGCCGGGGGCAGCAAGGCCGAAAAGCGGCGAACCTTTCGTCTGTTTCAGCTCCATGACGAGCGGTTCGCCGACATGTCGGGGATCGGTCGCGAACCGCTCGTAACGACGCGCTCGTAACCGTTCGGCATGGCCGCAGATCTTGCATCGGCACGCGCGCCCCGACCGTGGGGCGTGGAACCCCGAAGGAACCTCGATGCAGGTGACATCAACATCCCTTCTATCCGGCGCAGGGCAGGCCGAGCGCCTGCTGGCCGGACTTCTCCAGGTGCAGCCGGCCAGCGACGGCGGAGCCCAGGGCGCGGACGCCGCCTCGGGCGGGCGCCCGCCTCCCCCGCCCGGACCGCCGCCCGGTCAGGCCGGCGGCCAGATGGCGAACAAGACGCTCGCCAGCCTGCTCAGCGTCCAGGAGGAAGATTCGCAGAGCCTGGCCCAGAGCCTGATCCAGTCGGCCGACAGCGACGGCGACGGCTCGCTCAGCCTCGAAGAACTGCAGGCCGCCTTGCCGACCGCAGGCGAGCAGCTCAGCGACGCCCTTTCGCGCCTCGACGAGGACGGTGACGGCAAGCTGAGCGGCGGCGAACTGGAAACCGCCCTGCATGCCAAGGGGCCGCCGCCTCGCCCCCCCAGCCGCGAAGACGTCGCCGCCTCGCTGATCGACCAGCTCGACGCCGACGACGACGGCGGCTTGAGCCTGGCAGAGGTCCAGTCGAGCCTCAGCCAGATCGGCGTCAGCGACGACGCGTCCAGCGCGTTCGGCGGGCTCGACAGCGACGGCGACGGCGTGCTCAGCGCCGCCGAGCTCGCCGCTGCGCTCGGCGCGCGCGACGAGGCCAAGGCCGCCTAGAAGAGCAGAAGATGGGAGCGGTCCCCCTCGGGCTGGGGGGCAGGTGGAGTGAGGGAGACCGCTCTCCGCGACGGACTGGGCGCCTGTGGGTGGCGCTCTTCCCGAGCAATGACCTTTTCCGACGGCCGTGCGACCGCATCAGGGCCGGTCGGTTTCGCCTATGTGTCAGATGTGGCGGTCGCGAGACCTCCGCCCCGCGCCGCGGCCATGTTTCAAGTGTTGCAGGCCCGAGGGCCAGATCGGCCACAATCGGCACGCAGTCTGGCGCGGGTGAACGCGGCGCGGATCGTCCGCTCGACGACGAGGCTCGGGCAGGATGAAGCGCATCTGGCGCAAAAGCGGGGGGCGGCTGCCGATCACCCTGCAACTGGCCTTGCTGCTGCTGATCAGCCTGGGCGTGGCCCAGCTCATGATTTTCCTCGTCGCGGCGGTGACGCCGCCGCCGCCGCGCTCGGTGTTTTCGCTCTCCGAAGTGGCCGAGGCGCTGCGCGGCGGCGACCTGGCCCAACGCAACGGGCGCCACCTGATCCGGACGGTGCAGGACGAGCCGCCTGCCGAAGGCGGCCGCACGCCGTTGCGGGCATGGCTGGGGCGCGATCTCGCCGCCTTGCTGGGCGCCAACCCCACCGATGTGCAGTTGGCGCTGAGGCCGCCGAGGATGGGGCCGTTCGGCGTTCGCTCGCCGGCGCGGCCCCGGTTCGAGGGCGGCCCTGGTCCGCCGTTCCCGAACGATGCGGGCGGCGGCGCGCACCACCCCGGGCCGCCGCCAGGCCCGGGCGCCGCGCCCCCCTGGATGGCGCCCGGACCGGCCGGCTTCGCTGCGGCCTCGCGCCCGCTCACCGACGACTTCGTCGCCGGCGTGCGTCGGACGGACGGCAGGTGGCTGGTCGTCCATCCGTCGCCCGAGCGCTTCCCGACCGATTGGCAGCGCCGCATCTTCCTCTGGTACGCGGGCAGCTTCCTGCTCGTCGCGCCGCTCGGCTACGTCTTCGCGCGCCGGATCACCGCGCCGCTGCGCGCCTTCGCCGAGGCCGCCGAGACCCTGGGCCGTGATCCGACGGCTCCGCAGATGACCCTGACCGGTCCGGCCGAGATCGGCATGGCCGCCCGCGCCTTCAACGACATGCAGACGCGGCTCAAGCGCTATGTCGATGATCGCACGGGCATGGTCGGGGCGATCTCCCACGACCTGCGCACGCCGCTCGCGCGCATCCGCTTCAAGATGGAGGACGCGCCGCAGGACCTGCGCGACCGAGTGCTGGGCGACGTCGAACAGATCGAACAGATGGTCAGCTCGGTGCTCGACTTCATCCGCGACGGGGCCGTCGCCCAGCCCCGGCAACGCATCGACCTGCTGTCGGTGCTGGAGTGCCTGGCCGACGACGAGAGCGCGATCGGCCACGACGTGGAGGTGACCCAGGGCCAGCAGGCGGCGGTCGAGGGCGACCTGCTCGGCCTCCAGCGCCTGTTCGCCAATCTCGTCGCCAACGCCGTGAAGTATGGCGAGCGCGCCCGCATCCGCCTCTGGACCCAGGACGACGACGCCGTGGTCGAGATCGCCGACGACGGCCCCGGCCTCTCCGACAGCGAGATCGAACGCGTCTTCGAACCGTTCTACCGCGCCGAGGCGGCTCGCACCCTCGACGGGGGCGGCGTTGGTCTGGGCCTGGCGGTCGCGCGGTCCATCGCCCGCGGGCACGGCGGCGAGCTCACGCTTCGATCGACCCCGGCGGGGCTCGTCGCCGTCACCCGCATTCCGTTGGCGCGTGCGCCGGCGGCAGGTCGCGGCCGCCCCTGATCCAAGAGGCCTCCTCCGCGGCCCCGCCGCGGAGGAGGCAGTAGACGCTGCGGCGAGCGTGAAGGCTCTCGCAGCCTGTCAGGTCCCTTGTCGAAGCATGGCTCGGGCCCGAAGTCGGCGGCCCGGAACTGCGCCGGACCAGCCTGGGAATTGAGCGCCCCTCGGTCGACCGCATTGGGGCCGAACGCCTTCACGTCTGCTGCGGCCAGATTGCAGGACGCAACATTCGGGCGACGATCGAAACGGAGCGTTCGCCGGGCGATCAGGGCCGCGAGACGTGGGCGTCGAACAGATAGCCCGCGCCGCGATGGGTCTTGATGATCTCCTTGGGCGAGCAGTCGTGCAACTTGCGCCGCAGGCGGCTGATCTGCACGTCGATGGCCCGGTCGAAGACCTCGCTCTGACCGCCGCGGGCCTTGCCGATCAGCTCGTCGCGCGACAGCACCCGCTGCGGATTCTCCAGGAAGACCGTCAGCAGCGCCAGTTCACCGCTGGTCAGCAGGATGGTCAGGCCGTTCGGCGCCCGCAGCTGGCGGCGCGCGCCATCCAGCGTGAAACCCTGGAAGTAGAAGGCCCGGGAGCGGATGGCGAGCGCCAGCGACCGATCCTCGCCACGCCGCAGCACGGCGCGAATACGGGCCAGCAGTTCGCGCGGGCTGCAGGGCTTGGCCAGATAGTCGTCGGCCCCGAGCTCAAGCCCCAGCACACGGTCGATCTCGTCGCCCACGGCGCTGACCATGACGATCGGGGGGCCGCCGTTCTGCCGCAGCCGGCGGCAGATCGACAATCCATCCTCGCCGCGCATCATCACGTCGAGGACGACCAGGTCGGTGGAGCCCTCCGCCAGCACCTCCTCCATCGCCACGCCGTCGGCGGCGGTCCGCACGATGTAGCCGTGCTGGGACAGATAGGCGGCCATGCTGTCGCGGAGATCGGCGTCGTCGTCCACGATGAGCAGGTGGGGGTACAGGTCGGCGTCAGGCAGCGTTTCCACAGCTCGACAACTGATGCACAAATGTGGCGGCTGTATCGCAGGCCCGCCACATTCCCGTAGGGTTTGGATCGGTCCGCCCAGGACCGCGAAAATCTACACCCGGCGGCGGATCTTCAGACGAGCGACGCCGCGGTCATACGGACGCGCGGCCTCCGCTTGAACGGCGCGCCGGCGGGCGCGCCTGGGCGGCGCTTCGATCCGCCCGGGCCGCGTGAAGAGCTGCCGATGAAATGGGCTGAGGTGGCGGTCGAGCGTCTCCAGCAGCACAGAAAGATCGCTGGCGGCGGCGTCGCCGTCGCCCGCCATACGGACGATCGCCTCCCGGCAATGAGGGTCGAGGGATCTGGCCACCGCCTGGCGGGATGCCACGCTCAGCGCCGCGGCGACATCGGCGTCGTGCAGCTCCAAGCCCCAGTGGCGCCAGATCCGCCGGATCCAGCACTCAGGGTGCGCGGCGACGTCCTCATAGCGAACGACCAGGACCGCGCCGCCCAGGACATGCCGCATCTCGGCCCATCGCTTGGCGAACCGGATGAACCACCAGACGTCGTCGATGCCGCGAACGCCGGGCGCGGGCCGGCGGACATAGTCCTCGAGACTGCCGAGCCGATACGGCGCGCGCCACTTCTCGTAGTACGACAGCATCGCCGGCGGGATGTCCCGGATCAGCAGGACGATCGGCGGCGGGCGGTAGAGACGCAGCCGCGCCAGAACGGTCAGCAGCCGGGACGGGACGTTGTGGGAGCTGCCGATCCGCGGCGCACCGGCGTGCACGCGCGGATGCTTGGCGTGGCCGATGAAGTCGTCGCTCTTGCGCCCGCTGGAATGCGCGACCGGCGGCAGGCCCAGATGATGCGCGATCGCCGCGCTCAGCATGAAGCGCGCCCAGTGCGTGCCCGAGTTCTTGGACGACACCAGGAACCCGTCGACCGACCTACGGTACTTGAGCAGATGGAAGCTCGACAGGTCGTTCTGCAGGTCCCGCCAGGCCAGTCGCACGCGTTCCAAGGTCGCCCTCCCAAGTCGCCGGCAAGGGAGCCAGGGCGCTGGGCGAAAGCGGGGCTGAGCCGTGTCGGCCCGCGCAACGGTGGCGTTACGTTTGAAGGGTTTCCGCAGAGCTACAAAGACGCCGGCAGATGCTATGGGGTCGCCCGCATACTTCTGCGATCCACCCCAACACGAGACGGTCTGGCGATGATTCAACCTGGTGCGGCCTTCAAGGAAAACCTTCAGCAACTGCCGCCGATCGACAACGTGCAGCGCATCGACCTCGTGGACGCGAACGGGACCGTGGTCGCCAGCATCGAGAACCAGCCGGGCAAGCAAGGCTCGCTGGCGGTCTATCAGTACCTGAACCAGACCTTCGGCGGGCTGGACGCGAAGGCCGCGGAACATGGTCTGGCCGTCTTCGGCGAACACACGGCCGACGCCCGCAACCGGCCCGGCGCGCACCCCAACATCGACCGCCTGCTCGAGATCGCCGGCGGCGGCGATCGGCTGACTATCGAGGTCGTCGCCGGCGGCTGACCGCGTTGAGCGGTTCGGTCGCACCGACCGCGTAACGAGGATCGCTTGAGCCGATCCCGCCGCGGGCGTATGAGGGCGCAAATCGATGCGAACGCCTCGCATTCGTATTCGCACCCTCGTTGGAGAGACTCCTTGCGCCGCCTCGTCTCCCCGCTCGCCGAGACTCTCCGGTCCTGATGGCCGCCGCCGTTAAAGTCGGCGCGGCCTACCGGCTGGCGGTCGCCTGGCGCGCCGTCCTGTCGGTGGTCGCCAACTACGCCCTCTGCGCGCTGGCCGCCACGGCGCTGGCCCGGGTGCTGCCGCTGGTCGGCATGAGCCGCGTCGAGGCCGCGGTCGCCGCGACCCTGGTCGCGATCCTGGGTATGCCGGTGGTTCCGATCTTCGTCTTCGCGGCCAAGAGCGCCTGGAAGCCGACCCTGGTCATGACCTGCCTCGCCGCGGTGCTCTGGGCGGGCGCCTGGCTGGCGGGAGCGCCGGCATGAAGGGCGGGCTGCGCGCATCGACCAGCTGGCTGCACACCTGGACCGGCCTGATCTGCGGCTGGCTGGTGTTCGCCATCTTCGCCACCGGCACGGCGACCGTGTTCCGGCACGAGATCGAGGCCTGGACCCGCCCCTCGCTCAGCGCCAGCCCCGATCCGGCGGCCGGCCTGCAACGGGCCTACGACCACCTGCTGACCGCCGCCCCGCAGGCGACGCTGTTCGGCGTCCAGGCGCCGAGCCGCCAGGAACGCGACATGCAGACCTACTGGTCCAATCTCGACGGGACCTACGGTCAGGCCGAACTCGATCCGGCCACCGGCGCGCCGGTCGCCGACCCGCCGACCGGCGGCGGCGAGATGTTCTACCGCTTCCACTTCGAGCTGATGGCCCCCTACCCCTTCGGGCGGCTGGCCGCCTGCCTGGCGGCGGCGTTCTTCGCCAGCGCGGTGGTCAGCGGGGTCATCACCCACAAGCGGATCTTCTCGGACTTCTTCACCTTCCGGCCCGAGAAGGGCGGCCAGCGCGCCTGGCTCGACGGCCACAACGTCCTCGGCGTCCTGGCCCTGCCGTTCCACCTGTTCATCGCTCTGACCGGGATCATCACCCTGGCCACGACCTTCATGCCGTTCGGCATGGTCGGCGGCTACGGCAAGGACCTCGCAGCGTTCTACGCCGACAGCGCGCCCGAAACCCGCGGCATGCCCGAGCGCGCCGGCAAGCCGGCCGTCATGGCCCCGCTCGGCCCGATGATCGCCGTCGCCGAGCGCCAGCTGGGCGGCAAGGTGCTGCGCCTTACGGTCAACAATCCCGGCGACGCCTCGGCCCGCGTCACCCTGCATCGCGACAACGAAGGCCGGCTGAGCCGCCCGGCCGTCGCCGCGGTGTTCGACGGGGTCACCGGCAAGCTGCTGGTTTCTTCCCCGCCGCCGGGTCCGGCCATGGCGACCAACGACCTGCTCTACGGCCTGCACATGGCCGAGTTCGCCGGACCGGCCCTTCGCTGGCTCTACTTCTTCGCCGGGCTGTCGGGCTGCGGCCTGATCGCCTCGGGCCTGGTGCTATGGACGGTCTCGCGCCGCCGCAAGCTGCCCGATCCGGCCAAGCCCTATTTCGGCTTCCGGCTGGTCGAGGTGATGAACGTCGGCGCGGTCATGGGCCTGCCGCTGGCCATAGCCGGCTTCTTCTGGGCCGACCGGCTGCTGCCGGCGGGACTGGCCGAGCGCCCCGCGGTCGAGGGCCGCATCTTCCTGGCCACCATCGCCGCGACCATCGTCTACAGCGCCGTGCGCCCGCAGAGGCGCGCCTGGGCCGACACCGCCTGGCTCGCCGCCTTCGCCTTCGCCGCCATCCCGCTGCTCTCGGCCGCGACCGGCGGACGCAACCTGGCCGCCAGCGCCGCGGCCGGCGACTGGGCCATGGTGGCCCTCGATCTGACGCTGGTCGCGCTGGGCGGCGGCTTCCTGTTCATGGCCCGCCGGGCGAGCCGCGTCGCCGCGCCGGTCCCGCGCCGGGCCGCGCGCGCGGCGGCGGAGTAAGCGTCATGGAAGTTCTCGGCCTCGCCAGCGCCCCGCTCGCCTTCGCCGCCTTCATCTGCGCGGCGCTGTCGATGGACCGCCACCACCGCCAGGTGGCCGGCCAGGCCTGTCCGCCCGCCCGCCGTTCGCGGCTGCGGCTGGCCAGCAAGGCGCTGTTCGTGCTGGCCGTCCTGCTCGGGATGATCGGCGGCGGCGTCGGCATCGTCGCCGGCGTGCTCGGCGCGGGCCTGGCGGCCGGGGTCGTGGTGACGACCCTGACCGTCCGCCCGGCCCTGCTGGCGCGGCTGCTCGCCCCCCGCGCCTAGGTCAGGCCGCGCCACAGACCAAAGCCGCGGCGCGGACCTCGTCCGGCGTCAGCCGCCGGCCAGTTGCGCCTTACGCTCGCGGCGGCGGCGGGTCAGGACGTGCTCGGTGTAGCCGTTCGGCTGCACGCGGCCTTCGAACACCAGCTCCAGCGCGGCCTGGTAGGCGATGCTGGCGTCCGGGTCCGGGCTCATCGCCTGATAGGCCGCATCGTTGGCGTTCTGGGCGTCGACCACCTTGGCCATCCGGCCGAAGGTCTCGCGCACCTGCGCCTCGGTGCAGACCCCGTGGTGCAGCCAGTTGGCCATGTGCTGGCTGGAGATCCGCAGGGTCGCGCGGTCTTCCATCAGCCCGACGTCGTGGATGTCCGGCACCTTCGAGCAGCCGACGCCCTGGTCGATCCAGCGCACCACGTAGCCGAGGATGCCCTGGGCGTTGTTGTCCAGCTCCTGCTGGACGTCGGCGGCGTTCCAGTTGGACTTGGCCAACGGCGGGGTCAGCAGGTCGTCGGTCCCGGTCTTGGTCGCCGACTTGAGCATCGAGGCCTGCAGCGCCGGCACGTCGACCTCGTGGTAGTGCAGCGCGTGCAGCACGGCGGCGGTCGGCGACGGCACCCAGGCGGTGTTGGCGCCGGCCTTCGGGTGGCCGACCTTGGCGGCCAGCATGTCCTTCATCATGTCGGGCGCCGCCCACATGCCCTTGCCGATCTGGGCGCGGCCGGGGAAGCCCGTGGCCAGGCCGATCTCGACGTTGCGCTTCTCATAGGCCGGCAGCCAGGCCTCGGCCTTGATGGCGTCCTTGCGGACCACCGGGCCCGCTTCCATCGCGGTGTGGATCTCGTCGCCGGTGCGGTCGAGGAAGCCGGTGTTGATGAACACGATGCGATCGCGCGCAGCGTGGATGCAGGCGGCGAGGTTGGCGCTGGTGCGGCGCTCCTCGTCCATGATGCCCAGCTTCACGGTATTGCGCTCCAGGCCCAGGGCGTCCTCGACCATGTCGAACAGGCGCACGGCCAGCGCCACCTCGTCGGGGCCGTGCATCTTCGGCTTCACCACATAGACCGAGCCGGCCTTGCTGTTGCGGCGCGCGCCCTTCAGGTCGTGCAGGGCCGCGGCGACAGTGACCAGGGCGTCGACCACGGTCTCGAACACCGGCTGGCCGTTGAAGGTCGCGATGTCGGTCAGCATGTGGTGCCCGACATTGCGCACCAGCATCAGGCTGCGGCCGCGCAGGGTGAGCGCGCCGCCGGAGACGGCGGTGTAGGTGCGGTCTTCGTCCAGGCGGCGGGTCTCGGTCTGACCGCCCTTGGCGAAGGTCGCGGTCAGGTCGCCGCGCATCAGGCCCAGCCAGTTGCGGTAGACGCCCGTCTTGTCCTCGGCGTCGACGGCGGCGACCGAGTCCTCGCAGTCCTGGATCGCGGTCAGCGCCGCTTCGACCAGCACGTCGGCGACGCCCGCGGCGTCGTCCTTGCCGATGTTGTGAGCCCGGTCGATCAGGATCTCGAGATGCAGGCTGTTGTGGGTCAGCAGCACGCCGGCGGGCGCGGCCGCCTCGCCGCGATAGCCCGCGAACTGGGCCGGGTTGGCCAGCGCGACCTCCTGGCCGTCCTTCAGGCGCACGACCAGGTTCTGGCCCGCCACCACATAAGCTGCGGCGTCGGCGTGCGAGCCGGCGGCCAGCGGCGCGGCGCGGTCCAGGAAGCCGCGGGCGAACGCCACGACCTTGGCGCCGCGCACCGGGTCGTAGCCCTTGCCGCCCGTCGGCGGCTCGAGCGCATCGGTGCCGTAGAGCGCGTCATAGAGGCTGCCCCACCGCGCATTGGCGGCGTTGAGCGCGAATCGACCGTTGGAGACCGGCACCACCAGCTGCGGCCCGGCGATCGAGGCGATCTCCGGATCGACGTTCTGGGTGCCGATCTGGAAGGCGTCGGGCTCGGGCAGCAGGTAGCCGATCTCGCGCAGGAAGGCGGTCTCCTCGGCGACGTCCAGCGGCTTGCCGCGGCGCTCGCGCCACCAGCTGTCGATCTGGACCTGCAACTCGTCACGGCGCTGCAGCAGCGCGGCGTTGCGCGGGGTGAAGTCGGCCAGCACGTTTTCCAGCGCAGCCCAGAAGGCGTCGGACGCTACGCCCGTGCCGGGCAGAAGCTCGCCCTCCACGAAGGCGTGCAGCATATCGTCGACCGTGAGGGATTTGCTGATGTTCATGCGACCCGTGTCCCCAACTAAAGCGTCCCTGGGCTTCGCCGCAGTGCAGCGAGCCGGACCATTCCGGCGCTTTACTGCACGGAAGCGCGTCGGTTTGAAGCGTTTTGTTCGCGAGGGGCGACGCTTTGGCGCGTCAGGGGCAGAATTTGCCTTAGGCGTCCGAGAAGCCGAATGGCGCGCTGGTCCGCCGGATGTCGTCGGCCAGGATCTGGCGGCCGATCGGCGGGGCCGAGCGTGCGGTGCACTCGGTGCGATGGCAGAGTCGGCAGGTGACGCCGATCGGCGTGGCGCTCTCCGGCCCCGGCCGGTCCTGGGTGTAGATCAGCCGGTGCGCGTGCTCGGCCGAGCAGCCCAGCGCGATCGCCCGCTCGACCCGCGGGGTGCCGAACGCGCCGCCGCCGGCGGTCACGGTTCGGGCGATCGAGAAGAACCGCTCACCGTCCGGCAGCTCCAGCCACTGGGTGACGATCTCGCGCGGGGTCTTGAACGCCTGGTGCACCGACCATAGCGGGCAGCCGCCGCCGTGGCGGGCGAACGGAAACCCCGCCCCGTCCAGGCGCTTGGAGACGTTGCCGGCCGGATCGACGCGGATGAAGAAGAACGGCACCCGCTCGTGGCCGGGCTTCTGCAGGGTGGTCAGCCGGTGCGCGGTCTGCTCGAAGCTGGCCCCGAACTGGCGGGCCAGCGCCTCGACGTCGTAGCGCCGCGCCTCCACGGCCTTGGCGAAGGCGGTGTAGGGCATCAGGATCGCGGCGGCCGCATAGCTGGCCAGCGCCCGGCGGGTCAGCCGCTCGCCGCTCTCACTGGCGAAGGTCCCCTCGGCCGCGACCGCGTCGACATCCTCGCGCATCTCCAGATAGGCCAGCTGCAGCGCCAGCTGGAACACCTGGCTGGCGGTGTCGAGCGAGTCGTCGAGCAGCAGTTCCTTGCGATGCCAGTCGAGCCGCCGGATCGAACCGACCATGAAGTTGGACGGAATGCGCCGGACGCGCAGATTGTGCCGCGCCCTCAGATAGGCGGCGATGCTGTCGTGGGCAGCGACCTGCTGGGCCAGCCGCTCGGCCGCATCGTCCAGCACTGGGAAGGAGTTGCGCCGCGCGGCCAGGAACCGCCGGGATTCCGCGACGGGGTCGGCGGCGTCCGGGCCCTGGGCGGCGTCGCCCGCCGGGCCTTCGGCCCCGCGGTCGGCCAGGGCCAGCTGCTCTTCCTTGTAGGCGGTGTAGAGCCGCAGCAGCGCCTCGGTGATGCCCGGGAAGTTGGTGGTGACGTCGGTGCTCTCCAGCGTCGGCAGGTCGATGTCGCCGAACATCGGGTCCTTCAGCACCGCCTGCAGCCGCGCCGCGTCGTCCGACCCGCCGTCGCCGGCCAGGGTCGCCATGTCCATCTTGTAGGTCTGCGACAGCCGCAGCAGCATTTCGGCGCTGAGCGGCCGGTGATTGCGCTCGAGCAGCGCGATGTACGAGGGCGAGACCTCCAGGTCCGCGGCCATGTCCGCCTGGGTCAGGCCATGGTCCCGGCGCAGGCGGCGCAGGCTCGGCCCGACATAGAGGCGGCGCTCGGCGGCCATTTCTTACTCCGGATGTTGTCGAGACATTACAGCATTACAGAGATCGCCCGTAAAGTCTTACATCCGCACCTCAGAGCGACTCCACACCAGCGCACGTCCGCCTTAGGTGAGCGCCAGCACCGGGCCGAGTTCCCCCGGCTGATCGCGGAAGAGGCACATGTCTTATCAAGACCACATCATCGAGATGAGCCAGCTCATCAAAAGCAAGAACGGCACCTGGGACGGCATCAGCGCCGAATCCGTGGCCCGCATGCGTCTGCAGAACCGCTTCAAGACCGGCCTGGAGATCGCCAAGTACAACGCCGCGATCATGCGTCGCGACATGGCGGCCTACGACCTGGACGCCGGCAAGTACACCCAGTCGCTGGGCTGCTGGCACGGCTTCATCGGCCAGCAGAAGCTGATCTCGATCAAGAAGCACTTCGGCAACACCGATCGCCGCTACCTCTACCTGTCGGGCTGGATGGTCGCCGCCCTGCGTTCGGAATTCGGCCCGCTGCCGGACCAGTCGATGCACGAGAAGACCTCGGTCCCGGCCCTGATCGAAGAACTCTACACCTTCCTGCGCCAGGCCGACGCCCGTGAAATGGGCATGATGTTCCGCGACCTCGACGCCGCGCGCGCCGCTGGCGACAAGGCCAAGGAACAGTCGATCATCGACGCGGTCGACAACTACCAAACTCACGTCGTGCCGGTGATCGCCGACATCGACGCCGGTTTCGGCAACGCCGAAGCCACCTACCTGCTGGCCAAGAAGATGATCGAAGCGGGCGCCTGCGCCCTGCAGATCGAAAACCAGGTCTCGGACGAAAAGCAGTGCGGTCACCAGGACGGTAAGGTCACCGTGCCGCACGAAGACTTCCTCGCGAAGGTCCGCGCCTGCCGCTACGCCTTCCTCGAGCTGGGCGTCGACGACGGCATCATCGTCACCCGCACCGACTCGCTGGGCGCCGGCCTGACCAAGCAGATCGCCGTCAGCCACACCCCGGGCGACCTGGGCGACCAGTACAACAGCTTCCTGGATTGCGAAGAGATCGCCGCCGCCGACCTGAAGAACGGCGACGTCATCATCAACCGCGAAGGCAAGCTGCTGCGTCCGAAGCGTCTGCCGTCGAACCTGTTCCAGTTCCGCGAAGGCACCGGCGAAGACCGCTGCGTCCTGGACTCGATCACCTCGCTGCAGAACGGCGCCGACCTGCTGTGGATCGAAACCGAAAAGCCGCACGTCGAGCAGATCGCCGGCATGATGGACCGCGTCCGCGAAGTCATCCCGAACGCCAAGCTGGTCTACAACAACAGCCCGTCGTTCAACTGGACCCTGAACTTCCGTCAGCAAGTGTACGACGCGTGGAAGACCGCCGGTAAGGACGTCTCGTCCTACGACCGCGCCGGCCTGATGAGCGTCGACTACGACACCACCGAACTGGCGGCCGAAGCCGACGAACGCATCCGCACCTTCCAGGCGGACGGCGCCAAGCGCGCGGGCATCTTCCACCACCTGATCACCCTGCCGACCTACCACACCGCGGCCCTGTCGACCGACAACCTGGCCAAGGAGTACTTCGGTTCGCAAGGCATGCTGGGCTACGTGAAGGGCGTCCAGCGCAAGGAGATCCGCGAAGGGATCGCCTGCGTGAAGCACCAGAACATGTCCGGCTCGGATCTGGGCGACGACCACAAGGAATACTTCGCCGGCGAAGCCGCGCTGAAGGCCGGCGGCGTCCACAACACGATGAACCAGTTCGCCTAAGCGAGCCTCATCGACCGATAAGGGAACGGCCCGGAGCTCACGCTCCGGGCCGTTTCTTTGGCGCATCGCGCAAGGCCGCGCGAACTTCATTCTCAACTAAGGCATTTGGGCGTTTAATTCGCCGGCAGGCATCGCTGTGCTGGGAAATGGTCTCGGATGTCCAGGATCAGACGTATCGCGCGCAAGGTCAGGAACCGCCTCGCGACGGCCGGCCGCCGCGCGTTTGGCCTGCCTGCCGGCCCCGCCATCCTGATGTATCACCGCGTCAACGAGCCCGGTTACGATCCGTGGGAGCTGGCGGTCACGCCGGCCCACTTCGATGAACAGCTCGCCTGGCTCAAGCGCCGACGCACGGTGCTGCCGCTGGTCGAGTTCGCCGAGCGCCACGCCCGCGGCGACCTGCCGCGCGACGCGGTCGCCATCACCTTCGACGACGGCTACGCCTGCAACGGGCTCAACGCCGCGCCGCTGCTGGCCGCCCACGGCCTGCCGGCCACCGTCTTCCTGGCCACCAGCGCGATCTCGGCCGACCATGAATACTGGTGGGACGACCTGGAACGCATCGTCGTCGGCGCGCCCGTCGCCTCCATGGATATCGAGATCGACGGCCAGCGCCATGCGTTCGACCTCGGCCCGGTCGGCGACCTTCACGCCCCCAACCCGCAACGCCAGGCCGCCTACAAGGCCCTTTGGCAGGCGATGCGCCTGCTCGACCCGGTCGAGCGCCGGGCGCTGCTGGCCGACCTCGCGCTTCGCCACGGCATGCCGGCGGCCGGCCGCTCCAGCCATCGCAGCATGACCCGCCAGGAAATCCAGACCCTGGCCGCCGAGGGCGTGATCAGCTTCGGTGCGCACTCGGTGAACCACCCGGCGCTCAGCGAGCTCAGCCGCGAGGAGCAGCGCACCGAAATCGAAACCAGTCGTGAGGTCTGCGCCGAGTTGCTGGGCGCGACGCCGTCGACCTTCGCCTATCCGTTCGGCGACTACAGCGACGTGACCGTGGACGTGGTGCGCGAGGCGGGCTTCGCCGTCGCCGTCACCACCGACGCCGACGTGGTGCGCAAGGGCGCCAACCACCTGCGCCTGCCGCGGCTGCAGGTCGGCGACTGGCCGGCCCGGCGGTTGAGCGCTGCGCTCAGCGCCTAGTCGTTAGGCGGCGCCGCGGCGCGCCTTGATGGTGATGATCACCGGATAGCGGTCGTCGACGACGTCGAGCTTGCGCTTGCTGACCTCCTGGTGGGCGAGACCTTGCAGGAAGGTCGTGGCCGCATAGGCGTTGCCGAAGGTCTCGATCTCGACGTTCTCGGCCCCGAACACGTCGCCGAACAGCCGCGTGGCCGCCAGGGTCGTCAGCGACCAGTACCAGGTTGCCCCCCACTCGTCCTCGGCCACCGGGCTGATGCCCGGCACAGTCACCAGCGCCACCCCGCCCGGCTTCAGCCCGCGGCGCATGCCCTCGACCGCGGCCTTCATGTCGTAGATCAGGTGCAGCGTCTGGGTCAGCACGATGCAGTCCAGTCCGGCTTCGGGCAGCACGCCCGGCACGGAGATGTCGCCGACGATCGTCGCTTCCGGATTGCCGGGATTGATGTGCAGCACTTCCTGCTGGGTGATCTGCGCGCCGCCGAAGCGGCGGCAATAGGCGGCGTCGCCGATCTCCAGCGCCCGACCGCGGATTTCACTGGACTGCCGGGCCAGGAAGTTTTCGATGTAGTATCGATCGACCGGCGTGCCGCGATCATAGCCGAATTCCCGGCTCACCGGTTCTGTGCTGAGGAACCTCAAGAACAGGCCCGCGCCGATACGGCGGTCGATTTTCGACATCAAGGCATGGCGCCGGCGGCTGTCGGTCAACACAGCATTCCTCAAAAGCGGCGGGGAAATTCACAATAGCGAAGCAGCAATTGACTATCGCGCTTCAATATTAACACTCCCTAAGCATCGGTCATGGTCAATGCCTTGGCAACTGGAGTCTTGATGTGGACGCCCGGTCCGGCCAATGCTCGGGAACCGCGAAGGAGTTCGTAACGACATGGCTGACAGCGCCGTAGTCCCGAACCATGAGGCGCCCGCCCCGCACCTGCTGCGGGAGACGGTCGTGCGCCCGACCAGCGGCTGGCGCTCGCTCAATCTCGGCGAACTGTTCCTCTATCGCGACCTGCTGATGTTCCTGGTCTGGCGCGACCTCAAGGTCCGCTACCAGCAGACCATCCTTGGCAGCGCCTGGGCGATCATCCAGCCCTTGGCGACGATGGTCGTTTTCACCGTCGTGTTCGGAAAGCTCGCCAAGCTGCCGTCGGACGGCGTCCCCTATCCGCTGTTCAGCTTCACCGCCCTGGTGATCTGGACCTATTTCAGCCAGGCGGTGACCGGCGCCGTGAACAGCCTGATCGGCAACACCCAGCTGATCGAGAAGGTCTACTTCCCGCGCCTGATCCTGCCGATCGCCGCGGTGGTCCGCGGCCTGGCCGACCTGGCGATTTCCTTCGCGTTTCTGATCGCGATGCTGGCCTTCTACAACGTCTGGCCGACGTGGAAGGTCGTGTTCGTCATTCCCTTCACTCTGCTGGCCATCATCGCGACCGTCGGCGTCGGCGCAGGGCTGGCGGCGATCAACGTCCGGTTCCGCGACGTGCGTCAGATGATGCCGTTGCTCGTCCAGCTCTGGATGTTCGCCACCCCGGTCGCCTATCCGGCCAGCATGGCGCCGGAGAAGTGGCGCACCCTGCTCGGCCTCAACCCGATGACCGGCGTCGTCGAAGGCTATCGCTGGGCGCTGCTGAACACCGGCCCCTTCCCGTTTGATCTGGTCGCCCTGTCCACCGCCAGCGCGCTGGTCATGCTGATCATAGGTCTCTTCGTCTTCCGACGGATCGAGAGCAGCTTCGCGGACATCATATGAAGAACGAGCGGCCATGGGCGATTAAGGTCGACGACCTCACCAAGCGCTATCGCTTGGGCGGGGCCGGCTCGACGAACCTGCGCCAGACGATCTCGCAGGGCGTCAAGCGCCTGCCCGAACTTCTGCGCGGCGAACAGCGCCCGCGGCCCGAGGACTTCTGGGCGCTGAAGGGGGTCTCCTTCGATATCAAGCGCGGCGAAATCGTCGGCGTCGTCGGCAAGAACGGGGCCGGCAAGAGCACGCTGCTGAAGATCCTGTCGCAGATCACCGAGCCGACCTCGGGCGAAGTCCGTTTCCGCGGCCACGTCGGCTCGCTGCTCGAAGTCGGCACCGGCTTCCATCCCGAACTCTCCGGCCGCGACAACGTCTTCCTCAACGGCGCCATTCTGGGCATGTCGCGCCAGCAGATCGCCCGCCGGTTCGACGAGATCGTCGCCTTCGCCGAGGTCTCCGATTTCATCGACACGCCGGTCAAGCGCTACTCCAGCGGCATGTACACGCGCCTCGCCTTCGCGGTGGCCGCGCACCTGGAGACCGACATCCTGCTGATCGACGAAGTGCTCGCCGTCGGCGACATCGGCTTCCAGCAGAAGTGCCTGGCCCGCATGGGCGAGATGGCGCACGACGGCCGCACCGTGCTGTTCGTCAGCCACAACATCACCGCCATCCAGTCGCTCTGCCCGCGCGCGATCCTGCTTCAGGGCGGCAAGATCGCCGCCGACGGGCGCACGCACGACGTCCTGAACGCCTATCTCCGGGCCGGCGCCGAGGGTCCCTCCGGCGTCCGCATCTGGGCCCCCGAGGACGCCCCGACCGGCGGTTCGGCCAAGATCCACGCGATCCAGGCGATCTCGTTCGACGCCGACCGCCAGCATCACATCGACATCCACACCCCGTTCCAGATCGCGTTCGACTACGAGTGGACCGGCGGCTCGCAGCCGTTGCGCTTCGACATCCGGGTCCTCAATCGCAGCGGCGTCGTGGTCTTCTTCATCAGCAGCTCGAAGTCGACCTGGGCCCAGACCCCTGGGCGCCACCGGGTCAGTTGCCTGATCCCCGCCGACCTGCTGAACGCCGACGAGTACCGCCTTCACCTCACCCTGCTCCAGGGCGGCGAGGAGGTGCTGGACCTGCCCGACGCCATGACCTTCGAGGTGCTCGACAGCGACCGCGACCGCGACGGCTGGTACGGCGAATGGGAAGGCGTCCTGCGTCCCCGGTTCGAATGGCGCGCCGAGGCTGCGCCGGCCGTGGTCGCCTGATCCCGCCGGCCGGCCGACGGTGACCCGCCCGCTTTCCAGCGACCTCATCGGCCCCGGCGTCGCCACGCGGGGCGTCAGCCATCGCCCGCTGTCGGCCGAGCCCGACGCGGCCACCGCCATGACCGTCTTCTGGGACCAGGGCCTGCCCGTCGCCCAGGCCCTGACCGGCAGCGACGGCGTCACGCGTCGCACGCAGCCGATCGCACGGACGGCCCCTCCACGCCTGCCGCCCCAGCCGCCGTCGGTGAGCGTGGTCATCTGCACCCGCGACCGCCCCGAAGAGCTTCGCCGCTGCCTGGCCTCGCTGCCGGCGCAGAGCCTGCGGCCGCTGGAAGTGATCGTCGTCGACAACGCCTCGAGCAGCGACGCCACCCGCGGCGTCGCGCTCGACGCCGGCGTCGTCTATGTCCGGGAAGATCGGCCAGGCCTCGACTATGCCCGCAACACCGGCGCAGCGACCGCCCGCGGCGAGATCGTCGCCTACACCGACGACGACGTGCTGCTGCATCCCAACTGGCTGCAGAACCTGGTCGCGGCCTTCGACGCGCCGGAGATCGGGGCGGTGACCGGTCTGGTCCTGCCGGCCGAACTGGCGACCCCCGCCCAGCTGCACTTCGAGACCTACTGGAGCTTCGCGCGCGGCTACGCGCCGAAGGACTACACGCCGGAGGCCTTCAAGGCCGAACGGCGCGCCTTTCCCGCCTGGGACATCGGCGCCGGCGCCAGCATGGCCTTCCGCCGCGAGGTGTTCGCCAAGGCCGGACTGTTCGACGAGCGGCTCGATGTCGGCCGCGCCGGCTGCTCGGGCGACTCCGAGTTCTGGCACCGGCTGCTCGCCCACGGCTACGTCTGCCGCTACGAGCCGTCCTCGGTCGCCTTCCACTATCACCGCGACTCCGACGAGGGCCTGGCCCGCCAACTGTTCAGCTACATGCGCGGCCACTCCGCCGCGCTGCTGGTCCAGTTCGAACGCAACCGCCGGCTGGGCGACCTGCGACGCGCCTTCGTCAGCCTCCCGGTGCGCTATGGACGCCGCGCGCTGCGCCGCTCGCAGCCGCGCGACCGCTTCCTCGACCTGGAGGTTCGCGGCTACCTCTCGGGACTGGGCTTCTACCTGACCGGATCGCGGCGCGACTAACGCCCGACCATGCCGCGCACCGACCGCCGCAGGCTGCGGCGGGCGCGCACGGCCGCCTCGGAGGCTCGCCGCGTCGCCAGGGCGATGCGGTCGCCGGGGCCCAGCGGCCACTCAGGCAGATCATAGGGCGCAAAGGCCAGCCGAAAGGCGCGCTCGGTCTGCGGCGTCATCAGCCCGTGCTTCCGGGCGTGCTCCGCCGCCCAGTTCAGGAACGCGATCCGCGCCGCATGCGGCCGGTAGCGGTCATAGTCGCCGCCCTCGGTCGCCTTGTTCGAGGTCGAGTCCGGATGCTGGCGATAGCGCGACTGGAACTGGTCCGCGACATAGACCGGATAGCGCAGCAGCAGCTTGGCCCAGAGGCTCTGGTCCTCGTAGAGCGCGAACTGCTCCTCGAAGCCGCCGACCTCCTCGAGCGCCGAGCGGCGGATCATCACCGCGCAGGTGCAGGGCACGTCGCCCTGCTGGCCCAGCAGCACCGCGTTGAACAACGCCGGGGCCGGATGCGCCCGTCCGGCGAAGCGGCGCATGGTCTCGGTCCAGGTGCGGGGGGTCTCACCTTCCCACCACCAGAGCGTCGGCCCGTACACCCACGCCGCGTCCGGAGCCCGCTCCAGCATGGCAAGTTCGAAGGCGAGCTTCGTCGGCTCGAACAGGTCGTCGGCGTCCAGGAAGGCGACGAACCGCCCGCGCGCGGCGTCCATGCCACGGTTGCGGGCCGCCGCCGCGCCGCGCCGGGCAGGATCGGGCGCGATGACCCGGATCCGGCCGTCGGCGGCGGCGGCCGCCGCCGCCATCTGCGGGCTGGCGTCGCTCGACCCGTCGTCCACCAGCAGCAGTTCCCAGTCGCCGAAGGTCTGGGCCTGCACCGAGGCGATCGCCTGCTCGATATAGGCTTCGGCGTTCAAGAACGGCGTGATCACCGACACCTCGGCCATCAGCGGGGCACCTTTCCAAGCAGGCGCCTGACCACGTTCTTGGCCATCCGCAGGCGCAGCTCGGCGATCGTGTTCCGCACCGCCAGGCGCGCCTGCGGGTCCGCCTTCTGCGCCGTCAGGTAGCGCGACAGCCAGCCGAGATAGCGCAGCCTCGCCCGGTCGTCGGCGCCCGCCGCGGCGGACTCGGCCGTCGCGCTCTGCGGATGCTGCCGATACTTGAACCACACCGCGTCGCCGACATAGGTCGGCGCGGCCAGCAGCGCCTTGGCGTAGAACACCTGGTCCTCGAACATGCCCTTGAAGGCGGCCTCGAAGCCGCCGACCCCGTCTACCAGCGACTTGCGCAGCAGCGAGCCGCTTGAGGTGGGCGTCTGGTAGACGTTCTTCAGCTGCAGATGAAACAGGTGCGGCGGCTGGTAGAGCTGCTCAGGCTCCACCCCGAGGTCGTAGACGAAATCGGCTTCGGCGGCGTCGGCCCGCCAGGCGTGCCAGATCAGCGCCCGCCCATAGACCATCCCGGCCTCGGGCCGCTGGTCCAGGATCGCGACCTGCTCGGCCAGCTTGCCGGGCGCCCAGACATCGTCGGCGTCGAGGAACGCGACCATCTCGCCCTGGGCGTGGGCCAGGCCCAGGTTGCGGGTCGCGCTCATGCCCCGGTTGACGCCGCCCGGATGGCGCAACAGCCGCACGCGCTGCGGGTAGGCGTCCACGTACCTCTGGGTCAGTTCGCGGCTGCCGTCGCTCGACCCGTCGTCGACCACCAGCAGTTCGAAGTCCGGCCAGCTCTGGGCCAGCACGCTGTCGATCGCTTCGGCCAGGTAGGTTTCACCGTTGTAGACGATGATGATGACGCTGACCCTAGGCGGGGCCATGCGGACCTCCGGCCCGTTGCGCGCGGCGGCGGCGGAACGCCGAGCGGGCCGAGCGCAGCCGTTCGCGCGCATTGGAGATCGCCATGCGGGCGGCGCTGGCCGGAAGGGCTCGCGGCGCGATTTGCGTGATCCCGATCGCCTGCCGCATCAGCGGCCCAAGCCCGGCCGGCTTGCGGTTCGCCAGCAGGTTCATCAGCCAGGTGTCGGAATAGAAGCGGATCCAGCGCGCCTCGCCGTCGCTGACGGCCGCCCGCCACTCGGGCCGCTCGTCGGCCGCGCTCCGATAGCGGCGCACGACGCCGAGCACCGAGCGCAGCATCATCGCGCTGTCGCGCGACATGTTCTGATCGTGCTGCCAGTACTCGGCCATCATCTCGGGCCGGGCGGCGATGGCGTAGTTCCGCGACATGCGCAGGTAGGTGTCGTAGTCCTCGCAGGCGCGCAGCGAGGCGTCGAACGCCCCTACCGCTTCCAGGCGGTCGGCGCGGTACATCACCGTCGCATGCATGCCGATGCAGTTGCAGCGCAGGAAGGTCGCGAACGGATCTTCGCCCGGCGGGAACAGCGTCACCGGCGTGATCTGCCGGGTGACGGCGTCGACATAGCAGTACGAGCCATAGACCATGCCGCAGTCGGGATGCTGCGCGAACAGCTCCAACTGCTTGGCCAGGGCGTCGGGCATCAACTGGTCGTCCGCATCGAGAAAGACGAGGTATTCGCTGCTGGCCGCGCGCATGCCGGTGTTGCGCGCCGCCGACAGGCCCTGGTTCTCCTGGCGGATCAGTTTCACGGACGGATAGGCGGCGGTGACCGCGGCCGGGTCGTCGCGCGACCCGTCGTCGACGACGATGATTTCCTTCGGCGGCGTGGTTTGGCCGAGCGCGCTCTCGATCGCCGCGGCCAGATAATGCGCGTGATTATAGGTCGGTATGATCACCGCTACGCTGGCTGACATCGCCCCACCCTGTCCTCTTACGAAACGACTGGATACCCTGCGTACTCGAGCCACGCGATGGAACGGCGTAGCCCCTCATCGAACGATACGACAGGAACGTAACCAAGTTCCACCTCGGCGCGAGCCCACGGAAGCCAGACCCCGCCGGTCTGCAGCAAGGCCCGTTCCAGCGACACGTCGGGACCTCGGGCGCCGCCGCCGGAGGGCGGCGAGCGGCGCGCACGGTAGGATTTCAGCCCGGCCCCGATCCCGACGCGGACCGGCCGCGGGAGCGCGCCGGCCAGTCCTTTGACGGGTCCCCAGCGCCGCAGCCGCTCCAGCTTCGAAGGCGGCGCGGGAACCCGCGCGGCGGAGGCCGGCATGTCGGGCAGGGCGTCCAGGTCGACGCCCAGCGCCGCGGCGATGGGCCCATACAGGTCGCGCCAGGTCGGCTGCTCGCGATCGCCCAACAGATAGGTCCGCCCGTCGGCCCGCTCGGCGGTCGCCGCCAGCCTGATCGCGTGAACCAGGTTGTCGACATAGATCGAGTTGCAGGCGCCGCGCGCGCCAGCGACGACATAGGCCTCGCCGGCCAGCAGCTCGTCGGCCCAGCCCCCGACCCACTGCGAGCGCGGCCCGAACACGATGCCGGGGCGCAGGACCACGGTCTCCACGCGGCCGCCACGGCGCAGCTCGGTCAGCAGCCGCTCGGCGCGCACCTTGGCGTTGTTGTAGTCCATCGGCTGACGGTCGCTGAGAAGGCTGTCCTCGTCGACGCCGGCGGCGGGCGCCTGCCCATGAACCGAGGCGCTGCTGAGATAGATCAACCGCCGGACGCCGGCGTCCTCGGCGGCGCGATAAATCGGCTCGACGGCGCTGACGATAGTCTGCGGATCTCCGGCGACCGCCGAGACCACCACGTCGCAGCCCTCCAGCGCGGCGGCCATGCCGGCGCGGTCGCCGGCGTCGGCCACCCGCACGTCCAGATCGAACCGCCGCGGCAGGGCTGCGGCGCTGGCGCGACGCACGATCGGGCGCACCTGAGCCTGGCCCGAGAGATGCAGCATTTCGACGGCGCGGTTTCCGACGAAGCCGTTCGCGCCGACGATGGCGATGTGGGTCATGCCGCGCGTTCGCCCCCGATCCAGGGTTCGGCCATCGGCTGGCGGCGCGCATAGCAGAGATCGATCAGCCGCAGGGCCTCGACGCCCGGCGCTTGGCCCCGGACGGCGACGGCGGGACCGGCGATGGCGGCGCGCAGCTGGGCGGTGAAGGCGTCCTGGAAATCCCCGGCGCCCTCCAGGATCAACGCCGCCGTCTGACCGTCCAGGCGCAGTTCCAGCCGGTCGGTCTCATAGGGCGTCCAGACGACGGCGCCGGACGCGCCGTGAAAGACGAAACGGTTGGGCCGCGCCCAGTCGCGGCTGAGGCGGACGTTCGCCCGCACGCCCGAGAAATCCAGCTCGACCCGGGCATTGGCTTCGACGCCGCCGCGGGCGTCGTCGGCGCAGGAGACCAGCTGCGGCGCCCCCAGCCAGCCGATCAGCAGGTCGAAGACATGGGGCCCGAGATCGCGCAACACCCCGCCGCCGCTCTCGGCGCGGCTGAAGTACCGCGGCGAGCTCACCGGCCAGTCGAACGGACCGCCCTCGAACACGTCCACCGAAATCAGCTCGCCGATCACCCGCCGCCGCAGAAGATCGGCGATGGCGCGCACCGACGGGAACTGTCGGCGCATCAGTCCCTCGGTCAGCGGCCGGCCGGCGGCCTGCGCGGCGGCCATCATCGCCGCCGCCTCGTCTCCCGACATCGCCAACGGCTTTTCGCAGTGCACCGCCAATCCCTTGGCGAGCGCGGCTAGGGTCTGCTCGGCATGGCGTCGCGGCGGCGAAGCGACCAGGACGAGGTCGAGGCCGGCGGCCAGCAGTTCGTCATAACTTGCGCATGCGCGCGCCCCGGGCAGGCGATCGCAGATCGCCTGCATCGCTGCAGCATCGGGATCGAAGACTGCAACCAACCGCGCCTCCCCGGCGGCCGCCAGTGCGGTCAGCGCGGGCGCGTAATAGCGCGCGCTGACCGCACCGCATCCCGACAATCCGATACGGATCATGCAGCTTCCGCGTTACCGGCCGGAAAGCCGCCCTTAAGGGCGATACTGGCGGCCTGCTTCAGAACGCCAGGCGTCGCGCTCATCCTGACCGCCTCAAGCAAATGCGCCTGCATCCCCTGCCGATCTCCGCTGCGCGCGAACCTGCGGGCATTGTTGAGGGCGGTGTCGGCATAGGTCAACCGCGCCCGACGGGCGATGTCCCGCGCCCGCTCCCGCGGGAGATACGAGGTGAACATCTCGATGGCGCGCCGGGTGTAGCCAAGCTCCTCGGCCATGCGGAAGTGACGACCAGTGTTCGACTCCTGGTGCATGCGATAGCCGGCGAGCACTTCGGGCTCGTACCAGACCGGATAGCGCGCCGCGATACGCACCCACATCTCCCAGTCCTCGGAACAGACCAGCCGCGGATCGAAGCCGCCCAGCTCTTCATAGACCTCGCGCCGGACCGTGATCGACGGGGTCATGATCCGCTGCTCCTCGGCCAGCCGCTCGACGCCGCCGACCAGGATCCCGGCCCGCGGCTGCTCTGCGTCCGGAATGGACAGCTCGCGGCCCTCGCCGTCGATGTAGCGGTGCCGGCAGAAGGCCGCTCCGACGTCCGGAGAACTCTCGAAGCCTTGCTGCAAGGCCTGATAGAAGCCGGGCTCGACGCGGTCGTCGCCATGCAGCAGGTGCACGTAACGCCCGCGCGCACGGGTCAGGCAGGTCGCGAAGTTGAGGATGTGCCCGACGTTCTGGGGCTGCCTGAAGAAGCTCACGCGATCGCCGCCAATGGCGCGAACGACCGCCTCGGGGTCATCGACCGAGCCGTCGTCGACGACCTCGATCTGCATCTCGTCAGGACCTGGCGCCTGATCGAGCACGCTGCGCAGGGTCTCGGCCAGATAGCCGGCGCAGTTGTAGGTCGGGATCATCACCGACCAGTCGGGTCTTGGCAGGTTGTCCATGATCGGTTCGATCTGGGCGCGCTGAAGGGAGGTATTCATCGTCTTTCTCCACTCCCCCACACGCGCCGGGATACGCGCAGCAAGCTGCGCGCGCTGAGCTGTCTGGCGCCGCCGGCGCGCAGCGCCCGCCAGAGACAGTCGCGGGCCATCGCAGTCTCGCCGCGCTCGGCGTAGACCTCGGCCCACTCGAAGAAGTAGCGGCTCGCGCCGCCACGAGCGGCGCGCTGCTGATCGGGCGGCGAGACCGCCCGCATGCGCCGGTAGAACCCCTCGATGCGGTCAAGCTTTTCCGGGCCGGGCAGCGACGAGAACATGCCCCCCGGATGCAGCCGGTAGCCGCCGATCGGCTCGTCCACGAAGGCGATGGGCCCCCACGCCGCACAAAGGATGTAGAGCGGCCAGTCGGTGATCGGGAAAAAGTCCGCGTACCAGTCGCCAAGTCCGCTCAGCGCCTCGCGCCGCAGCATGCCGGCGCAGGTCGCGAACGGGTTGCCGTTCCAGAGATCGTCGATGTCGCTGAGCGCCTTCTGGTCGGCCGGCGTCCAGCGACGCGACGGCGGCCCCTCGCCGTCGTCGACCAAAGCGTTGTGAAAGACTGCGGAGAGCGTCGGGTCGGCGTCGAGCAGGTCGGCCTGACGCTGCACCTTGTCGTGATCGGTCCAGTAGTCGTCGCCGTCCAGCAGGCAGATGTAGCGACCGCGCGCCGCCCGGATCGCCCTGGCGACCACCTCGTTGGAGCGCAGGTTTTGCGGCGACATCAGCGTGCGGATCTGCGGATGCCGATCGACATAACCGGCCAGGATTGTGCGGGTGGCGTCCGTCGAACTGTCCTCGCTGACAATCACTTCGACCCTCCTATCGGTGCGCTGAGCCAGCACACCGTCAAGAGCAGAGGAAATATAATCAGCGTGGTTATAGGTAATTAAAAGAATACTGACATCAGCGTCATCGCCACTTGTTACAATTGACAACCCACGCGATAATTCTGCCGCCATATCTCGCCCCGATAATGTGTGATATCGGCCGGCTACAGCTCAGCCAGACCACACTCAACTCTCGCGCGCCCCCACGCGTCGGCGATGAAAGCAATCTTCGCTATGAGATATTAAAAATTCCCCCAATCCGTGCAGCAAAGTTTATCCGGGTTTCATCGGAGCCGAGCGGCTGCTTGCAAGTAGTTGGGTGAAGAAGAGTCCAGGCAATGACTCCCGAGGAGGCCGGCGCGGATTCGACCTCGACTGTAACCGCTCAGAAACCCCTGACGGCTAAGGTGTGCATTCGATCGGAATTCTCCGAAATGGAGAATGACGTTTTTTCTGGATGTATCCGATCGTAAATCGACTAATGTACAGTCTATAAGTCTCGGATTATCGCGTACCTTTGGCTCCACCCCTTTTCGGGAAGTCGACGCCCCTACTCAGCGGGTTGTCGAGCCGGCTTGTTGCTGGGTGGTGCTTGGCTCTACCGTTCACAACTGGGGGTGAATGTGGGAAAGGCAGTACTCGTTGCCGGTGGGTGTGGCTTCCTTGGCTCGCACCTGATCGATCGCCTCCTGCTGAGGTCCGATGTCGACCGCATCGTCGTGGTGGACAACCTTTGGACCGGCACGCGGGACAATCTCAAGCACATCTCGGATCCGCGCCTCCACCTTGAGGTCGCGTCGGCGGAGCACTTCTCCACCTCCGATCGCTTCGACGAAATCATCCACCTCGCCTCGCCGGCCTCGCCTCCGTGGTACATGCGCGACCCGGTCGGCGTCATTCAGGCCAACCTGGGCGGCGCGCTGAACCTCCGCAACCTCATGGCCAAGGGCGGCCGCTTCTCGTTCGCCTCCACCTCCGAGGTCTACGGCGATCCGCTGATCTCGCCGCAGCCCGAGCACTATCGCGGCTCGGTCGACTGCACCGGCCCGCGCTCGTCGTATGACGAAAGCAAGCGCTGCACGGAGTCGCTGCTGTTCGAATGCCGCCGCGTCTACGGCATCGACATCCGCATCGTGCGCCTGTTCAACGTCTATGGCCCGCGCACGCGGATCGACGACGGCCGCGCGGTGTCGAACTTCCTCGGCCAGGCGCTGACCACCGGCAAGCTCACCGTCTATGGCGACGGCCTGCAATCGCGCAGCTGGGGGTATGTCGACGACATCATCGACGCGCTCGAGCGCTATTTCTGGCGTGACCAGATCAGCTATCCGGGCCCGCTCAACGTCGGCAACGACCGCGAGATCTCGGTGCTGGAAGTCGCCGAATACATCACCAAGCTGGTGCCCGGCTCGTCGATCGAGTTCCTGCCGCCGGTCCCGCAGGACCCGACCAACCGCCGGCCGGACCTGACCCGGATGAACCAGATTCTGCCCGGCTGGTCGGCCGACATCCCCTACGAAGACGGGATCCGCCGCACCCTCGAATGGTTCAAGCTGCAGATCGGCCAGCAGACGACCGCGCCGGCGCTCGCGCCCGCGCCGCTGCTCATGGGTCCTAGCTAACGGGGCGTCCCACCATGCGCGGATCGTACGCGGCGTCGAGCGCAGCCAGGCTTCTGAACCTTTGAAGCCGGCGCCTCGAATCCCAGGCCGTGTCGACTTCGGTGTCGGAGTAGGCGTCGAAGTGGCGCGGGTCGATCGCCCGCACCACGTCCCCGCCGCTCCGACGGCCCAGGTACACGAACGCCAGACGCGCCTGCTCAACCAGCTTGAGCGGAGCGCCCAGCGGGTCGTGCGTGAACGCTTCGCCGACCGCGCCCAACGCTTCGCCGGCCAGGCCGCGCCGGGCGCGGTTGCGGGCGTACTCGGCGAAGAACGTGGCCATCCGCCGCCGCGCCAGGCCCCGCGCCGTGTCGTCGAGCTCGGGCCACATCACCCGGTACATCTGGATGTGCGAGCGGATCATGCGCCCGACGTCCTCGGTCATCGCCCCATCGGTCCGGCGGTAGCCGGTCAGGTAGGCCGGAACGCAGGCGAACTGGTGCTTCAGCGCGACCTGCAACTGGATCAGGTAGTCCTCGCACCCCTGGGCGTTCGCGGCGTTGAGCCCCGGATCGTAGCGCAGGTCGCCCAGCGCGCTGCGCCGGATCAGCGGCGTGCTGCCGTTGGAGACGAAGTTCCAGTCCAGATGCCGGTACAGCACCCAGCCCTCGACCACCGGCGCGGCGGACGCGTCGATGATGCGGCCGGACGTGTCGATGCGGCGGTACCAGTTGTAGACGAGGCCAAGGCTGGCCGGACCGTTCGTGAAGCGCTCGAGCTGCAGCCGCAGCTTGTCGGGATGCCACAGATCGTCGGCGTCCAGCGGCGCGATGAAGTCGCCGCGCGCTGCGTCGATGCCGGTGTTGCGCGCCGCCGCCACGCCGCCGTTCGGCTTGGAGATCACCCGCACCCGGGCGTCCTGCGCCGCGATGGATTCCGCCATCGCGCGGGTGCCGTCCTTCGACCCGTCGTCGACGACGATGACCTCGAGTTCGGCGTGGGTCTGCCGCAGCGCCGACCTCAGCGTTTCAGCCAGGGTCGGGGTGGCGTTGTACGCGGGCACGACGACAGAGATCAGGTTCGGCATGATCCAACTTCACGGTGAAAACGTGCAGATTTCGAACTACACTATTCAAATACCTTTGATCGCCTTCGGCCTAGAGCCAATGTGCTGGTGAGCGGGAGTCATTGTGCGTATCGCCTTTGTCTCGCTGGGAAGTCCCTTCAACCGCTCCTCTTGGAGCGGCATTCCCTATTACGCGCTGCGCGAGTTGAGCCGGCGCTTCAACGACCTCACCGTCATCGACACCCCGCGCCTCGATGAGAGCCTGCGCTACGCCTCCAGCCTGGCGGCGATCGGGGTGCTGGTCTCGCGCGAACCGATGGTCACCCGCGCCTTCGGCCACTGGCTCGACAAGCGCCTGGCCGAAACCGACGCCGACGCCGTGATCTCGATCGGCGCGGCCCACAAGGTCGCCTACATCGATCCCAAGTGGCCGGTGCTGCATGTCGCCGACGCCCTGTTCGGCCCGCTGGTCGACTACTATCCGAAGTATCGGCCGCTCAACGGGCGCAGCCGGCGCATCGGCAACGCGTTGCAGCGGCACCTGATCAATCGCAACCAGCCGATCATGCTGACCTCCGACTGGGCGGCGCGGTCGGCGGCGGAGTACTACGACGTCCCGACCGAGCGGTTCGGCGTGGCCCCGCTGGGCGCGAACTTCGATGTCGAGCCGGCCGCCTACACGCGCGCCTCCCAAGGTGACAAGCTGAAGCTCCTGTTCGTCGGCTACGACTGGCCGCGCAAGGGCGGCGCCCTGGTGCTGCAGGTGTTCCGCGAGTTGCGCCGGCACATCGAAGACGCCGAACTGCACATCGTCGGCTGCAAGCCGGCCGAGACCTTCGGCGTCGCCGGCGTCGTCCACCACGGCCATCTCAGCAAGACCGACCCCGAGCAGGCGGCGCAGCTGGAGAACCTGTTCCGCACCTCGTCCTTCCTGTTCATGCCCAGCCAGCAGGAGGCCTTCGGACTGGTCTACTGCGAGGCCTGCGCCTTTGGTCTGCCGTCGGTCGCCCGCGATACCGGCGGGGTCAGCGCCATCGTCCAGAACGGCTCCAACGGCCTGCTGTTCGCGGCTGACGCCGACGTCCAGGACTACGTGAACGGCATCCGTGAGATCTGGGCCGACGAGCCCCGCTACCTGGCCATGACCCGCGCGGCCCGCGCGGCGTTCGAGAACCGTCTGCGCTGGAACGTCTGGGGCGCGACGGTCGAGGCGGAGATCCGCGCCCTGGGGAGGAAGGTCAATGGCGACTGAGGTCGGTCGGGCCAAGCCCGCCATCCTGGTCAGCGGCGGCGCCGGCTACATCGGCAGCCACGCGGTCCTCGAACTGCTCGACGCCGGTTATCCGACCGTCGTCATCGACAACCTGGTCACCGGCTTCCGATGGGCGGTCGATCCGCGCGCGACCTTCGTCCAGGGCGCCATCGACGACGACGCGCTGGTCCGCCGCACCCTGCGCGAACACGCCATCGGCGGCGTGCTGCACTTCGCCGGGTCCACGGTCGCGCCGGAGTCGGTCGCCGACCCGCTCAAGTATTATCGCAACAACACCGCAGCCAGCCGCGCACTGCTGGAGAGCGTGATCGGCGAGGGCGTCCGCCACTTCGTCTTCTCCTCGACCGCCGCCGTCTATGGCGTAACGCCCGAACGGCCGGTGACAGAGCGCGATCGGGTCGAACCCGAGACCCCCTACGGCCGTTCAAAGCTCATGACCGAGCGGATGCTGGCCGACGTCGCCGCCGCGAAGGCGGACTTCAACTATTGCGCGCTGCGCTACTTCAATGTCGCGGGCGCGGACGCGCTCGGCCGGGCCGGTCCGTCCGGGATCGGCGCCACTCATCTGATGAAGGCCGCAGTCGAGGTGGCGGTCGGCAAGCGCGACGCGCTCATCGTCCACGGCGACGACTTCGCCACCCACGACGGCACCGGCGTGCGCGACTACATCCACGTCAGCGACCTGGCCGCCGTGCACATCCTCGCCCTCCAGCGTCTGTTCGACGAGCCGGGCGTCAGCCACGTGCTCAACTGCGGATACGGCCGCGGTCATTCGGTGCTCGACGTGGTCGGCGCGGTCAGCGCCGCCGCCGGCCGCCAGATCCCCTACGTCATCGGCGGCCGCCGCCCAGGGGACCTCGGCTCGGTCATCGCCGACAATGCGCGCATCCGGACCGAGTTCGCCTGGCGGCCGCGCTATGACGAACTGTCGGTCATCGTCGCCGACGCCCTGCGCTGGGAGCAGGAACTGGAACGGCGTAGGGCCTGAGCATGCCCGAGCCGGATCCCCCACGGTTGGAGCGCCTGCTGCAATTGGGGATCCTGCGGCTCCGCGAGCACTTCCTGCACCACGCCGAGCAGATCTTCCGCCAGATGCTGGCCGAGACCCCTGAGCACCCGCACGCCCAGCGGTTCCTCGGCGTGACCCTCTTCAAGCTCGGCCGCCGCGACGAGGGCGTCGAGCTCCTGCGGCAGGCCACCGCCGATCCCGACACCCCGCCCAAGGCCTGGGGCGACCTGGCCGCCGCCCTTCACCGGATGGGCGCCGACGACGAGGCGGCCAAGGCCTATGGCCGCGCCGTGCACGGGCCGCCGACGCCGCCGCCGGCCGATATCGCCTTCGCCACCGAGCGGGCGGTGCACGAGTTCAAGCTCTCGGACTATCCGTATCGCGCCATCGTGCGCTACGGCGCAGGACGCCCCTCGCACCCGCGGCTGATGGAACTCATCGACGCGCGGCGCGACAGCTACGTCCAGCAGTTCGCAGCCATCGCCGAGATCCAGGCCGACTTCGCCGACATCGCCTGGAACGGCCACTACGACTCCACCGAACCGTTCTGGATGAACGGCTGGTTCCCGCCGCTCGACGGCATGCTGCTGACCAGCATGCTGCGCCAGTTCAACCCCAACCGCTTCGTCGAGGTCGGGTCGGGCGTGTCGACCAAGTTCGCGCGCCGCGCGGTGCGTCGCTATGGCCTGCGGACCAAGCTCATCTCCATCGACCCGCAGCCGCGTAACGAGATCGACGGCATCTGCGACCAGGTCCTGCGCAAGCCGCTGGAGACTTGCGACCCGGCGATGTTCGACGTGCTCGATCCCGGCGACATCTTCTTTCTCGACTCGTCGCACCGCGCCTTCCAGGGCTCGGACGTCACCGCCTTCTTCCTCGACATCCTGCCGCGCCTGAAGCCGGGCGTGATCGTCCAGATCCACGACATCTATCTCCCCGACGACTACATCGGCGGCCACGTCGAGCGGCTCTGGAACGAGCAGTACCTGTTGGCCGCGGCGCTGCTGTTCGGTGCGGGGGCGTTCGAAATCCTGTTCCCGGCCTGGTACGCCGGCCAGGACCCAGCCCTGTCGGATCACGCGGCCAGCCTGTTCCGCGGCGGCCCGCTTGAGGGGCTGAACCTCTACGGCGCGTCCTTCTGGCTGCGCAAAGTCTAGCGCCGCGCTTCCGCACATTGCCAGGCTTGGCGGCCGCGGGCAGTTTGCGCGGCCCGGTCGCCCAGCCGCAGGGCCGCCGCTTCGAAACACCATGCGGCCAGGGAGATTCCATCGATGTCTGGCGCCCAAGCCTCCTCGCCGTCCAGCGAACTCGACCGTCTGCGCGAGGCCGCCTGCGAGGCCTGGATCTATGGTCTTCCGCTCATCGAGATCGCCGCCACGCGCGGCAGCAGCGTCGGCTTCGGCGGGTCGCTGAACACCTTCGGCCACATGCGCAACCTGGCCAATCACAAGATGCGGGCGGTCACCACGCCCAACAACGACACCCTCTACACCAGCGCCCAAATCGACCTCAGCGACGGCCCGGTGACCATTTCGCTTCCGGCCTCGGGCGAGCGCTATCTCTCGCTGGCCCTGATGGACGCCTACACCAACAACTTCGCGATCCTCGGCACCCGCACCACCGGTCCGGACGCGGTGACCTTCCGCCTGATCGGCCCGCAGGACACCAGCGAGGGCCCCAACACCCTGCGCTCGCCGACGAACCATGTCTGGGCCCTGGCCCGCATCCTGGTCGACGGTCCGTTCGACCTGGAAGCCGCCCGCGCCGTCCAGTCCGGCATTTCGCTACAGGGTCCGCCGGCGTCCGCCGCGCCAGTTCACGCCCGCCGCAGCGCGCCTTGGAACGAGTACTTCGCCAGCCTCGACGCCCTGCTGGTCGCCAACCCGCCGCCGGTCACCGATCTGGCCCTGCTGCGCCGGATCGCCGTGCTTGGTCTCGGCGGCGGCGAGTTCGACGCCTCGCGCTTCAGCGCCGACGAGGCGGCCGCCATCGAGGCCGGCATCGCTCAGGCCCGCACCATGATCCGCACCTCCGGCATCGGCGGCGTGAACTGGGTCGACGGCTGGTCCTATCCGCGCTCCGACCTCGGCGACTTCGGCCAGAGCTACGGCTATCGCGCCGCCGTCGCCCTGGCTGGCCTTGCGGCGCTGCCGCCGGTCGAAGCGATGTACATGCGCGGCAAGGGCGAGAGCCGCGGGCTCTACGACGGCGCCAAGGCCTGGCGCCTGCACTTCCCGGCCGACCGGCTGCCGGCCGTGGACAGCTTCTGGTCGCTCAGCCTCTACGAGGCGACGCCCGAGGGGCAGTTCTTCTTCGCCGACAATCCCATCGACCGATACGCGATCGGCGACCGCACCCAGGGCCTGACTTACAACGAGGACGGCTCGCTCGACATCTGGATCGGCCACGCCCATCCGGGCGAGGGCCGCGAAAGCAACTGGCTGCCGGCCCCCGACGGGCCGTTCGCGCTTTTCATGCGCGCCTACCTGCCCAAGGCCGCCATGCTCGAAGGCGACTATCGCCTGCCGCCGGTGACCGCGGCCTAGTGCACGCGCTCGAAGTGGCCGCAGAGCCGCTCGACCGCATAGACCGTGGTCCGCAGTTCGCGGGTCAGGACCGGGTTGAGCGTCTCGTCCGGGTCGACCACCCATAGCTCGCTGTTCTCGGCGCAGGTCGCCAGCAGCACACGCAGCGCCAGCATCAGGTCTTCCCAGATCGAGCGGTCGTTGTCGGGCCCGCCGTGCGGGTCCGACACGAACATCAGGTCGGCGAAGCGGCGCATCGCCCGCGACGCGTGGGCGACGTCCATGGCCAGGGGACTGGCCTCGAACTGCGGCGCAGTCATCAGGCGGCCGAACTCGCCGGGTGAAGCGCCGGCCCACAGCAGCCCCTCGTTGAGGCGATGCAGCGACTCGCTCAGCCGCAGCAGCCAGTAGGTCAGCTGATCCTGCTGCGAGAGGCCCGGATAAGGCGCGTCCACGAACGCCGCCACGTCAGGGATTGTCCGCCGGAGGGCCGCTGGCGAGGCACCGCTTGAGGGCGAATCCCAGCGACAACACCATGACAAGCCAGACCAACGACAGGCCGGCGATATAGGCGGCGATACTCATGGAAACACACGGGGGTAGACGAAACTCGCCCCATGGGTAGTCCAGGACCCTGGCCGACAGGTGTAAACTTCCGGCGCATTTACACTTGTTTACCAGCCCAAGCCGGACCATGGCTGTAGTTCTCAATGTGGCGCTGATCATTTGCGGCGTCGATGACGATCTCGATCGAGCATGCGTATGAGAATTGCGGCGTTGGAAGACGACGACGCCCAGAGAGAGGCGATCGCTCGCCTGTTGGTGAGCGGCGGGCATAACTGTCAGTGTTTTCACTTGGCCACGCCGCTGATCGCGGCGCTGCGTCGGGAAACCTTTGACCTGCTTGTGCTCGACTGGAACCTGCCCGACATGAGCGGGCTGGACGTGGTCGCTTGGGCGCACAAGAACCTGACGCCCTGCCCACCGATCCTGCTGCTGACCAGCCGCTCGGCCGAGGCCGACGTCGTCGCCGGCCTGAACGGCGGCGCCGACGACTACGTGGTCAAGCCGGTGCAGTCGGGCGTGCTGCTCGCCCGCGTCAACGCCCTGCTCCGCCGCAGCTATCCGGATCGCGCCACCGGCGGGATCGAGACCCACGGCGAGTACCGCTTCAACCTCCCGGCCGAGCAGGTCACCCGAAACGGCGAGCCCGTGCCGCTGACCGCCAAGGAGTTCGGCCTGGCGCTGCTGATGTTCCGCAACGTCCACCGGGCGCTGTCGCGCGGCCACATTCTCGAGGCGATCTGGGGCCGCAACCCGGACCTGCCGACCCGCACGCTCGACATGCACATCTCGCGCATCCGCTCCAAGCTGGAGCTGCGTCCGCAGAACGGCTACCGCCTGGCGCCGGTCTACAGCTACGGCTACCGGCTCGAACGGCTGACCGAAGAGGCTCCGGAAGAGGCCGCGGAATGATCTGGAAACCGGCGGCGGTCGCCGGCCTGGCGCTGCACGCGCTCGCCGTGGCGCCCGCCCTCGCGGCCGAGCCGGTGGAACGCTACGTCGTCCAGCCGGGCGACACGCTCTACGAACTTGGCCGACGCTACTTCGCCGGCGGCGACTACCGCGCCGTCCAGCGCCTGAACCGCGTCGCCGATCCGCGCCGGCTGAAGGTCGGCAGCCAGCTCAAGGTGCCGGCGCGTCTCCTGAAGATCACCCCGATCGAAGCCCGCGTCGCCGGCTTCCGCGGGGCGGTCACGGTCACCGCCGGCGGCCGCACCCTGCCGGTCTCCACCGGAATGATGCTCAAGGAAGGCGCCGTCGTCGCCACCGGGCCCAACGCCTTCCTGCGCCTCGACCTGCCGGACGGCACGCACCTGTCGCTGCCCTCCCAGAGCCGGGTGCGGCTGGGCAAGATGACCCTCGTCGAGATGACCGGCGTCGTCCGCCGCGACCTGCAGGTCCAGGGCGGGCGGCTGGAATCGGACGTCACCCCGCTGCGCGATCCGCGCGACAGCTACACCGTGCGAACGCCGATGTCGGTCTCGGCCGTGCGCGGCACCGAGTTCCGCGTCGCCTATGACGAACAGGCTGGCCGGGCCAGCACCGAGGTCATCGAAGGCCTGGTCGCGGTCAGGGCCGACCACGACGGCGCCGACGTCGCCGCCGCCCATGGCGCGGTCGCCACCGCTGACGGCGTCTCCGATCCGATCGTGCTCGCGCCCGCGCCGACCCTCGCCGAGCCGGGCAAGGTCCAGGACGAGCAGGCGGTGCGCTTCCAGATCGCCGCGCCGGCTACGACCCGCGGCTACCATGTGCGCGTGGCCATTGACGCCGGCTTCGTGGAGGTGCTCGAGGAGACCGCCGCCGAGGGCCAAACGGTGACGCTCGGCGAATTGCCCGACGGCGTCTACTTCCTGCGGCTGACGGCGCTGGACGACAACGGCCTGCTTGGCCTGCCCGCCACCTACGCCTTCCAGCGGCGACTCAACACCCTGCGCGCCGACACGCCCGTCGCCTCGCGCGACGGCGGCGTGCGCCGCTACAAGTTCCGCTGGCAGGCCGGCGGCGCCGGCGAGCGCACCTACCGGCTCCAGCTCCTGCGCGAAGGCGCAGACGCGCCCGTCGTCGACGAGGCCGGCCTGACCCTGCAGGAATTGACCGTCACCGACCTGGCGCCCGGCGTGTACAACTGGCGCGTGATGTCGCGGACCTTCGCCGGCGGGGGCTACTACGAGAAATGGACGCCCCTCGAGCGGTTCGAAATCGGCCGTTGAGCCCGCGCGCCGGCAAGCCTGCGGCCTGGTCCGCGCGCCGGCGGGTGATCGCCGAGTGGGCGCTGGTGGCGCTGGCCGTCTCGGCCCTGGTCGCGGTCCTGGTGCTGACCCGGGCGACCGAGCGCGCCGACAACGTGGTCTTCGACACCGTCTCGGGCTGGGGCGTGCGCGCGCCGCACGAGGACATCGTCGTCGTCGCCATCGACAACCGCAGCATCGCCGAGCTCGGCCGCTGGCCCTGGCCGCGCGCCCGCCACCAGGCGCTGCTTGAAACCCTGGCCGGCTACGGTCCGCGCGCGATCGCCTACGACGTATTGCTGGTCGAGCCCGACCCGACGCCGGGCGCCGACCACGCCCTGGCCGGGGCGCTGGGCGCCGGGCCGCCGGTCTTCCTGCCGCTGACCTTCGACGTCCCCGGGCCGAACGGCGCGCCCTTCGAAGTGCTTGGCCCCATCGCGCCGCTGGCCGCCGGGGCCGCCGGCCTCGGTCAGGTCAACGTGGACTTCGACAGCGACGGCGTCATCCGCCGCACCTACATGCTCGAGCGCGACGGCGCCCGGGCCTGGCCGCACCTGATGGCGTTCATGCAGGCCGCCGCCGCCGGGAGCGCGCTTCCGGCCAGCGCCGGGGTCGCGCCGGGCCCGGCCCGCGCCCCGCTGATCCGGGAACAGCCGCTGCTGATTTCGTTCGCCGGCCCGCCCGGCCACTTCCGCACCGTCTCCTTCGTCGACGTCGTCAACGGCGCCACGCCGGCCGACTTCCTCAAGGACAAGCTGGTCCTGGTCGGCGCCACCGCCGACGGCCTCGGCGACCGCTACGCCACGCCGCTGTCGCACCACACCGAGATCATGTCGGGCATCGAGCTGCAGGCGAACCTGCTCGACACCCTGCTGACCGGGCGCGCCATCGCCCCGGCCGGCCCCGGCCAGTTGCTGGCCTTCTCGCTGACCCCGCTGGGCCTGGCGCTGGCCGGCTTCCTGCTGCTGCGGCCGCGCGCCAACCTGCTGCTCGGCGGCGGCCTGCTGGTCGCGACCATCGTCGCCAGCGCCATGCTGCTGCTCCAGGCCCAGGTCTGGGCCCCGCCCACCGCCGCGCTCGCCGGCCTGCTGCTGGTCTATCCGCTGTGGAGCTGGCGGCGGCTCGAGGCGACCAGCGCCTACATGCTGCAGGAGCTGCGCGCCTTCTCCCAGGAGCCCGACCTGCTCTCGGCCCTGGCTCAGCGCCGCGGCGGCCCGCCGACCGACGTCATCGACCGCCAGGTGGCGCTGATGCACGCGGCCATCGACCGCGCCCGCGACCTGCGCCGCCAGGTGCTCGACGCTCTGCAGGGTCTGCCCGACGCCACCCTGGTCACCGGCCTCGACGGCCAGGTGCTGATCGCCAACCGCGAAGCCGAGGCCCTGTTCGGCGGCGACCCTGTCGATCGCCCGGTCGCCGATCTCATCGCCGGCCTGTCGAGCGAGGCGCCGGCCCTCGACCTCGCCGCCGAGGCCGCCGACGTCGAAATGTCGGTCCCCGACGGCCGCAGCTTCGCAATCCGCCGCACCCCGCTCAGCGAGGCCGGCGGCGCCCAGGTCGGCTGGATCGTCCGCTTCACCGACGTCACGGCCCTGAAGGACGCCGGTCGCCAGCGCGAGCACATCCTCGAACTGCTGACCCACGACATGCGCTCGCCGCAGGTCTCGATCCTCACCTTGCTCGGCAGTTCGGAGGCCAAGGCCGCCGTCGCCGCCCCGGTCGCCGACCGCATCGCCGGCTATGCGCGGCGCACCCTGTCGCTGGCCGACAACTTCGTGAATCTGGCCCGCGCCGAAGCCGACGCCTATACGGTCGAGGTGCTCGATCTCGGCGACGTCCTGCTCGATGCGGTCGACGATCTCTGGCCGCAGTCCTCGGCCCGCCAGGTCAGCGTCGTGGCGGCCGAGACCGACGGCGAAGTGCTGGTCGAAGGCGACCGCGCCCTGCTGACCCGCACCCTGATCAACCTCGTCGACAACGCCATCAAGTACTCGCCGCCCGGCGGCCGGGTCGACTGCGCCGTACGGGTCGAGGGCGAGAGCGCGGTCTGCACCATCTCCGACCAGGGCGAGGGCATGACCCCCGTCCAGGTCGCCAACCTGTTCAAGCGCTTCCACCGCGTCCGCCCCAAGGGCGGCGAGCGCATCGACGGGGTCGGTCTGGGCCTCTCCTTCGTCCACGCCGTCATCCAGCGGCACGGCGGGCGCATAGACTGCGCCAGCACCCTGGGTCAGGGCTCCAGGTTCACCGTCCGTCTGCCGTTGGCGCGCGCCTAGGGCGCCGGGGCCAGCGCCCCAGCCACCGCGGTGTTTAGACTCTCCGAGGCCTCGCCGCAGTCAGGCGCGCGGCCCTTGACGCTGGCGCGCACGCGATAGGCCTCGGCGCCGCTGGCCGCCTCCACGACCCGCGCCGTCAGCGTGCAGAGCTGGCGGCTGCGCGGCGCCCACCACGGGCGTTCCTGCGGCGGCGCGACCCAGGCGGCGGGCGCGGCGTCGGCGGCTGGTCGGGGGCCGGCATAGGCCCCGACCTTCTGCGGTCGCTCGCTGTAGCTCAGTTCCACCAGATAGCCGTCGCCCGGCGTCTCGCGCACGGCCAGGCCCGCAGCCTGCAGCTTCTCGGCCACCGGCCGGCCGGCGCCGTCGTCGGGCGCCAGCGCCAAGCCGCGGGCCCGCAGATCCGGCCGTGCGCCGCTCTCGACCACGTCGATCCTGTTGGAAGCACAACCCGCCAGCAGCAGAGCGCCGACGCACGCGACCGAGGCTCTAATCATCTCGACCCAGACTTGGACATGCCCCGAGTATGGCGATTTCACCCGGCGAGTAAATCACGCGGCCGCCCAGCTCGACGCAGCGAGACCGCCCACGCTCCCGCCTAGGTGGCGCCGGCTAGCAGCGCTAGCAACGGCTGTCCGCAAGTTGCGTAAATTGCGAAAATTGCAACCCGGCCGGGGCTCGGCGGCAATCTACAGCTCTGCTTCAAATCGTCGCCGAATTCAGCCATAGGGCGAGAAGTCCGCCGAGACGCGTGAACGCGCTCAACCCGCCCAGACCCGCGAGCACAACCGAGACTGAGGCCGCAAGGCGCCGATCCTGAGGCGAAATCGGCCGATATCTCGCCTTTCCGCGGTCTGCACGCCCCGATTTATTCGCCGATCCAAGCTTTCGGAGCGCGAGTACTCGAGAGCCGCAGAACGCGTTCGCTGAGCATGCTCGGCTGTCGTCGGCCAACGCGCCAACAGTACTCTTTTCAAAGGAGAATTATGGGCCTTAACTTCCTTTGAATCCAAAGCGATCCTCGGAGCCTTCACTCCGCCGGCGGACCTTTGGGTGAGGAGACCACAATGTCTGCTGAACCTTCAAACAAGACTCCCGATCCCATGGACGTGGCGCTCGGCGCGGCGGTCCGGATCCGGCGAAGGACAATCGGCATGTCGCAAGAAGCGCTTGCCGAGCAGTGCGGCGTAAGCTTCCAGCAGATCCAGAAATACGAGAACGGCGCCAACCGGATCTCGTTCTCCCGGCTCGTTCAGATTGCACGCGCGTTGCGATGCCGGGTTGTGGACCTGATGGACGTTCTGGACACCCCGGCCGGCGAAGGCGACGTCGACCTGCTCAGCCGGATGCGCACGCCAGGCGCGCTGGAGCTGCTGAGCGCCTTCGAACGCCTGCCGCAGGAAGCCAGGTCCTCCCTGGTCAATCTGCTGCGGGTGATGACCGACCCCGAGGCCGGCCAGCGGACGCGCCAGAAGGAAGTGGCCTGAACGAAACGAGCGCCGGCCCTATCAGACCGGCGCTCGTCGTCGCATCTTTATATGTCGCTGGCGTCTAGAGCGGCTTGAGATCGACCGCGGCGATCTTGCCGCGTTCCTCACGCTCGACGAACTCCAGCTTCTGACCCTCGTTCAGGCCGCGCAGGCCCGCACGTTCGACCGCGGAGACGTGGACGAAAACGTCCTTGCCCCCGTTGTCCGGCTGGATGAAGCCGTAACCCTTGGTGGTGTTGAACCACTTGACCGTCCCGGTGGCCATAACGCTTTCGTCTCCCTGACTAGCGTCCAAACAGGACGCGCGCACAGCGCGCCCCGCAACAATCTCAAGTCTGGGAAGGCTGGTTCGGTCCGCAAAGGCGGGGGGAATGAACGTCTGCAGGCCCAAGTCCGGATTGCGGGCCAAATTTTTGCACACGGCCAGGCTGGGCGGTCAACAGAGAACGCGGGTCAATTTTCCGCCAGGACTTTGTCGATCAGGGCCTTGGCGTCCTTGCCCGACCAATCGGCATCGCCGGCCAGCCGGCCGCGCTCGACCCCGTCGGCGCCATAGATCACCGTCGTCGGCATGCCCGCCGCCGGCGGCTTGAAGGCGAACGGCAGGGCCATCTTCGGGTCGTGATAGAAGGCCAGCGGCGCGTGCTTGGCGATGAAGGCGCGGGCCTTGTCGGCGTCCTGCGGGCGGTCGACGCTGATCGCCACCACCTGGACGGGCTTGCCCTCATAGCTGGCGGCCAGCTTGGCCAGGGTCGGCATCTCGATCACGCACGGCCCGCACCAGGTGGCCCACAGATTGACGATCGTCACCTGCCCCTTGAAGTCGGCGATGCGCTTGGGCGCGCCGTTGGCGTCCAGGAAGCTGGTGGCCGGCGGCGAAGTCGCTTCGAGCGGTGTCACGAACTTGGCCATCTCGCCCTTGGCGAGAGACTTCAGGTCGGTTTCCCGCTGGGGGTTTATGGAAGCCTGGGCGATGATGTAGACAACCGCGGCGACGCCGGCGACGGCGACGCCCCGAAGCGCCCATTTCAACGGGAAGGCCTTGGGTTCTCCAGCGGCTTTCTCGGCAGACTTCTCGTTCATATGACGCACTCTTCCTCGACTGGCGCCGACGGCGCGGCGCAAGCGCCCCAAGACGGGGGCCAGGCCATGTGGGGCGGACGGTTCTCGTCCAAGCCGGCCGAACTAATGCAGGCGATCAACGTCTCCATCGGCTTCGACAAGCGGCTTGCGGCCCAGGACCTGGCCGGCTCCCGTGCGCACGCGGCGATGTTGCTCAAGCAGGGCGTGATTACAAGCGAGGACGAGGCCGCCATCCAGGGCGGGCTGCAGGCGATCGAGGCCGAGATCGCCGCCGGGACCTTCCCGTTCCGCGACGAGTACGAAGACATCCACATGAATGTCGAGGCGCGGCTGCGCGAGCTGATCGGCCCGGCGGCCGGCCGGCTGCACACCGCCCGCTCGCGCAACGACCAGGTGGCGCTCGACTTCCGGCTCTGGGTCCGCGACGCCTGCGACCGCACGGTCCACCAGATCCAGGCGCTGCAGCGCGCCCTGATCGCCAAGGCCGAGCCGCACGCGGCGACCCTGATGCCGGGCTTCACCCACCTGCAGCCGGCCCAGCCGGTGACCTTCGGCCACCACCTGATGGCCTATGTCGAGATGTTCGGCCGCGACGCCTCGCGCTTCGCCGACGCCCGGGCGCGGATGAACGAGTGCCCGCTGGGCGCCGCCGCCCTCGCCGGCTCGCCGTTCCCGATCGACCGCCACGCCACCGCCCAGGCCCTGGGCTTCGCCGCCCCGACCGCCAACTCGCTGGACAGCGTCTCGGACCGCGACTTCGCGATCGAGAGCCTGTCGGCCGCCAGCCTCTGCGCCGTGCACCTCTCGCGCCTGGCCGAAGAGATCGTGATCTGGATGACGCCGCAGTTCGGCTTCGTGAAGCTGACCGACGCGTTCACCACCGGCTCGTCGATCATGCCGCAGAAGAAGAACCCGGACGCCGCCGAGCTGATCCGCGCCAAGGTCGGCCGGGTGCTGGGCTCGCTGACCCAGCTGACCGTGGTCATGAAGGGCCTGCCGCTGACCTATTCGAAGGACATGCAGGAGGACAAGGTCCCGACCTTCGAGGCCTTCGACGCGCTGGAGCTGTCGCTGGCCGCGATGGCCGGCATGGTCGCCGACCTCGAGCCGAACGCCGAACGGATGGCCGCCGCCGCCGGCGCCGGCTTCTCGACCGCGACCGATCTGGCCGACTGGCTGGTGCGCACCCTCGACATGCCGTTCCGCGACGCCCACCATGTGACCGGGGCCGCCGTGAAGAAGGCTGAGGGCCTGGGCGTCGATCTGCCCGGCCTGCCGCTCGCCGAACTGCAGGCCATCGAGCCGCGGATCACCGCGGCCGTCTTTGACGTGTTGACGCCGCAGGCGTCGGCCGCCAGCCGCATGAGCTACGGCGGAACGTCGCCGCAACAGGTCCGCGCCCAGATCGCGCGTTGGAAGGAGAAGCTCTGATGAACCTTCATCCCCTCGCCGCGATCGCCTTGATCGGCGCGGCCGCCCTGGCGGGCTGCGGCAAGATGGGCGAGCTCGAACGCCCCGGCCCGATGTTCGGCAAGGGCTCGGGCGCCGACGCCGGCGCCGACCCGGCCCGCGCCGTGCGCACCGTCGACCCGCGCACCCGCGACGACCGGCCCGCGCCGCCGCGCACCCTGCCGATCGACTCCGCCCAGAACCCGACCGCCAGCGCCCCGCAAGGCGCCCTGCCCGACCCGTACGCGAACCCGCGATGAATCATTTTGAGCTGAAGGGCGACGAGCTCTTCTGTGAGGGCGTGTCCCTGGCCGACGTCGCTTCGGCGGTCGGCACCCCGGTCTATGTCTATTCCACCGCCACCTTCGAGCGGCACTACACCGTGCTGCGCGACGCCCTGGTGACCGAAGGCATCAAGGGCGACGACGGCGGCGACCCGCTGATCGCCTTCGCGGTCAAGGCCAACTCCAACCTCGCCGTGCTGCGGACCCTCGCCAAGCTGGGCGCGGGCGCCGACACGGTCTCCGAGGGCGAGGTCCGCCGCGCCCTGGCCGCCGGCATTCCTCCTGAGAAGATCGTCTTCTCCGGGGTCGGCAAGACCGAGGGCGAACTCGCCTTCGCGCTCAAGGCCGGGGTCGGCGAGATCAACGTCGAGTCCGAGCCGGAGATGCGCCTGGCCAGCCAGGTCGCCCAGTCGCTGGGGACCCGCGCCACCATCGCCATCCGCGTCAATCCGGACGTCTCGGCCGGCGGCCACGCCAAGATCTCCACCGGCAAGTCCGACAACAAGTTCGGCGTCTCGTTCTCCGAGGCCGAGCGGCTGTACGCCAACGCCTCCAACGACGCGGGCCTCAATCCCGTCGGGGTCACCTGCCACATCGGCAGCCAGATCACCGACCTCGAACCGATGGCCCAGGCCTTCGCGAAGATGCGCGGCCTCGTCGAGCGCCTGCGCGGCGAGGGTCTGGCGGTCAAGCGCCTCGACCTCGGCGGCGGCCTCGGCGTGCCCTACTTCAATCAGCCCGAACCGCCTTCGCCCGCCGACTATGCGCGGATGATCGCCAAGACCATGAACGGCCTCGACGTCGGCTACGCCTTCGAGCCCGGCCGCATGATCGCGGCCAACGCCGGCGTCCTTCTGGCCCGCGTGCAGCACATCCACGAGCGGCCCGAGGGCAAGAAGTTCGTCGTGCTCGACGCGGCGATGAACGACCTGATCCGCCCGGCGATGTACGACGCCTACCACGAGATCGTCCCGGTCCACCCGCGCGAGGGCGAACCGGTGGTCTATGACGTGGTCGGGCCGATCTGCGAGACCGGCGACACCTTCACGCGCGAGCGGGCCCTGCCGCCGCTGCGGGCCGGCGACCTCGTCGCCTTCCTCAGCGCCGGCGCCTACGGCGCGGTGATGTCCAGCGAGTACAACAGCCGCCTGCTGGTCCCCGAAGTGCTGGTCAAGGGCGGCGCCTACGCCGTCGTGCGCCCGCGCCCGACCTACGAGGACATGCTGGCCCGCGAGGCGTCGGCGCCCTGGCAATAACAAGGCAAGGGCTGAAGGAGCCCAGCGACCTTCCGGCTTCGCAGCCTGCCGAGGATTAATGCTTACCACACGAGCTTGGCCATATGGTCGCGGGGTAACAGCGGCAGGCCCTGCAAGTGCATTGGAAAGAGATCGTCGACGACGGCCGTCCGGGCGTCACCCTGGACATGACGAAGCAGAGCTGGAAACACCGCGTCGTCATGTCGGCGATGGCCGGCATGCTGCTGTTCGTGGCGCTAGGGTCCGTCGCCGTGCTCTGCTGGACCGCCGCCAGCGCCGTCCTTGAGGCTTGGCTGATAATCGCTCGCGCCCGCTTCCAGCGCGGAGGCCGGGCCTTGTCGCGTGTCGAGCGACTGGCTCCGGTCGTGCTCTACGGCGCGTCGTGGTCGGCGATGGCCGCCATCTGTTGGACCTGGGGCAGCCCGCCCATCCAGTTCGCCGCGTTGCTGATGCTGTTCGGCCTACTGATCGCCTCGCTCAAGTACACTTCGCTCAGCCGTGCCTCGTTCATCTTCCTGGCCCCCTTCCCGCTGCTGGCTCTCGGCCTGCCGCCGCTCCTGTTCGGTGGGTTCAAGGGCCTGGACCTGGCGATCGTAGCATTCTCGCTCGTCGCCCTCGCCGCCTGCGTCGTAAACGTCGCCCGAACCATACGCGACAACGCCCTCGCGCTCGAGAAGGCCCAGGCCGAGGCCTTGGAAGCGAGCCGCGCCAAGTCGGCCTTCCTGGCCATGATGAGCCACGAGCTGCGCACGCCTATGAACGGGGTGCTCGGCATGGCGCACGCCCTGGCCGGCACAAAACTCGGGCGCCAGCAGACCGACTATCTCGACATGATCATCCAGTCCGGCGATGGCCTGATGGCGATCCTCAACGACATCCTCGACCTATCGAAGATCGAGGCCGGCAAGCTGAACCTCGAAAGCGTCGCCTTCGACCTCGAGAAGATGGGCCGTCAGACCTTCCTGCTTTGGGGCGAGACCGCCCGTCAGAAGGGCCTCGAGCTGTCGCTCGACATCGACGCCGACGCGCCGACCTGGCTGGTCGGCGATCCGGTGCGCGTGCGCCAGATCCTGCTCAACCTCATCTCCAACGCCCTGAAGTTCACCGAGCAGGGCTCGGTCGCCGTCCGCATCGCCGGTCTCGCCCCGCAGGGGATAGAGATCATCGTCACCGACACCGGCCTCGGCATGCGCCGCGACCAGCAGGAGAAGCTGTTCCAGGCCTTCTCGCAGGCCGAGGTCTCGACCACCCGCCGCTATGGCGGGACCGGGCTTGGCCTCTCCATCTGCCGCCAGCTGGCGGAAATGATGGGCGGCGCGATTTCGGTGGAAAGCGAGCCGGGCTCGGGATCGACGTTCCGCGTCGCTCTGCCGCTGCCCGCCGGCGCGGCGCCGGCGCCGGCCCAGGCCGCCCCCGACACCGTCAGCCTCGAAGGCCGACGAGTGCTGGTCGTCGACGACAACAAGGTCAATCAGGCCGTCGCCCGCGCCATCCTCGAGGCCGCCGGTGCTGTGGTCAGCCTCGCCGACGACGGGCTCGACGGCCTGGACGTGCTTCGCGCCCGCCATGTCGACGTGGTGCTGATGGACGTCCACATGCCGCGCATGGACGGAATCGAGGCCCTGCGCCGCATCCGCGCCGGAGAGGCCGGTCCGCGCGGCGTTCCGGTCCTGGCGCTAACCGCCGACGCCATGTCCGACGAATGCGAGCGGCTGATCGCCCAAGGCTTCGACGACGTCCACCCCAAGCCGATCCAGCCGGCCGAGCTGATGTTCACCGTCGCGGCCTGGTGCGCGCGCGGCGACCAGGCGGCCGTGCTCGCGGCCAGCGCCGCCTAGTCCATCGCCCCGATGTAGGGCAGGCCGCGCAGCGCGCCGGCCGCGTCCATGCCGTAGCCGACCAGGAACCGGGCCGGCGCCTCCCAGGCCACGAAGTCGGGGACGATCGCCCGCGGCGTCGGCCAGGGCTTGCTGGCGAACACCGCGGTCAGCACCCGGCTGGCGCCGGCGTCGCGCACCAGGCGGTGCGCCTCCGACAGCGACAGGCCGGTGTCGATGACGTCGTCGATGACCAGGGCCGTGCGCCCGGCCAGCGGCCGCTGCAGATCGGCCCGCACCTCGCAGCGCCCGAGGCTGGCGCGCTCGTCGCCGTACGAGGCCAGCCACAGCGCGTCGAAGCGCACGAAGCGCCCGGCCCGCGCCAGCGCCCGCGTCAGGTCCGACGCGAACCACAGCCCGCCGGTCAGCAGGCAGACGGCCACCGTCTCGTCGTCGATCGCCGGCGCGATCTGGCGGGCCAGCGCCTCGACGCGATCGGCCACCTCCTGTTCGGTCAAGAGGACGGTCGGGGCGTCAGTCATGGGTCGGCAGCGCGTCGGGGCTGCCCGGCGGCAGCGGTTGGGCTTCGACCGGCGCCAGCGCAGGCGGTTCGGCGGCGGGACGCAGGGTTGGGCCGGCCGGCTTGGCGGCGGCCGGGGCCGGGTCGCCCTGCTTGACGTTCAGGTTCACCGGCTCGCGCGGCGCGAACGCCACCTCCAGCTCCTTGGCGCTCGCCGGCGGGTCGAGCAGCGCGATCGCGAAGTGGCGGGTCTCGCCCGGCGGGATGCGCGCATCGGCCGGACGGGCGATCTTGGTCGCCACCGGCTTGCCATCGGCGTCCAGCAGGCTGATGCGCAGCGGCGGGGTCACCACCGGCTCGTTCTCGATGTTGCGGATCATGCCCGAGACCGACAGCGCCGCATGCCCGTCCTGCAGCGACGGCTCGAAGCGCACGCCCTCGATGACCAGCCCCAGGCTGTTCACCGGCAGGCCGACGCCGGCATAGGCGCTGGCCGTGCGCGGCCACAGCCGCACGACGTCGACGCGGAAGATGATCCCCAGCGCGATCATCAGCACCAGCGCCGCGGCCATGCCGGCCCAGATGACGCCGGTCGCCGCCGCCTCGCGCACGCGCCGGTCGGTGTCGGCCTTGGCCCGGAACGCGCGCGGCAGCTCGTCGCCGCTCAGTTCGCGCGCCGGCTTCTCGACGGCCGGTTCCGGCGCGGGCTCGCGCGCCACCGCGCCCTCTTCCTCGGAGGTCGCGAGTTCCAGCGAGTCTTCAGGATCCGCGGGGGTCGCAGTCCAGCGCGCGCCGCAACTGGCGCACTTCACCAACCGGCCATCCGTGGGGATCTTGGAATCGTCCACGAAATAGCTGGTGGCGCAGTCTGGACAGGTCAGTATCATGACAGCCGAATCGGACGCTCCAGCAACCTCCACCGAGGTCGCCGATTTCGGTCTCCATGTCCAGAAACCCGAACGCCACAGGCGCCACCGACGCCGATCACGCCGTTGTCCGCTTCGATGATGTGTCGATGCGCTATGGCCGCGCCCCCGAGACTTTGAAGGACCTGACGTTCTCCCTGCAGCCGGGGTCATTCCACTTCGTGACCGGCGCTTCGGGAGCGGGCAAGACCTCGCTGTTGAAGCTTCTGTTCCTGGCGGCCAAGCCGTCCAAGGGACTCATGCACCTGTTCGGCCAGGACGTCTCGACAATCGCGCGCGAGGCCCAGCCCTTCCTGCGCCGCCGCATCGGGGTGGTGTACCAGGAGTTCAAGCTGCTCGATCACCTCTCGGTGTTCGATAACACCGCCCTGCCGCTGCGCATCGAGGGCCGCAAGCCCGACACCTATCGCGACGACGTCGCCGAACTGCTGGCCTGGGTGGGTCTCAAGGACCGCATGCACGCCATGCCCGCGACCCTGGCCGGCGGCGAGCGCCAGCGGCTGGCCATCGCCCGCGCCGTGGTCAACCGGCCCGAGATCCTGCTGGCCGACGAGCCGACCGGCAACGTCGATCCCGAGATGGCGCTGCGCATCCTCAAGCTGTTCGTCGAGCTGAACCGCCTCGGCGCCACCGTGCTGTTCGCCACCCACGACCAGGACCTTGTCGCCCGCTCGGGCATGCCGGTGCTGCACCTGGAACGCGGCCGCCTGGTCGCGCAGGGAGCCCGGCGATGAGCGACTTCGACGTCGCCCGCTGGCGGCCCGCCCCGTTCCTGCCGGAGTCCGACGCCCGCGACGGCTCGCTGACCTTCGTGGTGGCGGTGCTCTGCTTCCTGGCCTGTCTGACCCTGCTGGCGGTGCTCGCCGCCGACCGCGCCGCCCGCGACTGGACCGACCAGCTCGAAGGCCAGGCGACGATCATCGTGCGGCCCAAGGCCAACGAGACTCCGGACGGCGCGGCCGCCCGCGCCGCCGAGACCCTGGCCGGGGTCGACGGGGTCGCCGAGGCCCGCGCCATCGAGCGCGAGAAGGCCGAGGCGCTGATCGCCCCCTGGCTCGGCGACGCCGATCTCTCCGACCTGCCGGTGCCGCGGCTGGTCGCCGTCCAACTCACTCGCGAGCGCCCGGCCAGCGCCGCCACCCTCGACCAGGCGCTGAAGGCTCAGGGCCTCGACGCCGTCGTCGACGACCACTCGGTGTGGATGGCCGACATCCAGCGTTCGGCCCGCACCGCCCGCTGGGTCGGGCTGGCGGTGTTCGGTCTGATCGCCGTGGCCGCCGCCGCGGTGGTCGCCTTCGCCACCCGCGCCGGCCTCGCCGCGCGCCGCGAAGTGGTCGAGGTGCTGCATCTCTCCGGGGCCGAAGACAGCTTCATCGCCCGCCTGTTCCAGGCTCGCTTCGCCCGTATGGCGGCGCTGGCGGGCTTGTTTGGAGCCGGCGGGGCGGCGATCATGGGAGCTCTGTTGCGTTTGGCGGGTGGAGGCCAAGGTTTGACGCCGGTGCTGCCGATCGCTTGGATCGATCTGTTGTCGGTCCTGCCCGCGCCGCTGGTGGCCGGCGGCGTCGCGGCCCTCGCCGCGCGCTTCACCGCCCAGGCCATGGTCCGGGAGCTTTCGTGAAAGGCCTGACCGCCCTCCTCGTCGTCGCCGCCATCTGGGCGGCCGGCCTGCTGGCCTTCGCCGAGCGGGTCGAGCGCTCGACCCCGGCGCCGCAGCCGCCCGTGGCCGACGGCGTCGTCGCCCTGACCGGCGCCGGCTCCAACGAACGCATCGGCGCCGCCATGGAGTTGCTGGCCGACGGCAAGGCCCGCCGCATGCTGGTCTCCGGCGTCAGCCGCGAGGCCTCGCGTGAGGATATCCGCGTGGTCAGCCGCGCCGTGCGCCGGCTCTACGACTGCTGCGTCGACCTCGGCTTCGACGCCGCCAACACCCTCGGCAACGCCCGCGAGACCCAGGAGTGGGCGCGGGCCATGCGCTTCGACAGCCTGATCGTGGTCACCGCCGACTACCACATGCCGCGCGCCATGCTCGAACTGCGCGGCGCCATGCCCGACAAGCGCCTCACCCCTTATCCGGTCGCCACCTCGGTGATGAACGCCGGCCGCTGGTGGCGCACCAGCGGCGCCGCCCGGCTGATGGTGACCGAGTACTGCAAGTACCTGGCGATCCTGGGCCGCGAAGCGGTGCTGGGCCTCGGCCCCCGCAACGAACCGGCCGCGCCGAAGAAAGGCTGACCTGCTTGACCACCCTCCGCTCCCTGGCGTTCGCCGTCCTGTTCTATCTGTGGTCCGTCCTGGTCGCGGTCGGCTGCGCGATCGTCGTCCTGCCGGCCCCGCGCAGCTGGTGCACGGAGATGATGCGCGGCTGGGCCAGGGGCATCATCGTCCTGCTGCGCGTCGTCTGCGACATCAAGGTCGAAGTCCGCGGCCGCGAGCACATGCCGACCGGCGCGGCCCTGCTGGCGCCCAAGCACCAGTGCATGTTCGACGTCTTCGCCCAGTTCGCCTTCATGCCGGACGCCTGCTTCGTCATGAAGAAGGAGCTGATGTGGATCCCGTTCTTCAGCTGGTACGCGATGAAGGCCAAGATGATCGTCGTCGACCGCGAGGGTCACTCCGCCGCCCTGCGCAAGCTGGTCAAGGACGCCCAGGAACGCTTCGCCGAACACCGCCAGGTGATCATCGCCCCTGAGGGCACCCGCACCGCGCCCGGCGCGCCGCCCGACTACAAGCCCGGCATCGCCGCGCTCTACCGCGAGATCGACGTGCCGGTGCACCCGATCGCCACCAACGCCGGCGTCCACTGGCCCAAGCACGGCTTCACCCGCAAACCGGGCACCATCGTCTTCGAATACCTCGAGCCGATCCAGCCGGGCCTCAAGCGCGCCGAGTTCATGCGCACCCTGCAGGAGCGCACCGAAGCCGCCTCGAACGCGCTGCTGACGCTGTGATCCCTTTGAATACTCCCCCTCTGGGGAAGCTGGCGGCCGAACGGCCGGCTGAGGGGGACTTTGACTCGACGCGGATGCGCCCTCACCGGGCCTAGCGGCCCGGAGCTCCCCCAGAGGGGGAGCATTTAAAGGTCACCGCGCCAGCTCGCGCGCCTCGACCATGCCGAGCAGCTTCTCCATCGCCGCGTCGTGCACGCCCATCTCGCAGAGGTGGACGACCAGGTCGCGCAGATAGTCGACATTGCGGCCCGACAGCCCATGGGCTCCGGCGATCAGCTCGGCCTGCCGCTCCAGCGACAGCGCCCCGGCCCACTGCGGATGGTGCACGTCGGACAGGAAGACCAGCGTCTCGACCCGATGGCCGTTCGCCAGCCGGATATTGGCCTTGGCCTCGACATAGGTCTCGGTCGGCTGCTCGCGCTCGCGCAGGTATTCATAGGTCGCCGGCCAGTGCTCCTCGGCGACCCGATAGGCCGCGCCGCGCACCGCGCCGCCCGGCGCCAGGCCCAGCACCAGGCCCGGCCGCTGGTAGGTGCCGCGATGGTGCACCGAATAGATGCAGAAGGCGCGCCGCCGCCCGTGTAGGGTGGCGCTCTGGCGCTCGACGAACTCGAACCCCGGACGCCACATCAGCGACCCGTAACCGAAGACCCAACGCTCAACCGACATGGCCCGCCGCGACAATCCCGCTCCGTCTTCCTCCCCTGTGCCCGATCCGGCGCACCACCGCAAACCCCGACGCGCGGCGCTCTACATCCCGTTCATCATCGCCGGGGTCGCCGCCATCGGCTGGAGCGGCCTTTGGGTCTACGCCCGCGGCGAGGCGGACAAGCGGCTCGAAGCCGGCGCCGAACAGCTGCGAAAGGCCGGCTACGACGTCGCCTGGAGCCACAAGCGGATCTACGGCTACCCGTTCCGGCTCAACATCCAGCTCGACGACGCCAAGGTCCGCGAGCCGTCCGGCTGGGCGCTGGCTGCGCCGAAGCTCGAAGCCCAGGCGTTCATGCACGGCCTGTCGACCTGGGTGCTGGCCACGCCGGGCGGCCTGACCTTCACCCGCCCGGTCGGCGGCCCGGTCGAGATCAAGGGCGACGTGATCCACGCCAGCCTCGCGGGCCTCGACCAGCCGCTGCCGCGCTTCTCGTTCGAAGGGACCAAGCTGACCTTCGCGCCGACCCCGGGCGCCCAGCCGTTCGCGCTGTCGGCCGCCGACAAGGTCGAATTCCACTTCCGGCCCGGTCCCGACGACCAGGCCGCGGTGTTCTTCAAGGTCGACGCCGGCGTCGCCCGGCTCTCGGGCCTCTTCGCCCGCGTCGCCGGCGACAAGCCGATCTCGATCTCGTGGGACTCGCTGCTCTCCAAGATCAGCGCCTTCCAGGGCGCCAACTGGCCCGAAGCCGTCCGCGCCTGGACCACCGCCGGCGGCCGCATGACGGTGCGCCAGGCCGGGATCACCGCCGGCGAGGCGGTGGTCGGCGCCCAGTCCGGCGTGCTCAGCGTCGGCTATGACGGCCGCTTGAACGGCTCGCTCGACGTCACCCTGCGCGAAGCGCCCAAAGCTCTCGGCGCCATGGCCGAGACAGGGGTGATCCGCCCCGAGGCCGCAATCGCCGCCTCGGCCGTCGCCGCCGCCCGCCAGGGCAATGACGACGTCGCCCGGGCCAACGTCACCTTCCAGGCCGGCCAGACCACGCTGGGACCGGTCGCCATCGGCCCGGCCCCGAAGGTCTACTAGCCATGCCTGCGCCCAAGGTCGCCGGGTCCTGCCTCTGCGGCGCCGTGCGCTTCGAGGTCGAAGGCGCATTCGACGCCTTCTTCCTCTGCCACTGCTCGCGTTGTCGGAAGGGCGGCGGATCGGCCCATGGCGCCAATCTGTTCGCGGCCGGCGCGCAGTTGCGTTGGCTGAGCGGCGAGGCGGACGTGAAGACCTACCGCGTGCCCGGCACGCGCCACGAGCGCAGCTTCTGCACCTCGTGCGGCTCGGCGCTGCCGGACGTCCAGATGGACGGCGCCTTCGTCAAGGTGCCTGCCGGCAGCCTCGACAGCCCCGTCGACATCCGCCCCACCGCGCACATCAGCTGGGCCAGCCGCGCCGACTGGGACGCCGACCTCGACGCCATCCCCAAGCTCGACGGCCTTCCCGGCTGAGCTAGCCCGCCAGCTCCGCCGCGCACATCGCCCGGAACTGCGCCAGGCTGTCGGCCCGCTCGGGATGCAGCGCGCCCAGCACCTCGATCGTGAAGGTCACCGGCGCCGAGCCGGCCGCCGTCACCAGCGTCCCGTCGCGCACCGCCGTCGGGGTGTCGACATAGAGGTCCCAGGCCCGATAGCCGGGCGTGTAGCAGCGCATGAAGTCGAGCGCGTTGGAGGTGTGGCGCCGGCTGTCCAGCAGGCCCGCGCGCGCGGCCGCCACTGTCCCGGCGCAGATCGCCCCGACCACCTTGCCGGCCTCGTCGGCCGCCCGCAGCACCGGGGCGATGTCGGGCGCGTCGTCGCCGGTCCAGCCGTCCGATCCGACCACGACCAGGGCGTCGTAGGCGTCCGGCGTCAGGTCCTCGATGGCCGATCCCGGATCGATGGTCATGCCGCCCATCGAGGTGACCGGCCGTCCGCCCGGCGTGTGGAACGACGTCGCCCCGTCGAAATAGGCGCGAGCCGCGGCGCTGAGCTGCGCGTGCTCCCAGTCGGCGAAATTGTCGATGACGATGAAGGCGATGTGCTTGCCCATGGCGATACTCCAGACCCGCGATGACGAAACGCATCATCGCCGCTTCCGGCGCCAAAACCTGTCAGCAGGATGTCAGCCCATCGGCTTGTCGATCGAGGTCGGCGGCTTGGAGAACCAGCGCGGTCCCTGCTCGGTCATGTAGAGGCAATCTTCGAGCCGCACCCCGAACTGGCCAGGCAGATAGAGGCCAGGCTCGTTCGACAGGCACATGCCCGCCGCCAACTTGGTCGCCTCGCCGCGCACGAAGTTGATCGGCTCGTGGCCCTCCATGCCGATGCCGTGCCCGGTCCGGTGCGACAGGCCGGGCAGGCCGTAGTCCGGTCCATATCCCAGGCTCTCGTAGTAGCGCCGCACGGCGTCGTCGACGCCGCCGGCCGGGGCGCCGATCTGGGCGGTCTCGAAGGCGATCTGCTGGCCGCGCGCCACCTCGTTCCAGACCTTGCGCTGCGCCGCCGTCGGCTCGCCGAACACGAAGGTCCGCGAGATGTCGGACTGATAGCACTCGACCGTGCAGCCGCAGTCCATCAGCACGATCTCGCCCTCGCGCACGACCTGCGGCTTCTCCGAGCCGTGCGGCAGGGCCGCGTCCGCGCCGACCAGCACCATCTCGAACTCGGGCGATCCGCCCAGCGCGCGGGTGGCCTTGTTCATGATCGCGCCGACGTCGGCGTGGGTCATGCCGCGCTCGACCTTGCCGTGGGTGTAGCGATAGGCGGCGAGCGTCACGTCGGCCGCCAGCTGCATCAGCGCCAACTCGGCCGGCGACTTGATCATCCGGCAGCCGCGCACGACGTCGGCGCCGGAGACGAACTTCGCGTCGGGCATCCGCCGCGCCAGGCCGTCGTGGACAAAGAACCGCACGGTCTCCTCGACGCCGATCTTCCCGGCCGCCAGCTTCTTCGCCTTCAGCCAGTCGGCGACCACCAAGGCCGGGTCCTCGTCCTCCTGCCAGACCCGCACCTGCGCCGGGACCGCCAGGGTCTCGCGCACCGACGGTTCCTCGAAGTGCGGCGTGACGATCAGGGTTTCGCCCTCGACCGGGATGATCGCGGCGGTCACCCGTTCGCTGCGCCACCAGCGCACGCCGGTGAAATAGGTCAGCGACGCGCCGGCCTCGACCACCAGCGCCGACAGCCCCTGCGCCTTCATCAGGCCCTGGACCTTGGCCATCCGCGCCAGCCGTTCGGCTTGCGAAATCGGGACCGCGCCGCCGGTGATCTTGCTCAGACCCTCGACCTGCGCCGCCGCCGCGCCGCCGAGGCTCAGCGCCAGCCCCGTGACCGCCGCTCCGGCCAGGAAATTCCGTCGATCCAAAGTCGTCCCCCCGGCGCCCGTCAGCCCACGCGCCCATCTGAGCTGCGCCGCCGACTCGCTCCAACCGATAACATCGATATTCCCGAAGCGGCCGCGCCCCGCTAGCCTGCCGCAAAACGGAGAGGCGTCACCCATGACCACGCGCACCGGCATCCTCGCCCTCGTGCTCGCCGCCGGCCTGGCGGTCCCCGCGCTCGCCGCGCCGCCGGCCAACATCGCCGCGGCCCTGGCCGATCCGGCCCGACCGGCCGCCGATGTCGTCCGCGACGCCGCCCGCAAGCCGGGAGACCTGCTGGCCCTGGCCGACATCAAGACCGGCGACAAGGTGGCCGACTTCGTGATCGGCGGCGGCTACATCACCCGCATCCTGTCGGCCGCGGTCGGCCCGACCGGCCACGTCTACGCCTACCAGCCCGGCGAATTCATCAAGTTCCAGGCTTCGTACGGCGAGAACCTCAAGAAGGTCGCCGACGCCTACAAGAACGTCACGCCGCTCGACGCCAGCTTCCAGCAGCTCGATCTGCCGGACGGCCTCGACGCCATCGTCACCGTCCAGAATTATCACGACCTCTACCTGAAGCCGTTTCCGTCCGGGACCGCCGCCAAGGTCGACGCTGAGCTCTTCAAATCGCTTAAGCCCGGCGGCGTGCTGCTGGTCGTCGACCACGCCGCCCTGCCGGGTTCGGGCATCAGCGCCGCCGACAGCCTGCACCGCATCGACCCGGAGGCGGTGAAGAGCGACCTGAAGGCCGCCGGCTTCGTGCTGGAGAGCGAAAGCCCGCTGTACCGTGACGCCGCCGATCCCCACACCACCAACGTCTTCGACCCGTCCATCCGCGGCAAGACCGACCAGTTCACCCTGGTGTTCCGCAAACCCCGCTAACCCCGTCGCGCAGTCATCCCGGCGCCTCACGCCGCAACAGGTTTCCCGTGCAACTTTTTTGCGGCGAAGGGGCCTATTGCGCCATCGTCTGCGATGACCTATGCGCCGAAACTTCGTTTTCGGGGGAAAGTATGGCCAAGGCCGATCCCAAGTCCGCTCCGCCTACCCTCGAGGCCGTGCGCGCGCGCATCGACGCGATCGACGCGCAGCTGCTGGCCCTGGTCGACGAGCGCGCGGGCCTGGCCGTCCAGGTCGCCGCCGCCAAGGCCGCGGCCGGCGACGCTGACAAGTTCGCTCTGCGCCCCGGCCGCGAGGCGCAGCTCATCCGCACCCTGCTCGACAAGCCGCGCAACGCCGCCCGTCCCAGTCTCGTCGTCCGCATCTGGCGCGAGCTGATCGGCGACAGCCTCTCGCGCCAGGGGCCGTTCCACATCTCGGTCTTCGGCGGCCGCGATCCCGGCCGCGCGGTCGAGGGCGCGCGCCTGCGCTTCGGCGCCGCCCCCTCGCTGCGCCAGGTGGCCCGCCCCGAGGACGCCATCGCCGGCGCTAAGACCCTCGGCGGCGTCGCCGTGCTCGCCCTCTCGTCCGACACCCCCTGGTGGGGCCGTCTGCTGGCCGAGCCGAAACTCAAGGTGTTCGCCGCCCTGCCGTGCCTGTCGGCCTGGGGGCCGAACGTCGCCCTGGCCGTCGCCGAGGTCGAGGTCGAACCCACCGGCGCCGACCTGACCTACTGGGTCACCGACGCCGGCGGCACGGCCCAGGCCATCGAAAACGCGCTCGGCCGCGACGGCGTCGCCGGCGACCTGATCGCCGAGGCCGGCGGTCTGAAGCTGTTCGCGCTGATGGGCTTCTACCAGGCCGGCGACGAGCGCCTGGCCCGCGCCCCTGGCCGCCTGACCGGAGTCATCGGGGCTGCGCCGGCGCCGATCGACGTGTAAGACGGCGCTCCCTCCCATCGCCGCCGCACCCATGTCCGACACCGTTCTCGACCGCGCCTCCGCCCCGCGCCCGACGCCCAAGCCGGGCATCCTCGACATCGCCCCCTATGTGCCGGGCAAGTCGAAGGTCGACGGGGTCGAGCATCCGCTGAAGCTGTCGGCCAACGAGAACATCCTCGGCTCCAGCCCCGCCGCCCGCGAGGCGTTCTCGACCGCCTTCGACCAGCTGCAGATGTACCCCGACGGGCGCTCGACGATCCTGCGCGAGGCGCTGGCGGCGACCTACGGCCTGGAGCCCGATCGCCTGCTGTTCGGCTGCGGCTCGGACGAGATCTTCCAGCTGCTCAACCAGACCTTCCTCGAGCCGGGCGACAACATCGTCCAGGGCGAGTTCGGCTTCGGCGCCTACGCCATCGGCGCACGCGCCTGCCAGGCGGAAGTCCGCATGGCCCCCGAGCCCGGCTACCGCATCGACGTCGACGAGCTGCTCAAGCTGGTCGACGCGCGCACCCGCATCGTCTTCGTCGCCAACCCGGCCAACCCGACCGGCACCTGGAACTCGGGCGAGGAGATCCGCCGCCTGCACGCGGGGCTGCCGCCCAGCGTCGTGCTCTGCCTCGACGGCGCCTATGCCGAGTTCTGCGACGACCCGGCCTACGAGGACGGCATGTCGATGGTCCGCGAGTTCGAGAACGTCGTCGTCACCCGCACCTTCTCCAAGCTGCACGGCCTCGCCGCGCTGCGGGTCGGCTGGGCCTACATGCCGCCGGAGATGGCCGCCGCCGTCGACCGCATCCGCCTGCCGTTCAACGTCAACATCCCGGCCCAGCTGGCCGCCGTCGCCGCGCTCGGCGACGAGGACTTCCAGCGCCGCTCGCTCGACCTGGTGAACCAGTGGCGCCCCTGGCTGGCCCAACAGCTGGGCGGCCTCGGCCTCGAGCCGCTGCCCTCGGCCGCCAACTTCGTGCTGGTCGGCTTCCCGGCCACCCCGGGCAAGACCGCCAAGGAGGCCGACGCCTTCCTCAGCGCCCGCGGCCTGATCGTGCGCTACGTGGCCGGCTACGGCCTGCCCAACCACCTGCGCATCACCATCGGCCTGGAGGCGCACAACCGCGCCGTCGTCGAGGCCCTGGCCGAGTTCATGAAGGGAGCCGCGCAGTGAGCGTGATCTATCCGCGCATGGCGGTGATCGGCTGCGGCCTGATCGGCTCGTCGGTGATCCGCGCGGCCCGCGAGGCCGGCGCCGTCGGCCACGTCTTCGTCGCCGACGCCAGCGAGGCCCACCGCGCCCGCATCGCCGAGCTCGGCTACGCCGACGAGGTCACCGGCGACATCGCGCAGGCCGTCAAGGACGCCGACCTCGTGGTCCTGGCCGTCCCGGTGCTGGCCATGGGCCAGGCCGCCGCCGCCGCCGCGCCGGCGCTGAAGCCCGGCGCGACCGTCACCGATGTCGGCTCGGTCAAGGGCAGCGTCGCCGACGCCCTCGCCAAGGCCCTGCCCGAGAACGTCTTCATCGTCCCCGGCCACCCGATCGCCGGCACCGAGCACTCCGGCCCCGACGCCGGCCTCGCCGAGCTGTTCCAGAACCGCTGGGTGATCCTGACGCCCCAGCCGCGCGACGACGCGGCCTATATCGAGGCCGCCGGCCGCCTGGCCGAGTTCTGGCGCGCGCTGGGCGCCAATGTCGAGCAGATGGACGCCGGCCACCACGACCTGGTGCTGGCCGTCACCAGCCACCTGCCCCACCTGATCGCCTACAACATCGTCGGCACCGCCGCCGACATGGAGGAGGTCACCCAGGCCGAGGTGATGAAGTACTCGGCCGGCGGCTTCCGCGACTTCACCCGCATCGCCGCCTCCGATCCGACCATGTGGCGCGACGTGTTCGTGGCCAACAAGGACGCGGTGCTGGAGATCCTCGGCCGCTTCACCGAAGACCTCCAGGCGCTCTCGCGCGCCATCCGCTGGGGCGAGTCCGACAAGCTCTACGACCTGTTCACCCGCACCCGCGAAATCCGCCGCGGCATCATCGCCGCCGGCCAGGAAAGCGCCGAGCCCAACTTCGGCCGCGACCGCGGCAAGCACTGAGCACCGGAAGGGGAGGATTTCCTCACCCCGCGTGCTGCTCGCCCTTGGTTAGCTGCTCGGCCAGCCTGCCGGGCAGTTCGGCCATGTGGTCGAATTCCGCGGTGAACTCGCCCAGTCCCTGGGTCAGGCCGCGCAGTTCCTGGATCAGGTCCTGACGCTCAGCTCGGGGCAGGCAGACCTCGATCTCGTCCCAGCCGCTCCAGCCCTCGCGCGGCGCAAAGCCGAGGATCTGCCCGCGCCGCGCGGTCACCGCCTGGGTGATCTTCGAGGTCGAGGCCTGCGGCGCGTGGATGATCAGCTTCTCGACCGGCTCCAGCAGGTAGGGCGCGGCGGCCCGCAGCCCCTCGCTCATCGCCAGCCGGCCCGCCGCCCGGAAGCTCATCTCCGAGGAGTCGACGCTGTGATAGGAGCCGTCGACCAGCACCACCTCGACATCGGTCACCGGAAACCCGAACGCGCCGCGCTCCATGGCGTCGCGCACGCCCTGCTCGACCGAGGGGATCCACTGCTTGGGCACCACCCCGCCGGTGATCTTCTGGGTGAAGGAAAAGCCCTCGCCCCGCGCCCGCGGCTTGATCTCCAGCACCACGTCGCCGAACTGACCATGACCGCCGGTCTGCTTCTTGTGCCGCCCGCGCTGGGTCACCGGCTTGCGCAAGCTCTCCTGGTACGAGACCTTCGGCCGGTTGGTCGCCGCCTCGACCCCGAACCGGCGTTTCAGCCGCTCCAGCAGCACCTGCAGGTGCGCCTCGCCGCGGCCGGAGACGATGGTCTCCTGGGTGGTCGGATCCTGGGCGATGACGATCGCCGGGTCCTCCTCCGCCAGCTTGTTCAGCGCCGCCGACAGCCGCACGTCGTCCTTGCGGTCCTTGGCCGAGATCGACATCGAGTACAGCGTCGCCGGCGGGAACGCCGGCTGCGCCAGGCTGCGCGCCTTGCCGTCCATCGAGGCGACCATGCCCGGCATCGCCGCTTCCAGCTTGCCGATCGCCACCACCTCGCCCTCACCGGCCTTGTCGGTCTTCTTGCCGCTCGGCGAGGCGAAGCTGGTCAGCCCGCCAGCCCGCGCCTTGTCGCCGCCGCCCAGGGTCAGCTCCTGACCGTCGGCCAGCTCGCCCTGCATGACGCGCGCATAGGCGATCTTGCCCGCCTGCCCGGCGTAGGAGGTCTTGAAGATGTAGCTGCACGGCCCGTCCAGCCCCATGCGCGCGGCGGCCGCCACCACGTCCGGCGTCTCGTGCCGCAGCGCCTTCAGCAGCCGCCGGATCCCGAAGCCGTTCAGCGCCGAGCCGAAGAACACCGGCGTGATCAGCCCCTGCGCCAGATCCGCCACCAGGTCCGCGAACACCGCGTCCCGCTCCGGGCTGAGGTCCGACAGCAATTGCTCCATCAGCGTGTCGTCGAAGTCGGCCAGCTGCTCCAGCATGTGGAAGCGCGCGTCGGCCTCGGCCGCGGCGACGTCGCCGGTCAGGTCGATCTGCTGGCTCGGCTGCCCCGGCCGGTAGACGAAGGCCCGCTCCAGCGCCAGGTCGACGAACCCGGTCACGTGCTCCTTCTCGACCATGGGGATCTGCCGGGCGACCAATCGGTTTCCCGACGCCGGCGCCATCGCCGCCATCAGCTCGTCCAGCCCGCCGCGCGCCTGGTCGATCTTGTTGACGAACACCGCGTGCGGCGTGCGCCGCGCCTCGAGCTCCTTGAAGATCGGCTGCAGCAGGTGCGCCCGCGTCGGGTTCGGATCGGCGACGATGATCGCCAGATCCACCGCCGGCAGCACGAAGTCTTCGGTGCCCGCGAACTCGGGCGAGCCGGGGCAGTCGATCACCGCATAGCGGTCGCCCATGAACTCGAAGCCGGCGACGTTGAACTCAATCGACTGCCCGCGGGCCCGCGCCTCGGGACTGGCGTCGCCGACGCTGGCCGAGCCGACCTCGCCCTGGCGCGGGATCGCGCCGGCCGCGAACAGCATGGCTTCCATGAGGGTTGTCTTACCGGCTCCCGCCGCGCCGACGAGGGCGATGGCGCGTGCGGCGCCGGAACCTGGTCTGCCCATCCTAGGGCCCTCCCAAACGTGAGGGCGCCCGCCTCTGGCAGCGGGCGCTTGTGACCCCGACCGCCTATATGCTTCCACCCGCCGTGCGATCTGCACAAGCGCCGAGTTCACTTAGGGAGTTGGGATGAACGGTTACGTCTGGCTGGGCCTGGCCATCGTCGCGGAGGTGATCGCCACCACCGCCTTGAAGGCCTCCGACAGCTTCACCCGGCTGGTCCCCTCCCTGGTCACCGCGGTCGGTTACGGCTTCGCCTTCTGGTGCCTGTCGCACTCGATGAAGACCGTGCCCGTCGGCATCGGCTACGCGATCTGGTCGGGCGTCGGCATCGTGCTGATCACCGCCATCGCCTGGGTGCTGTTCAAGCAGAAGCTCGACGCCCCGGCCCTGGTCGGCATGGGCCTGATCCTGCTCGGCGTCCTGGTGATCAACGTCTTCTCCAAGAGCTCCGGACACTGATCCGGCGTCAGTGGGCGCCGGCGGCCTCGACCTCCAGCGCCAGCCGCTCGATCCCCTCTCGGGTGCCTTCGATGCGGTCCGCCAGGTCGTCGTGGCCGTCGAAATAGGCCAGCTGCTCGGTCATCCGCATGAAGGTCGCCTCGCCCTCGGCGCTGAACTCCACGGTCACCAGCGAGGCCGACAGCCGCTTGCCGCCGATCTCGACGTCGTAGGCGAAGACGATGCGCGCATCGGGCACGATGTCGAAGAACACCTTCTCCACCCGCTGGCTCACCCCGCCGGGCAGCTGCGCGCGATAGCTCTCGCGGCCGCCGGGCCGGAAATCCATCGTCAGCTCGGTCTCGCCCTCGTCGACATGACAGTCCGACCAGCGCTTCTTGGCCTCCAGGTCGGCCCAGGCGCCGAACACCGCCGCGGGCGAGGCGGCGAACCGCCGCTCGATCACGAAGCTCGTATGGCTCGCCGACCTCATCGACCGCCTCCATCCTTGGTTTGCGCCAGATAGGCGTCCAGCCGGTCGAACTGCGCGTTCCACGCCCGCTTGCGCTGCGCGACCCAGGCCTCCAGCCCGCTGAACGCATCGGGCGCCAGCCGGTAGGTCCGCACCCGCCCGGCCTTCTGCGAGGAGACCATGCCGCTGGCCTCCAGCACCGCCAGGTGCTTCATCACCGAGGGCAGCGCCAGGGTGGTCGGCGCCGCCAGCTCGCTGGCCGAGGCCGGCCCCGCCGCCAGCCGGTCGATCATCGCCCGCCGGCCCGGATCGGCCAGCGCCGTGAACACCCGGTCCAGCCCCTCGCTCACGCCTCCTCCAGGAAGCGCGCCGGCATCAGCTCGCGGTACGGGAAGTATTCGAAGAACGGCCGCGCCTCGCTCAGCGTCCGCGCCACCGACGGCCGCGCCAGCAGCCGCTCGAAATAGGCGCTCAGTTCGGCCCGCGCCTCGCCCCACGGCTCGATGATCCCGGCATAGAACAGCGCCGGCGTCGCCGCGCAGTCGGCCAGGCTGAACGCCTCGCCCGCCGCCCAGGTCCGCACCGCCATGTGTCCCTCGATCAGGTCGTAGGCCATCGCCAGCATCTCGCGGGCGTTCTCGACCCCGCGCGGGTCCTTCTCGCCGTCGGCCCGCAGCCGGTCGGCGACGATCTTCTGCATCGGCGTCATCACGTACTGGTCGAACACCCGGTCCCACAGCCGCGCCTCCAGCCGCGCCTCGGCGTCGGCCGGCAGCATCGGCGGCCCCGGATAATGGGCGTCGAGATACTCGAGTTGGATGCTGGTCTCCGGCACGGCGCGCGCGCCGTCCACCAGCAGCGGGATCTTCGCCGTCGGCCACAACGCCTTGAACTCGCCGCCCGCCGATTGCGAAAGATCCACCACCCGCGCCTCGAACGGCGTCCCGCGCTCATAGAGCCCGATCAGCACCTTGTGGCAGTAGGACGACAGCGGATGGAAGTGCAGCACCAGGCTCATCGGCTCGGCTCCTCGGAACGATAGTTTCCAACACAGCTAACTATCTGCCGCTGGCGCTGGCAAGAAAAACTTTCCGCCGAAGCTAAGTATATTCCTCCCCCGCTACGCAGGAGAGGAAACCCCCGACCTCACAGCCGCGCCTTCAGAAACCGCACCACCTCCGCGTTGAACCGCTCGTGGAAGGCCGTTCGGTCGAACCCCGGCGTCGGCGCGCAGATCGCCGGCGCGGCCGCCGCCAGCTGCGGCGTGCAGGGCCGCAGGAAGTCGAAGTGCCCCGCGCCATCGACCATGTGGAACTCCGGCGTCGCCGGCAGCGCGGCACGGACCGGCTCGACGTACCACGGCGCCGGCAGCACCTGGTCGCGCCCCGCCTGCCACAGCTGCACCGGCTGCGTCACCCCGGCCAGCCCCTCGCGGGTGAAGGCGAACCCCAGCGCCGGCGCGGCGACCACCGCGGCCTTGATCCGCGCATCGTGGCTCCAGCGGGGCGCCTGCGCCGCGACCGGATGGCCGGCGATCAGCCGACAGTCGTAGAAGCCCGGATTGACCCGGCAATGCTCGGCGATGCTCGACAGGTCGGCCTGCCCGCCCGCCGCCGTCAGCACCGTGAAGCCGCCGGCCGAGAACCCGAACGCGCCGACCCGCTGCGGGTCGACCGCCGCCCGTCCGTCCCAAGCCGTCAGCATGTAGTCGATCAGCACCGACAGCTGCCGCGGACGGCCGGCCACGTCGGTCGCCCGGCTCTGGTCGCGCCAGTTGTCGCCGGTGTGGGTCAGCGCCGCGACCACGAAGCCGGCGGCGGCCAGGGCCTGCGCAGTGTCCTCATGGCTGCGGAAGTCGCCGCCGTTGCCGTGCGAGATCGCCACCAGCGGCAGGCCGCGTCCCCCGCCGGGCGGCGACCACACGCCAGCCTCGATGGCCGGGCCGTCCCCGTCGGGAACCGTCAGCCGCGAGAACACCACCGCATCGGCGGGCCTCGCGGCAGGCGCTGGCGCCGGGCTCGAGACAGGACCAGGCGAGGCGGACGACAAGACAAGGGCGGCGATCAGGGGCAGCAGCGGCATTTAGACGGGCTCTCGAAAGGACGTTGACCGACCGCGGTGTGCCGGCCGGTCCGCTTGCAGACCAGCGCTTCTGCGTGAACGGGCGAACGGGTTCGCCGGCGGGCGAGCCGGCTGCGGCGCAGTCACGCCTTTGCTAGGGTCGACCGATGGAATCGACGGGCGGCGATCAGGCGAAATGGCGGACGGCGGCGATAGGCTTCGCCGCGGCGACCGCGCTGGGTCTCGTCCTCGGCGCCATCGGGCCGTTCGGCAGCTACCTCAACGGCGCGGCGCCCGTGCGCATGGCCTATTGGACCGCCAACCTGTGGATCGGCTGGCTGGCCTTCGGCTTCGCCCTGCCGCGGCTGTCCGCCTGGGCCGCCCAGCGCGGCGTCCCGCTGTGGCTCTGGACGCCGCCGGCGATCGCCCTGCTGGCCGTCCTGCCCGCCGTGGTCAGCCGCGCCCTGGCCGTGCGGCTCTGGCCCGTAGTCGGGCAGGTCCATTGGCTCGAATGGTACGCCCAGTGCCTGCTGATCAGCGCCCTGATCACCGCCGCCGTGCTCTGGACGACCCGCCCACGCGCCGCGGCCGACGCTCCGAACCCGACCTCCGCCGACCCGCGCGAGCGCCTCCCCGCGCATCTCGGCCGCACGGTGCTGTGCCTGAAGATGGAGGATCACTACGTCCGGGTGCACACGCCCCAGGGCTCGGCCCTGGTGCTGATGTCGCTCTCCCAGGCGATGGAGGGGCTGAAGGATCTGGAAGGCGTCCAGACCCACCGCTCCTGGTGGGTCGCCCGCTCGGCCATCGCCGGCGTGGTTGAGGACGGCCGCAACCTCCGCCTGAGCCTCAAGGGCGGCCTGCAAGCCCCCGTCTCCCGCGCCCGCGTCGGCCGCCTGCGCGAAGACGGCTGGCTGGCGGCTGGCCAGTAGCTCTGAGGTGTCATCCCGGTTTGCGAAGCAAGACCGGGACCCACCGGATGGACCAAACCTCGGCGCGGCCACGCCTCATCCGCCGCCGCCACGCGAATGGGTCCCGGACAAGCGCTGACGCGCTTTCCGGGATGACACCCTGTGGTCACCCGCAGGGCGCAGCAAACAGCCGTGACCAAGATACCGAGCGCTTACTCCGCCGAGCTCGCCGCCCCCGTCCCCAGGAACTCCGTCACCGCCTCGATCACCTCGACCAGGCCCAGCCGGTCGACGCGCACGCCTTCTGGCAACCCCGAGAACAGCCGCGTCGGGGCGGCGGCGTCCAGCATCACGAACACGCCCTTGTCGTCGGCGCGGCGGATCAGCCGGCCGAAGGCCTGGGAGATGCGGGCGCGGGCGACGTTGTCGTCATAGACCTTGCCGCCGAACCGGGTGCGCCGCGCCTTGTGCAGGATGTCGGGCCGCGGCCACGGCACGCGGTCGAAGGCCAGCAGCCGCAGCGAGCGGCCGGGGACGTCGACCCCGTCCCTGACGGCGTCGGTGCCGAGCAGGCAGGCGTCCTCCTCGGCGCGGAAGATGTCGACCAGGGCGCCCACCTCCAGCGGGTCGACATGCTGGGCGTAGAGCGCCAGCCCCTTGTCGGCCAGCGGCGCGGCGATCCGCTCGTGCACCGCGCGCAGCCGGCGGATAGCGGTGAACAGGCCCACGCCCCCGCCCCCGGCGGCCAGGAACAGCTCGCGCATCGCCGCGGCCACCTGGCGCGGGTCGTCGCGGCCGATGTCGGTGACCACATAGGCCCGCGCATTGGCGGCGTAGTCGAACGGCGAGGTCAGCTTCAGGGTCTTGGGCCGGTCCGGCAGCCGCGCGGCGCCGGTCCGCATCTCGGCCAGGGCGAACGGGTCGTCCAGGGTCGGGTCGGTCAGGGTGGCGCTGGTCACCAGCACCCCGTGCGCCGGGGCGATGACCGCGTTGGTCAGCGGCTCGGTCGGATCGACCCAGTGGCGGCGGCACGCGGCGTCCACCACCCGCCCATAGAGGAAGGTGGCGTCGAACCAGTCGACGAAGTCCGGATCGTCCTCGGCGTCCTCGTCGATGGCCCGCAGCATCGAGCGCCAGGCCGGCAGCAGCATCCGGCAGCGGCGGTCCAGGCCGCGCAGCGCCCCCTCGATCCGGCCGCGGTCGCTGGTGACGATCTGGCTGGCTTCCTCGTCCAGCAGGTCCTCCAGGTGCCGGGCCAAAGCCAGCAGCGGGGCCTCGATCTTGGCCAGGGCGACGGCGGCGTCGCGGGCGGTGGCGCGGACCAGGTCCAGGGCTGGGCGCGCGGCGCACTCCATGCCGACGTCGGACGGCGCGGCGCGCGCGCGCAGTTGCTCGATCACCGCCACCAGGAAGGACTCGATCGGCCCGATCGGATTGACCTCGCCGTTGGGCGGCGCGATGCGGCCCGACCAGCCCTCGCCCGGCAGGGCGGCGGCGGCCTGGATCGCCGAGACCAGCGCCTCGCGCGCGTCCTCGCGGTCGCCCAGCATGTCCATCAGCCGCGCTTCCAGCCCGCGGCCGCGGCGGCCGCGCCCCTCAGGCCCGCGGATCCAGCGGCGCAGTTCGGCGGTCTCCTGCCCCGACAGCGCCGCGGCGAAGGCCGCGTCGGCGGCGTCGAACAGGTGGTGGCCCTCGTCGAAGACGATGCGCTTGAGCTGGGTGGTCTCGCCGTCGGCCTTCGAGCCGCGCGCGGCCCGCGCGCCGTCGAACGCCGCCTGGGTCAGGACCAGGGCGTGGTTGGCGATCACCAGGTCGGCCTTGCGCGAGCCGCGGATCGCCTTCTCGACGAAGCAGGCCCGGTAATGCTGGCAACCGGTGTGGACGCACTCGCCGCGCCGGTCGACCAGGTTGGCGGCGCTGGCCTGCCCCGCCGCCGGGACCGCGAACAGGGTCGGCAGCCAGGCCGGGAAGTCGCCGCCGGTCATGTCGCCGTCGCGGGTGGCGCGCGCCCAGCGCGCGGTCAGCGCCATGCCGATCAGGTCGGCCCCGCCGAGCTGGGCGGTGTTGGCCAGGTCCTGGAAGTTCAGCAGGCAGAGATAGTTCTCGCGTCCCTTGCGGACCACGGCCTTCTTGGCCCGCACCTTGGGGTCGGGAAAGATCGAATGGCTCTCGCGCTCGATCTGCCGCTGCAGGGCGCGGGTGTAGGTCGAGACCCAGACCGAGGGCCCGTTGGCCTCGGCCCACAGCGAGGCCGGCGCCAGGTAGCCGAGGGTCTTGCCGACCCCGGTCCCGGCCTCGGCCAGCATCATCCGCGGCTCGCCTTCGCGCTCTCGCGGGGCGAAGGCGAACGCCGCCTCCTGGGCGTACTCGGCCTGGGCCGGACGGGTCTCGTCGAGGCCCGAGCGCTGCAGCAGTTCGGCCAGCCGCTTGCCGGCGTCCTCCGGGGCGATGGGGCGCGAGCTGGCCTCGCCGGGCGGCGCCTGATCCTCCCACTCCATGATGCGGGTCCAGACGTCGAGGCCCGAGGTGCGGAACTGGTTGCCGACCGGGGCCGAGCGCAGGGCGGCGACCACCGCGGGCCCCCAGGCCCAGCCAGCGCGCATCATCGTCTCGGCGATGGCCAGCGCCTCCTCCCGGCTCGGCTGCGGGCTGGCGGCGATCTCGTTCAGCAGTTGCGTGCAGGCCGCGCGCAAGGCCTCGGCCTGAGCCTGCGCGCCTTTCGGCTCGGGCTGGCCGAGCGCCAGCGCCAGGCCCACCGACGATGGCGCGCAGAAGGTCGCGGGCCGGGCGAAGGCGTAGAGCTCGAGGGCGTCGAACAGGCCGGGCATCCGCGGCGGCGCGTTCAGACCCAGCCGCCGCGCCGTCATCGAGGCGTGGGCGACCAGCACCGGTCCGCGCTGCAGCAGATCGCGGGCGTCAGGCGCGCGGATCGCCTGGCCGCCGGTCGCGTCGGCGACGCCGCCCCGGGGCCCAGGCAACACCACCAGGGCGGGCGCAAGATCCAGACTCGGTGTCGGGGCGTTCACACCGCCTTGCTAGCGGCTTTCGGCAGGAAACGGAAAGGGAACGTTGAAAACCTGCCGATCGGCCGCATTTACTCGCCGATCGCCTCGCCGGAGCCGCCGAACTCGGCCGGGAAGTCCTTCAGTTTCGGCAGGCCGTCCTTCATCCGCAGCACGGTCTCGGCGTAGTTGACGTGAACGCCGGGCGCGAATTCGAGCGTCGGGATCGTGGCGGCGAACACATCGACCAGCTTCAGCGGCGGGTGATTGGCCATCAGGTGGCCGCCGCACTTGCTGCAATACTTGCGCTCGCTCATCTCGGTCTTGGCGAAGGTCGCCACGTATTCCTGTCCGGCCACGACCTTTACGGCCGATGGCTCCCAGAGACTGAAGGCGTTGACCGGCCCGCCGGACCACGATCGGCAGGATCGACAATGGCAATAGCCCATGGCTGCCGGTTGGCCCGTGACCTCGATTTTTACTGAACCGCAAAAGCACTCCCCCGGATACGTCTGAGACATGCTCGGCTCCTGTCAGCTTGTGCGTGACGGCGCGAAGTCTACGCCCCGCGCGCACGCCGACCACCGACTCAGGGGCGCAAGAATTCGCTGAAACGGAACGGGAACATGCTATAGGCGGGACATGGCCGATAGCCCGGCGAGCCCGCCTGATCTGTTGCCCGCAAGGTTCGCCGCCTGGTTCGAGGGTCGCGGCTGGAGCCCGCGCGCGCACCAGTTGGACATGGTCGCCCAGGCCCGCGAAGGGCGCGACGCCCTGCTCATCGCCCCGACCGGCGGCGGCAAGACCCTGGCCGGCTTCCTGCCCAGCCTGATCGAGCTGGCCGAGCGGCCGCCGGCCAATGCGCCGCGCGGCATCCACACCCTCTACATCTCGCCGCTCAAGGCGCTGGCCGTCGACGTCGAGCGCAACCTGATGGCGCCGATCCTCCAGATGGGCCTGCCCATCGTCGCCGAGAGCCGCACCGGCGACACCGGGATCTCGCGCCGCCAGCGCCAGCGCGTCAAGCCGCCGGACATCCTGCTGACCACGCCCGAGCAGCTGGCGCTGTTCTGCGCCTGGGAGGGCGCGCGGCTCTATTTCGAGAGCTTGTCCTGCGTGATCCTCGACGAGATCCATACCCTGCACGGCTCCAAGCGCGGCGACCTGCTGGCGCTCGACCTGGCGCGGTTGCAGCAGTTCGCGCCGAACCTGCGGCGCGTGGGGCTGTCGGCGACGGTCGACGATCCCGACGTCATCCGCCGCTGGATGGGCTATGGCCGCGCCGCCGACACGCACGAGGCTGTCGCCTTGGTCCGCGGCCCGGCCGGCGCGCCGCCGATCGTCGACATGCTGCTGTCGGAGGGCAAGGTCCCCTGGGCCGGCCACACCGCCAAGCACGCCATGGACGAGGTCTATGAGGCCATCAAGGGCGCCCGCACCGCCCTGGTCTTCGTCAACACCCGCTTCCAGGCCGAGTTCGCCTTCCAGGAGCTCTGGCGGCTGAACGATGACAATCTTCCGATCGCCCTGCACCACGGCAGCCTGGCCGCCGAGCAGCGGCGCAAGGTCGAGGCGGCGATGGCGCGGGGCGAGCTGCGGGCCGTGGTCTGCACCTCGACCCTCGACCTCGGCATCGACTGGGGCGACGTCGATCTGGTCATCCAGCTGGCCAGCCCCAAGGGCGCCAGCCGCATGGTCCAGCGCATCGGCCGCGCCAACCACCGCCTCGACGAGCCCTCGCGCGCGCTGTTCGTGCCGGCCAACCGCTTCGAGATGCTGGAGTGCCAGGCCGCCCGCGAGGCGATCGCCGAGAACCGCTTCGACGGCGAGGCCAGCCGCATCGGCGCGCTCGACGTGCTGGCCCAGCACGTCATGGGCTGCGCCTGCTCCGAGCCCTTCGACCTCGTGGCCTTCTACGACGAGATCACCAGCGCCGGCCCTTATCGCGACCTCGCCTGGGAGGACTACGAGCAGGTCGTCGAGTTCGTCTCCACCGGCGGCTACGCGCTGAAGACCTACGACCGCTTCCGCCGGATCGTGAAGACCCTCGACGGCCGCTGGACCGTGCGCAACGCCGAAACCGCCCAGCGCCACCGGCTCAACGTCGGGGCCATCGTCTCGCCGGCCATGCTGGCGGTGCGCATCTCGATGGGCCGCGGCCGCGCGGGCCGCAAGATCGGCGAGGTCGAGGAGGGCATGCTGGAGATGCTCGACCCCGGCGACACCTTCGTCTTCGCCGGCCAGGTCTGGGCCCTGGTCGCGGTCACCGGGACCGAGGTGCTGGTCAGCCCGGCCGTCAACAAAGACCCGAAGATGCCGTCCTGGGGCGGCTCGAAGTTCGCGCTCTCGACCTTCCTGGCCGGCCGCGTGCGCGAGCTGATGTTCGACCAGGAACACTGGCGGGTGCTGCCGCCCGACGTGCGCGAATGGCTTGAGGCCCAGCGCGACCTGTCGCTGATCCCGCCGGCCGAGGAGATGCTGCTCGAGACCTTCCCGCGCGGGAAGCGCTTCTTCCTGGTGGTCTATCCGTTCGAGGGCCGGCTGGCCCACACGACGCTGGCCATGCTGCTGACCCGGCGGCTGGAGCGGCTGGGCGCCGCCCCGCTCGGCTTCGTCTGCAACGACTACGCGATGGCGATCTGGGCGCTGAAGCCCATGGACGGCCTCGAATTCGACGAGCTGTTCGGCGAGGACATGCTCGGCGACGATCTGGAGGCCTGGCTCGCCGAGAGCTTCATGATGAAGCGGGCTTTCAAGGGCTGTGCGATCATCTCGGGACTCATCGAGCGGCGCTTCCCGGGTCACGAGAAGACCGGCCGCCAAGTGACCTTTTCGACGGATCTGATCTACGACGTGCTGCGCCGCCACCAACCCGACCATCTGCTGCTGCGCTGCGCGCGCGAGGACGCCGCCACCGGCATGATCGACGTCGCCCGCCTGGGCCAGATGCTCGCCCGCATCAAGGGCGCCATCCGCCATGCGCCGCTGGAGCACCTGTCGCCGTTTGCGGTGCCGATCCTGCTGGAGATCGGCAAGGAGCGCTCGCCCGGCGACGCCGGCGAGCTGATCCTGGCCGAGGCGCAGGACGACCTGATCGCCGAGGCGATGTCGTGAGCGCGCTGGCCTCCCCCGCCCCCTACGCCTTCGCGGCCAGCCCCTGCGGCGGCCTGCGCACCGGTCTGAACGGAACCGCCGTGACCTTGCGGCCCAGCGGCGCGCTGTGGATCGAGGCGGCGCGCATGCTGGTGGTCGCCGACCTGCACCTGGAGAAGGGCTCGGCCTACGCCATGCGCGGCCAGATGCTGCCGCCCTACGACACCCGCGACACCTTGCGCCGCCTGCAGGCCGAAGTGGTCGCCGCCCAGCCGGACGCCGTCGTGCTGCTCGGCGACACCTTCCACGACCGCGCCTCCGAGGACCGGCTGGCCCGCGACGACGCCGAGGGCCTGCGCGCGCTCTCGGGCCTGACCCGGCTGATATGGGTGGTCGGCAACCACGACGCCGACGGCCCGCGCCATCTGCCCGGCGAGGTCGCCGACGAGATCGGCGTCGAGAGCCTGATCCTCCGGCACGAACCGACCGCGGGCCGCCAGGACGGCGAGGTCGCCGGCCACCTGCATCCCTGCGCCCGCGTCGTCGCCTCCCGCGGCAGCGTGCGCCGCCGCTGCTTCGTCACCGACGGCGCCCGGATGGTGGTGCCGGCCTTCGGCGCCTATGCCGGCGGCCTCAGCATCCGCGACGAAGCGTTCTCGGGATTGTTCGCGCGCCCGCCGCTCTGCGGGGCGCTGGGGGCCGGCCGGGTGCACGCCGTGGGTTGGCGGTCCGTCGCCGGCGACTAGCTACATCCGCATCGCCTGTTCGAGCGCCAGGGCCAGCGAAAGGCAGGCGCCCAGCGTCAGGGTGGTCATCAGCCGCGGAAACCGGGCCGGCACGTCGGGCGCGGCGTGGTCGTAGAGCCATTGCAGGATGAACGCGGCCAGGAAGCCGCACAGCAGCCAGGCGGTCTCCACCGAGCCGCGGGCGAAGATCAGCGTCCAGGCCACCGTCGGCGACACCACCGAGGTCGCCAGCCGCGTCCAGCGCGGGCTCGCCCGGCCGCTCTCCAGCCCCCAGCGGATGCCGCCCAGGAACCCCAGCACGATCGCCGACCAGGTCAGCAGCACAGTCAGCGCCGGCCCGCTCATGTCGGCGTCGCCGTAGACATAGGTCAGGGCGGAGATCGGGAACGGCGCCAACCCGAACAGCGCGATCACCCAGAGGGGACGCGGCGCGGCGGTCTCGGCGTGCACGTGGCCGTTGGTTTCCAAGCGGTCAGTTCCTCCGGAAGGCCGCCGAGGCGGCCCAGCCCGCGGCCAGCGCGATCGCCACCGAAGCCAGACCGTACGACCATGGCCTTTGATGGGCGAACAGGTAAAGCGCCCGCTCGACGCCGGCCTTCTCGACGGTCAGGCCGCGGGTCCGGTTCGACACCGGCTGGCCGTCCTGGAACAGGTAGATGTCCGCGGAATAGACCCCGATCGGCGCCCCGGTCGGCAGGTCGATCTCGGCCTTGAAAAGCCCCTTGTCGACGAAGCTGACCCCGCGGGAGTCGGCGGCGTAGAGGCCGCTGGCCTCCTTCAGCCGCACCACCGCGCGTCGCCAGTCGAGATAGTCGGCCCCCAGCCCGCTGACCACCACGTCGCGCACGCCGTAGCGGCTCTCGGTGCGCTGCTCCATCGGCGCGTTGATCCGCAGGTGGTCGATCCCCGCCCCCAGCCGCCGCAGCGTGCTGAAGCTGGCGATCTCGTCCAGCGGGCGGGTCGAGGCGGCCATGTAGAAGCCCGGCGCGCCTTCGAACACCACCGGCCGGGAATTGACCCAGACCCCGGCGATGCGGGTCTTGCGCGCCATGCGCACCGGCGCCTCCGGGCCGCGGACGATCACCACCACGTCGCTGGGCTTCTGGGCGGGATCGAGCACCGCCCCATAGAGAACGATGCGCGCGCCGCGGAAGCTCGAGGTCACCCGCACATTGGTGGTGGTCAGCGCGGCCGACACGGCGGCCGGCGGCTGCGCCGGAGGCGGCAGTGCGGGCGGGCCTGCGTCGAGCGCCATCAGCCGTTCCCCGCCATCAGCACGAAGGGCTCCGACGGCGTGAAGAACAGCCCCAGGCCCATCCGCAGGCCCACGGCCAGCACGATGATCGCCAGCAGCGCCCGCAGTTCCTCGGCCCGGAATCGCGACGACGCCCGCGCGCCGACCTGCGCGCCCAGCACGCCGCCGACCAGCAGCAGGGTCGCCAGCACGACATCGACCGTCTGGTTGCGGCCGGCCTGCAGCACGCTGGTCAGCGAGGTGGTGATGATGATCTGGAAAAGGCTGGTGCCGACCACCACCCCGGCCGGCATCCGCAGGATGTAGACCATCGCCGGGACCAGCACGAAGCCGCCGCCGACGCCCATGATCGCCGACAGGATGCCGACGAACACGCCGAGCAGGATCGGCGGAATGACGCTGATATAGAGCCGCGAGCGCGGGAACCGCACCTTGAACGGCAGGCCGTAGAGCCAGGGCGGCCGCCGGTCCTTGCGCGGCTTGGGCGCATCGCCGCGACGCCGGCGCAGGATCGAGCCCAGCGACTCCCAGAGCATCAGCGCGCCGATCACGCCCAGGAAGATCAGATAGGACAGCGAGACGACCAGGTCGGCCTGGCCGAGCAGGCGCAGCCAGCGGAACACCTCGACGCCCAGCAGCGACCCGACCGCGCCTCCGGCGGCCAGCACCCCACCCATGCGGAAGTCGACCGCCTTGCGCCGGGTGTAGGAGATCACGCTGGAGGTCGAGGAGGCGGCGACGTGGTTGGCCTCGCTGGCCACCGCCACGGCCGGCGGGATGCCTAGGAACACCAGCACCGGCGTCATCAGGAAGCCGCCGCCGATGCCGAACAGGCCCGAGATGAACCCCACCGCCGCGCCCAGCGCGATCAGCAGAGGCGCGTTGACGGAGACTTCCGCAATGGGGAGGTAGAAATCCAAGGGCGCCCCTTACCCGGCGCGCGTCACCGCGTGAAGACCTGAAGCCGCGAAAGCGTGACGGGATCGAGCGAACCGGTCGCCGCCATGCCCTGATGGCGCTGATAGGCGGCGATCGCCATGGTCAGCGCCGGCGACACGGCGCCGTCGGTCGGGCCCTGGTAGTAGGCCAGCCGCGACAGCGCCCGCTGGGCGGTGGCGACGTCGTTGCTCGACGTGGTCGGCGTGGCTGCGACCGCGGTGCTCGGCGTCACCGGCCGGAACCCCTGGGCCGACCGTTCGGCGACCGCGCGGGCTTCAGCCGACAGCCCCGCACGCACGCGCGCGGCGTTGTCGAGCGCCAGCTCGTCACGGCTGCGGGCCGCGATCAGGTACCACTTGTAGGCCTCGGCCGCGTTCTGGGTGACGCCGCGCCCCTGCTCGTAGAGGACGCCGAGATTGTACTGGCTATCGACCAGGCCAAGATCCGCCGCCTTGCGGAACCACTCGGCGGCCAGGGTCAGGTTCTTGGTCCCGGCCGTCCCCTGGGCCAGCGCGATGCCCAGGTTGTGCATGGCCGCTCGGTTGCCGCCTTCGGCCGCGCGCTCGGTCCAGCGACGCGCCTCGACGGGATCCTTCTTCAGGCCGGACCCGCCGTCCATGTAGAGCTTGGCCAGGTAGAACTGGGCCGGCGAGTGGCCGAGGTTCGCGGCCTTGCGCAGCTTGTCCAAGCCGCCGGGCTCGGAGCTCTCCAGCGCGCGCAGCGCCTCGGCGTAGAGGCTGGCCACGGCGGCGGGGTCCTCGACCGACGCAGCGGCGGCCGGGGCCGGGGTCCCGGGCGCAGTGATCGGCTGCGGCGCCAGCGCCACGGCGGCGCGGACAGGGGCCGGGCTCGGGCTGGTGTCGGCTTCGCCGCCGGTGATCTCGCCGGCCTGGTCGCTGGCGAACACCGCCAGGGCGTCGGCCACCCGCTGGGGCGGCGCGCCGCCGGGTTCGCCGTCGGCGACGAAGTAGCTGGCCGCACCGAGGCTCAGGAACGCCGCGCCGCCGGCCACCAGCAGGGCGGTCTGCAGCGACGAGGATCCGACCGCCCGCTTGCGCAGGCTCAGCCCGGAGAACAGCGAGCGGCCGCCCTCCTTCTCCTTGCGGGGCAGCTTCTCGATCTTGCCGCCGCCCTTGCGCTTGGCTTCGACTGGGCTGGAGGCGGCGCGTGCGGCGGCACGCGCCTGCTCGATGACCTCACGCGTCGACAGCGGACGGTTCGGCTCGGCGGGCTCCCCGGCGCCGGCCGGTTCCGGGACTTCGGCGACGACGTCGACCGCGGGCGCCGGCTCCGAAGCGGCCGGCGACATCCAGGCGGCGGCGGCGAACGGGTCAGCGTTCGTCGGCGGCTCTGGAACGTCCAGCGTCTCGACGGCCGCCTCGACGACTGCGGGTTCGGCCTCAAGTTCGACTTCGGCTTCGATCTCGGTCTCGACCGGCGCTGCGGCGGCCTCCTCGATCGGATCGAAGCCGTCGGCGGCCTCGAAATCAACCGCGTCGAACACAGGCGCGTTGGCGGTCTGCGGGAACTCTGCGGCGACCGGCTGGTCGACGTCTTCCTCGCCGGGCTCGGCGGCGCGCGCGGCCTCGCCGAACGCGCCGGCCGACAGCTCGGGCGCGGCGAAGGCCTGCAGCGCCAGGCCTTCCGGCCTGGGGGCGGCGACGGGGCCGAGTTCACGGAACGGATCGTGGTCGAACGGTGTCGCGGCCGGTTCCTCGCGGGTCAGTCGCGGCGCAGCCGGGGCGGGGGCGGCCAGGGCCTGCTCGCTGATCCGGCGATGCGACTCGGCCAGGCTGCGGTCGATCTTCTCGCGCGCTTCGTCGAGCAGGCGCGCAGTGCGCTCCTCGCTCTGGCGGATGCGGTCGGCGAGATCCTCGGCCGAACGCTCCTGGCGCTGGCTGATGCGTTCGCTGACGCGGGCGACCTGTTCGCCGACGTCGTCGATGGCCTGGGCGGCGCGGCGCTCCGAGCTGCCGATGCGTTCCGTCAGGCGGTCGGTGATGCGGCCGATCTCCGCGCCCAGCTTCTCCAGCGCCTCGGCGTGCGCGCCCTCGGAGCGGCCGAGCCGTTGCTCCATCGCCTGGGCGATGCGGGCGACCTCGCCACCGACCTGTTCGATCGCGTCGGCGCTGCGATGTTCGGCGGCCTGAACCTGGCGGTTCAACGTATCGGCCACGGTCAGGACCTCGCGGCCCATCCGTTCGATGGCCTCGCCCGAGGCCTGCTCGGACTTGCGCACCGTCTCGGCCATTTCGCCGAGCTGACGCTCCATGCGCTCGAAGCGGCCGCCGCCGACGTCCTGCAGACCCTTCGCGATCTCGCCGCGAACGTCCTCGACGCGGCGAGACAGGGTCGCGGCCAGCGCCTCGATCCGGCGCTCGACCTCGGGCCCGACGGCCTTTTCGGCGACGCCCATGCGGCTGTCGAGATTGGCGAACGCCTGGCCCAGATTGACCAGAGCTTCCGACGTCCGCGTTTCGGCGTCGGTCAGGCGCGCATCGACGCGATCGACCACTTCCTCGAGCAGGCTGGCCGGATCGCCGCCGCCGGAGGCGAAGATCTGGTCGATCCGCTGTTCCATGGCCTGCAGGCTGTCGCGGGTGCGGCCTTCGCCTTCGTAGAGATGGCTGGCGACCTTGCCGAGCGCCGTTTCCAGCGAGCGCAGAGCCTCGGCCGACCGCGGGCCGGCGGCCTCCGCCTCGACCCGGCGCAGGCGTTCGGCCAGGCGGGTGTTCTCGGCGCGCGCCTCTTGCACGGCGCCCTCGAAGCGGGCGGCGACGGCCACCGCGTCGCGCTCGGCGGCCTCGATGCGGGCCATGGCTTCGCGCAGCACGCTTTCGGCCGCAATGGATTCCGGGGTCAGGCGCGGCTCGGCGCGATCGAACTTTCCGCTCAGGCGGTCGAGCGCCATCGCCACACGTCCCATTTCATCGCCAGGATGCTGGGCCGCCTCATAGCGGCCAGGGGGCGGCTCCATCACCGTCACCGGCGCGGCGTCCGGCGCGCGCGGGGTCTCGAAATAGGCGCGGTCGGAACGTGCGGGACGTTCCTCGAAATAGGATTGCGAGGTGATTTCCTCGGGCGCGTCATCCTCGAGGATCATGCGGTTCAACCATTCGCCGAGGGTCATGCCGGACCGGCGTGCAAGGTCCTTCGCGACCTCTCTCGCCTTAGGGTCGATCCCCTTGACGCTCCAGGGCGCACCCGACGTCATATCGAATCGTTCTCCCAGCCCATTCTGGACGCTACCACCGATCCCTGGTGTGTAAACGGAAGGTTAACACTAGATATTGGGCCAGCCGCGAAAGTCTGTGGATGGCGCCGGGACCCCTAGGGAAAACAAGCCTCAACGTGGTTAAGGGGCGGTTAAGCGTTAATGACGGGTTCACCTTTGCACCCGCCATCGGCCTGCTGTAGGCGCACGAAAATGGATCTGAACGTCACCCTGGCGCTATGCGGCGTCCTGCTCGCGCTCGCCGCCTTCGCCGGCTGGCGCGGCTCGAAGCCGTCCGACCCGCTCAAAGGGCCGCGGCTGATGCCCTGGCGCTTCATCATGGTGACGGCCAGCGCATTCGCGCTGTTCATGATCGTCCACGCCGTGAACCTGCTGGGGGTGAAGACCGGCCGCTGAGCGGCCAAGCCCTACGCCGCGGTCGGCAGCCCGGTCGTCTCTTCGACCTTCTTCGGCCGCTTGGCCAGGCCCGCGACTCCGCCCGAGGTGAGCAGGCCCATATCGGCCAACAGCAGCGGGATCGCCCACTTGTTCGGGGCCGCCATGTAGCGCGGCCGCCAGACCGGATCGTACTTGCCCTTGTAGGCCCGCACGCCCTGGAAGTTGTAGATCTCCTCGCCGCGCTCGAAGATCAGCGCCCCCACCCGCGAGAGCACCGGCGCCAGCGGCCGGTCGTCCAGCCCCGACAGCGGGGCCATGCCGAACTCGATCGCCTGGTATCCCTCGCGCCGGCCCCATTCGATCAGCTCGACGAACAGGTAGTCCATGATCCGCCGGGGGCCTTCCTCGATGTAGCGCATCAGGTCCATCGAGAACGCGGTCTTGTTGGCGGTGATCCACAGCGTCGCGAAGGCGATGATCTTGCCCTCGAAGCGCACGACGCCGACAGGGAACTCGGCCACGTAGGACGGATAGAAGCCGCCCATCGAGAAGCTCTTGTCGCCGCCGGCGTGATGCACCAGCCAGGCGTCGGAGATCGCCTGCAGCTGCGGCATGATCTCGTTCACCCGCTCGGGCGGCACGACTTCGAAGGTGGCGCCGGCCTCGCCCGCCTGCCGCCAGGCGCGGCGCAGGTTGCCGCGCTTGGTGCCCTCGATGGTGAAGGTGTCCAGCGCCACGGCGGCGCTCTCGCCGACCTTGGCGATCGCAAAGCCCAGTTCGACCACGTCGGGCAGGTCTTCGGCGTCCAGGCCGTAGAAGCCTGGGCGCGCGGCGTGGGCGTCGGCCAGTTCGCGGAAGCGCCACAGCAGATCCATGCACTCGTCCCGGCGCCCAACCGGAGCGCCCAGGGATATCCACGAACGGCCGCGGACGCCGAACATCAGGAAGCTCTCGCCGGAGGGCGAGAAGAGGAACCGCTTGTCGCCCAGCAGCGCCAGGTTGGAGCCGGGCTCGGCCTCCTCGGCCTTGGCCAGGACGGCGCGGACCCGCGCCAGCTCGGGATCGTCCTCGCCGACCACCTTGGGCGTCGCGGCCGAGGCGAACAGCCGCCAGATCCCGAAGGCCAGCAGCAGGATCGCGGCCCCGACCCAGCCGCGGATGGCCCGCGCCGCGTCGGCGTCGGCCATCACCGCCCAGAACGGCTTGTCGCCGTAGTCGGCATGCTGGAACGACCAGAGGCCCAGCAGACCGGCGCCGACCATCACCGCGAAGGCCGAGATCAGCCAGCCCGGCGTGACCTCCATGCTCAGCAGCCGCGCCTTGCGCGGGAAGGCGCCGTGGAACGGCAGCAGCAGGGCGGCGAACAGCGCCAGCGCCAGCGCTTCCTCCCAGGCGAAGGCCTTCAGCAGCGCCAGCGGACTGGCGAGGATCAGGGTGAACAGCGTCGCCCACCAGGCGCCGTCGAGCCTGGCCCGCAGCCCGAAGGCCAGCAGCACCAGGACCAGGCCCAGGATGCTGGACAGGAAGTGGCTGACTTCGATCAGCACCACGGGGCTGATCTCGTAGATCTGGAAGAAGCGGTCAGGGATGGTGGGCGTCGCGCCCGAGGCGAGGAGCATGATCCCGGCCAGCAGGGCCAGGATGGCCGCTGTTGACGGCGCCGCGGCGAAGGCCGCCGGCTTTACTTCGCGCCAAAACCTCATCCGCCCTCCAAATGGCCGCCCCTGGCGCCCGTATATATCGTGATTTGTCGCCTGGGCAGGGGCGCCCGCTTCAGTCAAACAAGCGTTTCGTTCTGCTTGCTCTTGCAACGCCGCTCGCTAATGTGCCCGCGCGTAAAGGCGTTCCGTTTGCGGGAGGAATTCATGGCCGACTTTGGCGGCGGCGATCTCGACGCGTTCCGCGGCGAGGTGAAAGCCTGGCTCGAAGCCAACTATCCTCCCGAACTGCGCGATCCGAACGCCAAGACCGACTATGAGGCGGTCTGGGGCGGCCGCGCCTTCGCCGGCTCCAACGATCCGCAGATCGTCTGGATGCAGCGCATGGCGCAGCAGGGCTGGACCGCGCCGACCTGGCCGCAGGCCTACGGCGGCGGCGGCCTCTCGCCGCAGGAGGCCCGCGTCCTCGACCAGGAGCTCAGCGCCGGCCGCTACCGCCAGCCGCTGGCCTCGTTCGGCGTATGGATGCTCGGCCCCGTCCTGCTCGAGTACGGCACCGAGGAACAGAAGCAGGAGTACCTGCCCAAGATCGTCCGCGGCGAAATCCGCTGGTGCCAGGGCTATTCCGAGCCGGGCGCCGGCTCCGACCTCGCCGGCCTGCAGACCCGTTGCGAGGACAAGGGCGACCATTGGCTGATCAACGGCCAAAAGGTGTGGACGTCCTACGCCAACAAGGCCGACTGGTGCTTCTGCCTGGTCCGTACCGATACTTCGAAAAAGCACGAAGGAATCTCCTTCGTCCTTATTGATATGAAGACCCCCGGCGTCGAGACCCGGCCGATCCAGCTGATCTCTGGCGAGAGCCCGTTCTGCGAGACCTTCTTCACCGACGTGAAGATCCCCAAAGCGGCCCTGGTCGGCAAGGTCAACGGCGGCTGGGAGATCGCCAAGCGGCTGCTGCAGTACGAGCGCCAGAACATCTCCGGCGGCTTCGGCGGCGGCGGCGGCGCGGGCGGCGCGGCCGGCGACCTGGCCCAGATCGCCAAGACCTATGTCGGAACCGACGCTGACGGCGCCCTGGCCGACGCCGACCTGCGCACGCGGATCACCAAGAACAAGATGGACTTCGACTGCTTCTACAAGACCATCGCCCGGGTGGCGGCGGAGTCGAAGGCCTCCAGCGGCCCCAGCGCCGCGACCTCGATCATCAAGTACGCCGCGGCGACCTTCGCGCAGGAGCGCTCGGAACTGATGGTCGAAGCCATGGGCGCGCAAGGCCTCGGCTGGGACGGCGAGGCCTACACCCCGCTGGAACTGACCGCGACCCACGGCTGGCTGCGCTCCAAGGGCAACTCCATCGAAGGCGGCACCTCCGAGGTGAACCTCAACGTGGTCTCCAAGCGGGTTCTCGGCCTGCCCGACCCCAAGTAAGTGTGAACGGCGGCGCTCTGTTCTTCGGGCGTCGTCCTTGATTTGATCGACCTGATTTCAAGAGGCGAGATTTCCCATGGCTGACTTCGGCGGCGACGACCTGCAGGCCTTCCGCGAAGAGGCGGCGAGCTGGCTCGAGGCGAACTTCCCCAAGGCTCTGGCCGCCGATCCGGCCGCCCAGACCGCCAAGGCCAGCGGCGGCGTCGAGTCGCCGGACGCGCAGGCCTGGCGCAAGGCCATGGGCGCCAAGGGCTGGGGCGTGCCGACCTGGCCGGCCGAGCACGGCGCCGGCGGCCTGAGCCGCCAGCAGGCCCGCGTGCTGCACGAGGAAATGGCCAAGATCGGCGCCCGCAACCCGATCGGCGGCATGGGCGTGATGATGTTCGGCCCGACCCTGATCGAGTACGGCACCGAGGAACTGAAGCGCCAGCACCTGCCGGGCATCATCAACGGCGACGTCCGCTGGTGCCAGGGCTACTCCGAGCCCGGCTCGGGCTCCGACCTCGCCAGCCTGCAGACCCGCGCCGAGGACAAGGGCGACCACTACCTGGTGAACGGCTCGAAAATTTGGACGAGCGGCGCGAACACCGCCGACTGGTGCTTCTGCCTGGTGCGGACGGACACCTCGAAGAAGCATGAGGGCATCTCGTTCCTGCTGATCGACATGACCTCGCCGGGCGTCGAGGTCCGCCCGATCCTGCTGATCAACGGCACCTCGCCGTTCTGCGAGACCTTCTTCACCGACGTGGTCGTCCCCAAGAACCAGCTGTTCGGCCCGCTGAACGGCGGCTGGACGGTGGCCAAGCGCCTGCTGCAGTTCGAGCGCGACAACATCTCGGCCGGCCTCGGCGGCGGCTCGATCGGCGCGCCGGTCAACGCCCTGACCGTCAAGAGCGCAGCGACCAAGTACGTCGGCCTCGACGACACCGGCCGCCTGGCCGACAGCGACCTGCGCCGGCGCATCACCGAGCACCTGATGGAGGTGCAGACCTTCCAGCAGACCGTCCGCCGCGCCGCCGACGAAGCCAAGGCCGGCAACGGCCCCTCGGCCGCGACCTCGATCATGAAGTACATGGGCGCCAAGGTGGCCATGGACCGCAACGAACTGATCGTCGAAGCCCTCGGCACGGCCGGCGCCGGCTGGGGCGGCGAAGGCTACGAAGACCCCGAGCTGGCGGCCGTCCGCACCTGGCTGCGCTCGAAGGGCAACTCGATCGAAGGCGGCACTTCGGAGATCAATCTGAACGTCGTTTCGAAACGAGTGCTGGGCCTTCCCGATCCCAAGTGATTTCATAGACCTGCCCGGAAACGGGAGCGCGAACCATAATCGTCGCTAAGATAATGATTATTAGGGAGAATTTTCATGGCTGACTTTGGCGGCCCCGATTTGGAAGCTTTCCGCGCCGAAGCCAAGGAGTGGCTCGAGGCGAATTTCCCGAAGTCTCTGGGCAAGGATGTCGCGGCGCAGACCGCCGCGATGATGAGCCCGGAAGCCCCCACCGGCGACCAGGCGGTCTGGAAAGAACGCATGGGCGCCAAGGGCTGGGGCGTTCCGACCTGGCCCAAGGCCTACGGCGGCGGCGGGCTCAGCGGCCCCGAAGCCCGGGTCCTGGCCCAGGAGATGGCCAAGATCGGCGCGGTGAACCCGATCGGCGGCATGGGCGTGGGCATGTTCGGCCCGACCCTGCTCGAATACGGCACCGAGGAACAAAAGCAGAAGTATATCCCCGACATCGCCACCGGTAAGATCCGCTGGTGCCAAGGTTTCAGCGAGCCGGGCGCCGGGTCCGACCTAGCCTCTCTGCAGACGAAAGCAGAAGACAAGGGCGATCACTGGATCGTCAACGGCTCGAAGATTTGGACCAGCGGCGGCCAATACGCCGACAAGATCTTCTGTCTTGTTCGCACAGACCAGACCCGCAAGCATGAAGGCATCTCGTTTGTTGTCTTCGACATGCACCAGCCGGGCGTCGAAGTCCGTCCGATCCGCCTGATCGCCGGCAACTCGCCCTTCTGCGAGACCTTCTTCACCGACGTGAAGGTGCCGAAGGAAAACCTGGTCGGGCCGCTGCACGGCGGCTGGACGGTGGCCAAGCGCCTGCTGCAGCACGAGCGCAGCGGCATGAACGGCGGTCGCGCCGGCGGCGGCTCCAACGTCTCGCTGGGCGTGCTGGCCAAGAAGTACGTCGGCGAGGACGAACAAGGCCGCCTGGACGATCCGGACCTGCGCACCCGCATCATCCTGAACGAGATCGACCAGCGCGCGGTGGCCCAGACCGTGGTCCGCGCGGCGCTGGAGTCGAAGGGCAATTCCGGCCCGTCGGCGGCGACCTCGATCATGAAGAACGCCTTCATGAAGGCGACCCAGGACCGCGCCGAACTGACCCTCGAGGTCATGGGCCACCAGGGCCTGGGCTGGGAAGGCGACGCCTTCAGCGAGGAGGAGCGCACCGCAGTCCGCACCTGGCTGTCGGGCAAGGCCGGCTCGATCTACGGCGGCTCGAACGAAGTGCAGAGCAACATCATTTCCAAGCGTATCCTGGGACTCCCCGACCTGACGCAGAACCACTAGGGTGATCCCGAACCAGGCCGTTTGCGCCATGTCATTTCGCATGGCGCGGACGGCCGCGAGTTTTCAAACGACCTGATTTTTCTAGGAGACTATTTCAATGGCAGATTTTGGCGGCGGCGATCTCGACGCCTTCCGTTCGGAAGTGCGCGGCTGGGTCGAAGCCAACTTCCCCGCTTCGCTCAAGGGCAAGCCCAACCCGATGATGCGCGAAGAGCGCAGCAACCCCAGCGCCGACCAGGAAGCCTGGCGCAAGGCGGTGGGTTCCAAGGGCTGGGGCACCCCGACCTGGCCGGCCGAATACGGCGGCGGCGGACTGTCGGCGGCCGAGGGCCGCGTGGTCATGCAGGAATTCCAGCGCGCCGGCGCCTACAACCCGATCGGCGGCATGGGCGTGATGATGTTCGGCCCGACTCTGCTTGAGTACGGCACCGAAGATCAGAAGAAAGAGCACATCCCGCCGATCTGCCGTGGCGACCTTCAGTGGTGCCAAGGTTTCTCGGAGCCGGGCGCCGGTTCTGACCTGGCCTCTCTTCAGTGCAAGGCTGAAGACAAGGGCGATCACTTCGTGATCAACGGCCAAAAGATCTGGACTTCGGGCGCTCAATACGCCGACTGGTGCTTCTGCCTGGTGCGTACGGACACCTCGAAGAAGCATGAAGGCATCTCCTTCGTGCTGTTCACCATGCACCAGCCGGGCGTCGAAGTTCGCCCGATCCCGCTGATCGCCGGCAACTCGCCCTTCTGCGAAACCTTCTTCACCGACGCCGTGGCGGACAAGAAGAACCTGGTCGGCCCGCTGAACGGCGGCTGGACCATCGCCAAGCGCCTGCTGCAGCACGAGCGTTCGGGCCTGTCGGGCGCCGGCGGCGGCGGCTATGCCGGCGGCCGCGGCCTGCCGAAGCTGGCCAAGGACTATGTGGGCGTCGACGAGCAAGGCCGCGTGGCCGACAGCGACCTGCGCACCCGCATCATCCTGAACGAGATCGACGGCCGCGCCTTCCAGCAGACCGCCGTGCGCGCGATGATGGAAGCCAAGGGCAATTCCGGCCCGTCGGCGGCGACCTCGATCATGAAGAACGCCGGCACCCGCTGGATGCAGGACAAGGCCGAACTGACCCTCGAGATCATGGGTCACCAGGGCCTGGGCTGGGAAGGCGACGCCTTCACCGGCGAAGAACTGGGCGCCGTGCGCTCGTGGCTCGGCGGCAAGGCCACCACGATCTATGGCGGTTCGCAGGAGGTGCAGAACAACATCATCTCCAAGCGCATCCTCGGCCTGCCGGACCTGACGCAAAACAACTAACTATCAGAACAACCACAGATATTTTCGAGAATAGGATTTAAGACATGGCCGTTCTGAACGAAGAACAGAGCATGCTCCGCGACGCGGCGAAGAGCTGGGTCCAGGAAAAGAGCCCGGTCACCGCCTTCCGCAAGATGCGCGACTCGGGCGTCGAGCTCGGCTACGACGCCGCCGCCTGGAACGAGCAGGCTGAAATGGGCTGGGCCGGGGTCATCATCCCGGAAGACTTCGGCGGTTCGAACTTCGGCTACCTGTCGATGGGCCTGATCCTCGAGGAGATGGGCCGCACGCTCACCGCCTCGCCGCTGCTGGCCTCGGGCCTGGCCGCCGCCAGCGCCCTGATCCTGGGCGGTGACGACGCCCAGAAGGGCGAGTACCTGCCGAAGATCGCCGACGGTTCGCTGGTCGCCACCCTGGCGGTCGACGAAGGCGCCCACCACGCCCCGGAAAAGGTCGCGCTGGAAGCCAAGAAGTCGGGCGCCGGCTACACCCTGAACGGCAAGAAGACCTTCGTGCTCGAAGGTCCGGCCGCCGGCCTGCTGGTCGTCTCGGCCCGCACCAGCGGCAAGCCGGGCGACAAGGACGGCATCAGCCTGTTCCTGGTCCCCGCCGACGCCAAGGGCGTGACTAAGCAGAACCTGAAGCAAGCCGACAGCCGCGGCGTGTCGAACATCTCGTTCGACAACGTCGAAGTGGCGGCGGGCGCTCTGCTCGGCGCCGAAGGCAAGGGCTGGGACGTGCTGGAAGCGACCCTCGACCGCGCCCGCGCGGGCGTCAGCGCCGAAATGCTCGGCGCCGCGGTCCAGGCCTTCGAAACCACCCTCGACTACCTGAAGGTCCGCGTTCAGTTCGGCCAGGTCATCGGTTCGTTCCAGGCCCTGCAGCACCGCGCGGCCAAGATGTTCACCGACCTGGAACTGGCCCGCTCGGCCGTCGAAGCCGCCCTGGCGGCGATCGACGCCGGCAGCCCCGACGTGCCGGAGCTGGTCTCGCTGGCCAAGGCCAAGATGGGCGACGTCTTCCACCTGGTCTCCAACGAGATGGTCCAGATGCATGGCGGCATCGGCATGACCGACGCCCACGACGCGGGCTTCTACATGAAGCGCGCCCGTGCGGCGGAGGCGGCCTACGGTTCGCAGTCGTATCACCGCGACCGCTACGCCAAGATCCAGGGCTACTAAGACCTTGAGCTTCGCGTCCCGGTTCGCCGGGGCGCGGGGTCATGGAGAGCAAACGAAACCCCGCGGGCGCAAGCCGGCGGGGTTTTTGTTTGGCCCGGCGACGCCGCCCCTGCCCTAGCGCCGGCCGCGGCGGAGCTCGTCGCGCAGCTCCTGGCCATAGATCGCCGGGCTCCAGGCGTGGACGCCGAGGATCGGCCGCGCCCGCCGCGCCCGCACCGTCCGCGACGGCGGGCGGTAGGCGCCGCTGAGCATGGCGGCGACGAACTGGGCCTGGGCCTCGGCGATCGGCCAGAACGACCCGGTCGGCCGGCTGACGCCGACGAAGAACAGGTCCTCGCGATCGGGCGCGACGACGCCTTTGTAGAGCGAGATGTCCTCACCGCCGGTGTCGGCGACCTCGGGCGAAAGATAGGGGTAGCTCAGCCGATAGCCGGTGGCGCAGAGCACCAGGTCGGCGGGGACGGACGAGCCGTCGGCGAACACCGCCTGGCCCCCGTCCAGCCGTTCGATCCCGGGCTTGGCCTTGACCGCGCCGCTCTCCAGCGCGTCGAGGATCTCGTCGGAGGTGGTCGGCCGCTTGGACAGCGGATGGGCCGGCGGGGCCGGTAGGCCCAGCGCCTGCAGCCGCGCCATCCGCGGCCCGAACATCGCCGCCATCCGGCGCCTGGCGATGGCCTGGAACGCGCCCTGCCGCGCCCAGCCCGGCAGCAGGTTCAGCGGCGAGATCACCGCGTCGGTCGGATGGGTCATCGGCGCGCCGTCGGAGGCCGGGGTCCCGTTCACGGTCTTGGGCAGGATCCACGTCCCGCCGCGCGCCGAGAGGTGCACGCTGGCCGCCCCGGCGGCCGCGATCTCGCAGGCCAGTTCGCAGCCGGTGTTGCCGATGCCGACCACCACCACGTGCTTGCCGCGGGCGTCGAACGGCGTGGTCGGGTCGCGGTAGTCCTGGGCGTGCAGCACCACGCCGTCGAACGCGCCGGGCCAGGCCGGCAGCTTGGGGTCCCAGTAGCTGCCGCTGGCCGCGACCAGCGCGTCGAAGCGCTCGACCCGCGCCGCGCCGTCGGGCCCGGTCAAGGTCACGTCCCAGCCGCCGCCCTCGCGCGGCTGCGCCGTCGTCACCGTGGTGGCGGTGTGGATCGCGTCCCGGAAGCCGAAGGCCTCGACATAAGATTCCAGCCAGGCGCGCATCTGCTCATGGCTCGGATATGCCGGCCACTCGGGCGGCATCTCGAAGTCGCTGAAGCGGCTCATCGCCTTGGTGGTGTTGGTGCGCAGCGAGCGATAGGCCGCCGCCCGGCCGCTCGGATTGTCGATCACCCAGTGACCGCCGACCACCGGCGACATCTCGAAGCCTGCCGCGTCCAGCCCGGCCTGCCGCAGGGTCTTGACCGCCGTCAGGCCGGACGGCCCCGCGCCGACGACGCAGACACGTTTGCTCACGTTGTGCTCCGCCCCTTCGCGGCCGCGGAGCGCGGCCGATGAGAGGACAGTCGGCTAGTTGCGAATGATTTGCAATATCTGGACCGCATCCGAGCGAGGATGTCTCGACGTTTGTGGTCCAGAGCGGCCAGCGCGGCTCTTGCCTGAGGCGGTAGCTGGCATTGGGATTGCAACAAGACCTAACACGCGCGATAGTTTTAGAAAAGGGGGCGCGCGTGTCATCAGTACTTCTAAGTTTGAGCTATGATGGAAATCAGGCCGAAGAACACGAGCTCGACTTCTACGACGCCGCTATCGCGTTGCTTGGATTTCAACGATCTCTCGCGCTTACGACGCACTTGGTCCTAAACGGGGAGGTGATCACCCAGGCACCGGCCCTGAAGGGAGCACAGATATTCTCGCAGCCGCCGCAACCGGGGAGCTGGAAAATACTAGCTGCAGTATCCACAATTGGAACGGCGACCTACGCTTTGGGTACAGCTCCTAAGGACACTCCAATTGGGCACCTAATATCATCAGCCTACGACTACGTGATATCTGAGTCTCTCGGCTTCCACGTCGACTACGACAAATCTCTTGGCGAACAATATGAGGCCCTTCAATCCTCGGGCGTTGAAACGCCCGCGCTAAGCAAATCCAAATTCGAAAGCGTAATCGAGAAGTGTGAAGCTGCAGTCCGCGACATGCATCGACCTATAGTTGCATCAAAAACTGCGCAATCTGCAGAACTTTCCGACACATCCAGGAGTAGAGAAGCCGATAAACTCGGCCACCACTTCACCGCACAGACATATGAATATATGAAGGAGCTTAAACCACGATCTTCTAACGGATATTTCATTGGTAGAGTGTCCAGCTATAACATGAACACTTATAAGGGACGAATATTTTTACTAGACGCCGTACGGCCAATTCCGTTCGAACTCGCCGAGAGCGCGCGAAACCCCGCCGTAGTTGTCGCAATTACCCGAAGCCTCGCCGCCAACGCCGGGTCGAGAAAGTCAGACGACGGGCTACTCGAACTACAAGGTCTGGCGCTAGAGACAAGGACCGGGCGTCTGAAGGAGATAATTATAACAGGCCTCGATCGAGAGCTCAGTCGACACCAGGAAAATTGAGTATATTTACGCTGCAGCAAACACATGCGTTATAGAATACACGTCTTTTTGAGATCTAAATGCCCACGACTGAAATACGCGCGTGGAAATACAGATTCGCATGCGAGATGTTTCTCGACACCGCAGATGAAAGTTATATCGGCGCTAGGGGCGCGTTCTTCGACCAACGCTATCTAGATTTCTGGTGGCCCATGCTTCACGCCATTGAGAAATATCTAAAAGCCTTGCTCCTGATGAACAACCGTCCGGCCAGGGACGCGGGCCACGATGTCGCAAAACTTCTTGAGCAAGTTCGGGCCGTAGATGCGCGCCTCACCCCGCCGCCATTCGTTCGGCCGAAAGTCGAAGGGTTAGGACGGTGGCCGACCGACGACACCAGTTCGTTTATCGAGCGACTCAGCGAATTCGGCAGCGCGGACAACCGCTATGATGTGAGCGGGTATCTAATCCGCGTGCAGGATCTTCTCATGGCGGACCAGCTGGTCTATTGGGCCCGCCGCCACGCTCGTCCCCTCGCCGAGCTTGACCACAAAACGAATGTCGCCCGCGATTGGGTAGAGTGGTTGGCCGACCATCCAAGTGACTGGCAGTATTGGAACGGTCCACTCGATAGGGTGGCGCGCCTCTCGGTGAGGAGCACTCGACGATGGCCGCTGGCGCGATTGAACTCTGCATTCTTTCCCGAAAAACGCCACAGACTCCTGCACCACTGGCGTGTCGCTGGCTCGGTCTCTTCGCTAATGGCCGCCAAGATTCATTTACAGCACAGCAGCTTCGGCTCTCCTAAGCGCGCTGAGGTGCGCGCTGCGCTTGCTTGGGCACTCGAGAGCATCCGCCTCCCCAACAAGGAGAAGCAAGATATCTTGAGCCTACTGGAGGCCCACCCCTGAGATGCGTCACGCTGCGCGTCCGGCCCTATGCGACGCGCGCTTCCTCTGGGTGTCCGCGCTTTCTGGTGAGCTCCAGCATTGAGCGAGTAGCGTCTCTAAGCGTCCGCTTTCGACGCAGCGCCGGTGCAAAATGAGCAGCAATGAATTCTCCCCGCCCGCCCCTGCCCGTCATCGACCACAAAGGCGGCGCTAAGCGGAGCCAGTACCACCCCGACATCGGCTGGGAGATCTGCCAGCGGATCTGCGACGGGCTGACGATCAGGGAGATCGCCGCCGATCCGGCCATGCCGTCCTACGCCACCATCTTTCACTGGCGGAAGATGCACTGGGACTTCGCGGCGATGTACGACGCCTGCCGGGGCCAGCTGGCCCGCAAGCGGCAGCGGGAGGACGCCTCGTGGGCGCAGGCGCGCGCGGCGTGGCGCGAGCGGGAGATCGCGCGCGGCCTGCGGCGGCGGCGGCCGGCCGGGTCCGGGCGCAAGAGCACCTTCACGATGGAGGCGGCGCTGGCGGTGTGCGAGCGGCTGGCGGCCGGCGAGGCGCTGAGCGCCATCTGCGCGCGCGCGGACATGCCGTCGCTGAAGGCGGTCTACACCTGGCTGAAGCGGTTCCCGGTGTTCGAGGCCCTGTACCTGGCCGCGCGCGACGAGCAGCGCATGTGGCTGGAGCTGAAGATCGAACACGTGGCCGCCTCGTGCCACTGGACCCAGCTGGAGACGGCCAAGGCGGAGGTGGCGCGGCTTCAGGAGCGGCTGGGGCGGCTGACGCCCAAGCACTATCGTCCGGGCGGGCGGGCCGCGCCGGTGAAGCTGAGGGGCGAAGACGAGGCGGGCCCGCTGTTCGGCGACCACGGCGGCCGGGTGTCGCGGGGGCGCTGGATGAACGGGCTGGCGGACGGGGACGATTGAGCCATCCGGTCTTCGGCTGCGCCGAAGTCGGGATGGTGGACGGCTCGCCCGGCTTGGCGCTGCACGCTATGCTGGAGCTTTGGGGGGATACACATGCGAAAATCGATCGTGGGCGGCGTCATGGCCGCGAGCCTGCTGTGGGCCGGCGGCGCGGCGGCGGCCGAGAGCGCGGCCAAGATGGCGCTGGCCGACCAGGTCAGCCGGCAGTTCATCGACCTGGTGAACTTCCAAGACGCGGTGATGGCGGGACTGACCAGCGCCGAGGCCGGAGGGATGTTCGCGCTGCAGCCGCAGTGGCGCGGGATGCTGGGCGAGGCGTTCCGCCAGCAGGTCGTGCGCGACCGCGAGCTGGTCGTGGCGCTGGTGGCGCGGGCGGCGGCGCCGCACTTCACCGAGGAGGAGCTGAAGGCGGGGGCGGCGATCCTGAACGATCCGGCCGTGCAGGCCGGGCTGCGCAGCGGCGGCAAGAACGCGCCCCAGCCGTCCAAGGCGACCCGCAAGCTGATGGACAGCGCAGCGGGCGCGAGCTTCATGAACAAGTTCGCCAAGGCCGGGACGTTCCTGGATCCGGTGCAGAACCAGTTCGTCGTCGCGGTGATGCCCGGCGTGCTCCGCAGCTTCGGCGAGCAGGCCGAGGCCCTGGAGATCAAGCGCCGGGCGGCCGAGGGCCTGCCGCAGAGCGCGCCGGCTCAGTAGTAGTCCTTCAGGGTCAGCGGCGCCTGGCCGCCGCCTTCCAGGGTCAGGGTCATCACGCTCCCGGCCTTGGCGGTGCGCAGGGCGCTGTAGCCGGCGACGCCGAGCTCGGCGGCCGGGCGGCCGTCCACGGCGACGATCAACTGGCCGGCCTTGAGGCCCGCGGCCTCGGCCGGCGAGCCGGGCGCGACCAGGGCGATGGTGAGACCGCCGTCGGCGGGGCGGACCAGGGCGCCGGCGCGGTCCTTGACGAACGGCGCGGCCAGGGCGTCGGGGCGCGGGGTCAACAGCAGGCGATTACGGGCATAGTCGGTGGTCAGGCCAAAGCGGCTGAGCACCGGCATGCCGACATTGCCGGAGGTGTGGCCGATGTTGAAGACGCTGTTGTCCTCGTCGCCGAACACCGCCGGGACGTCGCGCACCAGGGCGCCGCCGAGGCTGATGGTCTTGACCGTAGCGATGGCGCGCGTGCGCGGACCGCCGGCCCCGACGCCGCCGGAGAGGATCTTCGACACCGGGCGGCCGCTCAGCATGCCCTGCGGCTTCCAGTAGTTGGGATAGACCAGCATCGGCGAGCCGTTACCGAGGTCGAAGTGCATCAGCACCGGGGCCGCGCCCTCGATCGAGACCGGGATGGCGTGCAGGCCGCCGACATTGCTGACCGGGACGGCGACGGCGCCGGACGGGGCCTGGTAGCCCGCAGGGTCGTGGAAGGTGATGGTCTTGCCGGCGAAGTCGAGCTGGACGGTGAGGACGTTGAGCACCTCCTTGCCGAGGATCGCCGGCAGCGGCCGGCCGATGCCGGCGGCGATCGGCGAGAGGTCCATGATCGCGACGGTGACGCCCTGCAGCTCGACCTCGCCGAGCTGCAGGGTGACGCCGCTGGCCAGCTCGGCGACGTCGCGCCCGCCGGTGCCGAGCGCGGCGACCAGGCCGTCCGGCTTGATGCCGAGCTTTTCGGCATAGGCCTTGTCGAGGACGGTGACCTCGGCCCCGCTGTCGAGCATGACCGGGGTGGCGACGCCGTTGATCGCGGCGGGGATGACGATGCGATTGCCGAGGAAAAGCTCGAAGCCCAGCGGCGCGGTCGCCGCGCGGCCCTGCGGGAAGCTGTAGATCCGCCGCGAGGCCGGGCGCGCGAACGCCGCCGCATCGGGGGCCGGGTCGATGTCGACCGCGGTCAGGGTGGTGGTCAGGGTCAGCGGCTCGCCCTCGGTGGTCTGGACCTGGCGGAAGGCCATGCGCACGCCCTCGACCATGCGCCAGTCGGCGAAGCGGGTGGTGGTGGGCACGCCCTCCTCGATGCTGCGGTCGGCGAGCAGCGCGCCGCTGGCCGGGTCGAGCAGCAGCTCGTAGGCGCCGCCGCTGGTGAAGGCCACGCGCAGCACCTGCACGCGCTGGCCGTCCAAGGTCTCGTCGGGGGCGAGGCTCACCTGTCCGTGGCGGCCGTCGAAGGCGTCGTCGAAGGCGCTGAGCCGGCGGCGGGCGGCCTCCTGCGCGGCGACCTCGCCGGCGTCCTCGACCTGGCCGCTGAAGGTGATCGTCCAGCCGCCGTCGGCGGTCAGGGCGCGGCGCATGTCGGCCGAGCCGACGGCGATGTGCTCGGCCAGGCGCCCCGGCTCGATGCGGCGCTCGAGCGTTCCCTGATAGCGGCCGTTGTCCATGGTTCCGCGCACGGCCACGCCCTGCGCCGCGGCGAACGGGGCGCCGCCGCGCCAGGCGACGTAGCGGGCCAGGGCGTCGGCGGCCGGGTCGGCGTGGGCCGCGACGGGGGCCATCAGGGCGATGGCGGCGGCGGCGGCGAGCAGGGACTTCATAGCTGGGGCTCCTGAAACAGCGCCGGCATTTGCGCCTCCAGACCGCCGATAGTCCAATTAAGCCGCTGTAAGAATTAGTGTTTTTGTCCTCCTTCGTCGTACGGGGGGCGGCTTTCGTCGATCAGCGGCTCTGCATTGCGGTGGAGCCTGCCGCGCGCGGGATGCTAAGGGCCTGCGTTCCGACCACGGAGAGTTCGCATGCACGGGCCGACGTCGCACTTCTACTTCTCGCAGCGCCTGCGCCTGCACTATGTCGACTGGGGCAACGAGGGGGCGCCGCCGCTGCTGCTGGTGCACGGCGGACGCGACCATTGCCGCAACTGGGACTGGGTCGCCGAGCGGCTGCGCGACCGCTACCACATCATCGCCCCGGACCTGCGCGGGCACGGCGACAGCGCCTGGGCGGTCGGCGGCGGCTACGACATGAGCGCCTATCTCTACGACATCGCCCAGATCGTGCATCAAAAGGCGATGGCGCCGGTGACGATCATCTCGCACTCGATGGGCGCGGGGATCTCGCTGAACTACTGCGGCGCCTTCCCCGACCAGGTGAAGAAGATCGTCGCCATCGAGGGCCTCGGCCCCTCGCCGAAGGTGATGACGCAGCAGGCCAAGAAGAGCGTCGACGCGCGGTTGCGCGACTGGATCGCCGACCGCCGCGAGAACTCCGGCCGCACGCCGCGCCGCTACGCCAGCCTGGACGAGGCGACGGCGCGGATGGCCGAGGAGAACCCGCACCTGTCGGCGCAGCAGGCCCGCCACCTGACCGTCTACGGCGCGCACCAGAACGAGGACGGCACCTTCTCGTGGAAGTTCGACAACCACGCCCGCTGGGGCGGAGTCGGCGGGCTGTCGCACGCCGACCAGCACCAGCTGTGGCGCAACATCACCTGCCCGGTGCTGCTGATGCGCGGCATGGAGTCGTGGGCCTCGGACCCGGTCGAAGACGGACGGATCGAGAACTTCGCCAACGCCCGGTTGGTGAACTTCGAGGGCGCCGGCCACTGGGTGCACCACGACAAGCTGGACGAATTCATGCGCGAGACCGAAGCTTTCCTCGCCGAGTGAGGACCGCCGATGCGCAAAGCCCCGCCTGCCGCCGACCCCGACGCCTATGTCGCCGCGCTGGCGGGCTGGCAGGGGCCGCTGGTCGGCGCCCTGCGCGCGGCGGTGCGCGGCGCGGGCGCCTTCGACGAGCAGATCAAGTGGGGTCACCTGGTCTATTTCGCGAACGGCCCGGCGCTGCTGATCCGCGCCGAGGAGGCCAGGGTGATCCTCGGCTTCTGGCGCGGCAGGCGGCTGACCGGCCTGGAGCCGCGGGTCGAGACCGGCGGCAAGTACGAGATGGGCCGCATCGTGCTGCGGCAGGGCGAGACCATCGCGCCGGAGACGGTCGCGGCCCTGGCCCGCGAGGCCCATCGGCTGAACCACGACCTCGGCGATCCGACCGCGCGCACGTGACCACCTTGCCGAGTTTGCTGTAAGGCCGGGGCGCCGCTGCGTGTGTCTGGCGGCGTTCGGGGCGTCGCATGCAATCGGGATCGTTGGGGAGTTGGTTCGGCGGCGCCGGCGACCCGCAGGCGCGCTACGACGTCGCCGTGGTGACCCCGAGCGTGCTGCGCCCCGCGCTGCTGACGAGCCTGGAGTCGGTTTTCCGCCAAGACCTCGCCGGCCGCATCCAGGTGTTGATCGGCGTCGATGCGCCGACGGCCGCGCCGCCGGCGCTGCTGGAGCTGCTGGCCCGGCGGCCAGCGCACGTCGACGTGCTGCTGCTGACCTTGCCCTACTCGACCTCGATCCGGCACGGAGGGGTGCATCGCGCGACCGACGGCGGGGCGCTGCGCTCGATCCTGACCTTCATGGCCAATAGCCGGCACGTGGCCTATCTCGACGATGACAACAGCTGGGAGCCCGACCACCTGTCGGCCCTGCACGCGGCGATCGACGGCAAGACCTGGGCGTATTGCCTGCGCATGCTGGTCGAGGAAGGCACCGGCCGCGAACTGGGGATCGACCGCTGGGACTCGGTAGGACCGGACCGCGGCCGCTTCGCCGAGCGCGGCGGCTTCGTCGATCCCAACTGCCTGATGATCGACAAGCTGGTCGCCCTGCGCACCCTGGGGCGGTGGTCGCAGGGCCCGGGCATGCAATCGGACCGGGCTTTCTTCGAGGCCATCCGCCTCAGCCCGCACGGTCACGTGCCGCGCGCCACGACCCGCTATTCCGTGCGGGCGGACAACGACGTGTTCAGCGCCTTCATCGCCCAAGGCGTCGAGTTCTGATTCACCGAATCTTGGCGAACTCGCCCAATGAGTGTTCACACCAATAAGCTGCGCGCCACAGTGGCGTGCCAGAGTTGGGGGGGAACACCATGGCTCATCATAGCGGGCGCATCGCGCGCCTGATCGCGGTTCTGTGCGCAGGATCATCGCTGGCGGCCTGCGCCACCGTCACCCGTGGCTCCGAAGACGCCTGGGTCGTCAACAGCGAGCCGTCGGGCGCCAAGGTCGAGACGACCAACGGCCACCAGTGCGCGGCCACGCCCTGCGCCATCAAGATGAAGCGCAAATCCGAATTCACCGCCACCCTGACCAAGCCGGGCTACAAGCCCGCGACCGTGCAGGTGACCCACAAGACCGCCGGGGCCGGCGCGGCCGGCGTCGCCGGCAACGTGCTGGTCGGCGGCGTGATCGGCCTGGGCGTCGACCTCTACACCGGCGCCTCGCAGGACCTGACCCCGAACCCGGTGACCATCAAGCTGGAGCCGGACGCGCCGGCCCCGACGCAGGTCGTCATCCAGTAGACCGCAAAGCCCCTTCGGCGACGACGCCGGAGGGGCTTTGCGCTAGCGCCGCAGGGTCTTGCCGTGGGTGACCGCCGAGCGGGCGTGGATCAGGTCGGTCCAGGTCCAGTCGCCGTCGCCGAGCGCGATGTGGGCGCCGCCGCCGCCGTCGCGCAGCGAGATCAGCACCAGGCCGCGGACCCGTTCGGCGCGGCAGGCCTCGGGCGCGTAGGCGATCTCCCAGGTCATGATCTCGCGCACGGCGGCCAGGCCGCCGCCTTCCTGGCCGGGATGCACGACCCAGTCGCCGTTCCAGACCATCACCGGCCGGCCGCGATGCGCGGTCGCCATCGCCGCCTGCACGCGGCGGTCCTGGCGCAGCTTGGCCTGCAGCCAGCGGAGCATGTCGCACTCGCCGCCGCCGGCCCCGTCGCCGGAGCCCGAGCCGGACCCGGCGCGGGCCGCGCCGGCGATCTGGGCGTCGGTGAGTTCGACGCCGGAGCCGACGCTGGCGGTCTCGACGCGGCTGGCGGGAACGGTCTCGACCTCCGGCGGCGGCGGCCGCGGGGTCGGCCGGCGCTTGGGCGGCGGCTTGGCGGGGGTCGGCTTAGGCGTCTCGACCGGCGCGGCGGCCGGGGCCGGCGAAGGCTCGGGATCCGGCGCCGGCGGCGAGAGAATGGGGATCGGCTTGGGGATCTCGACCAGCTGCACGACCATCGGCGGCGGCTCGGGCTCGATCGGCTCGGACGGGGCCAGGATCATCGGCAGCACGATCAGGCCGTGGACGACGACGCTGAGCGCCAGCACCACCGGCCGGCGGCGGCGCATCAGCCAGCCGCGCAAGGCGAGCTCGGCCCGGGCGATCGGGGGCAGGTCGTCGGTGATCGGCTCGCCCTCCCCTGGCGACAGGCTCGTCCGTGCGGCGCAACCGCGGCGAGCGCCCTGCATTGAGGGCGAAAGGGGCGGATTGTGGGCGGCGGCAGGGCGCCGAAAGGTCGCAGCTTGACCGTCAGAGCCGTCGTCCGCGAGTCAGGCCGCCGACCACGCCCACGCAGATCAGGAACTGGCCGAAGTAGTAGAGGCCCCAGATCGCCAGCCCGACCCAGGCCGCGCCGGCCAGCGGTCCGGCCCGGCCGAAGATCAGCAGGTCGGAGACCACGAACATCAGCGCGCCGAGGCCGACCAGCGCCCGCGGGAAGCGGCTGGCCCAGGCGCAGGCAGCCATGATCGCCAGGCCGAGCGAGTAGAGCGCCGCGCCGCCGCCGAGCGCCCGGTCGGTCGGCAGGAAATAGGCGGCGATCGCCGTGCCCGGCACCAGCACCGCGATCAGCAGCTTGTCGGCCAGGGTCAGGCCCCGGCGGCGGTTGCGCAGATAGAGGCCGATGGCGACGAGGTGGCCGACCAGGAAGGCGATCGCCCCGACATTGAGGCCATGGGTCTCGAGCAGCACGTCGCCGAGCGCGCCGAACGCCATCACCGCGCAGATCAGCCAGCCGTCGAGGCTGCGCGCGCGCAGGCAGGCATAGACCGCCAGCAGCGCCACGCCGGCGCCTTTCCAGGCGGTCGCGGCCCATTCGGGAAAGCCGGCCAGGTTCCAGGAGGCGACATAGCTGACGCCAGCGATCACCGATGCGGCCAGCACCAGCCAGGCCAGCGGATTGGTCCGCTCCATTCGTGTCCCTCCCGATTTGCGGCAAGTCTAGCTGCGCCGCAGCCGCGCCGTCACCACCCCGCGGACGGCCCGTTAGGGTTAAGGCGCCTCCTCACGCGAAAGCGGCCGGTCGCGCTGGAGTTGCAGACCATATCGTTGCCCGCGCATGTCCCCATAGGTTGCCCTCCGACACCGCAGGTGGAGTGGGAGAGCAAGCGATGTTTCTGGTCGGCAAGTCAGCGCGCGACGTCCTGAAGGGCGGCGCGGGCGACGATACCCTCTATGGCTACGGCGGCGACGACAGCCTGTCGGGCGGCGGCGGCAGCGACGTGCTGGCCGGCCACGAGGGCAATGACAGCCTGAACGGCGGGACCGGCGACGACTACCTGCTGGGCGGCGCCGGGACCGACATCCTAGACGGCGGCGCCGGCGTGGACTGGGCGGCGTACGAGGACGCGACCTCGGCCGTCCTCGTGAACCTCTCGCTGACCGGCTGGCAGGAAACCGGCGGCGGCGGCCGCGACAAGCTGAGCGGGATCGAGAACCTGTACGGCTCGGCGTTCAACGACACGCTGATCGGCGACGCGGGGGCGAACTTTCTCAGCGGCGGCGGACGCGACGACTACCTCGAGGGCGGCGGCGGGGATGACCACCTCGAAGGCGGCGCCGGCTTCGACACGATTGTCGGCGGCGACGGCTGGGACGTCGTCAGTTACGACAACCATGCAAGCGCCGTCGTCGTCGACCTGAGTATGGGCATGGCGACCGACCTGTTCGATTGGGCCGGAAGGGATTCCATCGTCGGTGTCGAGGACGTCTACGGCAGCAAGTTCAACGATCGATTGCGTGGGGACGCAGGCGACAACTACCTGATCGGACAGGATGGCGACGACGCTCTCTATGTCGAACGAGGCAACGACACGCTGGATGGCGGCAACGGCGACGACATGTTCTTCATGGACAACGCTGTCCCAGGTGGATCAGTCAACGTCCTCGGAGGCGCCGGCTTCGATACGATCATCTTCAATAGCTCGTATGGGATGAAGGCGATCACGCTAGACCTCGGCAACACCGCGGCTCAGCAGATCGACGAGTACCGCTCTCTCACGATGTCGGGCGTCGAGCGCGTCGTCGGCACTGGGCTTGGCGATCACTTCACTTTCGGCGGCGGCAAGCAAATCGTCTCCCTGCCCTTCGGTAACGCCACCTTCACTCTGCGGCCCGGAGACGCTCCCGTGTCGATGGCTGAGGTCGATACGATCGAAGGCTTCATGTCAGGGTTCACCAAGCTTTCATTCGGTGTCACCGGCACGATCATCAACGGAGCGTCGTCCGATTACGCGACGGCGGTGACGGCGGCGACGAACATCCTGGCGTCAAATTCGGCAGACCTCGTGGCCATCAATATCGGCGGCGACGCCTATCTGTTTGCGGACGCGACCAACTCGAACACGATCACCACCGTTGTGAAACTTCAGGGCGTGGACGTGTTCAACCTGTCGGCGTCGGACTTCTTCTAAGCAGCCCGCCCCACGACCTCGACCTCGTCCCCCGTCCGCACGATGGCCTCGCCGTCGCGCAGGGTGCGGTGGGCGAGGCCTTGCTCGGCCAGCCACGCGGCGGCGATCGTCGCCGCGTCGGCTTCCGGGTGGTCGGAGGCGAAGTGCGGGACGATGACGAAGTCGACGAGGCCTAGACCGTCATAGGTCGGGGCCGGGTCGTAGCCGGCGGCGACGTCGCCTGGCGCGTCCATGAGGTCGATCCCCCGCAACGTCGAGCCGGCGACGCAGGCCCCGGCGCTCCAGCCGCCATAGGCGAGGCTGTCCTCACCCAACCGCCGCCGCAGGATGGCGTCGAGGCCGCTCTGAGCCATGGCCCGGCGCAGCAGGAAGGCGTTGCCGCCGACCGCCCAGACCATCTGCACCTCGGCCAGTTCGCGCTCCAGGCCCGCCGCGTTTCCGAACCAGCGGCGCAGGTCGAGGTCGAACGGCGAGAAGCCCATGTCCGCCAAGTCGGCCAGTGGGTCGTGGACATTGCGGGCATAGGACCGGCGCGACTCGTCGGGGACCAGGTCGAGGGCGTTGGACACCACCGCCACCCGCGCCCCGGCCGGGACCACGGCCGTGAGCCGATCGACCGCTGATCCGAAGCGGTAGGAGGAGAGGTAGAGGCGCATCAACGCGCCTCTGGCGGGGCGAAGTCGAACGGCACCTGGAAGCGCGCCCTCGCGCCGGTCGGCAGGGCGTCGGCGGCCGTGATCCAATTCGTCTGAGCCATCCGCAGCGCCGCGGCGCCGAAGAACGCCCCCTGGGGCGTCTCCTGCTCAACCTTGCACCGCCGCAGCACCCCCTTCTTGCCGACCTCGCAGTCGATGAGCGCCGAACCGGTGATGCGCTGCTGGGCGGCGGCCTGCGGGTAGTAGGGCCCGACCGGCCCCAGCTGGCGATAGCCGGCCTTCGGTTCGGCGAAGCGCACAGCCAGCGCCGCCGGTTCTTGGGCGAGCGCCGCGATCGGCGCTGCGGCGACCAGAAGGGTCATCAGCATCTTCCACACGACCATTGTTCGTCCCCCTCTGCGCCACAGCCAAGCTAGCCGCCGGCCGGTTGCGCGTCGATCTGCGCTTTCGCCCGCGGTCGTCCGCGCTAGGGTGCGCCGCATAAGGGCCATGAGGCCCACCGATTCATTAGGAACGAAACGCCCCATGATGATCATCGATTTCGAATGCGACACCCCGACCAAGGAAGCGGTCGAGGACACCGTCCGGCTCATCAAGTCCGGCCGCGGGTTCGACAAGGAAGGCTACGCCCAGCACATGGCGCCCGGCTGGGCCGCCCAGATCGGCATGAGCGTCGAGCAATTCAACGAGGCCAAGGAACGCGACGGGCTGACCAGCCTGGCGCTGAAACTGTGCGAGGTCGACATGACCCGCGCCATGAGCCACGCCGACATCATCGCCATGCTCGACACCGCCCAGGTCCGCTATGCGTGCGTCGGCAACGCCGGCCGCCGGGCCAGCAACGAGGACGTCGCCAAGTTCGCGGCCGAGTATCCCGACCGGCTGATCCCGTGGTTCCGCATCTGGGGCGACGAGGGCGAGGACGGGGTGGCGGCGCTGGAGCGCGGCGTGCGCGAGTGGGGCTGCAAGGGCTTCGAGATCTCGTCCTACCGCGAGGAGCGCTACATCAACGACCCGGCCTACTGGCCCTTCCTGGCCAAGTGCGTCGAGCTGAACATCCCGGTGCGGATCACGGTCGGCCTGCACCTGCTGTCGGACCGCCCCTACGACTATGCGCACCCGAAGTACCTGGACGAGGTGGCGGTGCGGTTCCCGGAGCTGAAGATCGTCGCCGGCCTGACCGGCTGGCCTTGGGTGGACGAGGCCTGCGCCATCGCCTCGCGCCATAAGAACGTCTACATCGACTTCGCCTGTAAGCGGGTGAAGCACCTGCTGGCGCCCGGCGCCGGCTATGAGGCGCTGATCTATTACGGAGCGCGCAACCTGCAGGACAAGATCATCTTCGCCACCGGCTGGGGCACCCAGATGGTGCCGCTGCACCAGCTCGTCGCCGAGACCGACGAACTGCCGCTGAAGCAGTCCGTCCGCGAGAAGTGGATGGGCGGCAACGCCGCCCGCGTGCTGGGTCTGGGCGGCTGAGGCTGGCCCCTCTCCTGCTGGCGGCGGCGCTGATCGCGCCGCCCGCCCTGGCTGCGCCTCGGCTGACCGAGGCGCAGGCGCGGGCCTTCGCCCAGAAGCAGGAGGCGGCCTGGAACGCCCGCGACCTGGACGCCTACTTCGCACTGTTCACGCCGGACGCGGTGTTCGTGGACCAGACCCGCGACGTAAAGAACGGCGGCATGATCCCCTATGGAAGCAGCACCCTGGCCCAGGCCCGCGCCCAGGCGGCCAAGTTCCTGGCCGGAGCGACCTCGACCGAGCGCGGGACGATCGACAAGGTCGAGATCTCGCGCGACGGATCGAGCGCGCGGCTGGTCGGCCGCGAGGTGACGAGCGTCCAGAGCAAGGGCCGCAATCGCAAGGCCTGCGCCGACACCGAGCAGACCCTGGTGCTGGTCGGCGGGCAGATCCGCTCCAAGGGCCAGACCGACACCATCACCCGCTGCCGCTAGGGAGCGGCTTTGACCTCCGGCGTCAGCCAGCGGTCGTAGGTCGCCGGCGGGGTGGTCTTCAGGGTCCGCAGCGTCCACTGCATCGGCAGCTGGCTCTCGCGGATGCCGCCGCGGGTCGGGCGGTCGATGTCGACGATCAGCAGCATCGACATCCAGAGCAGGCCCAGCATGAACACCGCTGCGGCGCGGCCGCGCCGGCCGACAAAGACGTAGCCGAGCACCCCGGCGGTGACGACCAGATAGATCACCAGCACCACGAAGACCTCGGTCGGCACCCGGACCAACCGCGCCGCCTTGCGCGAGGTGTCCAGATCGATGAGCGTGTTCATGCTCTCGATGTAGGCGCTGGAGAAGTCGAGTCCCTTGACCGACTGGAAGCCGGCCGCAGTGGCGGCCCAGAGGTCGGTGACGATGCGGTCGTTCTTGGCGAGCATCTGCGGGTTCGCCGCGGCCGAGCTCTGGCCCAGCGCGACGCGGTTCTCGGTGTAGTCGATCAGCAAGGCGCTGATCCGCTCGCGGTGCGGCTGGGGCAGCAGCTGGGTGCGCAGATAGGCCGTGCCGATGGCGTTGGCCTCCTCAAGCACCAGGCTGCGGCGGGCCTCGAAGCGGTCGACCGCCAGGGCGAAGGTGAAGCCCATCAGCAGGGCGAGCAGGCCGAGCACCGCCGAGACGACATAGCCTTCCTGGCCGTCGTCGTCCTTGTCGGTTCGCCGATAGTCGCGGTCGTGGCGGTGGCGGACGGCGATGCCGACGGCCAGTCCGGCAGCCAGCAACAGCAACACTACGACACCCAGCAACAGCAGCGGAGCGCCGTCCACCCAGCCCTTGAGAATGTCCATGAGCGCCTCCTGAAGCGGAGGCAGGATCGTGCGGCGAAGCCTGAGGGCCTATCAGGCGAAACCCGGAGTCGGCGGCTCAGGCCACCGGGCCCTGAATGAAAAGCGGCGCCTCCAGGGGAGGCGCCGCGGGCCGGATCAACCGTAGACGAGGGCTGGTTCGTCGAGGTCCACCTTCGGCAGTTCGTCTTTTTCGTTCCAGTAGTCCTGGGTGTGGCGCCACTCGGGCTTATCCAGGCTCTTGGGCAGCAGGTGCATGCCGCGCATCAGGTAGCCGGGATTGAAGTTGTCGGGGTCGATCCACGGCTGCAGCGCGTCGGACTGATCCTCCGGCCGCAGGGCCGGCGTCACGGTCTTGAAGCCCTTGTCCTGCATGTGCGCCAGCAGGCGGGCCACGAAGTCGCCCATCAGATCGGCGCGCAGCGTCCAGGAGGCGCGGAAGTAGCCGAACACCCAGGCCAGGTTCGGCACGCCGGTGAACATCATGCCGCGATAGGTGACGGTCTTGGACCAGTCGACCGGCTTGCCGTCGACCGCGAACGGGATGTCGCCCATGACGCTGAGGTCGAAGCCGGTGGCGCTGATGACGATGTCGGCCTTCAGCTCCTCGCCGGACTTCAGCAGGATGCCGTTCTCGGTGAAGCGCTCGATCTCGTCGGTGACCACCGAGGCCTTGCCCGAGGCGATGCCGCGGAACAGGTCGCCGTCCGGGATGAAGGCGATGCGCTGGCGCCAGGGGCGGTAGCTGGGGGTGAAGTGCTTGTCGACGTCGAACTGGTCGCCCAGGAAGGCGCGCACGCCGCCGAGCAGCTCGGCCTTGACCGCCTCAGGTTCTTCCATGGCCCGCGTGGTGAAGGCCGCGCCGTCGAACAGGCGCTTGCGGCGGACGATCTCGTGCACCCAGGTCTCGTCGATCTGGAGCTGGCGCAGGGTGTCGGCCAGTTCGTCGACGTTGCGGCCCGGCACGAACCAGGTCGGCGAGCGCTGCAGCAGGGTCACGTGGGCGGTCTGGTCGGCGATGTTCGGCACCAGGGTGGCGGCGGTGGCGCCCGACCCAATGACGATGACGTTCTTGCCCTTCAGGTCGATGTCGTCGGGCCAGGTCTGCGGGTGGACGATGCGGCCCTTGAAGTCGGCCATGCCGTCCCACTGCGGCGTGTAACCCTGATCGTGCTTGTAGTAGCCCTGGCACATGAACAGGAAGTTGGTGGTGAACTGCGCCGTGCCGCCGTCCGTGCGCACCACGTCGACGGTCCAGAGATTGTCGGCGCTGGACCAGTTGGCGTCGACGATCTTGTGGCCATAGCGGATGTGCCGGCCGATGTCGTTCTCCTCGATCACCTCGTTCATGTAGCTGAGGATCTCGGCGGCGGTGGCGATCGGCGCGCCGGTCCAGGGCTTGAAGCGGTAGCCGAAGGTGTAGAGGTCGCTGTCCGAGCGAATGCCCGGATACTTGTGGGTCACCCAGGTGCCGCCGAAGGTGTCCTTGCTTTCCAGCACCACGAAGCTGGTCCCCGGACGCTGGGTCTGCAGGTGATAGGCCGCGCCGACGCCGGAAATCCCGGCCCCGACGATGAGCACGTCGAAGTGTTGGACGGCGGCGGAAGCCGGACGCTCGGCGATCATGTCGGTGGCGGTCATCTGTTTCCTTGCCCTGGTGCGGACCGCTCGCCGCGGCCTCTAGGTTATCGATGATAATGAACAAGCCGCAGACGTCACGTCAAGCGCCCGCGTGACGCAGCCCAAACCCCTTTTTCGAAAATCGAGGCTCCGTGGGGTCAGGCTTTCGCCGCCGGCCGCGCCAGGGCTAAGCTCGCCGCCAACCAAGGGACGGAACAAGGAACAGCATCATGAGCCAGGAACTGGCCGGCAAGGTCGCCTTCGTGGCGGGCGGATCGAGCGGCATCAACCTCGGCATCGCCAAGCGGTTCGCCGCGGCCGGCGCCAAGGTGGCGATCATCAGCCGCAGCCCCGAGAAGATCGAGGCGGCCGCGAAAGAGGTCGCCGCCTTCGGCCCCTGCATCGGCATGGCGGCCGACGTGCGCGACTATGCGGCGGTCGAAGCGGCGCTCAAGCGCACCCATGACGAACTGGGACCGATCGACATCGTGCTGTCGGGCGCGGCGGGCAACTTCGTGGCCCCGGCCCTGGGCATGAGCGCCAACGGCTTCAAGACCGTGGTCGACATCGACCTGATCGGCACCTTCAACGTGCTGCGCGCCTCGTTCGAGTTCCTGAACCGGCCAGGCGCCTCGCTGATCTCGATCACCGCGGGCCAGGCCGAGCGGGCCTCGATGTTCCAGGCTCACGTCTGCGCGGCCAAGGCCGGGATCAACATGCTGACCAAGTGCCTGGCGCTGGAGTGGGGTCCGGCCGGGGTGCGGGTCAACGCCATCTCGCCCGGTCCGATCGCCGACACCGAGGGCATGGCCCGTTTGGCGCCGACCCCGGAAGCCGAGGCGCGGGTCAACAGCCGCAACCCGATGCGCCGCTACGGCCAGAAGGACGAGATCGCCGACATGGCCATCTTCCTGTCGACGGAAAAGGCCGCCTATGTGAACGGCGCGATCATCCCCGTCGACGGCGGCAGCGGCGCGGGCGACGCCAGCGGCAACGCCCTGGGCAACTACGCGGCGGTCTACTAGGTCGCCGGCGCCTGTTCGTCGCTGGGCCGATAGAACATGCCGAGCTTGAAGCTCTCGGCGATGCGGCCGGCCCTGGCCTGCAGCGCCTGGGCGATCGGCGGGACATAGGTCTCGTCGGTCGCCTCCTTCCACAGCGCCAGCCAGCGGTCGAACATCGGCGGGGTGATCGGCTGGCGCATGTGCTTGGCCATCGGCCGGCCGGTGAAACGCCCGACGCCGAGCAGGCCGGCGGCCCAGAACTGGGCGATATGGTCCAGGTGATGGTCCCAGTCGTCGATCGCGGCGTTGAACACCGGGCCGATCAACGCGTCTTCGCGCGCCCGGCCATAGAAGCGGCCGACCAGTTCGCGCAGGTTCTCGGGCGTCACTTGCGAATGCATGGCCGCCAGATAGGGCGCGGGGCGCGGCGACGGTAGTCCGGAAATGTCCGGGGGCTCGAACGCGGCTTGTCGGCCGCTGACGGTTCGGCCACCCTCTAGCTGAAGTTGCGGGGGTGGACATGCGCCTACTATCAGACGTGGCGGGCGCCGTGCTGGCGCTGACGCTCGCGGCAGGCGCCGCGCAGGCTGCGCCGTACTGGGGCTCCGATCAGGCGCGGGCCGCGCGGCCCATCGCCAGCGAGCCGGCGCTGACCTTCGTCCTGCGGACCGAAACCCGCCAGGGCGACAAACCCGTGCGGACGCAGGTCGCGCAGGTAGCCCTGACCGAGAGCTACGCCCACCTGTCCGAGGCGGACGGCCAGCAGATCCTGCACGACCGACAGCTCTGCGAGACCCTGACCTGGCGGGCCGGCGGGACGCTGCAGAGCGCCAGCTGCCACGCCCTGCCGATGTTCGCCTATATGGAGCTCGGCAACCGGCTGGTGCTGACCAAGGTGCTGGCGGCCGGCGATATCGGCGACGCCGATCCGGCCTGGAGCGAGGCGGCCCTGGGCGTGGCCTTGCGCGACGGCCAGCCGCTGACTGTGGCGCAGAAGGGCGATGTCACCGAGTTCCGGCTGGGCAAGGCGCTCGTGGCCTCGGTCGGCGGCGACGCCGGCGCGGTCAGCCCCCAGGAGATGGCGCGTTTCGTGCGGCTGCTGGCGCGCCAGGCGCCGATGCACCCGCAGGTCCGCGCCGCGATCGGCGCGCGCAAGAGCCTGCCCGCGCGGCTGGAGCTGCACAGCCGCTCGGTCGGGGTGATCGCCGACCAGAGCATTGTGACGATCGAGAGCGTCCAGCGCGCCGAGCGCGCCTATCCCCTGCCCGCGGGCCTGCCCTCGGCGCTTCGAGCCACGCCCGCCGACACGCCGCGTGGCCGCGGCGTCGCGCGGGCGCTGGCGGTGATCGACGCCGCCGGCAAGGACGCCCCGCCGCCGCTGGAGCGCCTAGTGGCGGACCTGAACTCCAGCAACGTCCCGTTGGAGAAGGTGCTGCTGTTCATGAACGTCACCCAGCAGTACGCCGCCGAGGTGAAGCCCGGGGCGGACGACGTGCTGGCCCGGATCGTTCCCGGCCTGCGCGCGGCGCTGGCCGATCCGCAGGCGCAGCGGTTCATGGAGATCAACGGCTTGGCCGCCGACCGCCGCGCCCCGGGCGACCGCGAGGCGGCGGCGCGCTTCCTGGCCACTTCTCCCGGAATGGAGGAGCTGAAGTTCGGCACCTTCCGGCAGGTGACCTACGCCAACCTGGTCAGTGTCTCGGACGCGTCCAAGTGGGATCCGACCATCCGCGCGGCGATGCCCGCCCGGCCGCAGGACAGCTACTGGATCCACATCGCCGCCTATCCGTGGGCCGGCAACGCCTATGGCGACCTCGGCGATGTCCTGGGCCGGCAGTACGACGTCGGCGAGGCCTGGATCGCTTACGACCTCGGCCGGGCGGTCGACCCGCACTGGCGCGACGGGGTGCTGGCCGCCGTCGCGCGGCGCGAAGCCGACCTCAAGGCCCGCGCGCCCGACTTTTACTGAACGCGCGAATTCCGCAATCGTTTGATATCAAACGACCGATCCGTACGGTTTTTCGCGGAGCCCTGTAGCGAAGACTTGCGCCGCAGCGCGCGCAGCGCTGCCGAACCGACGGCTTTCGAGGCGAAATCTTGCCGCTTCGGCGCCGCCCATAGGTCCCCCGAAACGCATTTCAAGGGGTGCGGTGTCGACTGTGACTGACCGGTCACACCACTCGCAGACCGGTGAAATACAAGGGGTTCCGCCATTGTGAAGGCGGCATGACAGGCATAGCTGGGGTCCAGTGTTTCAAGCCCAAAAGGGGACAAGAACGTGAAGACCCAACTGATCGCGACGGCCGCCGCGGCCGCCTTTTTCGCGCTGACCGGCGCCGCCCAAGCCCAGACCGTCGGCCATGTCGGCGCCAACTATAGCCGCGCCGAAATCGACGCCGGCGCGCTCGGCGACACCGACGCCGACGTGTTCCAAGGCGAAGGCGCCGTGGCGTTCGACGTCGGCTCGTCGCTGCGCGGCGCCGTCGATGGTTCGGTGACGAACTTTGACGCCGACGGCGGCGACGCCACCACCTGGGCCGTGACCGGCCACCTGAACAAGACCTTCGAAGGCGGCCTGGCCGGCGGCTTCCTGGGCGTGAACAAGAGCGACGACGTGACCCTGTGGGCGGTCGGCGCCGAAGCCCAGTTCAACGTCTCGCCGCAGACGACCCTGTACGGCCAAGTCGGCTACGGCCAATCGGACGACCTGGACGACGTCGACTTCTGGGCCGGCCGCGCCGAGCTGCGCTACTTCGTGACCGACAACTTCAAGGTCCAAGGCACCGCCGGCTACACCAAGGCCGACGCCAAGGGCGGCGACCTCGACATCTGGAACATCGGCGCCGACGCCGAGTACCAGTTCGCGGGCACCCCGTGGAGCGTGACCGGCGCCTACGAGCACGGCGAAATGGACGACGCCGACCTGAAGGCCGACATCTTCAAGATCGGCCTGCGCTACACCTTCGGCGGCACCCTGCGCGACCGCGACCAAGCCGGCGCGTCGCTGGGTTCGACCACGAACCTGTTCGGCGGCACGCTGGGCCAGAGCGTGATCGCGGCCGCCGGCGCGTTCTAAGCGCAGGCGCTCCAGATCGGACGCAAGGACGCCCCCGGCTTCGGCCGGGGGCGTTTTCTTATGCGAGGTGCAGCGGCTCGACGCTGACGGTGTTCAGGCTGGCCTCGAAATCCATGAAGATGTCGATCAGCTCGTCGACGGCGATCCGCGGCAGCTGGCCGGCCGGGAAGCGGAAGCGCCAGAAGCTGGCGACATGCTCGATGGCCGAGAGCCGCTCACCCAAGCTGTTGAACATCGCCGGCGCGCGCAGCAGGAACTCGCGGAACGCCACCGGGTCGCTGCGCTCGGTCATGGCCAGATAGGCGGTGTCGTAGGCGGCCAGCGACTCGGTCACCGCCGTCGTGGCCGAGAAGATCCAGCCGCGCAGATCCTTCTTGATCCGAGTGATGTAGATCCGGTCGTCGTGCTCCATCGGCCCGACCGGACGGATCACCGCGATCTCGTCGACCACCTTGCGGATCCGCGGCAGCAGGTCGCGCAGCTGCCATTTGTAGTAGAGGAACGCCTTCCAGCAGAACACGCCCTCGCGGAACTGCTGGGCGTCCATGTTCATCACCCTGCGCAGAGGCTCGAGCTCGGCGCTGCCAGCGTCCGAGAGCAGCTTGGACAGCAGCGTCGCCGACTTGGCCGCGAAGGCGTGGCCCGAGCCGAACGACATCCGCACCAGCGGCTCCAGCTCCAACCGGGCCGAAGCCGACATGCGCTCGACGTCGCCGTCGGAGAGGTTGAAGTAGCAGGCGGCGGGCGTGAAGCCGTTGGTCTTCAGGCTCTCGCGCATCAGGAACGGATCGAGCGATGGCAGACCGGAGATGATGTCGAGCACGAGCCGGTCGCGCGACCCGCGCCGCAGGTCTTCGGCGAAGGACGCCGCGGCGACCTCCTCGAAGTCGCGCTGGCCGACGAACAGGAAGCGCGCGCCGTAGCGCAGCTCGCGCTCGGCGATCGGCAGCAGGATCTTGGTCGCGGTCTGCACCGGATAGTCGAAGAGATCGACCTCGCTGCCGCGGACGCGGTGCTTGAGGATCATCGCCCGGTTCAACACCGAATTGCGGAAGAACGGGTTCTCCTCGTGCTCGGGCTTGCCGCCCTCGCGCTGGGCGATCTGCCAGAGATTGAGCACGCGGGACGTCGCGGCGCTTTTCCTCAGATACTCGAGGCTGCGATAGGTACGATCACGCGACACGGTTAATCCCCCAGACTCCGCGTCGTAGGATCGCGCGCGGTCCGCTTCAAGCCGCAATCAACAATTGCAACGGTGCAAGCGCCCGTCCGCCCAAATGCGGGGCGGTCAAACGCGGACGTCGAAGTTGCGGCCTTCTTCGCGGCTTTCGACGGGGCGGCTGGGCACGACCCGGGCTTCGTCGGCGAAACCGAGGTCCTGGAGGGTCTTGGCCAGATGCGTCGCCGCCGTCTGCGTCATCGGCGCCGCGCGGGACCAAAGCCCCTCTCCCATAAAGTGAAACTCCACCTTGAACATCGGACGACCTTTCTAGTCGCGACGTAGGGGAAGCTTGCGCCTGCATGGTTAGCGAGAGGTTAAATATACGGAAGTTCCGTGAACTTTGTTCGCTGAACATTCTCGGCGTGTCCACGCGGACACATGTCGAAAGGGGTTCGGCGCGCCGCCGAACCCCTTACAGCACGCCGTTTGGGCGGCGCGCCGTTGACTTGAACGTGATCGACGTGCGACCGCGCCGTCAGGCCTGTTGGGTCGCCCCGAGCGGCAGCGGCATCGGAGCGCCGGGCGGGCGGCCGATCCAGATCTGACCGGAACGGGCCATCACCTGGCCCGCGCCGTCGAACAGCGCCACGCCGGCGAAATGCTTGCGGCCCTCGACCTCGCGAGCCCAGGCGACGACGACATAGGACTCGCCCGCCTTCGGCTTGCGCAGCACTTCGCCGGCCATGGTGCCGAGCAGGCCGACCGGAGAGCCGGCCTTGATCCACCAGGCCATCGAGCCCGAGCAATCGAGCGCGCCCCAGGTCACTTCGTCCGGGATCTCGCCGTTGGCGTCGGCGAAGTTGGCGTGCGGGGTCCAGACCCCCGCGCAGTGGCCGGCCGGAGCGCCGTCGATCTGGCCGACGAACACGCCCAGGCCTTCGCCGGCTTCGCGTTCGACGCAGCAGGAGAAGCAGCCGCGATGCAGCGATCGGCTGGCGAACGGCGAGGCCGCGCCGAAGGCCCTGGCTTCTTCGATGGTCGGGGGCGCCGGCGGCGGATTGGGAATCTGGCTGTCGTCGGCCGGACGGGCCGAACCGAGCACAGCGCCCTCGGCGTTGACCAGCAGCACGCCGTCGCCCTCGCCGGGCTGCAGGGTCACCGCGGTGTCGAGGGGCACGCCCGCACGCAACATCGCCACGCCGCGGCCTCCGACCGCGTTGGAGAGCACGCCGCAGATATAGCCGCCATTGGCCGTGAAGGGAGGTCCCCGAAATTGGCGGGGAACGACGATCTCGCTCATCGAAATGATCTCAACTTTGAATCGGCAGTCGAAAGAATGCGCCCATCATGGCCCAGGCGGCGGCGTCCTGGGAAGCGTGACGCAAGGGAAAGTGACCGGAACCGCCGCTTTGCTTTCGGGTTCAAGCTAGGGCGCGCCGAACCCAAGCGGGGCGATCGGCGCCGATTCAGAACCGTCGCAGGAGCCGTCATGAGCATCGACATGAACGACCGCGCCGCCGTCGAACATAGGTTGTGGGACGACATCGAGCGCCACCAGACCGGAATGCTGGGCCTGGCGGATGGACCCGCCTTGCAGCCCATGACCGCCTTCGTCGAACGCGAGGGCGAACGGCTGTGGTTCTTCGCCCGAACCGACACCGAGCTGGCGCGCCGCATCGGCCAGGGCGCCGAAGGCCTGTTCGTGTTCCAGCAGCGCGACCTGCAGGCGACGATCACCGGCCACCTGAGCGTGCAGCACGACGAGGCTCGGATCGCCAAGTATTGGAACGCGGTGGTCGCCGCCTGGCACCCGCAGGGCAAGGGCGATCCACGGCTGACGCTGATCTGCCTGGACGCCCGCGACGCCGAGGTCTGGTGCTCGCAGGCCGGGCCGGTGACCTTCGCCTGGGAGATCGCCATGGCCAACGCCCGCAAGCATGAACCGCACCTCGGCGGACGGGCGAACCTGCACTTCCACTGAGGCCGCGAGCGCCCTTGGCCGGGCGCGCGGTTTTACTTCGGGACGTCCTGAAGTTTTGAAGAACGGCGGTCTATATTCGCCAGTTCTCGACGCATGTTCTCGCCCGCCGCCACACGAACTTAAAGTTGTGTCGTGTTCACGACAGTCATCAAGCAGCGCTCGGACTAGGTTAACGCCAAGCCGAATGGCGACGCTTGATTCTCTGCTGCGAAGGTCTTCGAGTTCAGTGCAAAATCGCTTACTCGCCGCACTGCCTGCCGAGGACTACGGGCTGGTGGCGCCGCACCTCACCCACCTGGATCTGGAGCGCGCCCGGCTGCTGTACGAGCCCGGCGACCGCGTCGACGTGGTCTACTTCCCGCACGACGGCGTCATCTCGATGATGACCTTGATGGAGAACGGCGCGGCGATCGAGAGCGCCACCATCGGCTGGGAAGGCGCGGTCGGGCTGTCGGCGGCGGCGGCGCCGCGGCGCTCGCTGTCGCGGGCGATCGTGCAGACCCCCTGCCGCTGCTCGCGCATCGGGTCGAGCCAACTGCACGAAGCCTGGGCCAAGAGCCCGCGCATCCGCGAAATGGTCGACCGCCACGGCGAGGCGCTGCTGGCCCACACCACCCAGTCGGCGGCCTGCAACGCATTGCACTCGGTCGAGGCCCGCTTCTGCCGCTGGCTGCTGACCTGCCATGACCGGATCTCGACCGACACCCTGGCGCTGACCCAGGAGTTCCTGGCCGACATGCTGGGCGTGCAACGCACTACGGTCACCGCCGTCGCCCGCAGCCTGCAGGAGAAGGGCTGGATCCGCTATCGCCGGGGGGTCGTCGACGTCGTCGACCGCGACGGCCTGATGTCGGCCAGTTGCGAGTGCTACGAGGCGGTGCGCCGCCAGTACGAGCGGCTGGCGCCGCCGCCGCGGCCCGAAACCGCCCGCGCCTAGAGCGAGAACAGCAGCCGGGCGCAGACGCCGTCCTTGGTGTCCAGCTTCAACTCGCCGCGCACCTGCGCCGCCAGGCTGCGGACGAACCACAGGCCGAACCGTTCACGCGCCCCCGGCGAGGCCGGATCGAAGCCCCGGCCGTGGTCGCGCACCACCAGCTCGTAGCGGTCGCCGGCCCTCGTCAGCCGCACCTCGACCTGCCCGCCCTCGCCTTCGGGATAGGCATGGGCGAGCGCGTTGGAGACCAGCTCGTGGATGATCAGCGCCAGGGTCGAGGCGGCCTGGTCCGGGGCGATGACCGGCTCCATCTCGATCACGACCTCGGTGGGGCCGGCGGCCGGGCGGCGACGCCAGACCGGGGCCATCTCCAGCAGGTAGGCCTGGAAGTCGACCCCGTCGTCACGGCGGTGGCGCTCCAGCGCGCCGAGCGCGCCGATGGCGTCGGCCATCCAGACCAGCTGGCGGCGGGCCTCGGGCTCGGCCGTGCGCTGGCCGCGCATGCGGGCCAGGGCGGAGATGAGCTGGAAGGTGTTGGCGGCGCGGTGGCGCATCTCCGCCGCCCGGACGTCGTCCTGGCCCTCGTCCGTCATGGTCTCGCTCGACGCCCCACGTCCGCACCCAGAGATGAGTATATCCACCGCCGATCACGCATTTTGCGTAGCGTGCCGACAGTTGTCTCAGGGACTCAATCAGTATGAATCACAGTATGCGGCGCCCAGGCACCACGAAAGCTGAATAATTCCCGCCTAGGTCGAGCAGTTTGATCGCGATTCTCAGCGTGCGGAAACCGCCAAGGCCAGAGCTGCGGCGACGCCGAGCGTAAAGCCAAACTCGAAGACCTGCTCGATCGCGCCCAGCACGTCGCCGGTGTAGCCGCCCAGCAGCCGGCGGGCGACCAGCGCCAGCGCCAGCGCTAGCAGCGCCCCGGCCAGCAAACCCTGGAACACCACCCCGGCCGGCGACAGCGCCAGCGGCAGGGCGGCGAAGGTCAGCGCGGCCAGCACCTCCCAGAAACTGAGATCCGAGGGCGCCGGCTTCCACTTGCCGCCGTCGATGTCGCGGACATAGGTCAGGGCCCGCATGGCCAGCACGGAGGCGCCGCGCCCGCCTGCATGCGCCGCCACCAGGGTCCAGGCGCCGAGCCCGGCCGGCAGGGTGGCGAGCGCCGCCGCCTTGGTCGCCAGCACCAGGCCCAGGCCCAGCGCCCCATAGGTCCCGATGCGGCTGTCCTTCATGATCTCCAGCCGGCGCTCGGGCGTTGAGCCGCCGCCGAGGCCGTCGCAGGCGTCGGCCAGGCCGTCCTCGTGGAAGGCGCCGGTGACCAGCACCCCGACGCCGATCGCCAGCAGCGCCGGCAGCGCGCCGCTCCAGAGCTGCGAGGCGCCCCAGAACACTGCCGCGCACACGCCGCCGACCAGCAGGCCGACGAGCGGAAAGTAGCGGGCGCTGCGAGAGATCCAGTCGAGCTCGAAGCCCGGCAAGCCCGGTGTCGGCACGCGGGTCAGGAACTGCACGGCGCAGAGAAACAGCCGCAGCTGGTGGACGGCGAAGCTCACAGGCGGCCGGCCAGCACGTCGTCGAGGCTGGCCACCTCGCGCAGCATGGCGGCGGCGGCGCGGACCATCGGCAAGGCCAGCAGCGCGCCGGTCCCCTCGCCCAGGCGCATCGAGAGGTCGAGCAGCGGATCGGCCCCGGCCGCGGCCAGGACGATGGCGTGCCCCTTCTCGGCCGAGCGGTGGGTGAAGATGCAGAAGTCGGCGCAGGCCGGATCGAGGCGGATCGCCGCCAGCGCCGCGGTCGAGGCGATGAAGCCGTCGATCAGCACCGGCGTGCGGCCGGCGGCCGCGCCGAGGACGGCGCCGGCCATGGCGATGATCTCCAGCCCGCCGAACTGGGCCAGCACGTCGCGCGGCTCCACGGCGTCGCTGCGGGCGGCGGCCTGGCTGAGCACCGCGTGCTTGCGGGCCAGGCCCTCGGCGTCGTGCCCGGCCCCCATGCCGATGCAGTCGGCGAGCGGCGCCGGGGCCAGGCGATGCAGGATCAGGGCGGCGCTGGCGCTGTTGCCGATGCCCATCTCGCCGACCGCCAGCACCTGCACGCCTTCGGCCTCGACGGCGTTGCGGGCGATGGCCGCGCCGCGGGCCAAGGCGCTCTCGACCTCGGCGGGGGTCAGGGCCGGGCCGTGCTGGGCGTTGCGCGTGCCGCGGCGCACCTTGGCGTCGATCAGGGCCGGATGCGGCGCCAGCTCGGCGTCGACGCCGGCGTCGACGACCATCACCTGGGCCCCGATCGCGCCGGCGAAGGCGTTGGCGCTGGCCTTGCCGGCCAGCAGGGTGGCGACCATCGCCGTGGTCACCGCCGACGGATAGGCCGAGACGCCGGACTCGTTGAGACCGTGATCGCCGGCGAACACCAGCAGCAGCGCCTTGTCGAACCGCGGATCGGGCCGGCCGGCGATCAGCGCCAGACGGACGGCGAGATCCTCGACCTTGCCCAAGGCGCCCGGCGGCTTGGCCTTGCCGTCGATCAGCGCGCGATAGGCGGCCTCCTGGCTGCGGTCGAGGGCGGCGATCGGGGTCATGCGCGAAGCTCCAGGCCGGCGATGGCGGCCAGGCGGGGGATGTCGAACGACGACTGCAGCACGGCGGCGATCTCGTCCAGGGCCGCATCGACCCGCGCGGCCTGGTCGAGGCCGTCGGACGCGGCGCCCAATTCCGCCAGCAGCGCGGCGCGGGCCTCGGCGCGGTCGAACAGGCCGTGGACGTAGGCGCCGGCGATGCGGCCGTCGGCCGAGACCGCGCCCTCGCCTGCTCCGTCCTCGCGGATCAGCAACGGCCGCTGGAGCGCCGGCCCCGTGGTTCGGCCGACATGGATTTCGTAGCCCGCGAACGGCGCGCCCGAGGCCAGCCGGCCGGTCGTGGGGCGCAGCACCTTGTCGCCTGTCAGCACGGTCTCGACGTCCAGCAGACCGAGACCAGGGGCCGCGCCGGGCGGTCCCTCGACGCCGTCGGGGTCGGAGACGCCGCGTCCCAGCATCTGGAAGCCGCCGCAGATCCCCAGCACCCGCCCGCCGCGGCGGACGTGGGCGGCCAGGTCGATGTCCCAGCCCTGGGCGCGCAGGAAGGCCAGATCGGCGATGGTCGCCTTGGTCCCCGGCAGAATCACCAGGTCGGCGTCGCCCGGCAGCGGCGAGCCCGGCGGCACGAAGCCGAAGTCGACGTCGGGCTCGGCCCGCAGCGGGTCGAAGTCGTCGAAATTGGCGATGCGCGAGAACATCGGCGCGACGATGCGGACCTTGCGCCCCTGGCGGCCGCCGGCGCGGTCGAGCACCACCGCGTCCTCGGCCGGCAGCCGGCGCGCGGCGGCGAGCCAGGGCGCCATGCCGAGATCGGCCCAGCCGGTGCGGCGGGCGATCTCGGCGCGGCCGGCGTCGAACAGGCTGGGATCGCCGCGGAACTTGTTGATCAGGAAGCCGGCGATCATCTCGCGGTCGGCCGGCTCCAGCACCGTGTGGGCGCCGACCAGGGCGGCGATGACGTGGCCGCGGTCGATGTCGCCGACCAGCACCACCGGCACCTGGGCGGCGCGCGCGAAGCCCATATTGGCGATGTCGCCGACCCGCAGGTTGGTCTCGGCCGGGCTGCCGGCGCCCTCGACGACGAGCAGGTCGCTCTCGCCCTGCAGCTTGCGAAAGCTCTCCATCACCACGCCCAGCAGCGCGGCCTTGCGCTCCTGGTAGCCGCGCGCCTGCCAGGTCCCCGCCATCTGGCCGCGCACCACCAGTTGGGCGCCGACGTCGGACTGGGGCTTGAGCAGGACGGGGTTCATATCGACGGTGGCGGGGGTGCGGCAGGCGATGGCTTGCAGGGCCTGGGCGCGGCCGATCTCGCCGCCGTCGATGGTGACCGCGGCGTTGTTCGACATGTTTTGCGGCTTGAAGGGACGCACCCGCAGGCCCTGGTTGGCGAACACCCGGCAGAGCCCGGCGACCAGCACCGACTTGCCGACGTCCGAGCCGCATCCCTGGATCATCAACGCGGCCACAGCAGTCCTCCGAGAGCGAGCGCGGCGGCGAGAACCGCACAGGCGCGCAGATAGAGCCCAAGCCCCCGTCTCAGGTCCAGCGGCGACGGGCGCGGCCCGTCGCCGAAGCACGGGCGCTCATGGGCGACGCCGTCGTAGCTGGCCGGGCCGCCGAGCCGCACGCCGAGCGCGCCGGCCATCGCCGCCTCGGGCCAGCCGGAGTTGGGCGAGGCGTGCTTGCGAGCGTCGCGCAGCATGACCCGCCAGCCGCGGCCGGCGACCAGGGCGATCAGAGCCCCGGCGATCCGGGCCGGGATCAGGTTCATCAGGTCGTCGGTGCGCGCCGCGGCCCAGCCGAAACAGCGATAAGGCTCCTCGCGGTGGCCGATCATGCTGTCGGCGGTGTTGACGGCCTTATAGACGAAGAGGCCGGCCACGCCGCCGACCAGGAACCAGAACAGCGGCGCGACGACGCCGTCGTTGAAGCTTTCGGCCAGGCTTTCCAGGGCCGCGGCGGCGACGCCCGCCTCGTCCAGCGTCTCGGTGTCGCGGCCGACGATCATCGCCACCGCGGAGCGGGCGGCCGGCAGGTTGGCGCCGGGGTCCAGCGCCCGGCTCACCGCCGCCACATGATCGTAGAGGCTGCGGGCGGCCAGGCCCGTGGAGGCGGCGGCTATCGTCAGGATCAGCGCCCAGCCGTGCAGGAACCTGTCGAGCAAGAAACCGGCGGCGGCCGCGCCTCCAGCGACCAGCAGCAGGGTCAGGATGCCGGCGGCGCGGCGGCGCAGGTCGCCGCCTTGGTTGAACGCCGTTTCAAGCCTACCCAGCGCCGCGCCGATCCAGACCACCGGGTGCGGCAGGCGGCGCGGATAGCCGAAAGCGCCCTCGACCGCCGCGGCGGCGAGGACGATCCAGGGATCAGCCGCCACGCCCGACGATCTCGATCAGCGGCCCGCCCTCGCCCTGGACCACACGGGCGCGCACGCCGTAGGCGCGGGCCATGACGTCGGGCGACAGCGCCTGGGCAGGCGGGCCGTCGGCCAGCACCTTGCCGGCCGCCATGACGATGACGCGGTCGGCGATGCGCGCGGCCAGCGACAGGTCGTGCAGGGTGACGATGACGCCCTTGCCCTGCTCGTGCGCCAAGCTGCGAAACAGCTCGCCGGCGTCGAGTTGGTGGCCGGGATCGAGACCGGTCAGCGGCTCGTCGGCCAGCAGCCATTCGGGCTCGCCGGCCAGGGCGCGGGCGATCAGCACGCGGCCCCGCTCGCCGCCCGACAGGGTGGTGACGTCGCGGTCGGCCAGCTCGACCACGCCGGCCGCGGCCATCGCCCGGTCGATGGCGGCGGCGTCCTCGATGGACAGGCCGCTGGAGCCGATGAACGGCGTGCGACCGAGCCCGACGAGGATACGGGCCTCGACCGCCCAGGCGACCTCCTGGGTCTGCGGCAGAACGCCGATGCGGCGGGCGCGGACGCGGGGCGCCATGGTCAGGACGTCGTCGCGGCCAAGGTCGACGTGACCGAACTGCGGGCGTCGCAGACCGGCGAGACAGGCGAGAAAGGTCGACTTGCCAGCGCCGTTTGGACCGAGAATGGCGGTCACCGTGCCGGCCTCGAATGCGGCGGTCACGCCGTCGACCACGGCCTTGCCGCCGAGGCGGACCTGGACGTCCTGGGCTTGCAGACGGCTCATGCGATCCTCCGGCGCAGGGACAGCAGCAGGGCGAAGAAGAACGGTCCGCCGAGCACCGCCATGGCGACGCCGAGTTTCACTTCCCCGGCGGCCGGGGTCAGACGCACGGCGATGTCGGCGGCGAGCACCAGCACCGCGCCGCCCAGGGCGCTGGGGCCGAGCAGGCCGCCCGGCTGGGCGCCGACCAGCGGCCGCAGCAGGTGCGGCACGATCAGGCCGACGAAGCCGATGACGCCGGTGACGGCAACGCTGGCCCCGGCGGTGAGCGCCACGCCGAGCGCCAGCATCCAGCGGACCGTGGCCATGTTGACGCCCAGCGAGCGCGCGCCGGTCTCGCCGAGGGTCAGGGCGTCGAGGCTGCGGCCGGTCATCAGCAGCAGGCCGCAGCCCACCGCGATCAGCGGCAGGGCGGTCTGCACCTCGGTCAGGCTGCGGTCGGCCAGCGAGCCCATCAGCCAGTTGACGATCTCGTTCACGGCCCAGGGATTGGGCGCCAGGCTCAGCGCCAGGGCGACGCCGGCCCCGGCCATGGTCTGCAGGATCACGCCGGCCAGCACGAAGGTGACGATGCTGGAGGCGCGCCCCGATAGGGCCAGCAGCAGGAACACGGCGATCAGGGCGCCCAGCATCGCGAACGAGGTGATCACCCATGGCTCGGCCGCGCCGGCGCCGAGATAGAGCGTCAGCACCGCGCCGAGCGCGCCCATCGAAGAGACGCCGAGCGCGCCGGGGTCGGCCAGCGGGTTGCGGGTGTAGCCCTGCATGGCGGCGCCGGCCATGCCGAGCGCGGCGCCGACGGCGATGGCCAGGATGGTCCGCGGCAGCCGCAGCTCGAAGATGATCGACCAGCGCGGATCGCCGGGGTTCAGCCAATCGGACAACGGCACCCAGACGCGGCCGGCGGCCATGCTGACCATCGACAGCAGCACCAGCAGCACGCCGAGGACGAGGAGGGTCGTGGATCTCTTGCTCATGCCTGTGCTCGTTCGCCCTTCTTCCCTTGCGGGAGAAGGTGGCAGGCGAAGCCTGACGGATGAGGGGTATGCAGCCTTGCGACGACGGAGCGACGAGGAAGCCAAGCCCCCTCATCCGACCCCGCTGCGCGGGGCCACCTTCTCCCGCGAGGGGAGAAGGAAGATGGGGAGCCACCTCCCCCAAAGGTGGAGGAAAGCGTCATGCGCGGCTCCGCTTGGCGAGGGCGGCTTCGCGGGCCTTGGCCAGCATGCGGGCGGTCTCGATCAGGACCGGGCCGCCGCAGAAGGTCAGCTGCTGGGGGAAGGTGGCGCGGTGCATGCGGGTCGCGACGCGCGACAGCGCCGGATGGGTGAGGACGCGGTCGGCCCAGGTCGGCGCGCCGGGCTCGGCCTCGCCGGCCAGCAGCACGTCGGGCGGATCGGCGACCAGCAGCTCGAGCGGGATGTTGCCGGTGCGCTTGAGCCCGTAGCGGGCGGCGGCGTTGTCGAGGCCGCAGCGGCGCATCATCTCGTCCATCATCGTTCCCGGCGCGGTGGCGAAGCCGCCGGCCTGGTAAGTGACTGCCGACAGCCGCGGCGTTCCTGGCCGCGGCGCGGCGGCGGCCAGCGCGGCGCGGACCTTGGCGATCACCGCCTCGCCGCGTTCGGGGCGATGCACTGCGCGGGCCACCTGCCTGACCTGCTCCAGGCTTTCCTCGACGGTGTTGGGCACGGCGAACAGTTCGGCCGGGATGCCCAGGCGCTTCAGCGCCGCGCGGGTCGCCGGCGAGGAGTGGCGGCCGGTCAGAACCAGGTCCGGCCGCAGGGACAGCACCTCCTCGGCGCTCTCGTAGGTGAAGGGGTAGCTGGCCCCTGACGGTCCGATGCTGGAGGAGCTCGGGTCGTGCGAATAGTGGCTGATGGCGGCGATCTGGGCGCGGTCCGCGACATGGACCAGGATCACGTCCAGGCAGGGGTTGAGCGAGACCACGCGCTGCGGCGCGCGCATGGGCGCAGCGCCGCCAAGGCCCACCGCGGCGCCCGCGGCGAGCGCCGACCGCCGGGTGAGCATCCAGCTCAAAAGTCGATGCCCCGCTGGGCCTTGATGCCCTGCTCGAACGGATGCTTGACCAGGGTCATCTCGGTGACGAGGTCGGCGATCTCGAGCAGTTCAGGCTTGGCGTTGCGGCCGGTGACGACGACGTGCTTGTCGCGCGGGCGGGCCTGCAGGTCGGCGACCACCTTGGCGATGTCGAGATAATCGTAGCGCAGGGCGATGTTGAGTTCGTCGAGGATGACGAGGTCGAGCTCGGGATCGTGCAGCATCTCCAGCGAGGTCGCCCAGGCGGCCTCCGCGGCCTCGATGTCGCGCGCCCGGTCCTGGGTGTCCCAGGTGAAGCCCTGGCCCATGATCTCGTAGCGGACGCTCTCGGGGAAGCGCTTGTAGAACTGGCGCTCGCCGGTGATCCACTTGCCCTTGATGTACTGGACGATGCCGATCTTCTGGTTCCAGCCGAGGGCGCGGGCGACCATGCCGAAGGCGGCGGTGGACTTGCCCTTGCCGTCGCCGGTGTGGACCAGCAGCAGGCCGGGCGCGTCTGTCTTCTCGGCCATCATGGCGTCGCGCTCGGCCTTCAGCGCCTGCATGGCGGCCTTGTGCTCGGCGTTCTTGCGGTCTTCGTCGTCGCTCATCGGGAGCTCTCCAGGGCCGCCTTGAGACGCGGCCAGTCCTTGGGTTTGGGCAGGCCGAACCTGAGCCAGGTCGGCTGATCGGGAAAGGGCCGCGTAAGCACCCCGCAGCGGGCGAGATGCTCGAAGCGGCGGCCGGCGTCGGGGGCGGCGGCCAGCCGGAACAGGGAGGTCCCGCCCACCACGTCGAAGCCGTTGACCGTCAGCAGACCATCGAGCCGCTCAGCCTCGCGCACCAGACGCAGGCGCGTGCGCTCGCGCCACGCATCGTCGGCATAGGCGGCCAGGCCCGCGGCGATCGCTTCGGCGCCGAGCGGCCAGTCGCCGAACTGCGCCCCGATGCGGGCGGCCAGGCCCGGCTCGGCGATCACGAAGCCGAGCCGCACGCCCGGCAGGCCGTAGAACTTTCCGAACGAGCGCAGGACGAGCGTGCGGGGTCCAGCCGTGGCCGCGACGCTGAGCTCCGGCGCGGTCTCGACGAAGGCCTCGTCGACGATCAGCCAGCGCCCGGCGAGATCCGGGATCGCGGCCGTCGCCCCGTCCGGATTGTTCGGGTTGACCAGCACCACCGCCTCGGCGGCGCTGGCGGCGACCTGGCCCGCGGCGACGGCTTGCACCTTCGCACCGGCCAGCCGCCAGGCCTCGGCGTGACCGCCATAGGTCGGCGAGACGATGGCGGCCGAGCGCGCGCCGAGAATCCTCGGCAGGGCCCGCAGCGCCGCCTCGGTCCCCGGCGTGGCGACCACCCGATCGGGCTCGACCCCGAAGGCGCGCGCAGCCGCAGCCTCCAGCGCCCTCACCTCCTCGGGATCGGGCAGCCGGCGCAAGGCCGCCGGCGTCGCCCGCGGGGCCGGATAGGCCCGCGGGTTGATGCCGGTGGACAGGTCGAGCCACGGCGCCGGCGCGTCCGGAAACGCCGCCTGCGCCGCGGCCAGCCGGCCGCCGTGACGGAGGAAGACCCCCGCGCCTGGATCAGAAGCGGGCGCGGACACCGGCGTACACGCCACGGCCCGGCGAGCCGTAGTTGCGGGTGGTCTCATAGTCGTCGTCGAAGGCGTTCTCGACGCGGCCATAGAGCTCGAAGGTCTCATTGACCGGATACGACGCGCGCAGGTCCAGCAGGGTGTAGGCCTGCAGGGTGTAGCTGTTGGCGGCGTTGTCGTAGCTCTTGCCGACATAGCGGATCGAACCGCCGAGGCTGGCCTGGTTCTCCCAGGTGTAGGTCGCCTGGATGTTGGCCTGATGCTCGGGACGGCGGGCCAGGTGCTTGCCGCGGTTCACGTTGCCGGGCGAGTCGTTTTCGGTGTCGGTCCAGGTGTAGTTGGCGCCGAGTTCGAGCGGGCCGAGATCGGCGCTGCCTTCCAGCTCGACCCCGTGCGCCTTGGTCTGGGCGGTGTTGGCGTAATAGCCGAAGCGACGCACGCCGTTCACCACGCACATCGGATCGGTGCTCGTGGCGGTGCAGGAGAAGTAGTCGATCTGGTTGTCGGTCTCGCGGTTGAAATAGGTCGCGCGGACCAGGAAGCGGTCGGCGAAGCGCTGCTCGATCCCGGCGTCCCAGCCGTCGGCCTCTTCGGCTTCCAGGGCCAGGTTCCCGTACTCCGAATAGAGCTGGTAGAGGGTCGGGGCCTTGAAGCCCTGGCCGAAGCTGGCGCGCAGCACGGTGTTCCCGTCGTTCAGCGACCAGGCGGCGGCGAGCTGGCCGAGGGTCGCGTCGCCGAAGGTGTCGTGGCTGTCGCGGCGCAGGCCGGCAGTCAGGGTCAGGCCGGTCAGCACCTCGCCCTGGACCTGGGCGTAGATCCCGTCGATGCCGGCCTTGGCGCGGGTCACCGGCGGGTTGGGGACGAAGGCGCTCGGCGACGCCGTGCGCATCGAGGAGTCCTCGGTCTCGCCGCCGAAGGTCGCGGTCCAGGCCTCGTTGATCGTCCAGACCCCCTGATACTCCCAGCGCTTGTTCTCGCCGCGGGCGTCGAAGGTGGTGGTGGTCACCGCCTGGTCCGGATTGGTGTTCTGGCGGTCGGTGCGGGTGTAGGCGTAGGCGACGCGGTTGGTCAGGGCGCCGTCGAACAGGTTGAAGTTCACCGCGCCGTAACCCACGAACTCCTCGGTCTCGCCGTACTCGCGGGTGTCGCCGAAGCTGAAGGTGGGCGGCGGGAAGCCGTCGAAATCGTTGCGGCCCTTGGAGTAGACGCCGCGCAGGTCGAAGGAGAGGTTCTCGGTCGCGGTGAACAGCGCGCGGCCGCTGACGCCGGTGTTCTCGTAGCCGTCCTTTTCCTTGCCCAGGCGGTAGGACGAGACGCCGTCGGTGTCGTAGCGGCCGGCGGCCAGGCGCCAGGCCAGGCGCTCGGTCTTGCCGCCGACGCCGGCGCGGAAATAGGTCGTGCCCATCGAGCCGCCCTCGACGGCCGCATCGGCCTCGAACGGCTCGGACGCCTCGCGGGTGATAATGTTGACGACGCCGCCGATGGCCTGGCTGCCCCACAGGGTCGACTGGGCGCCGCGCAGCACCTCGATGCGGCCGATGTCGCCGGCCAGCAGGTTGGAGAAGTTGTATCCGCCGCCCGTGGTCGAAGGATCGTTCAGCTTCACGCCGTCGATGATGACGACGGTCTGGTCGGCCTCGGCGCCGCGGATGCGCACCGAGGTCGAGCCGCCGACGCCGCCGTTGCGGGAGAACGAGACGCCCGGCGTCGACGACAGCAGGGTCGAGACGTCGACCGTCTGGGCGGCCTTGATCGCGTCGTAGTCGAGGACGCTGACGGCCTGGCCGACGCGGTCGGCGGCCTGCGGGTTGCGGTTAGCGGTGACCACCAGTTCGCCGACGCTGGCGATGGCGACCGGCGCGGCGGTCTGGGCAAGCGCAGCGGTGCTGAGGCCGCAAAGCGCGGCGGTGGTGGCGAGTAGAACGGTCTTCATCGGGTTATCCCCCCTGACGCATGACGACATGACCCGCGCACGAGCGCAGGTCGACGGACGTCGTCTCTCGGGAAGGCTCCCCGTTCGCGCGCTCCCACCGAGCGTACGAAGGACGACCGCGTCAGGCAGGTCTCCTGGCTCACGGGTCACAGCCGTTGCGCGCCGCCTTCCCAGACATCCGTCCAGTGGCATATGACGCGCGGGCTCGCCGCTTACAGTTGCGGGGGCAGCCCAGGTTTCACACCTGAGTTCCCTATTAATCCCCTCTCGGGGAACCTGTCGCGGGGCCTGCCTAGGCTTTGCCATGCGGAGCGTCAACCCAATGAGCCTGACCTTCGTCCTCGGCGGCGCGCGATCCGGCAAGACCAGCTATGCGCTGCGAGAGGCTTGGAACCACGCCGGAAATCGCCGGGTGATGATCGCGACGGCCCAGGCCCACGACGCCGAGATGGCGCAGCGGATCGCCCGCCATCAGGCCGAACGCGGTGCGGGCTGGGTCACGGTCGAGGCGCCGCTGGCGCTGGCCGAGGCCGTCGCGGCGCTAGGCGCCGGCGACGTGGCGGTGGTCGACTGCCTGACGCTGTGGCTGACCAACCACCTGCTGGCCGACGCCGACCTGGCGCAGAAGGTCGCCGAGTTGGCCGCGGCGCTAAAGGCCAGTGCGGCGACGCTCTACGTCGTCTCCAACGAGGTCGGCCAGGGGATCGTGCCCGACAACGCCCTGGCCCGCCAGTTCCGCGACGAGGCCGGCTGGATGAACCAGGCGATGGCCGCCGCCGCCGACCGCGCCGTGCTGGTCAGCGCCGGATTGCCGCTGGTCCTCAAGGGTTGATGCATTTTGCATCCAAAATATTGACCGTTTGAATTCACCCCCATAGGCTTGCCGAAACGCCCGCCAAGGGCGCAGGCCAGGGTGGAGCGCGATGGACGGACCGATCAGGATTCTGGTGCCGACGGGCTCGCTCGGCGCCGGCGCCAGCGAGAAGGAAGTCGCCTACGGCATCGCCCAGGGGGCGCGAGCGATCGCCACCGACGCCGGCTCGACCGACAGCGGCGCAGCCTATCTGGCGCTCGGGATTTCGAAGAACAACCGCGGCTCGGTGAAGCGCGACCTGAGCATCCTGATGAAGGCCGGGGCCGAGGCGAAGATCCCGCTGATCATCGGCACCTGCGGCCAGGCCGGCGGCGACCGCAACCTCGACTGGACCGCCGAGATCGTCGTCGAGGTCGCCGGCGAACTGGGCATCCGCCCGAAGATCGCCCTGCTCTATTCCGAACAGGACAAGGCCGACCTGAAGGTGCGCAACGCGGCCGGCAGGATCACGCCACTGGCGCCGCTGGGGCCGCTGGACGACGCCGACATCGACGTCTGCGAGCACATCGTCGCGGCCATGGGTCCCGAACCGTACATGGCCGCACTGCAGGCCGGAGCCGACATCGTGCTGGGCGGGCGGACCACCGACACCGCGGTGCTGGCCTGTTTCGCGCTGCTGCACGGCGCGCCGGCCGGACCGGCCTGGCATGCGGCCAAGATCGCCGAGTGCGGGGCCCAGTGCACGGCGGTGCGCAACGGCGGCGCCGGGGTGCTGATCGGCATCGGTCCCGACGGCTTCGAGGTCGAGCCGCTGGCGGCCGACAACTGGTGCGATCCGGAGAGCGTCTCGGCGCACATGCTCTACGAGAACAGCGATCCGTTCCGGCTGACCGAGCCGGGCGGCGTGCTCGACGTGAGCCAGGCAGTCTACACCCAGCTGTCGGAGCGGGCGGTGAAGGTGACCGGATCGGTCTGGGAACCACGCCCCTACACGATGAAGCTGGAAGGCGCGGCGGCCAGCCGCTTCCAGACGGTGATGCTGATCGGCATCCAGGACCCCGACGTGCTGGCCAATCTCGACGCCTTCCACGACCGGCTGCTGGCCGCGCTCAATCAGCGGGTCCATAAGACCATCGGCCCGGCGGCCGGCGACTTCCACATCTCGCTGCGGCTCTACGGCTGGAACGCGGTCTCGGGCGACAAGCCGCCGGAGGGAACACCGCCGCCGCGCGAGGTGGGGGTGCTGTTCGTCGCCACCGCCGACAGCCAGGAGATGGCCTCGCAAATCGCCAAGGCCTGCAACCCCTACTTCTTCCACTTCCCGCTGGTGATGGACAAGGAGCTGCCCAGCTACGGCTTCGCCTTCACCCCGGCCGACATCGACCGCGGGCCGGTGTTCGAGTTCAAGCTGAACCACGTGGTCGCGGTTGACGATCCGCTGGAGCTGGTGCGCACCGCCTGGATCGACCTGCGCGAGGGGGAGAGCGCCTGATGGCCAAGGTCAAGGACGTCTGCCGACATGTGCGCTCCAAGAACGCCGGGCCGTTCTGGGTGACGATCGACTTCTTCTTCGACGGTCCCGAGAGCTTCGCCCGCTATCACGAGAGCCCGGTGCTGGGGCCGGAGCTGTTCGCCCGGCTGTTCGGGACCGATCCGGCCCTGGTCAAGCGGTTCGCCGCGCCGAGCCTCCACGTCGTGAAGGTCTCCTATCCGCGCGCCACGCCGCAGGGCGGCATGGTCGAGCGCGACATGCATGCGGGCCAGCAGTACGTGCGGCTGCTGGACGTCGAGCTGGACGCCGCATGAGCCGCCGGGTCGTCGTCACCCAGCGGTTCTTCGACGACGCCGCCCGCGCCTTCCTGGAGGCCAGCGGCTGCGAGGTCATCGTCGCCGAGCCGCCGCCGGGCCAGGGCGACGGCGACTTCACGCAGGGCGAGCTGGAAGCGCTGCTGACCGGGGCGGCCGGCTGGATCGTCGGCCATGCGCGGGTGACGCGGCCGCTGCTGGCGGCGCTGCCGCAGCTGCAGGTCGTCTCGCGCCGCGGGGTCGGCTACGAGCGGGTCGACCTGGAGGCGGTCCGCGAGCTGGGCAAGGTGGCGACCATCGCCGCCGGCGGCAACGACGCCTCGGTGGCCGACCACACGATCGCGCTGATGCTGGCGGTCGCCCGCCGGTTCCGCGAGTCGCAGGCTGCGATGCAGGGCGGGACCTGGTCGATCCTGACCGGCTCGGACCTCTATCAGAAGACCGTCGGCGTGGTCGGCGCAGGCCGCATCGGGCGCAGCGTGGTCCAGCGGCTGAGCGGCTTCGAGGCGAAGGTGCTGGTCTGCAGCCCGCGCCGGGACGAGGCCTGGGCGCGCGCCAGCGGCGCGACCTACGCCGGCCTGCCGACCCTGCTAGCGCAGTCCGACTACCTGACCCTGCACGCGCCGCTGACGGCGGCGACGCGGTTCCTGATCGACGCGGCGGCGCTGGCGGCGATGAAGCCCGGGGCGATCCTGATCAACACCGCCCGCGGCGGGCTGGTCGACGACCGGGCGCTGCTGGCGGCGCTGGAGAGCGGGCGACTGGGCGGGGCGGGCCTCGACACCTTCGTCAGCGAGAGCGATCCGGACTGGGCGCCAGTGACCCAGGCGCTGCTGGCCCGCGGCGACGTCGTCGCCAGCCCGCATGCCGCCGCCTCCTCGCGCGAGGGGCTGGAGCGCACCAACATGGTCGCCGCCCGCGCAGTCGTGGCGGTGCTGGACGGCGGCGATCCGGCCTCCGGCTGCGTGGTCGCCGACGGCCGATCCCGCTAGCGCAGCGCCGCGGCGATCGCCTGGCCGCAGGCGACCGTGCTCAGCGGACCGCCCAGGTCGCGGGTGCGCAGCTCCTGGCGCGCCAGCACCGTCTCGATCGCCGCCACCACCGCGGCGGCCGCCTCGTGCTCGCCGAGATGGTCGAGCATCAGCGCCGCCGACCAGATCTGGCCGACCGGATTGGCCACCCCCTGGCCGGCGATGTCCGGGGCCGAGCCGTGCACCGGCTCGAACAGCGAGGGGAATTTGCGCTCCGGATTGATGTTGGCGGCCGGGGCGATGCCGATGGTGCCGGTGCAGGCGGGGCCGAGGTCGGAGAGGATGTCGCCGAACAGGTTGGAGGCCACGACCACGTCGAACCAGTCGGGGTGCTGCACGAAATGCGCGGTCAGGATGTCGATGTGGTACTTGTCCCAGCGCACGTCGGGATAGCCCTGCGCCATGGCTTCGACCCGCTGGTCCCAGTAGGGCATGGTGATCGAGATGCCGTTCGACTTGGTGGCGGAGGTCAGGTGCTTCTTGCCGCGCCGCTGGGCCAGGTCGAAGGCGTACTTCAGCACCCGGTCGACGCCGATCCGGGTCATCACCGTCTCCTGGACCACCACCTCGCGCTCGGTGCCGGGGAAGATCACGCCGCCGATCGAGGAGTACTCGCCCTCGGTGTTCTCGCGCACGACGTAGAAGTCGATGTCGCCGGGGCCGCGCCCGGCCAGCGGGCTGGGCACGCCGGGCATCAGCTTGACCGGCCGCAGGTTCACGTACTGGTCGAACTCGCGTCGGAACTGGATCAACGAGCCCCAGAGCGAGACATGGTCGGGCACGCTGTCGGGCCAGCCGACCGCGCCGAAGAAGATCGCATCGTGGCCGCCGATCTGCTGCTTCCAGTCTTCCGGCATCATCGCGCCGTGCTGCAGGTAGTAGTCGCAGGACGCGAAATCGAAGTGGTCGAACGCGAAGCGGCAGCCGTAGCGCGCCGAAACCGCCTCCAGCATCCGCAGCCCTTCGGGCACGACTTCCTTGCCGATCCCGTCTCCCGGAATGACGGCGATGCGATGGGTGCGGCTCATGACCCCCTCAGGCGCAGGCGACTATGGACAGCGCCGATGCTATCGGCCCATAAATTGGATGCAATAATTATATAAACTGAATTCGTTTTATCGAAGGGTGGCGATGGCGAGGATGCGGGTCTTGGTGCGCAGCACGTGGTCGCTCATCGCCCGCTCGGCGCCTTCGGCGTCGCCGGCGCGGATCAGGCCCAGGATCTTCTCGTGATCGGCCTGCATCTCGACGATGTGCGGCGGGGTGACCGCCGGCAACGCCCGCGCCGGGGCCGGCACGTGCGCGGCGATGGTCGGCGAGACGCGCACCGGGTCGCCGAACAGCGGATAGAGCAGGGTCATGCGGATGGCGCTGCGCAGGGCGTGGTTGCGGGTCACCTGGTGGATCAGCCGGTGGAAGATCCGGTTGTACTCATACCAGTCCCGCTCCAGCGCCTCGGACCAGTCGCCGCGCTTCACGATGGCCTGCGAGCGCGCCGCCACGTCGGCCAGATAGGCCAGCTCCTCGTCGGTCCAGCCGCGCTGGACCGACAGGCGGGCGGCCAGCCCCTCGAGCGAGGCGCGCACGTCGATGGAGTCGTAGACGTCGCCGAGCGTAACCGCCCGCACGGTGTAGCCGCGGTTGACGCTGTAGAGCACCAGCCCCTCGGCCGAGAGCACGGCCAGCGCGCTGCGGATCGGGGTGCGCGAGACCTCCAGCTGGGTCGCCAGGCCTTCGGCGCGCAGGCGCGTGCCCGGCGCGATCTGACCGGTGACGATCATCTCGCGCAGCCGGGTCAGCACGGTGTGGGTGGCCGGCTCGGTGTTCTGCGGATCGGCCAGCGCCTCGACACCGCCCATCGTCCTGCCCGCCATGCCCCGCTCCGAGAATCTTCGATCGGCCCCACGGTGGGCGATCCCCCGGAGCGATACAATCACCGGGCCGTGCGCGTCCCGCCCTTTCCACGCGCCGGCGCCGCCGCGCGAGCGACGGAGCTTCTGCCGTGATCCTCCTGCATCCGGCCGTGCTCGGCCTGGCGATGGTCGTCGTTTTCATGACCCTGATCATGACCAAGAAGATGTCGGCGATCGCCGCGCTGCTGATCGTGCCGATCGCGTTCGGACTGCTGGCCGGGGCCGGGCCGCAGCTCGGCGACATGATCATCAAGGGCGTGCTGCAGGTGGCGCCGACGGCGCTGATGCTGGCCTTCGCGGTGCTCTACTTCGCGATCATGATGGACGCCGGGCTGTTCGACCCGCTCGTGCGCAAGGTGCTGGCGACGGTGGGCGAGGACCCGGTGCGGATCAGCCTGGGCACCGCGATTCTGGCGGCCGCGGTCTCGCTCGACGGCGACGGAACCACCACCGCCCTGATCGTGATCAGCGCCATGCTGCCGGTCTACCGGCGGGTGGGGATGAACCCGCTGATCCTCGCCACGCTGCTCGGGCTGACCAACTCGCTGATGAACTTCGTGCCCTGGGGCGGGCCCTCGGCGCGGGCCGCGGCGGCCGTGCACGCCGAGCTTTCCGACGTCTTCCTGCCGCTGCTGCCGGCGATGATCGCCGGGCTGGCCGCGACCTTCGTCCTGGCCTGGTTGTTCGGGCGGGCCGAACGCCGACGGCTGGCCGGCGCGCCCGCGGCCCCGGCGTCGACACCCCTCGCGTTCGGAAGCGCCGATCCGGCGTTGGCGGAGATCCGCCGTCCGCGGCTGTTCTGGCTCAACCTCGCCCTGACCACGGGCCTGGTGGCCGGGATGATCCTGGGCCTCGCGCCGCTGCCGGTGCTGATGATGGGCGCCTTCGCCATCGCCGTGACGATCAACTATCCGCGGCTCAGCGAACAGCGGGCGCGGATCGCGGCCCATGCCGAGAACGTCGTCAATGTGGTGGTGCTGATTTTCGCGGCCGGCGCCTTCACCGGCATCCTCAACGGCGCGGGGATGGCCGACGCCATGGCGCAGGCGGCGCTGTCGGTGATACCGTCGTCGGTCGGCCCGTACCTCGCGCCGATCACCGCCCTGGCCAGCATGCCGCTGACCTTCGTGATGTCGAACGACGCCTACTATTTCGGTGTGGTCCCGGTGATCGCCGCGACCGCCGCCAACTTCGGGATCGCGCCCGAGGCGATCGCCCGCGCCGCGCTGATCGGCCAGCCGGTGCACGCGCTCAGCCCGCTGCTAGCCCCGATCTATCTGGCCTGCGGCCTGCTCGGCGTCGACGTCGCCGACGCGCAGCGCTTCGCGCTGAAATGGGCGGTGCTGATCTGCCTGGTAGTGCTGGCCGCCGCGATGGCGACAGGGGCCGTGCCGCTGGCGGCGTAGGTGGCGAAATGTTGGAGGACATTTGAGCGGGCGATGGGATTCGAACCCACGACATTCAGCTTGGGAAGCTGGTCATAAACCAGCACATTCGGCCGGTTGGATCCCAAAGATTTAGGGGGTGAACGGCGCTGTTCCTTAGCCGCATTGGCGCGGAGAGACTTCAAAACGGCAGTGCCTGTCTTGGGCGCGAGAGCCTACGTCAACGCCTTCGAAGTCTACGAATTTTTCCGTCTGGAGGGAAATCCGGGGGCGGTCCTTGCGGATTTAAGCGCCCGCGCCGCCAATTGATTAGCTCACCGAATAAAGCCTATCGAATTAGAGCGGCTAATCGAAAATTCGGGCAGAGGCTAGTTTCATGCGACCCGCCCATGGAGGGACTGCATGACCTTGACGACCCCGCCTCGCCTCACTCGTTTCCTGCCGCTGGCCCTGGCGGTCGGCCTGGCCGCGTCTTTGCCCGCACATGCCCAGTCAGCCGGCGGGTTTGCGCCCCTGACCCTTCAGGATCAGGGCAGCTTCGCGGTCGGCGGGACCGTGGCGACGACGCCCGGCGCCTACGACAACAATAATCCGACCGCCGCCGGGCAGAGCCTCCACGGCGATCATCTCTACGCCTTCTACCAGGTCCCGCAGAACCCGAAGGCCCTGCCCATCGTCATGCTGCATGGCGCCTTCCAGTCGGCGCGCAGCTGGGAGACCACGCCTGACGGGCGCGAAGGATTCCAGACGCTGTTCCTGCGCCGCGGGTTTCCGGTCTATCTCGTCGATCAGCCCCGTCGCGGGCGGGCGGGAAACAGCACCGTCGCGGCGACGATCGAACCGACGCCCAACGATCAGCTGTTCTTCGACCAGTTCCGGATCGGCAAGTGGCCGAACTACTTCGGCAACGTCCAGTTCGACCGCAAGCCGGAGACGCTGGATCAGTTCTTCCGATCGGTCACGCCCAACACCGGCCCCTACGACGCCGGCGTGATCTCGGACGCCATGGCCGCGCTGCTGGCGAGGACGGGGCCGGCGGTTCTGTTCACCCACTCCCAGGGCGGCGGTCCAGGCTGGCTGACCGCGATCAAGAGCCCCAACGTCAGGGCTATCGTCGCGTTCGAGCCGGGCAGCGGCTTCATCTTCCCACAGGGCGAACTCCCCCCGGCCATGCCGAGCGCCGCCGGAACCCTGTCGCCGGAAGGCGTTCCCCTCGCCGATTTCAAGAAGCTCACCCGCCTCCCGATCATCATCTATTACGGCGACAATTTTCCCGTCGAACCGACGAGCGAGCGCGGCCAGGACAACTGGCGGGTCCGGCTGGCCATGGCCCGGCTCTGGGTGGAGGCCGTCAATCGCCATGGCGGCGAGGCGCGGCTGGTCCACCTCCCCGAGGTCGGAATTCGCGGCAACACCCACTTCCCGATGTCCGACCTGAACAACGTCCAGATCGCCGACCAGGTCTCCCGATTCCTGGCCGAGAAGAAGCTGGACGGACCGTCGCGCCCGGCAGCCAAAGCTGGGGGTTCGAAATGAAGCCCGACGTCGTGAACCCGAAGAGGCGCGAGTTCCTCGGAGCCTCCGCGCTTGTTCTCGCTGGAGCCGCTTTTGGAGTCTCAGCCATGCCCCAAGCCCCCGCTGTCGCCGCCGACTACCGGCGCAACCCGTTCGGCCTCGTCTATGACGGCGCGATCACGAAGAACCAGCCGGGCAAGGTCAACATCCATCCCGTGACCTACAGGCTGAACGGCCTGGATATCGTCGCCAACGTCTACACCCCCGCCGACTACGATCCGGCCAAGCCCTACGCGGCGATCGTCGTGGCGCACCCGAACGGCGGCGTGAAGGAACAGGTCGCAGGCCTCTACGCCCAGCATCTGGCCGAACGGGGCTACGTCACCATCACCGCCGACGCCGCCTATCAGGGCGGCAGCGGCGGCGCGCCGCGCAGCGTGGACAAGCCCGCCAACCGTATCGAGGACATTCACGGCATGGCGGACTTCATCACCCGCTACCCAGGCGTCGACGCCACGCGCCTGGGCCTGCTCGGCGTCTGCGGGGGCGGCGGATATGCGTTGTCCGCGGCCAAGACCGACAAGCGCTTCAAGGCGGTGGCGACACTGAGCATGTTCAACTCGGGCCGGGTTCGCCGCAACGGCTTTGCGGACTCGCAAATGGACACCATCCAGGCGCGTCTGCGGGAGGCTTCGGCCGCCCGCGCCCAGGAAATGGCGGGCGGAAAAGTCCTCTACGCCGGCGACGCCGACATGACCGACGCGCAGATCGCCGCCCTGCCGTTCGAGATGTACCGGCAGGGGTACGAGTACTACTGGCGCACGCACGCCCACCCGGGATCCACGTTCAAGTACACGACCAGCAGCCTGCTGGACCTGATGGCCTGGGACGCCACCGACCAGATCGACCTGATCCAGCAGCCCCTGCTGATGATCGCCGGAGGCAAGGCCGACAGCGGCTACATGACTGACGACGCCTTCGCCAAGGCGACCGGCGCGACGGACAAGGCGTTGTTCAAGATCGACGGCGCTACGCACATCGAGACCTATTGGGTTCCGAAATATGTCGAGGCCGCCATGGGCAAGCTGACGCCGTTCTTCGCCCGGACCCTGATCGCCGGATGACCGGCGGGAAAAAGGAAACGATGAAAAGCATCGCCGCCTCAATGGCGCTTTCAGCGCTCGCCGCAACCACGGTTGAAGCCCAGCCGGTGGCCGTCCCGGCGGGCCAGCAGATCAGCCGGGCCGGATCGCAGGCCTCGGCCGCCGGTCCCTCGGAGACCTTCACCGGCCGCGTCCGCGTCGATCCGCTGTTCCCCGCCACCCCGGAGGTCAACGCCTCCGGCGCCTATGTGACCTTCGAGCCGGGCGCCCGGTCCGCCTGGCACACCCATCCCGCAGGACAGCGCCTGGTGGTGGTGTCGGGCGTCGGCCTGACCCAGCAGGAGGGCCGACCGGTTCAGGAGATCCGTCCCGGCGACGTCATCGTCTGCCCGCCCGGCGTCAAGCATTGGCACGGCGCGGCGCCGACGAGCGCCATGACCCACCTGGCCGTCACCGGTGTGGTGGACGGCAAGAGCGTGACGTGGCTCGAGAAGGTGACGGATGACAAGTACAATGCGCGGTGAGCAGGCGAGCCTCGGAATGGTCGTGACGGCGTTGGCTCTGGGTCTGGCGCTCGCCCCGGCTCAAGCGCAACAGAAAGCCCCGGAGCCGCAAGCCATGCGCGAGGCCCCCTCGCATAGTCTTTCCGCCAAGCAACAAGCCATCCCGCTGATCGCCGCCGCCATGGCGGTGAGCGATATGGCCGGGCTCAACGCCGCCTTGAACCGAGGGCTAGACGCCGGCCTGACCGTGAGCGAAGCCAAGGAAATCCTGGTCCAGCTCTACGCCTATGTCGGCTTTCCGCGCAGCCTCAACGCGCTGGGCGAACTGATGAAGGTGGTCGAGGAACGCCAGCAGCGCGGCCTCCGGGACGCACCCGGACGCGAGCCCACGAGACCTGTCCCTACAGGGAACGAACTGCGCGCGGTCGGCAGAGCCAACCAGACCAAGATATCAGGCGCCCCCGTCGCGGGGCCGGTCTTCGACTTCGCTCCGGTCATCAACGAATTCCTTCAGAGCCATCTCTTCGGCGACATCTTCGAGCGCGACAATCTCGACTGGCGCAGCCGCGAGTTGGCCACCGTCGGCGCGCTGGCCGCTACGCCCGGCGTGGAGGCGCAGCTGCGCTCGCACATGGCCGCAAGCATCCGGGTGGGGCTTACCCCCGCTCAGCTCCGCCAGGTGATCGAGATACTGGAGAAAGGCGGCGACGTCGCCGCGGCCGACCGCGCCCGTACGGCGCTGGCCCAGGCGCTCGCCGCGCTGAACATCCGGGAATAGTCGCTTCGGCCGAGCGATGAACGCGTCAGTCCCGGTAGCGAAGCGCTTCCACCAGCACGGCGAAGGCCGGCGATGAATGGCGACGGCTCGGGTAGTAAAGATGGTAGCCGGGGAATGGCGCGCACCAGTCCTCGAGCACCGGGATCAGTCGGCCAGCGGCCACGTGATCGCGCGTGTGATCTTCCGGCATGTAGGCCAGGCCCAGCCCTGCCAGAGCGGAATCCAGCCTCAAGCCGATATTGTTGAACACCAGTTGCCCCTCGACCCGGACCTTGATCTCGCGGCCGTCCTTCTCGAACTCCCAGGGGAACAGGCCGCCATAGGTCGGCAGACGCACGTTGATGCAGTTGTGCTGGGTCAGGTCCTGGGGCGTTTCCGGCGGCGGGCGAGCGGCGAAGTAGGCCGGCGACCCGACCACGGTCATGCGCATCGGCGGGCCGATCCGCACCGCGATCATGTCCTTGGCCACCTGTTCGCCCAGGCGCACGCCAGCGTCATAGCCTTCCGCGACGATGTCGGTCAGGCCGTAGTCGACGATGATCTCGACGTTGATGTCGGGATAGTCCGGCAGGAAGCGCGCCAGTCCCGCCTGTAGAACGGTCGTGGCGGCGTGTTCGCCGGCCGTGATGCGGACCGTGCCGGCGGGCTTCTCCCGCAAGGCGCTCAGGGCGGCCAGTTCCTGTTCGATCTCCTCGAGTCGCGGTGCGACGGTGCGCAGCAGACGTTCACCGGCCTCGGTCGGCGCCACGCTGCGCGTCGTGCGGGTCAACAATCGCAGGCCCAGCCGCGCCTCAAGCCCCTTCACCGTCTGGCTGAGCGCCGACTGCGAGATGCCCAGCTGGGCCGCCGCTCGAGTGAAGCTCCGCTCGCGGGCGACCGCCGCGAAGGCCGCGAGGGTATTGAAGTTCTCGCTCGACATTCATTAGGCCATCTTATTGGGGAATGCCGATTGTAGCGGCTAATCGCGCCCCGTCGCGCGTCCTATCTTCATCGTCGAGCCGACGCTCACGGAAAGGGCGGACGACGCAGATGAACGCCAAGAACGATCTGTCCCGCCGGGTCATGCTGGCCGCGCCCGCCGTGTTGTCGCTGTCGACCGGAACCACGGCCTGCGCCGACGGTGCGGAGGCGACGCGAGGTGGCGCCTCAAACACCCTGGTCGCCTACTTCACCCGATCGGGGAACACCAGGGTGATCGCCGGGACGATCCAGCGGATGCTCGGCGCAGATCTGTTCGAGATCAGGGCCCTCCACCCCTACCCCGAGGACTACGAGGCCACGGTCGAACAGGCTCGCCGCGAACGCGACAGCGGCTACGAGCCCGCGCTCGCCGCGACCGTCCCGGAGATCGCGGCCTACGATACGGTCTTCCTTGGCTTTCCTATCTGGGGCGAAACCGCGCCGCCGGTGATCCGCTCCTTCCTGCGGGCGCACGATCTGGCGGGAAAGACGGTTCGTCCCTTCATCACTCATGGCGGCTACGGCCTGGGCTCCAGCCGCGCGGTCCTTGCCGAGTTGGCGCCTCGGGCCAGGATCGCACCGCCCTTCTTCATGGAGGCCGATCAGGAGCGCCGCACGCTCGACCAGGTCAGGACCTGGCTCGGTGCAGCGAAATCCCGATGACCGCTCGCCCCCCGCAAGGAAACGATAATGCAGACGCGAATGCTCGGCCGGTCTGGTCTTGAGGTCTCGGCCATCGGCCTAGGGTGCATGGGCCTTAGCTTCGGCTACGGTCCGGCCACCGAGCGCTCCGAAGCCATTTCGCTCATCCGCGCCGCACGTGAGCGTGGCGTCACTTTCTTCGACACGGCGGAGGCCTATGGTCCTGGCCTCAATGAAGAGGTCGTCGGCGAGGCGCTTGAGCCCTTCCGAGAAGAGGTGGTGATCGCCACCAAGTTCGGCTTCAAGAACGGCAAGCCAGCGGACGGGTTGGACAGCCGGCCCGAGCGGATCCGGCTGGTCGCGGACGAGGCCCTGAAGCGCCTGCGGACCGACCGCATCGACCTCTTCTACCAGCATCGCGTCGATCCGAATGTGCCGATGGAAGATGTCGCCGGCACGGTCCAGGACCTGATCCGAGCCGGCAAGGTCGGGCATTTCGGCCTCTCGGAAGCGGGAACGCAATCCATCCGCCGCGCCCATGCCGTCCAGCCCGTGGCCGCGCTGCAGAGCGAATATTCCATGTGGTGGCGCGAGCCCGAAGTCGACGTCCTCCCTCTGCTTGAAGAGCTGGGGATCGGATTCGTGCCGTTCAGCCCGCTTGGCAAAGGCTTCCTCACCGGCAGGTTCGGCGCGGACGCCACCTTCGCCGAGGGGGATTTCAGGAGCAGCGTGCCGCGTTTCTCGCCCGAAGCTCTCAAAGCCAACCAGGCGCTTGCCGACCTCGTCCGTGACCTGGCCCACGCCAAGAGCGTGACTCCCGCCCAGATAGCGCTGGCCTGGCTGCTGGCGCAGCGACCGTGGATCGTGCCGATACCGGGGACCACCAAGCTGCATCGGCTCGAAGAGAACCTGGGTGCGGCCGATGTCGCGCTCTCTCCAGATGACATGGCCAGGATCGAACAATCGCTGGCGAGCGTCGATGTGCAGGGCGACCGATACGCCGCGTCGCATCAGCGCTTCGTCAATCGCTGACCCGAGCAAGGACGACCATCATGACCACCACCACTCCGACCGTGACGCTGAGCAACGGGGTCGAGATGCCCATCCTGGGTTTCGGTGTCTTCCAGGTGCCCGATCCGGCCGAGTGCGAGCGAAGCGTCCGGGACGCCATCGACGTCGGCTATCGGCTGCTCGACACCGCCGCCTCCTACGGCAACGAGGAAGCCGTAGGCGCCGCCATCAGGAACCACGGCATCGACCGAAGCGAGCTCTTCGTCACCACCAAGCTGTGGGTGCAGGACGCCAGCTACGACGGCGCGAAGGCCGCCTTCGAACGCTCGCTGAACAAGCTGCAGCTCGACTACCTGGATCTTTACCTGATCCACCAACCCTACGGTGACGTCTACGGCGCCTGGCGCGCCATGGAAGAACTGCACCGCGCCGGACGCGTCCGGGCGATCGGGGTCAGCAACTTCTATCCCGACCGGCTCGTGGATTTCGTCCTCCACAACGAGGTCGCCCCTGCCGTGAACCAGATCGAGATCCACCCCTTCCATCAGCAGGCGGACGCGCAAGCGATCCTCGAGGAATACAAGGTCCAGGCCGAGGCCTGGGGGCCGTTCGCAGAAGGGAAGAACGGGCTCTTCACCAACGAACTGCTGCTGTCGATCGGCCAGAAGCACGGGAAGAGCATCGCTCAGGTCGTCCTCCGCTGGTTGATCCAGCGGAGCATCGTCGCCATCCCCAAGTCGGTGCGTAAGGAGCGGATGGCGGAGAACTTCGCCGTGTTCGATTTCGAGCTCGACCAGAGCGACCTTGAAGCTATCGCCACGCTCGACCAGAAGGCCAGCAGCTTCTTCGACCATCGCGACCCCGCCATGGTGAAGTGGCTCGGAAACCGGAAACTCTAGACAGGGCGCCGTTGGCCGGACGGGCATTCGGACGCGGGCCTTGCGGGCGGCATATTTCGCGTCCCGCTTGACCTTGTGCGTTGCGGCTCGGCCTCGGTCGCCACAACGGACGACCGCACGGCGGCCGGCGTCTTAGGCGGCGGAGGGCGGCTTGAGATGCAGGATGGGCCGGCCGGCGCCCGCGGGCGTACGCGGCGTCGCGGCCGGCGGACGCGAGATCTTTTCGAGGGGGCGACGTCGACGCCGCAAGACGGTTGTGAAGCTCATGTGACTCCTGGATGTTGCGAGGCTTCCGCCTCGATGAATTTGCGTGATGCTGACGAGCGCCTGTTGCGCGCAGCCGGATCGGCGGTCGTCAGAAGACCGTGGTCGATACGCCCCAGACCAGCCTGTTGATATGTTCGGCCAGGGCCTCGGCGGCGGCGATGTCGCAGTCTGCGCGCAGGTCGAGGGTGAAGAGCGAGTTGCTGTACGACGACGCTTCGCCGTCGCTCCGCGCGAAGGCGAGGAATGGCGAGCCGTCGGACTTTGCGTGAACGACGCAACGGTGCTGTTGGTCGGGGCTCATTGCAGGATCCTTCGATCTCCGTCGTCGCTGCGCGATTGCAATCGGCGCACGACGTCTGAGGCTTCCTCCCAGGTCAGCCCCTCCTGGAGCACGCGCTCGACGATGACTGTCCTGCCGGTCCACCGGTCGAAGACAGTCCAGCCAGCGGCGTCCCGCCTGAGGTCGAATTGCGCGGCCGTGACGCGTGAACGCTACGGCCTCCTAAGCCTAGGCCGTCTGCAGCTGTCCAGCCGCGGTCTTGCCGCTACGGCTGTCGCGTTCCAATTCGAAGCTCAGCTTCTGGCCTTCATGAAGCGACGCCAAGCCTGCGCGCTCGACGGCGGAGATGTGCACGAACACGTCGCTGCCGCCATTCTCGGGCTGGATGAAGCCAAAGCCCTTTTGGCCGTTGAACCACTTTACGGTGCCGGTTTGCATAGCTTTACCCCTTTCGGGTATGAGTTCTCGCGCTCGAAATGAGCGAGAAGATCAAATTTTTCGAAGAGGGTCGTAGGTTTTTCCGAAATCTTGAGCGGCGCTCTTTTTCGGAATTTTGCGAACCAGCGCGAGTATTTGATGGATGAATATCGCACGCATATTCGCGCGAACATAGGAATATTTTAAATCGCGCAAATTTGACGGTTAGATGCTAAGTCCACGCACCATGCGCACAACTCTCATCAGAACTATCGTCAATGTCTCAAAGCATGACGGGCTTTGGTCGGTCGACGACGGCGGGCAGGCCTTTGGTCACAGTCCGGACAAGGAGATCGCGCGAGCCGCCGCTCATCGTCACGCTCGGCGGCTCGTCGACGGCGGACGGCCCTGCGAAGTGAGGGTGTCGGGCGAAGCGGCGAACTGGAGAGGCTAGCGCGCGGACTCAGTCGCCCCGGTTGCATCCCCGACCATATCGCGAGCGGCTATGCGGCGAGCGATTTCCAGGGCATGCAGCGCTCGGCGATCTTCCGCTTCCGCCAGGATAGTCCAGGCCTGGGCGGCAGAGTGTAACTTCCCTCGGACATGTGCGAGCGCGGCGTCCGCCGCCGCGTTAAGAGCTTCGGCAGCGCGCCGCCGGTAGTCGGCTGCTGCGATCTGGCTCTTGAGCATCAGATGAACCTTCCAGGGTTTGACGGCGAAATGGGGTCGAGAGCGCCACGGGGCGTGGGAGGTCCAAGCAGCCGCATCCCTCCGTCGGCTTTTCGGCGCTCGCGGCTAGGTCGCTTCTGGCCCTTGGCCATGGGGGGGCCCGTCGGCCAGAGGTTTGGTGACGGCGAAGCTGAGCACGACCTCGTTCGGCAGGGCGTCAGACCGAAGCGGATTGGAAAGGCCGATCTCCCGCCGGTTCGGCCTATCGTCGATGACAGTGAGCCGGTCATCGCCCCAGACTCCCCCCGCGGCGGCGTGGTTTGCGCAGACTTCCAGCCAGCAGTCGACGTCCTGGGGCGGGATCTCTATCCGCTGCTCACAGTCTCGGTTCCCCACCCTGGAGCCATAGGCCAGGCGCGGCAGCGCGGACGCCCCGGCGCCGACGGGGCGCAGGTGAACGCTCCATCGATGCAGGCCCGCATCGACGCGTGCAGTCACGGCGAGACTAATCGTCGATCCGGCCGCCATATTCAGATTGTGCATGAACTGATCCCGAGTTGGGAGCGAAGGCTGCTCATTGGCCGCCGCTGAGAGGATTGGGCGCGGCGGCCGGCCGTCGGCCATGCAGCCGCTCGAGCATCTGCCGCAGGCGCTCCGCCTCGGCTGCAAGCGCGGCGACGTCTTCCTGAAGCTGGGCGTTCCTCTGACGCAGATAGGCGTTTTGCCGTACCAGGTCTTCCAGATGGACCGGGTTCACCGCCCTGCCCTCCAGCCCAGGAGGGAGAATATCTTGGGCAGGAACAGCGCCCCGACGACCAGCAGTGCGGACGCTATGAAAAGTGACGGCATCGGCTCACCGAGGATCCGGCTGCGAAGCCGCCGCTGATCGCCTTCGATCGAGATCGGCGGCTTCGGAAGCCTGGTGAGCGCCGATTAGCCTCGCCCACTCCCGTTTGCCGGCCACTCTTTGGTGGCCGCCGAGGTCGGGCAGGAAGGACCGCCTCTTCTCCAGCAGCCGCTCGTTTATCCAGAAGCTATCGAAGCCGACCACCGCGCGCGACGAACTCATCAGCCGCCCGGCCATGTTGCAGGCGGCGCGGTCGTTCGCGGCATGACACAGATGTCGTGTCCCTTGCGCCGATGCATCCGCCATGCGGATCTCGACCGCCCAATATCCGGGCTCCGCCTCTATTGTCTTCAGCTTCAATAAATCGCCCATGTATGAGCTTTCACGATCTCTCTGGAGATACGCAGCGCGTATCTATCCGGGAGAATGCGCCGCCTTGGACGCCTTTGATCAATTCAACATTAGCACGTTTAAGCCCGGACGCGTCATCCATACGTAAAACTGATTACGTTTTGCAGAGACGGCGCCTCGTAGTCCGAAAAATACCTCGGCTTCTGGACTGGACCGATCGCGAGCCTCACTGGGCGATAAGCTGATCGAAATCGGGGATTTTGCTTCAGACGCGCGATGCCCCCGCTCGTCGCCGCAGTTGCTGCATCGACAGCGCGCCCCATGAGAGCGTCAGCCGGAAAAGCTGGCTCTCTGCTCTGCAATTTCAACGACTTACGAGGCGGCACTCCCAAAGAGCGCCATTTCTCGGAAGACCTTCAGAGCGAGCAGCGAGCCCGACACCTCATCTAGTCGTTTGATTTTTAAAGACTATTGGAGCGGGCGATGGGATTCGAACCCACGACATTCAGCTTGGGAAGCTGACGCTCTACCCCTGAGCTACGCCCGCGCCGGTCGCGCGCCGTTTGCGGCGGGGCGGACCAAGACCTCCATCTAGCGATTCCCTGCGCGCGGCTCAAGCGGCGGCGGCAAGCGCGCCCACATTCCCGCGATGGTCGTGCGGCGCGCGGGAAACGCGCAGAATCTTGCCCGTTTCGCGCGCGTTCCGCGCCTCATGGTTAAGGCGTTACAATTTTTCATGGTAAATTCATGCTAACCCTGTTGCGCCAAAAGGTCGCGGCCGGCTAATTGCGCGTTCCAATAGCGTCAATCTTCCAGGCACAACATTAAGTGGTGAATGGGCCTGGCGCACAGTAAGCTGGAGTACCCTATGAAGAAGCTGTTTGTCGGGGCCGCGCTCGCCGTCTCGATGTTGGCCGCCGCTCCGGCCGCCAACGCCGCGCAATACCTCAACCTGACCACCCCGGCCGCTGACGGCTCGATCACCGGCGTGTTCGGCGACACCGCCGTCGCCGGCGGCGATTTCTCGCACGTCTTCGACTTCATCTTCCCGACCAACGGCGCCGGCGGCGCGACCATCAGCTCGATCCTGACGCTGGGCTCGCCCTCGACCAACATCAACTTCACCTCGGTGAAGCTGAACGGCGTCGCGCTGGACCTGGTGTCGGAAGGCAACGTCGAGTTCCGCTCGCTGTTCAACCTGCCGATCACGGCCGGCGCGCAGAAGCTGGAAGTCTTCGGCTGGAGCGGCGGCAACGGTTCGTACAGCGGCACCCTGACCTTCGGGTCGGCGGTTCCGGAACCGGCCACCTGGGCGATGATGATCATCGGCTTCACCGGCGCCGGCGTCGCGATCCGCGCCAACCGTCGCAAGGGCGCCCTGGCCACCGCCTAAGCCCCCGACGATCTGACGGCTTCAAGGACCCGCCCGCCTCGCGCTGGCGGGTCCTTTTGTTTTGACGCTCCCGCTCCGCGGCCGCACGATGGCGCAAACAACGAGAGGGAGGCCGCCATGGCCGACGGCGAGATCCAGGCGAAGGCCCAATTCACGGCCATGACCGAGGGCACCCAGGAGGACTGGATGGCCATCGTCAAGGCGGCCGGCCCGTTCAATCGCGAGCTCGCCGACCGGCTGCTGGTTCACCTCAACATGCTGAAGGGCGATGACGGCGGCTATCCGGTCGATCGGCTGGAGCACTCGCTGCAGACCGCCACCCGCGCCTTCAAGGACGGCCGCGACGAGGAGTACGTGGTCTGCGCGCTGATGCACGACATCGGCGACATCCTGGGCCCGGCCAACCACGCCGAGGTCGGGGCGGTGATCATGAAGCCGTACGTGTCGGAGCGGAACCACTGGATGCTCGACAAGCACGGCATCTTCCAGGGCTACTACTTCTTCCACCACCTGGGCCTGGACCGCGACATGCGCGAGCAGTTCCGCGGCCATCCGGACTTCGAGTACACGGCGCAGTTCTGCCACCTGTACGATCAGAACAGCTTCGATCCGGCCTACGAGTCGATGCCGCTGGAGGCCTTCGAGCCGATGCTGCGGCGCGTACTGGCCGCGCCGAAGCGTTCGATCTACCGGCGCGAAGAAGCCTAGGCTCTCCCCCAGAGAGGGAGCAGCCCGGTCAGGCGTCCATGTCCAGCGAGTAGCCGGCCGAGCGCACGGTGCGGATCGGGTCGGCCATCGTCTCTTCCTTGTTGAGCGCCTTGCGCAGGCGCCCGACGTGGACGTCGACAGTGCGGGCTTCGACATAGACGTCCGAGCCCCAGACCGCGTCCAGCAGCTGCTCGCGGCTGAACACCCGGCCCGGGTGCTGCATCAGGTAGTCGAGCAGGCGGAATTCGGTCGGGCCGAGGTGGATTTCCTTGCCCGCCCGCTTCACCCGGTGGGCGACGCGGTCGATGGTCAGGTCGCCGATGTGCACGCGATCCTCGGCCAGGCCGGGACGGATGCGGCGCAGCACCGCGCGGATTCGCGCCGACAGCTCGCTCATCGCGAACGGCTTGACGATGTAGTCGTCGGCCCCGGTGTCCAGGCCGCGGATCCGGTCGCTCTCCTCGCCGCGGGCGGTGAGCATGATGATCGGCACGTTGCGGCTTTCCGAGCGCTGGCGCAGCCGGCGGCAGACCTCGATCCCCGAGATCTTCGGCAGCATCCAGTCCAGGATGATGATGTCAGGCAGACGCTCGGAGACCAGGGTCAGGGCCTCCTCGCCGTCGGCGGCCACGACCACGTCGTAGCCTTCCTTGTCGAGATTGTATTGCAGCAGGGTCGAGAGGGCGTCTTCGTCCTCGACCACCAGAATGAAGGGCGTCAAGTCAGCAGGCTCCTAGGCGCTCAGCGCGTCGGTCTTCGGCCGGTCCGCGGAGATCATCTCCTCGCCGGTGATTTCGTAGTGGATGATCTCGGCGATGTTGGTCGCGTGGTCGCCGATGCGCTCGAGGTTCTTGGCCACGAACAGCAGATGGGCGCAGGCGGTGATCGTCCGCGGGTCGCCCATCATGTAGGTCAGCAGTTCGCGGAACAGGCTGTTGTAGTGCTCGTCGACCTCGTCGTCGCGCGACCAGACGGCCAGGGCGCGGTCGAGGTCCGAGCCGGTATAGGCGTCCAGCACGTCCTTCAGGCGGCCCGCCACCAGCCGGCCCATCCGCTCGATCGAGCGGGTCAGCGGGCTGATCGGCTCGGCCTCGTTGAGGATCATGGTGCGCTTGGCGATGTTCTTGGCCAGGTCCCCGCAGCGCTCGAGATTCGAGGCGATCTTCATCGCCGCGACGGTCTTGCGCAGGTCGTTGGCCATCGGCTGGCGCAGGGCGATCAGGCGGATCGCCTTGCGCTCGATGTCGGCCTCCAGCACGTCGAGCCGCTCGTCGCGGCCGACCACGGCCTCGGCCAACGCCTGGTCGCGCTTGACCACCGCCTCGAGGGCGTCGCCGACCTGGGCCTCGGTGAGCCCGCCCATCCGCGCGCAGTCGGCGGTCAGGGCGTTCAGTTCGTCTTCGTAGGATTTGACGATGTGCTCGTTCATGTCCCTGCCCTTAGCCGAAGCGGCCGGTGATGTAGTCCTGGGTGCGGCTGTCGCGCGGGTTGGTGAAGATCTCGCCGGTGGGACCGGCCTCCACCAGCTTGCCCAGGTGGAAGAAGGCGGTCTTCTGCGACACCCGCGCGGCCTGGGCCATCGAGTGGGTGACGATGACGATGCAGTACTGGTTGCGCAGCTCGTCGATCAGTTCCTCGATGCGCGCGGTGGCGATCGGGTCGAGAGCCGAGCACGGCTCGTCCATCAGGATCACTTCCGGCGACACGGCGATGGCGCGGGCGATCACCAGGCGCTGCTGCTGGCCGCCCGACAGGCCGGTGCCCGGCTGATGCAGGCGGTCGGCGACCTCGGCCCAGAGGCCGGCGCGCTTCAGCGAAGATTCGACGATGCCTTCGAGCTCGGTCTTGCCCGAGGCGATGCCGTGGATGCGCGGGCCGTAGGCGACGTTTTCGAAAATCGTCTTCGGGAACGGGTTCGGCTTCTGGAACACCATGCCGACGCGGGCGCGCAGCACCACCGGGTCGATGGAGCGATCGTTGACGTCCTCGCCGTCCAGCTCGATGCGGCCGGTGACCTTGCAGCTCGGGATGGTGTCGTTCATCCGGTTGATCGAGCGCAGGAAGGTCGACTTGCCGCAGCCCGACGGGCCGATCAGGGCGGTGACGGAGTTCTCGGGCACGTCGAGAGAGACGTCGAACAGCGCCTGCTTCTCGCCGTAGAAGACGTTGACGTCGCGGGCGCGGATCTTGATCGGCGCGTTGGGCAGGGCCGCGTGACCGCGGTCGACGGCGATGTGGACAGGGGCGGCGGCTGTATCGTGAGCCATGGCGTCATCTCGCTGGCTGGGCATGGAAAACCTCGGGATCAGGCGCATCGCGTCACCACCGCCGCTCGAAGCGGCGCCGAACTAGGATGGCGGCCAGGTTCATGACGATCATGAAGACCAGCAGCACGATGATGGCGGCGGCGGTGCGTTCATGGAAGCCGCGCTCGGAGGCGTTCTCCCAGATGAACACCTGAACAGGCAGGACGGTGGCTGCGCCGGTGAAACCTTCCGGCACGCCGGGCACGAACGAGACCATGCCGATCATCAGCAGCGGGGCGGTCTCGCCCAGGGCGTGGGCCAGCGACAGGATCGAGCCGGTCATCACGCCGGGCATGGCCAGCGGCAGCACGTGGTGGAACACGGTCTGGGTGCGCGAGGCGCCGACCCCGAGCGCGGCCTCGCGGATCGAGGGCGGCACGGCCTTGAGCGCCGAGCGGGTGGCGATGATCACGGTCGGCAGCGACATCAGCGCCAGCACCAGACCGCCGACCAGCGGCGAGGAGCGCGGCACGGCCAGCCAGTTGATGAACACCGCCAGGCCGAGCAGGCCGTAGACGATCGACGGCACCGCCGCGAGGTTGTTGATGTTGACCTCGATCAGGTCGGTCCAGCGGTTCTTCGGCGCGAACTCTTCCAGATAGGTCGCCGCCAGCACCCCGATCGGGATCGCCAGGGTGGCGGTGACCAGCAGCATCATCAGCGAGCCGACGATCGCGCCCAGCACCCCGGCCTGTTCCGGCTCGGTCGAGTCCGAGCGGGTCAGGAAGCCGGTGTTGAAGCCGGAGCTGACCGCACCGGAGGCCTTCAGCTTGTCCATCCAGTCGAGCTGCTGGTTGTCGAGCTTGCGCTCGTCCTCGGGCGTGGCGCGCTTGATCTGGCCCTTGAAGTAGAGGGCGGCGTCGGACTTGACCGGGCCGGTGACGGTCACGGTCTTGCCGATCAGGCTCGGATCCTCGCGCACCATCTTCAACAGCTGGAAGCCGAGGTCGTTGGACATGATCTCCAGGACGTCGCCCGACTTGTTCCCGAATTCGTCGTCGGTCTCGCCGAGCTTGGCCAGCACCGAGTTGGCGACCAGCATGTCGTAGTTGGCGCCGCTGGGATCGGCCTTGTCGATCTTGCTGGCGTCCAGGTGGACCGGGACGGTGATCTGGTAGTCGATGAAGGTCGAGTAGCCCTGGGTCACGATCCGGCCGAGCAGGATCGCGAGGAAGGACAGCGCGACCACGATGGCCAGGCGGCCATAGAGGCGGAAGCGCATTTCCTGGGCGTGGCGCTTCTTCAGCCGCGCCTCGACGGTCTGGCGCAGGCTGTTCGCGGTGGGCGTCAGGGCGGCGTCAGTCATACTGTTCCCGGTATTTCTGCACGATGCGCAGGGCGACGATGTTCAGCATCAGCGTCACCGCGAAGAGGGTGAGGCCGAGGCCGAAGGCCGACAGCGTCTTGGGGCTGTCGAATTCCTGGTCGCCGGTGAGGAGGGTCACGATCTGGACGGTCACGGTGGTGACGGTGTCCAGCGGATTGAGGGTCATGCGGGCCTGCAGGCCCGCGGCCATGGTCACGATCATGGTCTCGCCGACGGCGCGGGAGACGGCCAGCAGCAGGGCGGCCATGATCCCCGGCAGCGCGGCGGGCAGCACCACCTTCTTGACCGTTTCCGAGCGGGTGGCGCCCATGGCCAGGCTGCCGTCGCGCAGCGACTGCGGCACGGCGTTGATGATGTCGTCGCTGAGCGAGGAGACGAAGGGGATCAGCATGATCCCCATCACCGCGCCGGCGACCAGGGCCATCTGGTTCTGCACCTGCATCAGGTACTGGGCCAGGCCGTCGAAGCTGCCGCCGGCGAGCTGGGCGCCGATCCAGTTGAAGAACGAGCGGAACAGCGGCCCCACGGTCAGGGCGGCGAAGAAGCCGTAGACCACGGTCGGCACCCCGGCCAGGATCTCCAGCAGCGGCTTCACCACCGACCGGGTCCAGCCGCTGGCGTATTCCGAGAGATAGATCGCCGAGAACAGGCCGATCGGGGCGGCGACCAGCATGGCGATGAGCATGATCAGAAAGGTGCCGACGAAGAGCGGCACGGCCCCGAAGGCGCCGGCGCCGGCGAACTGGTCGGCGCGCATGGCGATCTGCGGGTTCCATTCGGTGCCGAACAGGAACTCGTGGATCGGCACGGCCTGGAAGAACCGCCAGCTTTCCCAGACCAGCGAGGCGATGATCCCCGCAGTGGTCAGGATGGCGGTCACCGAGCAGACGATGAACAGGCCCGCGACCCAGCCCTCGACCTTGTTGCGGGCCCGGAACTGCGGGGAGATGCGCGGATAGGCGATGAAGGCGCCGGCCAGCGCCAGGATCGCGCCCAGGCCGATCGAGCCGTACTGGATCAGACCGGTGAGTTGCTGCGACTTGGCGGCCTTGGCTTCGAGCGCCGTCTTCAGCGCGCCGTCGTAGATCGTTTCGCTGGGCGTGCCGCCGCGGGCGATGGCGCGGGCGTCGTCATAGAAGACGTCCTGTTGCGGCGCGGTCAGCTCCTGGACGGCGGCCGGCGGATCGGTCCGCAGCAGCCCCTCCTCCAGCCGCCCGCCGAACATGGCGAACAGCAGGATCAGCAGGGCGGCGGGCACGCCGACCCACAGGGCCGCATAGCTGCCGTAGTAGCCGGGAAGCGAGTGAAGCTGCACGGGCTTGCCGCCAGTGGCGGCCACCGCGCGGCGGCGCCCGGCCATGTAGGTGGCCAGCGAGAACAGCAGCAGCGCCGTCAGGGCGATCCAGGTGAGCATCGAAGGTCCATGCCGTTGCGCGAGCCGGACACTTGAGTGGCTGTTCGCCCCTCTGCCCGCCCGGGCTGGAAAGTGCCCGCCTTATGCTGTCGGGCTGCGACAGTTCGATGACAGTTTCATTACGATGTGCGGCCCGGCCCCTATCACATCCGTCAGCTAGGCGTGGTCGCAGGAACTCCGCACCTTCCACCCTGGATAGGCCGCACGCGCACGACAGAGGCGCGGCGCCGGAGGAGGAAGAGAGATGCCAGGACAATTCAGCCTGCGCGGACTGCTGGCGCTGAGCGTCAGTACGGCCGCGCTGTTTTCGGCCGCGCCCGTGGCGGCCCAGTCGTCGGGGCAGAGCGCCACCGAGATCGAGGCGGTCGTCGTCACCGCCCAGCGCCGGGAAGAGACCGCCAACACCATCGGCATGGGCATCCAGGCCGTCACCGGCGAAACGCTCGACAAGCTGCACGTCACCAACGTCAAGGATCTGAGCACCTTCGCGCCCAGCTTCAGCGTCTCGCAGAGCTATCAGGGGGTGCCGACCTACACCCTGCGCGGGATCGGCTTCAACACGATCAACATGTCGGCCACCTCGACCGTCGGCACCTATACCGACGAGGTCGCCTACGCCTATCCGATGATGAACACCGGCCCGATCTACGACCTGGAACGGGTCGAGGTGCTGAAGGGGCCGCAGGGCACGCTCTATGGCCGCAACACCACCGCCGGCCTGATCGACTTCGTGACCCGCAAGCCGACCGAGGAGTTCCAGGCGGCGATCACCGGCGAGATCGGCAACTACAAGACCCACAACTTCGAGGGCTATGTCAGCGGTCCGATCGCCGACCGCATCCAGGGGCGCCTGGCCTTCCGCACCGAGGACAGCGACGAGGGCTGGCAGATCAGCAACACCCGCGGCGAGCGCCAGGGCGAGGTCCACCGCTACGGTGGCCGCGCCTCTCTGGCGATCCAGCCGGCCGACACGCTCTCGATCGACGTCTCGCTGACCGCCTGGCGCAACAAGTCCGACACCGTCGCGGCGCAGGGCATCGGCTTCACCCCGGCCACCACCGGCAGCCCGTTCAACGCGCCGGGCCTGGCGGCCTACATCGCCGCCAACGCCCCGACCACGGCCGACCGGGCCGACTGGGCGCCGCTGTCCGTGCGTTCGGCCGACATCGGCGTCGGGATCGGCATCGGCGGTCCGCTGCGCGAGAACAACGACTTCTACGCCGGCAAGGTGCGGATCGACTGGGACGTCGGCGGCGACATGCGGCTGGTCTCGCTGACCAGCTACAACAAGCTCGAGCGCAACGCGAAGTTCGACTGGAGCGGCGCGCCCTACGAGATCCTGATCCAGCACGCCCAGGGCGACATCGAATCGATCGCCCAGGAAATCCACCTGGAAGGCTCGGGCGAGAACTTCTTCTGGCTGGTCGGCGGCTATGTCGCCCGCGACCGCATCCTCGACTCCAACCGGACCCTGCTGGGCCAGAACGCCAACGTCACCCTGATCCGCACGGTCGGCCAGCCGCTGCTGGCGACGCCGTTCAACTCGGGCGGCTACACCTCGGCCCAGCTGAACCAGTCGTTCCGGACCTATCAGGACATCGGCCGCATCGAGACCGACACCTGGAGCCTGTTCGCCAACGGCGACTATCGCATCAACGACCAGTTCAAGCTGACGGCCGGCATCCGCTACACCCAGGACAAGCAGGACTATGCGGGCTGCTCGCGCGACGTGAACGGCAGTATGCTGCCCAACGTCAACGTCGTGAACCGGGCGCTATTCTTCCCCGCCTACGGGATGGTGGCGCCGATCGGCCCCAACGACTGCAACACCTTCGATCCGGCCAAGCGGGCCTTCGGCCTGGTCACCTCGACGCTGGACGAGGACAACGTCGCTTGGCGCGTGGCGCTGGACTGGACGCCGGCGGAGGGCGTGCTGGTGTTCGGCTCGATCTCGCGCGGGGCCAAGGCCGGCGCGACGCCGATCAACGCGGCCAACATCTCCACCCAGAACGCGCCGGCGACGCAGGAACTGCTGACCGCCTACGAGCTCGGGGTGAAGGCGGCGCTGTTCGATCGCCGGGTGCAGGCCAATGTCAGCGCCTTCTACTACGACTACGAGGACAAGCAGCTCAGCGTCTATTTCGCCGACCCGATCTATACGGCCCTGGCGCGGCTCGCGAACGTGCCGGACTCCGAGGCCTACGGCCTGGACGGCGAGGTGACCTGGCGCGCGACCCAGGCGCTGACCCTGATCGGCTCGGCCACCTTCCTGCACACCGAGGTCAAGAACTACATCGGCATCAACGCCGCCGGCCGGCCGATGGACTTCGACGGCAAGCCGTTCCTCTACAGCCCGAAGTTCCAGGGCGGTCTGACGGTGCTCTACAGCCGCGACCTGAGCGAGAACCTCGGCCTGCAGGCCGCGCTCGCCGGCCGCTACCAGTCCAAGTCGCACGCCGACCTGGAAGGCGACCCGCGCTTCGTCATCGAGGACTACGGCGTGCTGAACGCCAGCCTGGGCGTGCATGCGCTGGACGACCGCTGGGAGCTGTCGCTCTGGGGCCGCAACCTGACCGACGAGTATTACTGGAGCGCGGTCAGCAGCAACGCCAACGTCGTGGTCCGCTTCCCGGGCCAGACCCGCACCTACGGAGCCTCTCTGACCTTCAAGTTCTAGGGCCGCAGAGCTCCGGCGGCCGGATTTTCCCCGCCCAACTGAACCCCGGGCCCGCGCCCGGGGATTTTTGTATCCGCCTCAGGCGGCGGGCTCCTCGGCCTTCACCATCGGGAAGTAGGCGCTGAAGGTCGCCCCTTCGCCCTGCACGCTTTCGACCGTCAGCCCGCCGCGGTGGCGATTGACGATGTGCTTGACGATGGCCAGGCCCAGGCCCGTGCCCGAGCGCTCGCCGCTCTTCTGACCCTCGACCCGGTAGAAGCGCTCGGTCAGGCGCGGCAGGTGCTCGCGCGCCAGGCCGACGCCGGCGTCCGACACCCGCAGCGCCGCATAGAGGTCCGAGGCGCGATCCGGGGTCAGCAGCGAGAAGCGGGCCGCGCGCGGATCGCCCACGGCGGCTGCGGCGCCGGCCGAGACGCCGTTGCGCAGCGATATCCGCACAGCTTCGCCCTGCGGCGTGTACTTGATGGCGTTGTCGACCAGGTTCTGGATCACCTGGATGATCTGGTCGCGGTCGCCGGCGATCATCACCGAGCCGCGGCCGGGAAGGTCGACGGGCTCCAGCCGCACGCCGCGATCGCGCGCCACCGGCCCCAGCGAATCCAGCACGTCCATGACCGCCATGATCAGGTCGACCTCGCCGTGCGGCGCGATGTGCTCATTCAGCTCGATGCGGCTCAGCGACAGCAGGTCGTCGATCAGCCGCGACATCCGCTCGGCCTGGGCCTGCATGATCGACAGGAACTTCTCGCGTGCGCCGGGGTCGTCCTTGGCGTGGCCGCGCAGGGTCTCGATGAACCCGGCCAGCGACGCCAGCGGCGTGCGCAGTTCATGGCTGGCGTTGGCCAGGAAATCGGCGCGGGTGCGCTCGGCCCGGCGGATGTCGGTTTCGTCGCGCAGCACCAGCAGGGCCAGCGGCGCGCCGTCGGCTGCCTGTCCGACAGGCTTGGCGATGGCCCGCATGACGCGTTCCTGGGCGCCGCCCATCTCGTAGACGGCTTCGGCGACGGTCTGCTCGAACAGCGCCTTGTCGACGGCTTCGAGCACGTCGGGGTCGCGGATCACTGTCACCAGCATCCCTGCGTCATATTGTACGCGAAGAGTTTCCCGGGCGGCGGCGTTAACCAGCACGAAACGCCGCCCTGTGAGGTCATCAGGCTCATGGGCGGCGATCACCAGCACCGGGTCCGGCAGGGCGTCGATCAGGCTCGCATAGGGCGGCGCGTCCTCGTGCGTGGCGCGTTCGAAGGCGCTGGCGGTCGGGGCGGCGACGCCGACCCGCTCGGCCACATGCCAGGCCGCCAGACCGGTGACGCCGCTGACCACCAGCAGCATCCATGACACCGCCTGCGCGTCGGCGCCGACCAGCAGCGCAAAACCAAGGATGGCGAACGCGCCCGCCGCCCCGGCCGTCAGCACAGGGCCGACCGGGCCCAGCCAGGCCGGGAGAGCTGACCGCGAAGACGACGGCGGAAGCGCCAAGGCGAATCGATCCTGCAACACGACGAACAACGAAGCCCGACCCTTATGTCACCGGGATGACAGCGACCCAAGCGCGAGGCTGCGACCGATACGCGCTGTCAGGAAATCTGCGACCGCTTGAAGTCAAACTCGATTTTTCCGATAGGATTTATCGCGTCTACATGCGGTCGAGTTTGAAACGAACTCCAACAAAACGAGGGGCAAGAACCACATGACGTGGAAAACCAAACTCATCACCGGGGCGGCGGCGATCGCCTTCGCCTGGCCGGGACTGGCCGCCGCCGACGAGGCGACCGACGCGCGCATCAAGGCGCTCGAGGAACAGCTGGAGCTGCTGCAGTCGCAGATCGCCGACCTCAAGCAGTCGACCGCCAACAACATCGCCGACGTCCGTAAGGAAGCGACCGCCACGACCGTGTCGCTGGCCAACGGCCGTCCGACCATCGCCACCGCCGACGGGAACTTCACCGCCTCGTTCCGCGGCGTGTTCCAGCTCGACGCCGCCCACTACGACCAGGCCGCCGCCGGTCCGCTGGGCACCGACTTCCGCCGCGGCTCCTACGGCGACGCCAGCGAGAACGACCACGCCCGCGACCTGAGCGACGGCGCCAACTTCCGCCGTGCGCGGATCGGCATCGAGGGCAAGGCCTTCGGCGCCTTCGACTACAACTTCCTCTACGACTTCGGCGGTTCGGGCACCGAAGAGGCCGGCAAGATCAGCGCCGCCTGGGTGCAGTACGGCTTCCCGGTCGCAAACCTGAAGCTGCGGATCGGCGCCTTCTCGCCGCCGTCGGGCCTGGAAGAAGCCGTCTCCACCAACGGCTCGCTGTTCGTCGAGCGCGCCTCGCCGTCCGAGACGGTGCGCAGCATCGCCGCCGGCGACGGCCGCACCGCGGTCGCCCTGCTGGCCGGCGGCGACAACTGGACCGGCACCGCGGCGATCACCGGCAACATCATCGGCACCTCGAGCTTCGACGAGCAGACCGCCTTCGTCGGCCGCCTGACCTATGTGCCGTTCCGCCGCGACGACAGCCTGATCCACGTCGGCGTCAACACCTCGATCGTGTTCAGCCCCGCCGCCGGCGGACCGGATGTAGCCGGCGCGCCGGCGACCACCAACATCCGGCTGCGCGACCGCCCGGAAATCCGCGTCGACGGCACCCGCCTGATCGACACCGGCAACATCGACGCCGACGGCCTGACCGCCATCGGGGCCGAGTTCGGCGCCCAGTGGAAGAACCTCTACGTCCAGTCCGAGTACTTCGACATCAAGGTCGACCGGAAAGGCGCGCTGAGCGATCCGGACTTCAACGGCTGGTACGCCCAGGCCGGCTGGACCATCACCGGCGAGCCGCGCCGCTACAGCGCTGGCACCTTCGACGCGCCGCGCCCGGCCAAGCCGTTCGACCTGAAGAAGGGCGCCTGGGGAGCTTGGGAGCTCGGCCTGCGTTATTCGCAGCTGGACCTGAACTATCTCGCGGGCGCGCCGGGCACGGCTCCGGTCGCCTCGGCGATCCGCGGCGGCGAACAGGAGATCATCACCGTGGGCCTGAACTGGTACGTCAACAACGTGCTGCGGTTCCAGGCGGCCTTCCAGGACGTGTCGGTGGACCGTCTGTCCCCCGGCGGCACGGCCTTCGGCACCGGGACGGCGACCCCGCCGGCCGGCGCCCAGGTCGGGCAGGACTTCAACATCTACTCGCTGCGCACTCAGTACGCGTTCTAACCCCAAAGGCGGGTTGGCGCGGCTACGGCCGGCCGCGTCCGCCCGCCGACGAGACCGAAGAACAAGGACCTCGATCCATGAGCCAGAACCGACAAGTCCCGTCCCGCCGCGGCGTGCTTGCCGCCGGGACCGCCGCCGGCGCCGCGGCCGTGGCCGCGCCGGCCCTGATGGCCGGCCCCGCCGCCGCCCAGGGCAAGGCGATCACCCTGCTGAACGTCAGCTATGACCCGACGCGGGAGCTCTACAAGGACATCAACGCCGCCTACGCCAAGTACTGGAAGGACAAGGTCGGCCAGGACCTGGTGATCCAGCAGAGCCACGGCGGGTCGGGCAAGCAGGCCCGCTCGGTGATCGACGGCCTGCAGGCCGATGTCGTCACCCTGGCGCTGGCCAGCGACATCGACGAGATCGCCGCCAAGGCCAAGCTGCTGCCGGCCAACTGGCAGTCGCGTCTGCCCAACAACTCCACGCCCTACACCTCGACCATCGTGTTCCTGGTTCGCAAGGGGAACCCCTGGAAGATCAAGGACTGGGGCGACCTGATCAAACCCGGCATCGACGTGATTACGCCCAACCCGAAGACCTCGGGCGGCGCGCGCTGGAACTACCTCGCCGCCTGGGCGTGGGCCCTGCGCCAGCCGGGCGGCAACGCCGCCAAGGCGGAGGCCTTCGTCGGCGAGCTGTTCAAGCACGTGCCGGTGCTCGACACCGGGGCGCGCGGCTCGACCACCACCTTCGTCCAGCGCGGCATCGGCGACGTGCTGCTGTCGTGGGAGAACGAAGCCTACCTCGCCATCGAGGAGCTGGGCCCAGGCAAGGTGGACATCGTCTATCCGTCGATGTCGATCCTGGCCGAACCGCCGGTCGCGCTGGTCGACAAGGTCGTCGACCGCAAGAAGACCCGCACCATCGCCGAGGGCTATCTGAACTTCCTCTACAGCCCGCTGGCCCAGGACCTGATCGGCAAGAACCATTACCGCCCGCGCAATCCCGAAGCGGCGGCCAAGTGGTCCAAGAAGTTCCCGAAGATCCCGCTCGTCACCATCGACGACACCTTCGGCGGCTGGAAGAAGGCCCAGGCGCTGCACTTCGGCGACGGCGGCGTCTTCGACAAGATCTACAAGCCGCGCTGATCCTTCCCACAGGGATAGGCGTGACGAGGGCGCGGGGCGCAAGCTCCGCGCCCTTCTTCATGCACGCAACCTCGGCCGCGGAAGGCCGTTCTGCGGCCATGGCCCTGTCATTCGCCGACATCGTCGGGACCGCCGCGGCGCTGTGCTCGATGGCCAGCTTCACGCCGCAGATCGTCAAGATCTGGCGCGAAAAGGACGCCTCCTCGATCAGCCTGCGGATGTACGTGGTGACCGTGACCGGGTTCAGCCTGTGGACGGTCTATGGCGTCCTGACCGGCAGCTGGCCGGTGATCGGGGCCAACAGCGTCTGCCTGATGCTGTCGGCGGTGATCCTGGGCCTGAAGTGGCGCTACCGCGACCGATAAACGCGCCATAGTTGGCGCCGCGGGCGGCCCTCACTAGATTGCCGCCCACTTCGAGGGCGATCCGCCGCGACGCCCGCGCCAACAGGAAGTCTTGATGTCGATCGATAGATTCGCCCCCGCCGAAGCCGCCCTGAAGGCTGGAGACTTCGAAGAGGGCATGCGGTTGATCGAAGCCGAACTGGAGAGCGATCCCAAGGCCCCGGTCGGTGTCTATCGCAACCTCACCGCCATGCTGTTCCGCAACAACCGCATCGAGCAGATGGGCCGCTGGGCCGCGGTCGGGACGGAACTGTACCCGAAGGACTACGATCTCTGGAACGTGCTCGGCGTTTCCTATCGCCGGACCAAGAAGTTCGACGAGGCGATCAAGGCGTTCCGCCTGGCCGAGAAGATCAATCCCAAGAACACCTCGGCGCTCAGCAACCGCGGCAACGTCTACAACGACATGCGCAACGGCCCGGCCGCGGTGGAGGTGTTCACCAAGATCGTCCGCCTGCAGCCGAGCTCGGCCGAGGCACAGCGCAATCTGGGCCGCGCCTACTGGTTCTCCACCGACCTGGAAAAGGCGACGATGCGGCTGAACCTCGCGGTGAAGCTGAAGCCCGACTACATCGACGCCTGGCTCGACTTGGCCGCGGTCACCTCAGAGCGCCACGGCTATCCCGAGGCCCTGACCGTGGTCGACCAGGCGCTGGCGATCAATCCCGACACCGTGCGGCTGTGCGAGGCGCGCACGACCTCCCTGCGTCGCTCGGGCCGCCTGCGCGACGCCGAGGCCTATCTGATCTCGCTGCGCGATCGGTTCGACGACCAGGCCTGGCTCCACCACCAGCTGGGCGGCGTGATCAGCGACTACGACCGCAAGCGCGGCAACGAGCACATGGAGATCTCGCTCAAGCTCGCCCCCGACAATTTCGAGTACCGCATCGCGCTCGCCGAGAGCCTGGCCCGCTCGCGCTACGGCAATGAGGCCGAGCACCTGGAGCGGGCCTACCAGATCCTCAAGGAGGCGCTCGACCCGACCGTCAAGCTGACCCCCTCGGGCCAGAAGGTGGCGCTGGAGATCCTGATCCGCCTGGGCGACTACGACACCGCCGACATGCTCGGCAGCTTCTCGGAGGTCGGCCATGGCTGGGCGAGCTCGGGCAAGCACACCGCCCTGCTCGGCCACCTGGCCCGGATCACCGGCCAGGAGGACCGCCTGGACCTGCTGGAGATGCACCGGGTCTGGGGCCGCGCCGTCGCCAAGACGGTCGAGCGCTGGCCGATCGAGCGTCCGGCTCCGCGGCCCGACAACGGCAAGCTGCGGATCGGCTTCATGTCGTCGGACCTGCGCAACCACCCGGTCGCCTACTTCGCCATGCCGCTGTTCCAGCACCTCGATCGCAGCCGCTTCGAGGTCTACTGCTACTCCTACTTCCAGGGCGACAACGCCGATCAGACCCAGACCCGGATCGCCGAACTGGTCGACGCCTTCCGCTGGGAAAAGGACATCAGCGACCGCGACGCGGCCCAGATGATCGCCAACGACCAGCTCGACTTGCTGATCGAACTGGGCGGTTCGACCCACATGAACAAGCTCGGCGTCATGGCCTTCAAGCCGGCGCCTCTGCAGGCCAGCTGGCTCGGCTATCCGCACTCGGCGGGCCTGGAGACCATCGACCACCTGATCCTCGATCCCTACGTCGCGCCGACCGGACCCGACCTGCTGATCGAAGAGCCGCTGCTGATGCCCAAGAGCTGGATCGCGATGGGCGAGCAGGCCTTCCCGCCCCGCCCGATCACCGAGGGCACGCCCGAGCAGCGCAAGGGCTTCCTGACCTTCGGGACCGCCAACAACCCCTACAAGTACAGCCGCGAGATGGTGCGGACCTGGGCGCGGGTGACCGCCGCGGTCGAGAACGCGCAGTTCCTGTTCATCCGGCCGGAAGGCGGCACGCCGACCTTCCGCAAGAGCATGCTCGAGCTGTTCGCGGCTGAAGGCGTCGGCGAAGATCGCGTGCGGTTCGAGGACATCCGCGGCGCGCACCTGCCGTTCTACAACGAGATCGACATCTCGCTGGACACCTTCCCGCAGACCGGCGGGACCACCACCTGCGAGTCGCTGTGGATGGGCGTGCCAGCGGTGACCCTGGTCGGCGAAGCGATGTTCGAGCGGCTCAGCTACTCGATCCTGACCAACGCCGGTCTGGGCGACCTCTGCGCGCGCACGCCCGACGAGTTCGTCGAGATCGCCCTGCGGCTGGCCAAGGATCCGGCCCGTCGCGCGGAGCTGCGCGTCAACCTGCGCGACATGCTGAAGGCCAGCCCGCTCGGCCAGACCCAGCAGTTCGCCACCGACTTCTACGAGATGCTGGAGGGCGCCGTGGCCCGCGCCCGCGCCAGCGGCAAGATCGCCGCCGCGGCCTAGCCGAGGAAGAAGCCGGGGTCGGCGAGCGCCCCGGCGATGACCGCGCGCGCGTCCCTCGGTTCGACGCCCAACGACCGTAGCCGGGCGATGTCGCACACGGGCCCATGCGGCGCGCCCTGACCGGTCAGGGTCAGGGTCCAGCCGGCCTCGCCCATCACCGCCGCGACGTCGCCGTTCGACAGGGACTCGCCGCGGGCGATGTTGACGACGCCGTCGGCGTCCTGCGCATCCATGGCCAGCAGCGCCGCGATCACGTCGGCCGCATGAATGTAGTCACGGCCGGCCTGGGGCGAGCTGTCGAGGGTGATGGCCTTCTCATGCCGCGCCCGCTTGAGCAGGTCCGACAGGAAGCCGCCGGCGTCCTCCGCCCAGTCGAAGACATTGGCCAGCCGCGCCACCGCCGCGCGGCCGCCCGAGCGCGCCAGGCAGAGGTTCTCGCCCAGGGCCTTGGAGAGGTCGTAAACGTTGCGCGGCGCGGCGACGTCGAACTCCAGGATGTCGCTCTCCTTGCCGCCGCGCGGGCCAAGGCTGTCATAGACCCGCGTCGAGGAGAGATAGATCAGCCGCTCGAAGGTCGCGTCGCGCAGCACCGCGTTCAGCAGCCCGACATGCGCCTCGACCGTATCGTAGGGCCGGACCATGAAGTCGCCGGTGAGGCCGGCGCAGTAGAAGACCCGGCCGAGGTCCCGCGTGAACAGCGCCGCGTCGCCGCGGGCCGGGGCGTACACATCCTCGCCGCGCGCGCTCAGCATCGTGACGAGACGCGAGCCGATGAAGCCGCCGGCCCCGATGACGGTGTAGCGGCTCATTCGCCGCGCGCGCCGACGCGCTGGGCCGGAACGCCGGCATAGATCGAATAGGGCTCCAGCTTGCCGCGCACGACCGCGCCGGCGGCGACGACGCAGCCGGTCCCGATGTCGGCCCCGTCCAGAACCACGACATTGGCCCCCAGCCAGACGTCGTCGCCGATGACGATGCCGCCCTTGGACGGCAGGAAGCCCTGGTCGCGGATCCGGCGCTCCCTGTCGCCGAACGCGTGGTTGGTCGGCGCCAGGGTGCAGTTGGCGGCGATCAGCACCGCGTCGCCCAGCTTCACGCCGTTCCCCGTGTAGATCACCGTGCCGGAGTTGATCGCGCAGTCGGCGCCAATCACCAGCTCGCCCATGCCGCCAGCCGGTTTGATCTTCACGAAGGCGTCGACCATCGTCCGCGCCCCAATGCGCATCAGGGTGCCGCGGGCCGAGGGTTCGATATCGGCCAGCGGCGAGATCTTGGCGGTGGGGTCGATGTCCAGCATGGCGGCAGTCTAGGCGGCGCCGTCCAGGTCGGGATAGTCCGCATCCCGCTGCGAGATGACGCTCGGGGAAAGCGGCCAATCGATGCCGAAGGCCGGGTCGTTCCAGCGCACGCCGCGGCCGTGGCCGGGCACGAAGATGCGGTCGATCTGGTAGAGGACGTCGGAGTCGTCCTCCAGGGTGACGAAGCCGTGCGCCATGCCCTTGCCGATCAGCAGGGCGCGGCCGTTGTCGGCCGACAGCTCGGTCCCGGTCCAGCGGCGGTAGGTCGCGCTGGCCGGGCGCAGGTCGACGGCGACGTCGAAAATTCGCCCACGGACGACCCGAACCAGCTTGGACTCTTCGTGCGGCGCGGCTTCGTAGTGCATGCCGCGCAGGGTGCCGGCCCGCAGGTTGCGCGACAGGCTAGTCTGCTGCGGGACGAAGGGATGTCCAGCGGCGGCGAACTCGTGCGGGCAATGCAGGCGCGCGAACGCGCCGCGCTCGTCGCTCATCAGGTCCAGGTCGACGATCACGACGCCGTCGATGTCGGTCGCCGTGAACTGCATCAACCGACGACCTTGGTGTCCGGCGCAGCGGTCACGAACTGCCCACCCCAGTCGCGGATATAGGCCAGTTGGCCCATGATCTCGTCCTTCAGGTTCCAGGGCAGGATGACCACGTAGTCGGGCTTGAAGTCGGCGATCGCGGACGGCGCGTGGATCGGAATGTGCGTGCCCGGCAGGTAGCGGTCCTGTTTGTGCGGATTGGCGTCGAACACCGCCACGATGTCGCCGGGCGTGACGCCGGCATAGTTCAGGAAGGTGTTGCCCTTGGCGGCCGCGCCGTAGGCGGCGACGCTCTTGCCCTCGCTCTTGGCCTTGGCGAGGAACGCCAGGAAGCCGCGGCGGACCTCCTCGACACGGGTGGCGAAGCCCTCGTAGCCGGCCGCCTGGTCGAGACGGGCCGCGTGCTCGCGGGCCCGCAGGTCGCGCAGGGCTTGCGTCTCCTGATGGCTGGACACCTCGTGCGCGCAGAACAGCCGCAGCGAGCCGCCGTGCGTCGCCAGCAGCTCGACGTCGAACGGGCGCAGGCCGTTGGCGCGCAGCACCTTCTCGACCGCCAGCAGCGACAGATACGAGTAGTGCTCGTGATAGATGGTGTCGAACTGGACCTTCTCGATCAGGTTCAGCAGGTGCGGGAACTCGAAGGTCAGCACGCCCTCCGGCTTCAGCACGTGCTGGAAGCCGGCGACGAAGTCGCCGATGTCGGGCACGTGGGCCAGGACGTTGTTGCCGGCCATCAGGTCGGCGGCGATTCCCCGGGCCTTCAGGTCACGGCCGGTCGCGTCGTTGAAGAAAGTGACCTCGGTGGGGACGCCCCGCTCCTTGATCGCCACTTCGGCGGTGTTGGCGGTCGGCTCGATCCCCAGCACTGGCACGCCCATCGCCTTGAAGTGCTGCAGCAGATAGCCGTCGTTGGAGGCGACCTCGATGACCAGCGACGACGGCCCCAGGCCGAACCGGGCGGCCATCGCCTCGGCGTAGCGCTTGGCGTGGGCGACCCAGCTTTCCGAATAGGCCGAGAAGTAGGCGTAGCCCTCGTCGAAAATCGCGTCGGCGGCGACCGGATCGTCGGCCTGGACCAGGAAGCAATTCCCGCAGACGCGGGTGTGCAGCGGGTAGAAGCCCTCCTTGCCGGACTCCAGCTGGGCCTTCGTCAGGTACGAATTGGCCAGCGGCTGGTCGCCCAGGTCGAGGAAGGTCTGGGTCAGCGGCGCGGGGCAGAAGCGGCAGGTCGGAGCAGTCATCAAAGGCTTTCGTATCGCGAGATCTGGTCGCGCATCAGGGCCCGGGCGTCGCCGCCGTCGGCCTGGGCGCGGTACCAGTCCATGGTCCAGTCCACCGCCGCGGGCGCGTCCAGGCGGCTTTCGAAGCCGAGGACCTGGCGGGCCAGGCTGGCGTCGATGCCGAGGGACTTGGCCTCCAGCGAGTGGGGATCGGGTTCGTGGCGCCAGGGCTTGGCGCCGAGCGCCTGGGTGGCGCGGGTGGCGAGTTCGCCGACACTGACCTCCGGGCCGCCTGGGCGCGGGCCGAAGTTCAGGGCGCGGGGGGCGGCCGGGTCCGTGGCCAGCCGCTCCAGATAGACGAGATAGCCGGCGACGCAGTCCAGGACATGCTGCCAGGGGCGCGTGGCGTCCGGATGGCGCAGAACGGTGACGGCCTGGGCCTGGCCGGCGCGGACGATGTCGGCCACAAGCCGGTCGCGAGAGAAGTCGCCGCCGCCGATGACATTGCCGCCTCGGGCGGTGGCCAGCGGCACGCCGGCCTTCTCATAGAAACTGCGGGCGAAGCTCTGGGTGACGATCTCGGCCGCCGCCTTGGAAGCCGAATAGGGATCCTTGCCGCCGAGCGCGTCGGTCTCCGCAAACGCCCTGCCCTGCTCGTTGTTGGCGTAGACCTTGTCGGAGGTCACGACGAGGACCGCCGCCAGCGCCGGCTGCGCGCGCAGCGCCTGCAGCAGGTGGGCCGTGCCCATGATGTTGGAGGCGAAGGTGCCGACCGGGTCTTCGATCGAGGTCCGCACGATCGGTTGCGCCGCCATATGCAGCACGAGGTCGAACTGGCGGGCCGAGGCCAGCGCCTGGACCGCCGCCTGATCGCGCAGGTCGACGAAGTGCGAATCGACCAGATCGGCGACGCCGGCCTGATCGAACAAGGCCGGCGTCTGGTCGGGCGCCAGGGAGAGCCCGGTGACCTGCGCGCCCATCTGCGCCAGCCAGACCGCCGCCCACGAGCCCTTGAACCCGGTGTGGCCGGTCAGCAGCACGCGTTTTCCCGCCCAGAAGGCGGGGTTCGGCCGGGTCATTCCCAGAGTTTCCAGGGGGCCTTGCCCGACGCCCAAAGCGCCTCGAGCGTGTTTTTGTCGCGCAGGGTGTCCATGGCCGCCCAGAAGCCGTCGTGCGGCCGGGCCATCAGTTGGCCGTCGCGGGCCAGGCCTTCCAGCGGCTCCAGTTCCCAGACGGTCGAATCGTCCTTGATGCGCTCGACGACCTGCGGCTCCAGCACGAAGAAGCCGCCGTTGATGAGGCCGTTGTCGCCGGGGGGCTTTTCGATGAAGCGCTGCACGCTGCCATCGACGATCTCCAGGGCGCCGAAGCGACCGGGGGGCGAAACCGCGCTGACCGTCGCCTGCTTGCCGTGCGCCTTGTGGAACTCGACCAGCGCGCCGAGGTCGATGTCGCTGACCCCGTCGCCATAGGTCAGGCAGAACGGTTCGTTCGGGTCGAGATATTGGGCCACGCGCTTCAGCCGGCCGCCGGTCATGGTTTCGGCCCCGGTGTCGACCAGGGTCACGCGCCAGGGCTCGTGGTTGGTGGCGTGGTACTCGACGCTGCCCTTGGCCAGATCGACGGTCAGGTCGGCGTTATGCAGGACGTAGTTGGCGAAGTACTCCTTCACCACGTAGCCCTTGTAGCCCAGGCACACGATGAAGTCGTTGAAGCCGTAGTGCGAGTACAGCTTCATGATGTGCCAAAGAATCGGCCGTCCGCCCACCTCGATCATGGGCTTGGGCTTGAGGTGACTTTCCTCGGAGATCCGCGTGCCCAGACCGCCGGCCAGCAGGACGACCTTCATGCTCAGGCGATCCGCTTGACGAAGGCGTCGGGCCAGTAGGTTACGCGCTCGGTCACTGCGCCCTCGTTGAACGGGAAGGCCGGCTCTTCGACGATGAAGCGCTTGTCCTGCGCCACGAAGTCGTGGACCGCCTTTTGCGGGTTGTTCCAGTCCCAGTCGTCGGCCGTGCGCGGGCCGCCCTTGACCTGGGCCATGATGCCGTCGGTGGCGACGACGTACGAGCCGATCTCGATCAGTTCGCCATAGAGGCGCAGCTCTTCGAGGACGTGAGCGTGGGTGTGGTTGGAGTCGAGGACGACCAGCACCTTCTCGCCAGGCTTGATCAGCGCCTTGACCTGATCCAGCACCTCCGGCGCGGTCGACGAGCCTTCGATGAGCTCGATGCGCTTCTTCATCGGGTGCGCCTCGATGGCGGCGCGGTTGTGCGGGCGGATCTCGATGTCGACGCCTACGACGCGGCCCTTGCCCATCGCCTCGAACAGCGAGGCGTAGAAGATCAGCGAGCCGCCGTGGGCGACGCCGGTCTCGACCACAACGTCGGGCTGCAGGGCGTAGATCACCTCCTGCAGGCGAATCATGTCTTCCGGCAGCTGGATGATCGGACGGCCCATCCAGGCGAACGAGTAGACGTACTTCGAATCCCAGGTGGCGCGCAGCCAAGCCTTGGACGCGGCCGCAAAGCCTTCGGCGCTCGCCAGGCTGTGACGAACCTCGGTCTCGCCGTTCTTGACGATGACCTCGCCGCGCTCTTCGTCGATGGTGGTGATCAAGTTCTTCAGGCCTTTTGTGCGGATGCGTCGGGGCAAGGAGATAGCCTGCCCGCCCCGACAGCGAAATCATGCCTCTATTATCTCGTGTCGTTTGCGCGATGAAGCCGTATCCAAGGACCGATCGCCGCGAGCGAGATGATTTGGGGGCCGGGTTTGGCGTCGCGCGTGAACTTCATCATCGCCGGAGTGCAGAAGGCCGGCACGACCGCCCTGTTCGACTACCTGTCCGACGATCCGGCCTACTCGCTCTCGAGCGTCAAGGAGGTTCACTTCTTCGACGATGAGTCGGTCGATTGGGCGACGCCGGACTACGCCCCCTATCACGCGCAGTTCGAGTGGGAGGGGCAGGCGATCCGCGGCGAGGCGACGCCGATCTATCTCTACTGGCCGCGTAGCCTCGAACGGATCGCAGCGTACAACCCGGCGGTCCGGCTGATCGTCATGCTGCGCGATCCTGTGGAGCGGGCCTGGTCGCATTGGCGGATGGAGACCTCGCGCGGGGTCGAGACGCACCCGTTTTCATGGTGCATCCGCCAGGGACGGCGGCGGCTGTTCGACGCCGAGCCCTGGGGCGCGCACCGCGAGTTCTCCTATGTCGAACGCGGCTTCTACGGCGAGCAGGTCGAGCGGCTGTTCGGCCTGTTCCCCCGCGAGCAGGTGCTGTTGCTGCAGGCCGACGATCTGCGGCGGAACCCGGGCGGGACGCTCGATGCTGTCGGGCGCTTCCTCGGCGCGCCGCCGCGAGGCGCGGTCGAGCATCGCGACGTGCATGTGGGCCAGGATGTCGGGGCCGAGCTTCCGGACGCGGACGTAGCTTATCTGCGCGAGATCTACGCCGACGACATGGCGCGCCTGGCGCGGCTGACCGGCGTTTCGTTCTGGTGACGCCATATTGCGGCCCCGCCTAGCCGCGAGGCTGGCGGCTATGCAGGTCGCCCTGAAACCCGTTCCATTCATTCTGGCCGGCGTTCTGGCCGCCTGTACGCCGCCCGAAAGCGGCGCCCGCGCCAAGGCGGCTCCGAACGACCGGCCGGCCGCGGCGGCTGCGGCCGCCGCGGCTCCAGCGGACGGACCGCGCCTCGCCTTCCCGGTGGCCTGTACGGTCGGCCGGGACTGCGAAGTGCAGAACTATGTCGATCGCGACCCGGGACCTGGCGTGCAGGACTATCGTTGCGGCTCCAACACCTACGACGCGCATGGCGGCGTCGACATCCGGATCCTCGACATGGCGGCGCAGCGGGCCGGGGTCGCAGTGCTGGCGGCCGCCGACGGCCGCGTGGCGCGCCTGCGCGACGGGGTCGAAGACGTCTCGGTGACCAAGATCGGCCGGGCGGCCCTGGACGGTCAGGACTGCGGCAACGGCGTGGTCGTCGATCATGGCGATGGCTGGGAGACCCAATATTGCCACGTCGCCAAGGGCAGCCTGAAGGTGAAGGTCGGCGACCAGGTGACCTCCGGCCAGCCGCTCGCGCTCATCGGCCTGTCGGGCAACACCGAGTACCCGCACGCCCACGTCACCGTGCGGCGTAACGGCGAGATGGTGGACCCTTCCGCGCCAAACCTGCCGAATGGAACCTGCGCCGGGCCCAATCCGCCAGCCAGCCTGTGGACGCCCGCGGCCGCTCAGGCGATGGCCTACAAGCCCGGCGTCGTGCTCAACACCGGCTTCGCCGCCGCCCCGGTGTCGACGGAGTCGATCGAGGCCGGCGGCATCGCGCCGCCCACCAGCGCCTCCCCGATGCTCATCGCCTATGTGCGGGCGATCAATCTGCGCGGCGGCGACGTGCAGGAGCTGAGCATCGTCGGACCCGACGGCAAGCCGCTCGCCACAGGGGCTCAGCCGCCGCTCGATCGCGCCAAGGCGCAGTACATGATGTTCACCGGAAAGCGGGCAGGAGGTTCGCCGTGGTCGTCCGGGGAATACAAGGCGACCTACCTCGTAAAGCGCGACGGCAAGGCCGTGATCAGCCAAACGTTCGCGATTCGGCTTTAGGGGCTGATCGAAGGCGCGTGCGTCACAGCGCCGCTCACAAATCCGTTAGACGCGCTTGCAGACCGGCCGCCCCCCTAGGCGGCTGAGTCGCGATGCGTTACAGTTCAGTGTCAGCCTTGCTCTCCATGGCTGTGTCGCTTTGATCGGGCGGTGAAGCACCAGCTTCGCCGCCCGATTTCTTTTGGCGGCACACGGTCGCTGGCGCTTTCCCGACAATCTCATCAGACCTCTGGCGCGCCCCGAGGCGCGGGCGCTGAACGACGCGCATGAAAAAAGGGCCGCCCCGAAGGACGGCCCTCAATTCTCCTAAGGTCTGAAGACCTTAGATGAAGTTGGTGTCGCTGATCTGGCCGAGGTTGGCGCCGACCAGAGCGATGGCCGATTCCGCACCACCGCCAGCGGCGGTGCTGACGAACACCACCACGTCGTTGCCGATCTGAGCCGACACCACGTTGATGGCGCCGTTCAGCAGGGCGTCCGCGGTCGCCTTGGCCGACGCGTAGTCAGCCGAGGTGATCTCGGTGTAGGTGCCCGACGTGACCGTAACGGTCAGGTCGAGCTTGTCGCCCACTTCCCAGCCGTTGATCTGGTCGAGTTCGCCAGCCACCGCGCTCGAGTCGGTCGCGCCGAACACGAAGGTGTCGTTGCCAGCGCCACCCGTCAGGGTGTCCTTGCCAGCGCCGCCGGTGATGGTGTCGTCACCCGTGCCGCCACCGATGACGTCGTTGCCAGCGCCACCAACCAGTTGGTCGTTGCCGTCGCCACCCGAGATCGTGTCGGCCGCAGCGCCACCGGTGATGGTGTCGTTGCCGGCGCCGCCGGTCAGGGTGTTGCTGGCGGTGCCGCCGCCGGCCGCGGTGATGACGTCGTTGCCGTCACCGCCGTCAACCGTGTTCGCACCGGTGCCGACATTGATCGTGTCGTCGCCAGCGCCACCAGCGATGGTGTTGTTGCCGTTGCCGACCGTGATGGTGTCGGTGCCGTCGCCGCCGTCGACAAAGTTGTTGCCGGCGCCCGCGTCGATGGTGTCGTTGCCGCCGCCGCCGTAGACGGTGTCAGCACCGGCGCCCGCGGTGATGTTGTCGTTGCCCAGGTCGCCGTAGACTTGGTTGGCGCCGTCGCCAGCCACGAGGGTGTCGTTGCCTTGACCGCCGTAGATGGTGTCGTTGCCCGTGCCGCCGGTCACGTTGTCATCGCCCATGTTGCCATGGAGCCAATGATTGCCGTCACCCACGGTGATGGTGTCGTTGTCTTGGCCACCCGAGATGGTGTTGTTGCCGTCGCCACCCGAGATGGTGTCGTTACCGGTGTTGCCGTTGATGTTGTCGTTGCCGAGGCCGCCGACGATGCTGTCAGCGCCTTGACCACCGAAGAGGGTGTCGTTGCCGTCACCGCCGTCGATGTTGTCGGCGTCGTCGCCACCGTCGATGCTGTCGTCGCCAGCGCCGCCCGCGAGGGTGTCGGTGCCGGCCAGGCCGAACAGGGTGTCGTTGCCCGCGCCGCCGTCGACACTGTCGTTGCCAGCGTCAGCGTAGACCGTATCCGTGCCGGCGCCGGCGACGATGGTGTCGTTGCCTTGGCCGCCATAGATCAGGTCAGCGCCGGAGCCGCCGGTGATGCTGTCGTTGCCCATGTTGCCATGGATGTAGTTCGAGCCGGCGGAGTCGCCGATGACGTCATCGCCTTGGCCGCCGAGCAGGGTGTCGTTGCCCGCGCCGCCGTCCAGGGTGTCGTTGCCCTTATTGCCTTGCAGGTAGTCGTTGCCGCCGCTGCCGGTCAGGCTGTCGGTGCCGTCGCCGCCCCAGATCACGTCGCCGCCGGCGCCGCCGGCGACGGTGTCAGCCGCCGTCGAGGCCGAGTCGCCCAGGAAGAACACCGAACCGTCCGGGAAGACCGGGGTTTCGCCGTAGAAACCAGTGCCGAACACGACGGTGCGGCCGCCGAAGGTCAGCGAGATGGTTTCCGGGGACGTCGCGGTCGCGGCGGTGATCACCACAGACACGGCCGAAGCGGTCGCGGTCGTGGTGGTGAAGATGAGCTGATCATCGGCGGCCTTGTAGGCCAGGGCCTGCGCCGCCGTGATCGTCTCAAAGAAGTAGTTAGCCATGCTTCTCTCCAGTCTGTGTCACATGGACCCCCGAAACGCCTGGCCACCATTTTCCAATGGAGCGGTCCCAGCGGTCCTTTCCTTACGTCACAACAAGGTCGTGGCGAAGGTTAAACGAGCCCGAGGAATGCGTATCGGAACCTCGGTTGATGCGCAACACCAAAAACGGGTGCAAACCCCCTTCGCCGCTGCGCTTCCTGCTCACCAATTGTTAACGGTCAGTCCTCTCGCAGAGCGTCCCGGATCGTGTCGGTCAATGGGCTCACCACGTAGGACAGGATCGAGCGATTACCTGTAACAATCATGGTCTCAGCGGGCATGCCGGGGGTCAGCTTGTCGCCCTTGGGCAGCTTCACGAGCTCTTGCGGGTCGATCTTCAGATCGACGCGGAAGTAGCCCTCGCCGGTCTTCTCGTCGGCCAGCTGGTCGGCGGAGACCGTCACGACGGTGGCGTCCACCGGCGGGGTGCGACGCGAATTGAAGGCCGAGAGTCGGACCCGAGCCTTCATCCCCGGCTTCACGACATCGACATCCTGCGGCTTGATTCGCCCCGTGACGATCAAGGGCGCGTTGGCCGGAACCACGCTCATCAGCCGCTCGCCGGGCGCGACGACGCCGCCGATAGTGAACTGGGTGAGGTCGAGGACGTAGCCATCGGCCGGCGAACGCACCGTCGCGGCGTTCAGCATTTGGCGGGCGGCGGCCAGCTTCGGGGTCGCCTCGGCCAAGCCGGTCTGCATCTGGCGCAGGCCTTCGGCCGCCTGGGTGATGCGCTGCTCCTTGAGCGTGGTGATCTGCAGCCGCGTCTCGCCGATCTGCTCGCGCAGCCGGGTGATCTCGGCGATCAGCTGTCCTTTGCGGCCAGCCAGGTCGGCCAGCGAGCGCTGATAGCGCAGGATCAGGGTCTTCGGCGCATAGCCCTTCTCGTAGAGCGTCTGATAGCCGGCCAGTTCCTCGCGGGTCAGGCGGTCCGATTCGCGCACCGCGTCGACCTGCGCCTGGACGCCGCCGATCTGGGTCTCAAGCTGCTGGAGCTTTTGCGCCAAGACCGCGCCCTGGGTCTCGAAGAACTGCAGGCGCGAGGTGAACAGGAACTCCTGGTCGCGGATGATTCCCGCGACTCGCGGATCATTGGGCGCACGGGCGGTCAGCTCGGCGGGAATCACCAGCGCTTTCTGATCGGTCGCCTCGGCCTGGAAGCGCGCCAGCTGCGCGGTCAGGGTGTCGTACTGATTCTGCAGGACGTCGGTGCTGGCGCGCGGCTGCACTTCGTCGAAGGTCAGCAGCACCTGGTTCTGCCGAACGTGCTGGCCCTCCTTGACGTTGATCGTCTTGATCGTGCCGCCCTCGCGATGGCGGATGGTCTTGCGGTTGTCTTCGACCCGCACGACGCCAGGAGCAACCACGGCGCTGTCGACCTTGGCCACCGCCGCGAAGAGCGTCAGGCCGACCACGAACACGCCGACCACCGCCGCGCCGGCCATGATCGGGCGGCGCATGCGTTGCGCCAGAACCGGATCAAGCGGAACGAGGTCCTTATCGTCGAACTGCGGCGTGACGTAGGGCTTCGGCGCGTTGAAATCCATTTTCATCGGCCGGCCTCGATCGCACGCGGAGCGGCGGGTTGAACGACCCGCGCCATGACCTGGTCGCGCGGCCCGAACATCTCCATCCGGCCGTCACGCAGCATCAGCATCTTGTCCGCCGAGCGGAACACGCTCGGCTTGTGGGAGACGATCACGATCGTCGAACCGCCGGCCTTCAGCGCGTCGAGCGCCTTGACCAACGCCTCTTCGCCCTCGGCGTCGAGGGCGGCGTTCGGCTCGTCGAGCACGATCAGTCGCGGATTGCCGAGCAGCGCCCGGGCCAGACCCACGCGCTGGCGCTGGCCGGCCGACAACACGTGACCGGATTCGCCGAGGTCAGTGTCGTAGCCGTTCGGCAGCCGCAGGATCAGCTGGTGGACGCCGGCCACCTGGGCCGCGCGAACCACCTGCTCGTCGTCCACGTCGGCGCGGAAGCGGGCGATGTTGTCGCGAATGCTGCCGGAGAACAGCTCGGTGTCCTGCGGCAGGTAGCCCACGTGACGACCGAAGTCCCCGCGATCCCAGGTGTAGACGTCGGCGCCATCGAGGCGGACGTTGCCGTTATTCGGCTGCCAGATGCCGACCATCAGGCGGGCCAACGACGACTTACCGGCGCCCGACGGGCCGATGATCCCGAGCATCTCGCCCGGTTCGATCTTGAAGTTGACGCCTTGCAGCACGAAGCGGGTGGCGCCCTGCGGCGCGAAGTTCACGCCTTCGACCGACAGCTGGCCCAGCGGCTTGGGGAGCGTCGTGGCGAGTTTGGTCGGACGGTAGTCGGCGAACAACGAGTTCAGGCGCTGATAGGAGCGGTAGCCGTTGGTCAGGGCGTCCCAGGAGCCGACCAAGCGCTCGATGGGCTGCAGCGCACGGGCCGCCAGGATCATGTTGGCGAACAGCAGGCCGGAATGGATCTTGCCCTTGACCACCAGATAGGCGCCGATGGCGATGATCAGCACCTGAATGGCCTGACGCACGAACTTACTGATGTTGCTGATGATGCTGGCGCGTTCGCTGGCGCTGGCGCTGCGCTCCATGGTGATCGAGCGGAACGTCGCCCAACGCGATCCCAGCGGCTCGACCATGCCCATGGCCCGCACGACCTCGCCATTGCGAAGAGCGGCGTCCGTGAAGGCGTAGCTGCGCAGGGCCGCTTCGTTGGCTTCCTTCAGCGCCGGACGCGTCGCCCGGTCCTGGAAGAGGGTGATGAGGAACAGCAGCACCGCACCGCCGATCGTGACCAATCCGATGATCGGGTCGATGATCAGCAGCACGATCATGAACACCGGCATCCACGGCAGGTCGAACATGGTGCCGAACGCCGGCCCGGTCAGCATCTGGCGGAAACCGTCGAGGTCTCGCAGCGCCTGCGAGCGCGCCGACGGATTGCCGCGGATAACCGTATCGAACAGCGCAGAGAACACGCGGCCCGACACACGCTGATCCATGATCACGCCGTAGTTGATCAGCACCTTGGCGCGGAAATCATCGATCAAACCCGAGATCAGAAAGGCCAACATGACCATGAAGGTCAGGACCAGCAGGGTGGGCACGCTGTAGCTCGAAAGCACGCGGCCGTAGATCTGGAAGGTGAAGATCGGCAGCGCCAAGTACAGCAGGTTGGAAACCAAGCTGAAGCCGCCAGCGTAGGCGAGCGGCTTGTACCCTTCCTTGATCGCTCGGGTGAGCGGATTGTCGGGCATATCCGCGAACGGATTGAAGATCTTCATGCGCGCCGCGCCGTTCCGTGGATGGTCGCCGCCGATGGCCGGAGTGACCATGGCCGAAATAGGTGCTCGAAGTCCAAGGCGGATTGCGCCAAAAACGCGCGACACATGATCGGGCCTCTTAAGGATGTCAATGGCGCTCGCGAACGCGAAAATTCGCGCCATGCGTGTCGAAGTTATAATCGCCGTCGCCTGAGGCGCGAGGAGTAAGGATTGCCCAGGGTCGCCGTAATCGGGAGTTGCATTACCCGCGATGTGTGGCCGATCGTGGGCGAAGCGCCGCCGCGGGACCTGCTCTATATTTCGCGCACCAGCCTGCCGAGCCTGTTCGCGCCGCCGATCCGCGGCGTCGATCTGAGCGATGACCTGCCGCCGGAGCTGGCGGCCTTTCCTCATCGCTCGATGGTCGCCGATCTACAGAAGAGCGCCCTTGCCGCGCTGATCGAACATCGACCGACCCACATCGTCTTCGACTTCATCGACGAGCGGCTGGACCTGATCTGCGTGCAGGACAGCATCGCCACCCATAGCTGGGAGCTGGATGTGAGCGGCTACCTAGACCAGCCTGCGTTCGACGGCGCGCGAAGCCTTCCGCGCACCAGCCCGGCCAGCGATCTGCTCTGGCGACAAGGGCTCGACCACATGGCGGCGCTGCTTCGACTGACGCCGCTGGCCGGCGCTGCCCTGATCCTTCACGAGGCGCAGTGGGCGAACGAGTATCTGGACGAGAACGGCAAGCGACGGACCTTCGGCGACGTCGAGATCTTCACCGGCAAGCCGGCCAAGATCGCCGACTACAATGCCGTGCTGGCGCGCCACCAGGCGGCGTTCGCCGCCGCCGTGCCGCAAGCGGTGCGCATCGCGGCTCCGTCAACCATGCATCTGGCCGACAGCCGCCATCGCTGGGGCCTCAGCCCGTTTCACTATGTCGAAGACTACTACCGCGACGTCTGGCGGCAGCTTCAGGCGCTTGGAGTCTGAGCCCCGCCCCTGCGGGCCCACTGCTCCAACGGCGTCAGCGCCCGGCCCGCGAACTCGGCGGCCAGATCCAGGAATCCGGCGTCCGGGCACCCGAGCCAGGGTTCGCTGATCCGCCAGGCGCCGCCTTGCAGGTAGTCGAGAAGCGGGTTGCGGCCGGGCGGCGGCCCGTCCACGCGCTGGCCCAGATAGCGCGCGGTGTCGAACCAGGGACCAGGGCTGCGGCCTTCGCCGCCGCCGACCAGCAGGAAGTGCGTCAGCGGTTCGACTGAAACAACGTCCGGGTACTGATCGCGATACCATGTCGGGTCGAACAGCGGATGCGGCTTCAGCCCGGCGGCGGAGCCGACCTCGATATAGTGAACCAGCGACGGCGCGCCGGCGTCGCCCGCCTGGGCGAGTTGTTCGGCGTAGTAGTCGGCGGCGAACAGCGGGTGGGGGCTGAGCCCGCGCGCCGCGCCCTCGCGCTCATAGTGGGTGATCGGGTTCTCGCCGCTGGCGATCAGATCGGGCGCCTGGCGCAGATAGTAGGCGACATCGAACAAGGGGTGGGGATCGCGCCCCTCGCCTGCTCCCACTCGCACGAAGTGTTCGAGCGGCGTCAGGCCAGTCTCGCCCAGCGCCGCGGCGTTCCTCACCCTGTAGAAATCGGTGTCGAACAGGGGATGCGGATCGAGATCCTCCGCCGCGCCATGCAGCAGGTAGTGCGGCAGCGGGCTGGTGCGCGTGCCGACGAGATCCGGCCGCGCGCGCAGATACCAGGCTTGATCGAACAGGGCTGGCGGCTGGACCGATTCATCGCCCCCGCGCCGTGCGTAGGCGGCCATCGCATTCAGCCCGCCTTTCGCACCGTTGCGCCACAGTCCCGACCGCGCAATGACGACGGCCCGCCCGACGGCGCCAAGGCGCTCGAGCGCAGAATCGATGCGCCGTGCGATCCGGTTGTAACGCCGCGGCCGCGCGAAGGGCCGGGCGACTGCGCGATATCCGGTGAGGGCCAGTTCGCGGGCTTGGGCTTCCAGCGCTTCGCGGGCGAGCAGCGCTTCGGCCAGCGCTGCGCCCAGGCGCGTACGGCTGAGGCCGCTCTCGGCGGAAACGCGCTGGCTGGCGCCCTGCAGCGTAGCGCATCGCTGAGCCAAGGCCTCGACCTTGTCGATCAGCGCGCCGGTCGCCTGGATGTCTTCGAGCGCCGCGGGGCCCCCGTTGTCGGCCGCCATGATGGCCCGGCCCTCCATAATTCTCGGCCTTCGTGTCAGGTGCGGACGCCGGCCTGTCAAGCGGCCGGGCGCGCGGCGACCCCTTCGGCGCGCAGCCAGGCGAGAAAGCCGCCCTCCTCCGCAGCAAAGGGATCGGCGATCTGCGCGCGAAGGTCGGCGCGCTCGCGCCAGATCAGACGATGAGCTTTCTCGATCGGGGTCCCGTCGCTGTAAGCGCCATAGGCCCAGTACGGCTCGGGAATGATCGGATCGCGCGCCGCGTCGACCTGTTCCTTGTACCAGCGCCAGATCTCGTAGACCGCGTGATTGTCGCCGGCATAGCGCCGCGTCATCGTGTCGCCGGTCGCCCCGAGCTTGGTGAAGTGCCAGAACCGCAACGGCGAGCCGTTCACGGTGATGGCCCCGTCGCGGCCGATCTCGACCGCTCGCTGGCTGATGTTCCAGCTGGCCACGTTGTAGCCGGGGTCGCGCACGACCCCCACCCGGTCGAACAGGGCGGGGACATGATCGCACCACTTCTGGTCTACGAACAGGCCCGCCGGAATGTCGTCATAGCAGAACTCCAGCAACCGATCGTTCCACCAGCTGGCGAAACGCGCGCCCTCCCCCTGCGTGCGGATCATCACGAAGCCGAGGTTGAAGATGCCGGTCCGCGAGGCCGAAAGGTCGTTGTCGAGGATCGCCTGCCGCTCGGTGTTCGCATCGAGCAGGTGCGGGGTCAGCAGAATGTCGCTGTGTTCGAGCCGCGCCAGCAGCGGATCGAGACTCTCGAACAGCGCGGTGTCTGGGTCCAGATAGATCACCGCGTCCGCGCCGGAGGCGCAGGCCTGATGCAGGAACGGGCCTTTCACGGCCGTACAGACCTCGACCACGTCGTGCTTGAACAGCCAGGACTTGAAGTCGGCGATCCCCAGCTCGTGGGCGTAGACGACCTGGTCGAACGGCTCCTCGGCGAGCCGCAGGTGGAAGCCGGGCGGCGGCGCATCGGTGATCAGCGCCACCAGGTTCCAGTCGGGGTGAAACTTGCGCAGGCTGGCGAACAGCACCCTGGCCCGATCGAGATAGGCGAAGGTGAAGCTGGAAAAACAGGCGACCTTCATGGCGTCTCCACCAACTCGGCGGTCAACTTGCTGAAGGTAAGGTCGAAGGTCTGCACGTCGCGCGCGCCGCGGGCGAGCCGCAGGATGTCGCCGCTCTCGAACAGCGCCTCGAGCGCATGTTCGTCGTCCAGCACCAGCCCATGGCCGCTGTCGCGCACGAACGCCGCCACATTGCCGCTGTCGGGACCCGTGATCACCGCCGCGCCGGCCGCCGCCGCCTCGTAAGCGGCGAAGGAGAAGGTCTCCAGGCACAGCGACCAGACCATCGCCGCATCGACGTCGAGATCGAGTAGCGCCTGGCGCATGACCAGCGGATCGGCCGCCGTGACCGTCACCGAGTGGTGCCGCGCCAGCGACCCGGCCACCGGCCGGCTGGCCAGGTGGATGAAGTCGTAGCGAGGATCGTCGGCGAAACGAGCCGCCAGGTGGCGGAAGATCGGCCAGCCCTTGTGCACCGACGGCGTGCCGGGAAAGGCGAAGCGGAAGGGCCGCCCGGAGGCCGGCGTCGCCGCGACGGGCGCGGATGTCGGGACCAGTTCGGCGTGCGGCAGCACCCGCTCGTTCATGGCTTCGAGCCGCCCGCCGGCCCGCCAGGCGTCCAGCGCGACCTGGGATGGCGCGGCGATGGTCAGGTCGAGCCGCTCGAACAGCCGCTGGTGTTCGCGCACATGCGCCGCGCGGGCCTGGCCGTAGACGCAGATGCTGCAGGCCGCGCTGCCCGGGGGCGGCGCGCCGCAGCTCTCGACGTCGTTGCGCAGCAGATGGACGCCGGCGCAGAGGCTGCCCATGTCGTGCAGCCAGAACCAGCCCTTGTTCAGGCCGGCGGAGCGCACGATGTCGATCACGTCGCGGCTGGAATGCCCCAGCATGTTGTGGATCGCAAAGCTCCGCGGCCCGGCGGGGACGGCGGCGCGCAGCGCCTCGGCGATGGCGGCCGGCGTGAAGGCGCCGACCCGCTCGCCGTTCAGCAGCACGCCCATCGGCGTCTCGGTGGCGCCGGTGCGGATCGTCGGCCAGCCATTGGCCGGATGGATGTGCAGGTGGTTGCGGCCGAGCCGCGCGAATTCGGCCGACTCGCGCTGCACGCAGAGCTGCGAGCCCCCAACCGAGCGGCTGTAGTCGTCCTGGCTGAAGGTGATGTGCACGCCCTGGCGCGCGGCGGCCCGCAGCGCGTCGGCCAGCCGGCTGGCGAGCGAGATGTCCACCGGACGCGCCCAGCGCCTGGAATCGGCCAGCCGCTCGGAGAACGGCTTGAGGGTCGCGAGCACCTGTTGGCGGAAGCCGTGGTCGGCCTTGGTCGCCCGGTTCTCGTCGCGGCCTTGCACGACATAGTGGATGAACGGATGGCGGCCGCTGGCGGCGACATCCGGGTTCAGCTCCAGATAATCGGCGACGCAGAAGTCGTAGCTGGGATCGCGCCCCTCGCGCCAGCCGAGGCGCAGGAAATGGTCGAGCGGATCGCCGCCCGCGGCGCCGACGTCCGGGTTCATGGCCAGATAGTAGGCCGGGTCGAAGAATTCGGCCGCCGCCTCGTGCTCGGCGGCGGTGATCCGCCCGCCCCCCGCGCCGTCCAGCAGCGCGAAATAGTCGCCGGCTCGCACCGACGGCGCGATCTCGCGGCCCTCGCGCCAACCGGTGAGGAGGTAGTGCACGAACGGATTGACGCCGGCCTCGGCCACGTCGGGATGCTGTGCGAGATAGGCGTCGGTCGAGAACCAGGGCGCCGGGTCGCGGCTCTCGCGCCAGCCGGCGACGCCATAGTGCCCGGCGGGGTCCACATCCGCATAGGTCAGGTCGGGATGGGCCTGGCGGTAGAAGTCGAAATCCATCGCCACCACCAGCAGACGATGGGCGCGATCTGGTGAGGCCGCGGCGGCCATGTGCGATCTTTCCGTGCGACGCCAAGCCTGGGTTTGCATCAGTTGCGCCCCCCGATCAACCGCGTCGGCCTTGCAGCGCGGCGCAAGCGGCCATACAGCGGAACGCCAGAGCCTGGCGGTTCCGGTTTGAAATCGCGGCGAGAACGCCGGTTTGGCGATCGGCCCAGGACCGACGAGGGCGTCCAAGCGAGACAAAGGCGACATGCAGCAGACCTTCCAGCGGACCGCCTATCTGGTCCTCGGCATGCACCGCTCGGGCACCTCGGCGACCGCCCAGCTGCTGGCCCTGGCTGGGGCCGAGCTGCCCGACAATGTGATGCCGGGCGACGAGCATAACGCCAAGGGCTACTTCGAGCCCTGGAAGATCTCGGTGTTCAACGACCAGCGCCTGCGCGCGGCCGGCAGCGCCTGGGACGACCCCTTCAACCTCCCCTACGCGCCCTTGCAGCCGGACGCCGAGGCTGACTGGACGGCGCGCGCGGTCGACCTGTTCAAGGCCGAGTTCGGCGAGGCGATCCATCCGCTGCTCAAGGATCCCCGCGTCTCGGTGCTGCTGCCGATGTGGCGGACGGTGCTGGAACGCGCCGAAGTCGCCGCCCGCGTGATCATTCCAGTGCGCCACCCCCTGGCCGTCGCCGGGTCGCTGGGCCGCCGCGACGCCTTCCCGGTCGAAAAGTCGGTGCTGATCTGGACGCTCTACATGCTGGCCGCCGAGGCCGGCAGCCGCGACCTGCCGCGGGCGTTCGTCTCCTATGACGGGCTGCTGGCCGACTGGCGGGCCGAAGTGGCGCGGATGGAGCAGGCGCTGGGCGCGCCGCTGCCCCGCCTGACCGAGCACGCCGCGCGCGAGATCGACGGGTTCCTGACCAAGGACCTGCGTCACAACGACGGCATGGGCGCCCTGGGCGACGTGCCGATGGTCGGCGCTATCGCCCAGGAGGTGCTCGACTGGTTCACCGCAGCCGCGGCGGGCGAAACGCCGGACCGTGCTCCGCTGGAGCGCGCCGCCGCCCAGATCGCCCAAATGAAGTCGCAGATGGGCGTATTGGTCACGCCCGTGACCAGCACCCTCGATTCGACCCGCGCCGAACTGCTCTACCAACGCCAGCTCGGCGAGGTGCAGGATCAGCAGATCAAGACGCTCGAGCGCGAACTGGCGGCCCTGCGGCAGGAGCGCGCGAAGATCGAGGCCGTGGTCGACTCGGCCCTGGCCGGACGCTAAGCAGCGCGCCCGAGAAAATCCGACCGTGGCCAACGACACCCAAAACCCCGTCCCCGACAACGCGGCCGAAGCCCTGCTGGCCCGGCGTCGCGATCTGCACCGCGCCCGGCGCGTGGTCGCCGAGGACCGCTGGAACCGCTTCTGCAAGGCCGCCGCCCGTCGGGTCGGCCTGGCCGACAAGGGCCCGACCGAGCAGCGCATCGACCTGATGCTGGCCCGCGCCAAGTGGCCTGGCCGCGCGGCGCTGATCGCGCGTTCGGGCGTCTGGGACTTCAAGCTGAAGGGCGGCCTTGGCCGTGACGGCGGTCCGGCCCGCGACCTGATCGGCTATGTCCGCGCCGGCCCCGACGGCGGGGCCAATCCCAAGGCCCTGTTCGACCAGGCCTGGTACCTGGAAAACAACGACGACCTGCGCGGCTCGCGCTGGGCGCCGCTTGCCCACTATCTGGTCGCCGGCGACCAGGAAGGGCGTGCGCCGCACCCGCTGTTCGACCTCAAGGACTATCGCAGCCGCCATGCGGTGAAGGTCGCCGCGACCGGCCTGACCACCCTGCAGCACTACCTGCACAAGGGCGTCACCGAGGGCTACGACCCGCACCCGCTGTTCGACGTCCGCTACTATGTCGGCCAGTCCGAGGAAGTCGCCGACAGCGGCGAGAACCCGCTGGTCCACTATCTGCGCGAGGGCTGGCGCAAAGGCTACGAGCCGCACCCGCTGTTCAGCGGCGTCTGGTACCTGGCGATGAACCCGGACGTGGCCGAGGCGGACGCCGCCCCTCTGCTGCACTACGCCACCAGCGGCGCCAGCGAGGGCCGCAGCCCGCACCCGCTGTTCGATCCGGGCTGGTACATGGACCGCTATCGCGACGCGGCCCCGATGGGCTCGAGCGCGCTGGCGCACTTCTTGGCCTACGGGTTCGAGGAGCGCCGCGACCCCAGCATCCACTTCGACACCGCCTACTATCTCGACCAGCAGGCCGAGCTGCCGGCCGGCGCCCATCCGGTGGTGCACTACCTGACCGAAGGCGCGTTCGAGGGCGTTTCGCCGGCGGCCGATTTCAACGAGATCGCCTATCTGCTGGAGAACCCGCAGGCGGCGGAACAGCCGGTCTCCTCGCTGGAGCACTGGGCGCTCAGCCGCACGCCCAAGCCCGAGCCCGGCGCCACCGTGGCGCGGCCGCAGGGCGAGGCGGGCCTGTTCGAGCAGCTGCGCGCCGCGGGCCGGGCCCGCGACGCCGGCGCCTACGACAACCAGGCCTATCGCGACCTGAAGGCGGCCCGCAAACGCATCCGCGAGCGGGCGATCGGCGATGTGCGCGTCAAGCCGTTCGACCTGATCAAGGTCGAGCCCCGCGACGTCGACAAGGCCGCCGCCGACCTCGCCTTCGCAGCGCCGACCGCGCCGAAGGTCTCGATCGTCATCCCGGCCTACAACAACCTGACCTTCACCCTTGAATGCCTGGCCGCGCTGCAGGCCTGCGGCGACCTGGACGAGGTCGAGGTCATCGTCATCGACGACGCCTCCAGCGACGACACCGCCAAGGTGCTGGCCAAGGTTCCGGGCCTGAAGCTGATCTCGAACCCCGAGAACCTCGGCTTCATCCGCACCTGCAACCGCGCCGCCGGCGAGGCGGCCGGCGAGTTCGTCGTGTTTCTGAACAACGACGTCCAGGTGCGGCCGGGCTGGCTCCCGGCGCTGCTGGCGCCGTTCGCGGAGGAGACCGACGTCGGCGCCGTCGCCCCGAAGATGCTGTTCCCGGACGGCCGTCTGCAGGAAGCCGGCGCGCGGATCGGCGTCGATGGCGCGGCCGAGATGATCGGCCTGTTCGAGGACCCGGAGTTGCCGCGCTGGAACGTGCGGCGCGAGGTCGACTACGCCTCGGGCGCCTGCCTGATGGTCCGGCGCGAGGTGTTCGCGCAGCTCGGCGGCTTCGACCTGACCTTCGCGCCGGCCTATTGCGAGGACGCCGACCTGTGCTTCCGGCTGCGCGAGCGCGGCCTGCGGGTGATCTACGAACCGACCTCGGCCATCGTTCACCACCTGAGCGTCACGGCCAACTCGATCGACAGCGGCTACAAGCACCGCCTGGCGACGCGCAATCAGCAGAAGTTCGTCGAGCGCTGGGGCGAGCGGCTGGAAGCGCTCAACCGCATCCGCACGATCGCCTTCCACCTGCCGCAGTTCCATACCGTGGCTGAGAACGACCGCTGGTGGGGCCCCGGCTTCACCGAGTGGACCAATGTCAGCCGGGCGCTGCCGAACTATCGCGGCCACTACCAGCCGCACGTGCCGGCCGACCTCGGCTTCTACGACCTGTCCAACCCCGAGGCGATGCGCCGCCAGGCCGAACTGGCCAGCCGCTACGGGATCGGCGGCTTCTGCCACTACTTCTACTGGTTCACCGGCGGGCGGCGGATCCTGGAGACGCCGCTGGAGCCGCTGCTGGACAGCGGCGCCGACGACTTCCCGTTCTGCCTCTGCTGGGCCAACGAGAACTGGACCCGCACCTGGGACGGCCAGGAGCGCGACGTGCTGCTGGCCCAGACCTACGAGCCCGGCGACGCCGAGGCCTCGATCGCCGAGATGGAGCCGTTCCTGCAGCGGCCCAACTACATCCGGGTGAACGGCAAGCCGCTGGTGCTGATCTATCGTCCCGGCCTGCTGCCGGACGCCAAGGCCTGGGCGGACGCCTGGCGCGATCACTGCCGCCAGGCCGGGATCGGCGAGATCTACCTGGCGTTCGTCGAGAGCTTCGAGAAGGCCGGCGGCAAGACCGACCCGGCCGACATCGGCTTCGACGCCTCGGTGGAGTTCCCGCCGGCCGGCAACGGCGCGCTGATCCATCCGCCGGGACCGCTCTACAACGCCCGCTTCGAGGGGCGCGTGAACGACTATCGCCAGATGGTCCGCAACTATCTCGGGACCGAGCCGCTGGGCCACAAGCGCTTCCGCGGGGTGATGCCCTCCTGGGACAACACGCCCCGCCGCCAGGACGGCGGCTGGAACTACCAGCACGCCACGCCCGGCGCCTTCCAGGCCTGGACCGAGGCGATGTTCGAGGAAACCCGCCGCCAGAACTTCGGCGAGGAGCGGATCGTGTTCATCAACGCCTGGAACGAATGGGGCGAAGGCGCGCACCTGGAGCCCGACCAGCGCTTCGGCCACGCCTGGCTGGAAGCGGTGAAGAACGCCGCCGACGCCGACCTGCTGGACAAGTCATGACGCCTGAAGACCTCGTCCTCGTCGGCCACCCGTTCTCGGCCATCGGCATGGCCGAGCACGTGCGCTCGGCCTTCCGCGCCTTCCGCGCCGCCGGCGCCACGCCCGGCGTCATCGACATCTACGGCATGGACCGGAACAAGGACCCCGACTTCGAACGGGAGTTCGCCGGCCACATCGTTCCGAAGCTGAGCCCCAAGGCCAACCTCTTCTGCATCAACGCCGACGAGGTCGAGCAGGCGATGGGCGTGCTCGAGCACCTAGGCTCGGGCCCGGCCTTCGAGAGCGCCTACAACATCATCTATCCGGCCTGGGAGCTGGCGAAGTACCCCGAGCCCTGGGGCAAGATCCTGGACCGGTTCGACGAGGTCTGGGCGCCGTCGCGGTTCATCCAGGACGCGGTCGCCGCGGCGACCGCCCGGCCGATCACGCACATGCCGCTGTCGGTCGAGCTGACGATGTCGTCCTTCCTCGGCCGCCGCCACTTCGGCATTCCCGAGAACGCCTTCGTCTGCCTGTTCTTCTTCGACTTCTCGTCCTACGCCGAGCGCAAGAACCCGTTCGCGATGCTGGAAGCGTTCGAGAAGCTCGTCGCCCAGCGGCCGCACGCGCCGCTGCACGCGGTGGTCAAGTACAAGGGCGGCGACGACGGCAATCCGGCCCGCAAGGAACTGGAACGCCGGATCAAGGCCATGGGCGGCCAGATCCAGGCGATCACTCGCCAGCTCAGCGACAACGAGATCAAGAACCTCGTCCGCTGCTGCGACGCCTTCGTCTCGCTACACCGCTCGGAAGGCTTTGGCCGCGGGCCGGCCGAAGCGATGGTCATGGGCCGCGCGGCCGTGGCCACCAATTACTCGGGCAATCTCGACTTCATGACCCCGGACACCAGTCTGCTGGTCGACTGCCAGCTGATCCCGGTCGCCGAGGGCGCGTACCTGTTCGGCGAGGGCCAGGTCTGGGCCGACCCCTCGGTGGATCACGCGGTCGAGCTCATCGGCGGCTTGGTGGACGATCCGGCCTGGACGCGGGCCCTGGGCGAGCGCGCGCGCCGCCACATCCGCACGAACTTCAGCGCCCGGGCGATCGGCCTGCGCTACGTGGCGCGGATGGAGGAGTTGGCCGCCGCCCAGGCGGCCTGAGACGCCTTAGCGCTGCGCGATGGTGGTCGGCCCCACCGGGGCCTGGGCCAGAGCGGTCGCGCCCGGATTCTCCGTGACGGCGATCTGGTGGACGACAAAGCCGCCGCCGGCCTGATCGTCGGTGTCGACGCGGATCTGGTCGATCAGCGAATTTGTCCAGTCGTCGCCGCCCTTCTTCAGGTTGACCATGTCGTAGACCAGCACCACGGTCTCGTTGACCGCGGGGTCGGCGCCGTCGCGCGGCTTGGCGTGATACTCGCCGGCCTCGCCGTGCGCGGGGGTCGAATAGAAGATCGAGCCGTCCCACTCAGCGCCGGCCCGCGTCCGCGTCAGGCGCACGAGCACCAGGGAATATCGGCTGCCGTCCAGGCCCAGCCCCTTGGGCGAGCGCAGCATCGAGTCGGTGCCGCCGTTGCGCAGGTCCATGCCGGTCGGGCTGGCGGGCAGCACTTCGCCGCCGCCGGCGACGAAACCTTCGGTCGACCCGTCGAACGTCCAGAGCCGGCCGGCCTTCAGCGGCGCGCCGTTGATCTCGAATCGTTGCGCGTCGTCGTTCCAGGTCACGACCTGCGAACGCTGGTTCAGCGCGATCTTCGCCGGTTCGGGGGCCGTGGCGGCGCGCGCCCACGGGGCGGGCTGGTCGCAGGCCGAAAGGGTCAAGGCGATGGCCGCCGCACCCGCAATGTTCAGAATGGATTTCATACGAGAGTTCCGAGCGACCCCGGGGGGAGGATTGGGCGGCCCACAGCCCAGATAGATAGCCGTCAGGGCTCTCGCCAGGGTCGCAGTGAAGATATTGCACCGAGTCGCCGGGCGGTTCTGTGGCGCCGATGGTGGTTGCCAAGCCGGCCTGCGGCGACTACCCCGCCACACATCGCAGTCAGTCAGGTCGGGATCAGATCGCTCCTCATGCGTCATGAACTGGTGCGCGCCCGCGCCCCCCTTCGTCTCGGCTTCGGTGGCGGCAGCACGGACGTCTCGCCTTATTGCGACGAACACGGCGGGGTGGTGCTGAACGCGGCCATCGACCTGTTCGCCCATGTCACCGTCCAGGCCCGCGACGACGACCAGGTCCGGCTGGTCGCCGCCGACCGTGACCAGACCTGGCAGGCGGGCGCGATCGCGCCGCTGCCGACCGACGAGCCGCTGCGCCTGCTGAAGGGCGTCTACAATCGGTTCATGGCCGATCATGCCGGCGGGCGCGCCCTGCCGCTCACCCTGGTCTCCTACGCCGACTGCCCGCCCGGATCGGGGCTGGGCTCTTCGTCCGCACTCGTGGTGGCGATGGTGGAGGCCATGCGCAGATTCATGGGACTGTCGATGGACGCCCATGCGGTCGCGACGCTGGCCTTCGACATCGAGCGGCGCGAGCTCGGCCTGGCCGGCGGGGCGCAGGACCAGTACGCGGCGGCCTATGGCGGCCTCAACCTCATGCGCTTCTTCGACGCCGCCCGCGTCGAGGTCGAGAGCGTCGCGGTGCCGGACAAGGTGATGAAGGAGCTGGAAGCCAGTCTCGTGCTCTACTTCACCGGCGTCAGCCGCGAATCCGCCGCGATCATCGAGGAGCAGACGGCCAACATGCGCAGTCACGCCCCCAAGTCGATCGAGAGCCTGCACGCCATCAAGGCCAGCGCCTTCGAGATGCGCGACGCCCTGGTCGCCGGCGACCTGCCGCGCTTCGGGGCCCTGCTCGATTCCGGCTGGAGCCTGAAGAAGCAGACCGCTCACAACATGTCCTCGCCGATGATCGATTCCGTCTACGAGGCGGCCAAGAGCTTCGGCGTGTTCGGCGGCAAGGTGTCGGGCGCCGGCGGCGGCGGGTTCATGATGTTCCTGGTCGACCCGACCCGGCGCGAGGGACTCAAGCGCCTGCTCGGCGGCTTCGGCGGCGTGGCCCAGGCGGCGCGCTTCACCTCGACCGGGGCCGAGTCCTGGGACGTACGATAGGATCAAGACCTTGAAAGAACTTTCGAAATCCATCGTCCGCCGGATGGCCGACCCGAACTTCACCCGTCGCTGGTTCGTCGGCGAAGGGCTGGACATCGGCGGCAAGCCCGATCCGCTGTCGCTCTACGTGCCGTTCTTCCCGGGCCTGAAGTCCGTACGGGTCTGGGACTGGGAGGACGGCGACGCCCAGTTTCTCGAAGGCCTGGCGCCCGAGAGCCTCGATTTCGTCCACTCCAGCCACTGCCTCGAGCACCTGGTCGATCCGCGCCAGGGCCTGAAGGCCTGGTTCGGCGCCATCAAGCCCGGCGGCTTCCTGGTCGTCACCGTGCCGGACGAGGACCTCTACGAGCAGGGCGTGTTCCCCTCGACGAACAATCGCGACCACAAGTGGACCTTCACCATGCTGAAGGCCAAGTCCTGGTCGGACCGCTCGATCAACGTGCTGGAGATCCTGTCCGACCTCGGCCCGGCCGCCGACGTCGAGAAGGTGGCGCTGCTCAACTCGACCTTCCGCTACGACCTGCCGCGCTACGACCAGACCCTGACGCCGATCGGCGAATGCGGGATCGAGTTCGTGGTCCGCAAGCGTTCGGCGGCCGAACTTGCGGCCGGCGGGCTGGTCCGCGAGACCGTCCAGCCCTCGCCGGCCGATCGCCGGCACTTCAACCAGTACCGGGCCGATCACGCCCACATGAAGACCAGCGCTCCGCCGTTCGAGGACGAAAGCGAGCTGTAACCGCTACCCACCTGCGCCAGAGCGGATTTTCCTTTGGATTCCGCGCCCGGCGCCATGCTTGCGCCGCAAAATGCGACCTGTTACCCACCGGCGAGCGCCACAGACGGCGGGTGCGTCGGCGCGCCCTTGGTCGGGAGACTGAATGCAATCCGCACAACACATGGTTCGCACCGGACGGCGCGGGGCCATGCACGAGTTCAGCATGGCGTTCGCCGACCTGCGCGCCTCGCTCGACCGCATTGGTTTGGCCTGGTCGCTGGCCAAGCACGACGTGGTGTCGCGCTACCGCGGATCGATCCTCGGCCCGTTCTGGATCACCCTGTCCATGGGCCTGATGGTGGCCGGGATCGGGTTCCTTTACGCGAACCTGTTCAAGGTCCCGGTCAACGAGTTCATCCCCTACGTCGCGCTCGGCATCGTGGTCTGGGGCCTGATCGCCAACGTCATCCTCGAGGGTTGCCAGACCTTCGTGCAGGCCGCCGGCATCCTGAGCCAGAGCTCGCTGCCGATGTTCACCTTCGTGTGGCGGACGGTCATGCGCAACGTGATCAACCTGGCGCACCACCTGATCATCATCGTCGGCGTGCTGGTCTACTACGACCACTGGCGCCAGACCGATGTGCTGATGGGCGCAGTCGGCGTGCTGCTGCTGCTGGTCAACATCTCCTGGATCAGCCTGGCGGCCGGCATCGCCTCGGCCCGCTTCCGCGACATCCCGCAGATCGTCGGCTCGGTCGTGCAGTTCGCGATGTTCATGACCCCGGTGTTCTGGCTGCCCGGCGGGCGCCTGCTCGACCACGCGGTGCTGGTGCTCAACCCGTTCTATCACCTGCTCGAAGTCGTCCGCGCGCCGCTGCTCGGCAACGTCGTCGACCCGCGCACCTACATCTTCATGGTGGTTCTGGCGGTCGTCGGCTGGACCGGCGCCTTCGCCACCTTCGCCCTCACCCGTCGACGGATCGTGCACTACCTATGAAGGGCCCCGAGGTCTCCATCCGGGTCACCGACCTGACCCTGCGCTTCCCCGTCTACGGGGTCGACGCCAAGTCGCTGAAGAAGCATCTGGCCCGCATCACCGTGGGCGGCAAGCTTGGCCGCACCGGCATGGGCGCGACCGAGGTCACCGCCCTGTCGGGCGTCAATCTCGAGCTGCGCTCCGGCGACCGCCTGGGGCTGATCGGCCACAACGGCTCGGGCAAGACCACCCTGCTGCGCGCCCTGGCCGGGGCCTACGAGCCCGACGAGGGCACCATCGACGTGCACGGCCAGATCGCCGCGATGCTGGACCTGAACCTCGGCATCGATCCGTCGGCGACCGGGCTCGACAACATCCGCCTGCGCGGCCGCATCGCCGGCCTCTCCGCCAAGGAGATCGAGGACCGGATGCAGGAGATCGGCGAGTTCACCGGCCTCGGCCCGTTCCTGGCCATGCCGCTGAAGACCTATTCGGCCGGCATGCAGGCCCGGCTGGCCTTCGCCGTGGCCACCGCCGTCCACGCCGACGTCATCCTGATGGACGAGTGGATCGCCGTCGGCGACGCCGACTTCCAGAAGATCGCCCACAAGCGGATCCTGGAGCTGATGGAGCGCGCCGGCATCCTGGTGCTGGCCTCGCACGACCTCGAACTGATCCGCCTCTACTGCAACAAGGTGATGCGCATCGAGAGCGGGGTCGCCTCCAAGATCATGGACGTCAAGAAGCTGGACGAACTGCTGGCCGCCGCCTGACGCCCCGGGGAGCGACCTTGGACTTCATCTTCACCATCGTCTCGCGCAACTACGCCGCCCAGGCCGCCAGCCTGATGGAAAGCCTGGCGCGCGCCGAGCCCGGCATTCGCCGCGTCGTCGTCACCACCGACGGCCCGATCGCCTTCAAGGACCCGGGCATCCGCACCCTCGACGCCGCGACCGTGGTGCCGGAGTTCGCGGCCATGTGCGCCTATTACGACGCGCTGGAGCTCAACACCGCGGTCAAGCCGCTGTGCTTCAAGGCGCTGCTGTCCGAGGAGGGCGTCACCTCCGGCGCCTACTTCGACCCCGACATCTGGGTCTACCGGCCGCTCGACGCCGTACGCGAGGGACTGGCCAAGGCCCCCCTGGCCCTGACGCCGCACACCACCCGCCCGCTGCGCGGCGAGGCCAGCCCCAACGACCACGTCATCCTGCAATCAGGCTCGTACAATCTCGGCTTTGCCGCCATGCGGGCCGAGCCGGAGATCTTCGACCTGCTCGACTGGTGGGCCGAGAAACTGCGCTTCGACTGCCGCGTCGACTTCGCCGCCGGCCTGTTCACCGACCAGAAGTGGATGGACCTGGCGCCGGGCCTGGTCAGCGACCTGGCCATCCTGCGCACCCCGACCCTGAACCTCGCCTACTGGAACCTGGAAGGCCGCCAGGTCGCCCGCACGGCGAACGGCTGGAGCGTCGACGGCCAGCCGCTGGCCTTCTTCCACTTCTCCGGCTTCGACCCGGCGCGGCCGGACCTGCTCTCCAAGCATCAGGACCGCATCAAGGTCACCCCGCGCTCGGACCTCGCCGCCCTGCTGGCCGACTACGCCCAGGCGCTGCTGCGCAACGGCCATGTCGAGGCCTCGGCCATCCCCTACGCCCACCGCGCCTTCCCCTCCGGCGAACTCGTCCCGCGCGAGACCCGCCGCCGGATGCTGGCCGCGGCCCGCGCCGGCGAGGACTTCGGCGGCGGCCTGACCTCGGCGGCCGAAGCCTGGGCCGCCGTGCGCCCCGGCGAGGTGATCCGCGAGCCGCTCGGCGGTCTGCCGGACGGTCCCTGGCTGAGCGGCTCGTCCGAGCTGACCAGCTGGCTGACCAGCGCGTCTGAGGCGCCGGCGGTCGGCGCCCTGACCCATGCGCGCCGCGACCTGCGCGACCGCTTCGCCGCCGACGAGGCCGGACTGAAGGCCTGGCTGCTGGGCCCGGAATCCATCGACGGCCGCTTCTCGGCCCGTCTCGCGCCGCCGGAAGCCTTTGCCGAGCCCGAGCTGGCCCTGCGCGCCGCGCGCCAGGTGGCCGGCGACCTCTCGGAAGCCAAGCTGCGGTTCGCCGCCTACGGCCTCGCCCACCGCGCCGCCTGGCCGCAGTGGGTCGGCACGGCGCTGCGTTCGGGCTTCAACGCGCCGGTGCGCGAACTGGCCCGGGGCATGCCGTTCCCGCGGCTGTTCCTGTCGATCTGGGAAAGCCGCGGCGACCTGCAGCGGCTGTTCCCGCTGACCAGCTTCAAGGGCCGCTTCGGCTTCCTGCGCTGGCTGATCGGCGGCGGGCTGGCCGAGTACGGCGTCGATGTCGCCGCCCTGCCGCCGACCGTGGACAGCCATCCGGTGTTCGAGCTCGCCCGCCTGTCGGTGCGCCGCGAACCGGTCGAGGCCGGCCGCGCGCCGGCTGCAGGGGCCATCAACACCCTGCTGGCGGTCGAGCGCTGGACGCCCGACGCCGCCGGCGGCGAAGCGCTGGTGTTCGACGCCGGCGCCGGCCGTTTCCGCACGCCGCAGGGCGCGCCGGCCGACCCGCCCGCCCGCGTCGGCAAGCTGGTGTTCCGTACCGCGCCGGGGCTGATCGCCGCCGACGCCGTGGCCCTGCTGGCGCAGGGCGTCGCCTGGGAGTCCGCCAGCGCATGAGTCTGTTGTCCACGGCCCGCGGCGCCTGGCGCGCGTTGACGCCCGAGCCTGTCCGCCGTCTGGCCCAGCCGGTCCTCGGGCCGGCGCTGGAGGCCTATGTCCGCCATCAAGCCCGCACCCCGCACGACGCGGAGACGAGCGCCGGCCCGATCCGCGTGGTCGGCGACTTCGGCGGCTCCTACGGCATCGCCGCCTCGGCCAAGCTGGCGGTTCGCGCCTTCGAGGCGCTGGGCGCCCCGGTCGAGCAGGTCGACATCGCCGGCGCCAAACTCGACTGGATCGGCGGCTCGCAGGCGGCGCGCACGCCCGGCCCCTGGATCTTCCACGTCAACGCCCCCGAGCTGCTGGCGGCCCTCGCCTTCCTCGGCCCCAAGAACGTCCGCGGCCCGCGCTACGGCTATTGGGCCTGGGAACTGCCGCGCGCCCCGAAGTCCTGGCTGAAGGACGCCGCCTTCCTGGAGGAGGTCTGGGTGCCCAGCGCCTTCACCGGCGCGGCCCTGACCGGCGCCAAGGCTCCGGTGCGGGTCGTGCCCCATCCGCTGTTCATCGAGGACTATCGCGGGGTCGTCCCGGCGCCGCGCGACGAGCGGTTCACCGCCGTGACCCTGTTCGACTTCAAGTCCTCGGCCGCGCGCAAGAACCCGGAGGCGATGATCGCCGCCTTCGCGCGGGCCTTCCCCGACGATCCCACCGCGCGGCTGGTGATCAAGACCCAGAACGGCGCGGCCTTCCCCGACTTCCTGGCGCGGCTGCGCGCCCAGGCCCCGGCCAATGTCGAGGTGCTCGACGTGGTCTGGCCCTATGCCCAGGTGAAGAGCCTGATCGCCTCCGCCGACGTGCTGATCTCGCTGCACCGGGCCGAGGGCTTCGGCCTGACCATGGCCGAGGCCATGGCGCTGGGCACGCCGGTGATCGGCACCGGCTGGTCGGGCAATGTCGACTTCATGGACGAGACCTGCGCCCTGGTGATCCCCTCGCAGCCGATCGCCGTCGACGACCCGCAGGGCATCTATCGCGGCCAGACCTGGGCCGACCCGGACGTCGAGGCCGCCGCCCAGGCCCTGCGCCGTCTGCGCGGCGACCGCGATCTGGCCGCACGGCTGTCGGACGCCGGCAAGCGGCGGGTGGCCGAGCAGCTCTCGCCTCAGGCCTGGTTCGCGACCCTGCCGGACGGCGTGCAGCGCGCCGCCCTGGCCGCGGCCGGCGCCTCGCGCCGGGCTCAGTCCTCGCGATAGGGCTTGGCGTAGGTGGTCAGCACGAACACCGCCGCCATCGTCACCACCGCCGCCGGCGCCAGCGCGCTCAGCACCTCGCCAGGGCCATAGCCGACCGCGCGCAGCTGCCCGGCGATCAGCGGGCCGACGATCGAGCCCAGCCGCCCGGCCGCCACCGAGGCCCCGGCGCCTGCCGCGCGGAACTGCGGCGGGTAGTAGGCCGGCGCCAGGGCGTAGAGCACGTAGAGCCCGCCGATGACCGTGAACCCGGCGGCGCCGGACGCCGCCAGGATCATCGGCAGGCTCGTCGCCGCGGCCAGGGCGTAGAGCGCAGCGGCCAGACCGGCGAACACCGCGATGAGCAGCCAGCGATAGCCGACCTTGTCCGCCGCCCAACCGAGCGCCAGCGAGCCGACCACCGCCATGATGTTCAGGGCGAACGCGGCCGAAGCGCCCTCGGCCGGCGAGAAGCCCTTGGCCACCACGAGCAGCGGCAGCCAGTTCAGCAGCAGGTAGGTCACCAGCAGGTCGAGAGCGAACACCGTCCAGATCAGGATCGTGGCTAGTCCCCGGCCGCCCCCGAACAGGCCGGTCGCCATCTGCGGCGGGGCGTCGTCCTCGCCGCGCGCCGGGCGCGTCTCCGGCAGCAGGAAGTAGACCACCGGCACCAGCATCAGCGGCAGGGCGCCGCCGATCATGAACAGCATGCGCCAGTCGACCCCGCCGGCCTCGCCGACCTGGGCGGCCAGAGCGACGAGCGCTCCGCCGACCGGCAGGCCGCAGAACATGCTGGTGGTGGTCAGGGCGCGCCGATGCGGCGGGCTGATCTCGGTGGCGATGGCGATCAGGTTGGGCATCGCCCCGCCGAAGCCGAGGCCGGTGGCGAGCCGCGCCAGGGTCAGGGTCTCGAAATTCGTCGCTAGGGCGGTGGCCAGCGAAAAGATCCCGAACAGCGCCACCGACCCCAGCAGCACCGGCCGACGGCCGTAGCGATCGGCGGCCCAGCCGCCGAACAGCGCCCCGATCACCAGGCCGATCATCGCCGCGCTGCCCGCCCAGCCGAGCTGGGACGGTCCGAGCCCCAGGTCAGGCGCCATGTGCGGCGCCGCCACGCCGAACGCCTGGATATCGTAGCCCTCCAGGGCGGCGATGCCGAAGCAGATGGCGATGATCAGGCCCGGACTCGCCGTGCGCGTACTCGAACCTGTCATGCCATATCCTCCCCGGCGCGCTGGATCTGGTCGAACAGGTCGCTCGCCTTCACTATACAATTCGTGTTCGCACGCGTTCAGTAAACAGGAAGCGCTTGGATATCCCCGTCAACGCCCCCGATTGCCTGCCGGTCATGATCATTGTCGCCGGCCAATCGAACGCGCTTGGCTACACCTTGGGCGCCGCCGACCTGCCGCCGCACCTGGCCGCGCCGGGCCCCGCCCAGATCTGGAGTCCGCAGGCCCGCGCCTTCGTCCCGTTGACGCCTGCGACCAACACCGGCGCGCCCAACAATCCGCAGGCCTGGGGGCCGGAGACGCAGTTCGCCTATCGCTGGCGCCAGGACCACGCCTGCGCGCCGCTCTATGTGGTCAAGTACGCGCGCGGCGAAACCGGCCTGGCGCCCGACCCGGCCGCCCGCGACTGGTCGCCGTCCTCGCACGGCGACCTCTGGGACGCCGCCAGCGCCGAGGTCGACGCCGCCAAGGCCGCCCTGGCGGCCCAGGGCCTGGCCCCGCGCGTGCGGGCGGTGCTGTGGATGCAGGGCGAGACCGACGCGCAGAGCCCGGCCAAGTCCCGCGCGTACGCCGCCAACCTCGCGGCTTTCCTGGCGCAGGTGCGGGCCCGCTGGGGCGACGCCGACACCATCGTGCAGATCGGCCAGATCGACCGGCCAGGTCCCGACGGCTGGGACGCCGTGCGTCAAGCGCAGGCGCAGGTGGCCGGCCGCGATGCAAAGACCACGCTCACCGACACTGATCCCTTCGAGCGTCAGCCGGCCGACGGCGTCCACCTGACGGCGTCAGGCCAGGTCAGCCTGGGCGATGCGTTCTATGAAAGGCTGGCGGCCGTCCGGCCCTAGCCGTCGAGGCGGTCCGGCGTGAAGCTGATCACGCCCTGGCGCTCCAGCTCGGTCAGGATCTGGTCGATCTGGCTGCGCAGCTCCAGCATGCAGTTCGGGGTCAGGATCAGGTAGCCAGACTTGACCTTGTGCTCTTCGCCCGCCTCGTCGGCGACATTGGCGGCGAAGGCCAGGCGCGCGACCCCGGACTGGAAGCCGAGACCGGCCATGGCGTCGCCGAAAATCATCGGCAGGTCGAACTCAGGCAATCCGGGCGGGCTGGGCATGCCGCCTGATCGCATGATTCCGGGGGCTGCGGCCAAGGCGCACACGACGGCTTGAATTTGCGCAAAACTACACAACGTCTATTCTTCGTTTATTCGCGGAGGATCCTCCCCATGACCACCCTCGTTTTCGTCGCCCTGGCCCGCAGCGCTCCGGCCGGCGGCTACAGCGCCAGCTTCCCCGACCTGCCCGGGCTCACCGTCGAGGGCGCCGACATCGCCTCCCTGGTCGTCGCCGCCCGCGAAACGGTGCTGAAGGAATTGCAGCGCCTGGCCGACGACGGCCATGACTGGCCCAAACCGATCGCGCTCGAAGCCGTCGCGGCCGAGGCCGGCGTGATCCCGTTCCTGGTCGACGTTTCGGTCGAAGACACGCCGGTGCGGGTCAACATCTCGATCGGCGAGCGGCTGCTCAAGCGCATCGACCAGGCGGCCGAGGCCCGCGGCATGAGCCGCTCGGGCTTCATCGCCGCGGCTGCACGCACCTCCCTCGGCGAGAAGATCGGGGCCGGCACGGGCGCCGACTTCGACGCCATCGCCCGAAAACTGCAGGACGAATGGTCGGTGCTCGGCCGCAAGATCACCGACAGCCTCGGCCCGGATTCGACCTTCAACCGCAGCGTCAACGAGTTCGACGCCAAGCTGACCGAGACCATCCGCAAGACCGCCGACAACATCTCCGCAGCCATGGCGCGCCGCAAGGAGGCCGAAGCCCGCAAGGACGAGGCCCCCGAGACCAAGAGCCACTCCGCCGACGCGGCGATCTAGCCCGGCATGGCGGCGGGCGCGATCGCGACCACGGTGTCGCGGGACGAACTGAAACTGCGTGAGCTGAAGCGCATGCAGGCCATCGCCACCGGGCTGCTGGTGGCGATGGCGATCGTCTTCGTGGCCGCCAGCCGCGCCGACGACTATTGGCCGTGGCTGGCCTATGTCCGCGCCTTCGCCGAGGCGGCGATGGTCGGGGCCTGCGCCGACTGGTTCGCGGTGACCGCGATCTTCCGCCGGCCGCTCGGCCTGCCGATCCCGCACACCGGCATCATCCCGCGCAACAAGGACCGGATCGGCGAGGCGCTGGGCGGCTTCATCGCCGACAACTTCCTGACCGTCGACGTGCTCGACAGCCGCCTCAAGCAGATCGAGGTGGCCCGCTGGGGCGGCGAGTGGCTGCGCCAGCCGCGCCATGCACGGCGCCTGGCCAAGCGCCTCTCGGGACTGGTCCCGACCATCCTGAAGGTGCTGCCGCGCGACATGCTGCGCGAAACCGCAGGCTCGGCCGCGGTCGCTGCGATCCGGGCCGTGCCGGCCGCGCCGACCGCTTCCAAGCTGCTGGCCGCGTTCTGGAACGAGGGCCGCTCGCAGGCCGCCTTCGACTGGGCACTCGACAAGCTCGCGGCCTATCTCGAAGACAACGAGCAGACCATCCAGGAGAAGGTCGAGGCCAAGTCCTGGAAGTGGATGCCCAAGTTCATCGACAAGATGATCGCCCAGAAGGTCACCACCGGCCTCTCCGAGCTGCTGGTCGAGATGCGCGAGCCCGAGCACCCTTGGCGCCGGGAGCTGAAGGCCTGGATCGAGGGCTTCATCGACCGGCTGGCCCGTGATCCGGACCTCATCGCCAAGGGCGAGGACCTGAAGGCCAAGCTGCTGGCCGACCCGGCCCTGCGCGAACAGGCCGCCGGCGTCTGGCGCGAGATCGAACAGCGGCTGGCCGACGGCGACGGCGCGGGCCTGACCGAGCGGCTGGAGCAGATGCTGACCGCGCTCGGCGAATGGCTGCACACCGAAGAAACCGCCCAGGCGCGACTGAACGAATGGGCCCGCATCCTGGCCCGCCAGGTCATCGCCCCGCGCCGCCACGAGATCGGCGGCTTCGTCGCCCAGGTGGTGGCCAGCTGGGACACCAAGGGCGTGGTCGACAAGCTCGAGCTGCAGGTCGGCAAGGACCTGCAATACATCCGCGTCAATGGCACGCTTGTAGGCGGGCTGGTGGGGCTGGCGATCTTTTCTGCGAGCCGCGCCTTCGGTCTCTAGTAGCGCCGTTCTTCCGCGCGCGCTTAGATGCGCCGCTCACGCGGAGAACTCGACATGGCCCAGTTCAAGGTGACCCCTCTGACCCCGACCATCGGGGCGCTGATCGAAGGCGTCGACCTCGCCCAGCCGGTCAGCGACGACCTGCTGCATGCGATCCGCCAGGCGTTCCTGAAGCACCAGGTGGTGTTCTTCGCGGACCAGCACATCACCCCGGTGCAGCATCGCGACTTCGCCGCGCGGTTCGGGGCGCTGCACACCCACCCGCTCTATCCGGGGGTGCCCGAGGCGCCCGAGCTCTTCATCCTCGACAACCACAAGGACAACCCGACCGACAACGACAGCTGGCACACCGACGTCACCTTCATCGAGACGCCGCCGATGGCCTCGATCCTCTACGCCAAGCTGCTGCCGCCCTCCGGCGGCGACACCATCTGGTCGAACTCCAAGGCCGCCTTTGAGGCGCTGTCGCCGGCCTTCCGCGAATTCCTCTCAGGGCTCGATGCGGTGCACGACTTCGCCCGCGGCTTCCCGCAACGCGGGATCGTCGCCAAGGGCGCCGGCGAGGACAAGCACGCCAAGGCGCTCGCCGATCACCCGCCGGTGCTGCACCCGGTGATCCGCACCCATCCGGAAACCGGCGAGGACGGCCTGTTCGTCAATTTCGGCTTCACCGATCGGATCAAGGGTCTGCGCCGCAAGGAGAGCGACGCGATCCTGAACATGCTGTTCGAACACATTCAGAAGCCGGAGTTCCTGGTCCGCTGGCGCTGGAGCCCGAACGCCATCGCCTTCTGGGACAACCGGGTGACTCAGCACTATGCGGTCAACGACTACCTGCCGCACCGCCGGATCATGAACCGCGCCACGGTGCTGGGCGACCGCCCCTATCACCGCTCGCGCCTGCCGGCCGGCGTGAAGGTCGCGGCCGAGTAGCCTAGCGCCAGTCCAGCAGGCCGAGCTTGCACATCCAGACTATGGACATGCCCAGCAGCTGCTGACGGGCCGACGGGAACGGCGCGATCAGGTCGCGCACGCTCAGCTCGCCCTCGGCGATCAGCCGCGCCAGCATGACGGCGTTGTCCTGCGGCGAGGCGCGCCAGTTGCCGGCGAAGTGGTCGAGCCGGATGGCCTGCGTCCGCTCCAGATCGGCCAGCGTCACCCCTGGCCGCGCCGACACGCGGGTGGCGGGCGCGAGCACCTGGGTCGCGAACCGCGCGAAGGCGCCGAACGGTTCCGTCTTGGTCGGGTTGCGCTTGTACTTGAGCTCCTCGGGCTGGGCGGCCAGGCGGATCGCCTCGAGCTCAGCGAGAAGTTCCTGCAAGCCGGCGACGACAACCTGCCAGTCGAAGGTCTCGCGGATGCGCCGGCGGCCGGCCTCGCGCATCTTGGCGCGCAGCTCCGGCGAGGCGATAAGCTCGCCGATCCGCGCCGCCGCGTCGCCGACGTTGATCGCCGTGTGCTGGGCCACCGAGCCGACATAGGACTGATAGGTCATCCCCATGTGCAGATGGCGGTTGACCATGCCCTGGCCCGCCCCGACCGGCCCGCCCAGCGAGCGCACCAGGAAGCCGTCGATCCCGTCGCGGACCGTGAACCGGTAGCCGTCCCAGTCGCTGGCCACCACCGGCATCCCGGCCGCCATCGCCTCCAGCGGCGTGATCCCGAAGGTCTCCTGGATGTTGTCGACCAGCGACAGGAAGATGTCCCCGGCCGCCCACATCGCGCCGACCAGGCCCGCGTCGTTGCCGTTCAGGTAGTGGACGGCGACCGAGGGCGCATAGGCCTGGGCCGCCTCCTCGTACATCGCCCGGTGTTCTTCCGGGTTGGGAAACCAGCCGACCAGGGCGAAATGCACCTTCGCCCCCGTCGCCTTGGCCGCTTCCTCGGCGGCGCGGAACATTGGCTGCGGGAACGCCTTCTCGAAGAACGACAGCCGCCCGACCCACATGATCACGACGTCGTCGGGCCCGACGCCCATCTGCTCGCGGGTGGCCGCGCGCACGTCCGGCCGGTCGGCCAGCGCGGCGAAGGCCGAGCCTTCCACCCCCAGCGGCAACAGCGGCAGGTGCGGCCGGACCTGCTTGGTCCCGCCGTAGCGGTCGGCGAGGTAGCCGGTCCACTCGTCGAACATCTCGACCAGCGATTCCTGCACCACCGGCGAGGTGCAGATCAGCGCGTCCCAGGGCTGCATCGGCGCGACGGCCGCCTTGGCGATCATCTCGCGCATGGCCAGCGGCGCCAGGGTGTGGACCATGCCTACCAGGCTGTAGGTGTTCTCCAGCCCGACCTGCCGGCGCAGCCAGGCCATGTCGGTCAGTTCCGGCACCCCACGCACCAGCGCCCCGGCCGCGGTCGGCGGCCCCTGGTCCAGCAGGTGGGTGGTGGCGACCTGCGCACGCACCGCCTCACCGGGAACCAGCCCTGCGACGAGGTCGGCGGGCGCCACCTGGGCGCCGGTCAGGAAGTCGACCCGATCGACGTCGGCATAGCGCAGCACGGCCTTGAACAGCTCGACGTTGGCGACGTCCTTGCCGAACGGATTGTGCTTCGGCCGCACGCCGGCGGACGGATGATAGAGCGCGATGCTGCGTGCCAAGGCGGCCTTCCCCAGTTCGAAGTCGCCGTCCGTGCCGCGGCCCCTTTGCGGTGGTCTCGCACAGCCGCCGCGCCGAGCCAAGCGGCCTAGGGGTCGCTGCGCCGGAAGGTCGTCACCAGCACGTCGCGGTAGGCCAGGCGCGTCGGATCGACCGGTTCGATCGCCGTCACCCCATGGAAAACGCGATGGTCGTCGATGAACACCGCATCCAGGGGCTCCAGCAGGGTGAAGCTGCCCAGGGCCGTGCCGGCGGGATCGAAGATGTCGGTGACGCCGGCCGCGACGTTCTCGCGGGCCGCCAGCATGACCAGCACCCAGTCGACGCCGTCGCGGTGCGCCCCCTCCGGCGTTGGCCGCCCGGCCTCGCCCGCCCGCGCCTCGATGCGGAACTGGTGCATCTCGGTCCGCCAGGGGAACCCTGCATCCGGCCCGGCGACGGCGCCGAACACGTCCAGCGAGGCCTCGAGAATCCGCTGCGTCAGCGGCAGGTCGAGCACCGCCGGCGTGACCGGCTCGAACCACCGCTCGACCCCGCCGTTCAGGCGGTTGTAGTCCAGGCTCTGGAAGTGAGGCTGATGGGCCAGCCGCTCGACGCAGCCGGGCCGCGCCTCCAGCGTCGCATAGCGCCGCCGCCGATAGCGGCCGCCGTCGGCCATGTATTCGTCCACCGCCAGGTCGTTCCAGCTCGCCGCATAGCGGTCCCAGTCGGCCAGCGCGGCGACGCCCAACAGATCGCGCATCTGCGGCCCGCGCACCCGCGCGAACCCGTCCCTGGCCACCTGCGATCTGATTTCGTCGAGCAACGGCGCGCTCCCCTTCGGCGCACCGCAGCTATGCCGTTCGCAGCGACATTCAAGCCCGATCGCGCTCCGCGCGAAGCGACAGCCTCCGCCACAGCGGAAAACCCGCCGGCGATGGTGATTTTCATTTCAGGAAGAAATGGCGCGCCCGGAACGATTCGAACGTCCGACCCTCAGATTCGTAGTCTGATGCTCTATCCAGCTGAGCTACGGGCGCGCAGTGCCTTTCGGCGAAGGCGCGGAACCTAGTCGGGGAGGCTCCGGTTGGCAAGCGGGGGCGAGCGGAAAATTTCGCCCCCGCCGTTTTTCTTTTCAGAGCCCCGGAAGACGGCCGCCAAGTCCCTTCAAAATCGCTCCGCCGACGCCCGGTACGCCGAAGGGCGACTTGCCCTGCTGGCCGCCTTGGCCGCCCTGGGTTCCCCGGGCGACGCCGGCGTCGTCGTCCTCACCGCCCATGCCCGGCATCTCCATGCCCAGCATGGCGCCGGTCTGGGATTTGTAACGGACCTTGAGGGTCCAATCGATGTTCCAGGCCACCTTCGGGTCGTCCGGCCGCGGCGGATAGGAGATGTTGGTCTCGCCGCCGTAGGCGGCCAGCTGCACGATCGCCTGCGGGGCGGCCTTGGTGAACTCCACCGGAATGGTGCAGTTGGTCGTGCTGGGCGCCATCAGCGCCCGTGACGCCACCAGCCGCTTGATGTCGGCTGAGGAGAGATACTCCGGCAAGGCGAAGGCCGAGGCCTGCACCTCGCTCGACGACCACATGACGACCGTGTCGCCGTCGGACGCGCCGACGGCGGTGGCGAGATAGCCCTCGGCGTTGGTGAGCGCATTCCAGGCCAGCTGGCCCGAACCGCTGGGGTTCACCAGGTTCTTGGTCAGGTCGAGCGGCCCCAGAAAATCCTGCTGGGCGGCCAGGGCGAACTTGATGTCGGGGGTGTAGGTGCCGCGGATAAGGTGATCGCCGACCAGAGAGCCGGCCGCCGGCACCGAGGTGCGGGTCTTGTCGTTCGGCCATTCGCCATAGGTGGTGTTGCGGGTCGGCGACGGCGGCTGCATCGCCGTACCGAGCTGCCCGGCCAGGGCCTGCATGCCCGGCGGAACCTGCCCGGCCGCGACCTTGGCGAAGTCGATGACGATCGGCTGGCCGGCCTTGGCGTGCTCGCCGCAGCCCCAGAAGATCAGCACCTTGCCCTTCGGCTTGACGTCCTGGGGCATGTAGTTGTCTTCGCGCGGCGGCCCGACCGGAGAGTTCGGCGTCACCAGCGGCAGGCTCTGCCCCGCCCGCAGCCCGGCAGGGGGCAGATGCTCGGCGCTCGGCGCGCCGGTCGGCTTGCGCGAGGAGCCGAGCTGCAGGGTCAGGGTCTTGGCGACGTTCGAGCCGCCGCCGCCCATCATCGCGCCCATCATCGCGCCCATGGAGGGGCGTCCGCCGCCCCCGCCGCCCATGGCGCCGAACCCGGTCTGGGTCTGGGCGCTCATCCAGTAGGTGGCGACCGGGCCGGTCACCTGCTGCTTGGTCTGCGCATCGGCTGCGCCGGCCAACAGGCCCGCGCCGGCCACGAGGGCCGTCGTTCTCACCCACTGCATGGGCAGGTCTCCATTCAGAACTCTAAGAACGCGGGTCTCTAAACTGTATGCGCAGCTGCAGCGTTCTCCAAATCGTCGAATGGGCCCAGGCGAGCGACGAAAGCGCCGAAGGCGTCAGACGGGCAGATCGCGCCAGCCGCGGACGCCCGACCAGGGCGTCGCCGCATGCACGCCGCGGGCCGTCGCCCGGGCGAGGACATCGGCCGCCAGCGCCCCGATCCGCGCCACCGCATAGTCGGCGCCTTCGGCCGGCAGCGGCCGACGGGCGGTGGACAGCGCGAACACCACGTCGCCGTCGAACGGCGCGTGGATCGGGCGAATCGCCCGGGCCAGCCCGTCCTGGGCCATGATCGCCACCCGCTTGGCCTGGGCCGGGGTCAGGGCGACATCGGTGGCCACGCAGGCGATGGTGGTGTTCATCCGCGCCTTGGGATCGGACTTGGCCAGGCCCCACTCGTCCGGCCCGGCGCGCAAGCCGCCCGAACCCAGTCCGCCGAACTCGCCGTCCAGTTCGTAGGGCGCGGCCCAGAAGGCGCGGCCGCCGGGCGCCACGACAGACCCGAAGGAATTGACGCAGACCAGCGCGCCCACGGTGATCCCGTCGGCGCTGACGATCGAAGCCGATCCGGTCCCGCCCTTCAGCGCCCCGGCCATCGCGCCATAGCCGGCGCCGGCCGTGCCGAGCTCGACGTCGAGGCCGGCGGCGAGCGTCGCCTCGCGCCCGAGACGGCGATAGGGCGGCTCCTCGCCCCAGGCCTTGTCGCCGCCGTTGGCGAGGTCATAGAGGATCGCGCCGGGCACGACCGGCGACCGCGGCACGCCGCTCGAATTGACCATGCCATAGCCGCGCCCCTGCGCGCCCAGCCAGCCGACCACGCCGTCGGCGGCCGCCAGGCCATAGACAGAGCCCCCGGACAGCACGATGGCGTCCACCGCATCGACCAGGTTCTCCGGAGCCAGGGCGTCGGTCTCGCGGGTGCCGGGGCCGCCGCCGCGGACGTCGCAGCCGGCGACGGCGCGCTCGTCCGGCAGGATGACGCTGACCCCGGTGCGGGCGGTCGCATCGCTGGCCTGGCCCACCTTCAGGCCCGGCACGTCGGTGATCAGGTTGCGCGCACCCGGCGCGGCGGAGGGCATCTGGCTCATAATCGGCATCGAAAGCACGGCGGCGCATTTGTTGTCCACGCGCGGGTGGCTATGGTGGCGCTCTCCTCCCCTCCGCCTCCGATGGGTTCTACGTGCTTCAGCTCCAGCGTTTCGCCGCCCTTCCCCTCGCCTTGGCCCTGGCCGCCTGCGCCACGACCGCCACGAAGGAGGCGCCGGCTCCCGCCCCCGCGCCCGCGCCGACCGGGACCGCGACCGCGCCGGGCCCGAAGGTCATGGTCTCGGCCGCCAATCCGCTGGCGGTGGAGGCGGGGCTGAACGTGCTGCGCAAGGGCGGCTCGGCGGTCGACGCCGCGGTGGCGGTGCAGGCGGTGCTGAGCCTGGTCGAGCCGCAGAGCTCGGGCGTCGGCGGCGGTGCGTTCATGACCTACTACGACGCCAAGACCAGGAAGGTGACAGGCTTCAACGGCCGCGAGACCGCGCCGGCCGGCGCCACCGACACCATGTTCCTGGACGCGTCCGGCAAGCCGCTGCCGTTCCCGGTGGCGGTGACCAGCGGCAAGGCGACCGGCGTTCCCGGCGCCGTGGCGATGCTGTCGATGGCCCAGGCCCAGCATGGCAAACTGCCCTGGAAGGACCTGTTCGGCGACGCCGAGCGGCTGGCCGCCGACGGCTTCGTGGTCAGCCCACGCCTGGCCGGCATGATAGCCAGCCCGTTCCCGCAGGCGGGCGTCGCCGACGCCAAGGCCTATTTCACCAAGCCGGACGGCCAGCGCTACCAGGCCGGCGACGTGCTGAAGAACCCCGCCTACGCGGCCACCGTGCGCAAGATCGCCGCCGAGGGGCCCAAGGCCCTGCTGGAAGGCTCGATCGCCGAGGCCGTCGTCGCCAAGGTGCACGAGGGCCCGCTGCCCGGCACGATCACCTTGGCGGACCTCAAGTCCTACAAGCCCAAGGCCGACGATGCGGTCTGCCGGCCCTATCGCGTCTACATCGTCTGCGTGCCAAATGCGCCGTCCAGCGGCGCGGCCCTGCTGCAGGCGCTCGGCATCCTCTCGCACACCGACATCGCCGATCGCGGCCCGACCGATCCGCAGGCCTGGTTCCTGTTCGCCCAGGCCAGCCGCCTGATGTACGCCGACCGAGACCGCTACTTCGGCGATCCGGACTTCACCCCGGTGCCGATCGAGGGCCTGCTGGAAGACAGCTATGTCGCCCAGCGCGCGACCCTGATCGGCGACGTCGCCGGTCCGGCGCCGGGCCCCGGCACGCCGCGCGGCGCCGGCGCGCTGGCCCCCGACGCCACCAAGGAGCCGGGCGGCACCTCGCACTTCGTCGTCGTCGACGCCGACGGCAACGTGGTCTCGATGACCACCACGGTCGAGAGCATCTTCGGCACCGGCCGGATGGTCGGCGGCTTCTTCCTGAACAACCAGCTGACCGACTTCTCCTGGGCCCCGGCCAACGCCGACGGCACCAAGGCCGCCAACGCCGTGGCCCCCGGCAAGCGCCCCCGCTCGTCCATGGCCCCGACCATCGTGCTGGACCGCGAGGGACGCTTCGTGGCGGCCGTCGGTTCGCCGGGCGGCAACTCGATCCTGGCCTACAACCTCAAGGCCCTGGTCGGCATCCTCGATTGGAAACTGAGCGTGCAAGACGCCTTCAATCTGCCCAACCTGATCGCCCGCGGCGACAACATCGCCTCGGAGCCGGCCCGCTACGCGCCGGGCGTCGTCGACGCCCTGGCGGCCAAGGGCGTCGTCTTCAAGGGCAGCGGCGGCGAAGGCTCGGGCCTGCATGGCGTGATGGTCACCCCGCAGGGCCTGCAGGGCGGCGCGGACGAGCGCCGCGAGGGCGTCGCGAAGGGCTTCTAGCCCTCGGCGTTCTTGGCGCGCCGGCGCTTCGGCGTCGGCGCCCGGGTCGGAGCGCCTGGCAGGCGCAGCTCGAACACGGTGCCCTGCGGCCCGGTCTCGGCCAGCGTCAGGTCGCCGCCGTGGCCCTGGGCCAGCTCGTGGGCGATGGCCAGGCCGAGGCCCGCCCCGCCCTGCCGGGTCGAGCCGGCGAACGGCTGGAACAGGCGCTCGCGCGCGCGCTCCGAAACCCCCGGGCCGTTGTCGGCCAGGCGGATGACGCTGACGCCGTCCTCGTCGAACAGCGAGACCTGAACCGAGCCCGGGGTCTCGCGGCCGGTCTGCAGCTCGATCGCCTGACGGGCGTTGCGCATCAGGTTCACCAGGATCCGGTGCAATTGGTCGGGGTCAGCGACCACCTGATCGGCCGGATCGACCAGCGAAATCATCCGCACGCCGTCGGGCGACAGCCGCGCCTCCTCCTCGGCGTCCTCGAGCACCTGGGCCAGCCGCAGCGGCCGGGCGTCGGGCGCGGCCTCCTCGGTCTTGCCATAGGCCAGCACGTCGCTGGCCAGCTTCACGGCCCGGTCCAGCGCCCGCTCGAGGCGCGGCATGGCCTGGGTGACCTGCGGGTCCTTGAGCGCCGCCAGCCGCTCGGAGGCGATCTGGGCGCTGGTCAGCATGTTGCGCAGGTCGTGATTGATCTTGGCGACCGCCTCGCCCAACGCGGCCAAGCGCGCACGCGACTGCAGGGCGGCGCGCAGTTCCTCCTGCATCCGCTCCAGCTGCACCTCGGCGCGGCCGACCTCGTCCCGGCGGCCGGAGGGTTCGATGTGGGCGGCGGTGTCCTCCGGGTCGGCGGCGAAGCGCTCCATCGAGCGTGTGATCCGCTGCATCGGGCGGACCAGGAAGTAGTTGAGCGACAGGTAAACCAGGCCGCCGGCCAGGAACGAGACGAAACCCATGATCGCCAGCAGCCGCCAGAGGTAGGCGCTGAGCTCGGCCTTCAGCTCGGTGTCAGGCGCGACCACCTCGATGAACTGGGCCTTGTAGAAGCGCGGCTCGGCGATCACGCGGACCATCCGCCCCTCGCCGCCGCCGAACAGGGTCTGGAACGGCGCCGAAAGCCAGGACGCCGGGGCCTGGTCGCGCAGGTCGACGAGATAGGGCGGCTCCTCCAGCCGCGGGCCGGGGACCTTCAGGAACCGGTTGCCGTCGTTGTCGAGCACCGCGACCGTCTGCACGCCGGCGACTTGGCGCAGCTGTGAGGCCAGGTTCTCGTTGAGAATTTGGTCAGGGGCGACTTCCGTGGCCATCGAGGCCAGTTCCGCGGCTCGAACACGGTCCAGCAGCCACTGCTCTTCGAACGAGGCCAAGGCCGCCGGCAAGGCGATGGCGCTAGCGCCGGCCACGAACAGAATGGTCAGAAGCAGCAGACGTGCGGACAGGCCGCCCGGCCAGAAAAAGCGGCGCGTGGGCGGCTTTTTGGGCGCCGAGGGAGAGGGGGCGTCCGCCATGACGACTCCCCGTTACTTCACCCGGAACGGTTCGGCAACGCAGCGCCGTTCCGAAGCGTGGCCGAATCCGCAGGAAAGCCCGCGCTTTGACCTCAATTGGTGCCCACCGCCTGGGCGACGGAGCCGAAGCCGTCGCGGCGCAGCAGGTCAGCCAGCTCGCGCTTGATTCGGGTGACCAGGCCCGGTCCGCCGAACACCATGGCCGAATAGAGCTGCACGGCGCAGGCCCCGGCGCGGATCTTGGCGTAGGCGTCCTGGCCCGAACCGATCCCGCCGGCCCCGATCAGCGCCACGCGGTCGCCGGCCGCCTGGGCGAAGGCGCCCAGCATGCGGGTCGACAGCGCGGTGAGCGGCGCGCCCGACAGCCCGCCGGCCTCGCCCGCGAACTTCGAAGCCAGTTGCGGGCGGCTGATCGTGGTGTTGGAGACGATGATCCCCTCCAGCCCGTTGGCGACCACTGTCTCGACGATGGCCTCGACCTCGCCGTCCTCCAGGTCGGGGGCGACCTTCAGGAACATCGGCACGCGGCCGTCGGCGGGCAGCGAGTCGCGAGCCTGCGCCAGCCGGCCGAGCAATTCCTCGAGCGCCGCCTTGGTCTGCAGCGCGCGCAGGCCGGGCGTGTTGGGCGAGGAGATGTTGATCGTAAAGTACGAGGCCAGCCCCCAAAGCCGGGTCAGACCGGTGACGTAGTCGGCCACGCGGTCCTCGGCGTCCTTGTTGGCGCCGATGTTCGCCCCGACCACGCCGGGTCCGCGCCGCCGCAGCCGGGCGGCGAATTCCTCGAGACCTTCGTTGTTGAAGCCCATGCGGTTGATCACCGCCTCGTCCTCGCTGAGCCGGAAAAGGCGCGGGCGCGGATTGCCGGCCTGGGCCAGCGGGGTGACCGTGCCGCATTCGACGAAACCGAAGCCGCTGGCCAGCATCGGGCCGAACACCTCGGCGTTCTTGTCGAAGCCCGGCGCCAGGCCCACGCAGTTGGGCAGCGTCAGGCCGGCGACCTGCGTCGCCAGAATCGGATCGTCGCCGCCGGCGCGGGGGCCGAGTCCCAAGGCCAGCAGGCGGATGGTCAGGCGGTGGGCGTCCTCGGGGTCGAGGATGTGCATGGCGCGGGCGGCGATGTCGTGCAGGCTCATGCCAGCTTCCCTAGCTGCGGAACCCCGTCGGACGCCAGCGGCGCTTCGGTGACGGCGCGCACCTGGTCGACGTTCAGCTGACCGTAGAGATGCGGAAACAGGTCCCCGCCGCGCGAGGGCTCCCAGACCAGGGCTTGGCCCAGATCGTCGGCCTCGATCTCCAGCACCACCAGGTCGGACTGGCCGGCGAAGTGGCGTCGGGCGGTCTCGGCGGCCTGCTGCGCCGTCGAGAAGTGGATGAACCCGTCGGCATGGTCGACGGCCGAGCCTTCGAAGACGCCCGCGGCCTGAGCCTGCGTCCATTCGGTCCGTGAAAGGATCTTGTAGATGCGCGCCATGCTCAGCCCCGCGGGAAGAACAGGCCGTCGTAGGCCGGCCGCCCGGCGGCGTCGAACAGGAAGACCGCCGCGGCGGCCGTCGGGAAGGCGGCGTGGGCGCGGGCGATCAGCGGGGCCGGGGCCGAGCCCTCCGACAGCAGGCGAATCGCCAGTTCCTGCAGGCCGGGATTGTGGCCGACCACCATCACCGTGCGCGAGCTCTCGCCCGCCGCCTCGGCCAGTTCGCGCACCAGCCGCTCTTCGGCCAGGTACAGCGAGCGCTCGAAACGCGCAGCGCAGGCGGGAAACGCCCCTTGCGCCGACGCCCAGGTCTCGCGGGTGCGCTGCGCGGCCGAGACCAGCGCGATGTCTGGGATCAGGCCCAGGTCGGCGAGGTTGGCGGCCATCGCCGCCGATTCCCGCATCCCGCGTTCGGTGAGCTTGCGGTCGAAGTCCTCGCCGCTCTTGGAGTCGCGCTCCGCCTTGCCGTGGCGCATGAGAATAAGCCGATCCATGAACTCTCCGCCGCGCTCCTTGCTGGCTGACGCGCCCCCGAGCGCTGCTTGGAAGGTGTCATAGCCGCCCTAAGCCGATACGCGAAGCTGTTGACAGCGAAAGAGCTTGGCGGTCCAAGCGCTAGATGAGCGCGATTGCGATTGCGAAGGGCGAATCCGGCGGCGGCTTACACAGCTTTCCCGCCGATCGGCCGCTGCGCCTGGATTCGGGCGCGCTGCTCAACCCCCTGGAAATCGCCTACAAGACCTACGGCGCGCTGAACGCAGACAAGTCCAACGCCGTGCTGGTCTGCCACGCCCTGACCGGCGACCAGCATGCGGCCTCGCCGCACCCGGTGACCGGCAAGCCGGGCTGGTGGGACCGGGTGATCGGTCCCGGCCTGCCGCTCGATCCCGAGCGCTACTTCATCATCGCCACCAACGTCATCGGCGGCTGCATGGGCTCGACCGGCCCGGCCTCGCTGAACCCCGCGACCGGCGAGCCCTACGCCCTCTCCTTCCCGGTCATCACCATCGCCGACATGGTCCGCGCCCAGGCCATGCTGATCGAGGCGCTGGGCATCGAGACCCTGTTCGCCGTGGTCGGCGGCTCGATGGGCGGGATGCAGGTCCTGCAGTGGGCGGCCGACTATCCGGAGAAGCTGTTCTCGGCGATCTGCATCGCCGCGGCGGCGCGCCATTCGGCCCAGAACATCGCCTTCCACGAGGTCGGCCGCCAGGCGATCATGGCCGACCCGGACTGGCGCGGCGGCGCCTATCAGCTGGCCGGCGTGCGTCCCGAGAAGGGCCTGGCCGTCGCCCGCATGGCCGCCCACATCACCTATCTCTCTGAGCCGGCCCTGCAACGGAAGTTCGGCCGCGAGCTGCAGCGCGACGGCCTCTCCTGGGGCTTTGACGCCGACTTCCAGGTGGAGAGCTACCTGCGCCACCAGGGCGCCAGCTTCGTCGACCGCTTCGACGCCAACTCGTACCTCTACATCACCCGCGCGCTGGACTATTTCGACCTCGGCGCGCGGTGCGGCGGGGTGCTGGCCGAGTGCTTCGCCAAGGCGCGGCATGTCCGGTTCTGCGTGCTCTCGTTCTCGTCCGACTGGCTCTATTCCACGGCCGAGAGCCGCGACATCGTCCGCGCGCTCAACGCCGCCGGCTGCCGCGCCAGCTTCGCCGAGATCGAGACCGACAAGGGCCACGACGCCTTCTTCCTCGACGAACCGGTGCTGGATTCGGCGCTGCGCGGCTTCCTGGCCTCGGCGGCCGACAAGCGGGGCCTTGCGTGAGCGCCATCCGCGACGACTTCAAGGAAATCCTCCGGATGGTGCGCCCGCACGCGCGGGTGCTCGACATCGGCTGCGGCGAGGGGGAGCTGCTCGAGCTGCTGACCAACGAGAAGGGCGTCGACGGCCAGGGGCTGGAGCTGTCGCGCGAAGGCGTCGCGGCCTGCCTGGCCCGCGGCCTGGCGGTCGTGCAGGGCGACGCCGACCGCGACCTCGACAACTTCCCGACCAAGGCCTTCGACTACGCGGTGCTGTCCAAGACCCTGCAGCAGGTGCGCGATCCCAAGCACGTGCTGTCGGAGCTGTTGCGTATCGCCGACCGCGCCGTCGTCTCGCTCCCCAATTTCGGCCACTGGCGCGTGCGGATTGACCTGCTGACCAAGGGCCGGATGCCGGAGACCAAGGCCCTGCCCGAGCCCTGGTGGTCGACGCCGAACATCCATCTCTGCACGCTGCGCGACTTCACCGCCCTGTGCGAGGACCTCGACCTGCGCATCGACGCCTGCGCATCGCTGGTCCCGGGCAAGCCGGCCCGTCAGATCGACCCGATGGCGCCGATCGAAAACTGGCGCGCGGAAAACGCGCTCTTCCTGCTCAGCCGAAGAGCGGAGCCGGCGCCTCCAAGCACGCCGGCCCCGCCCCCAGGCGACCTCTTCGAATAGCGGCGGGCGGCGGGGGGACCTTCCGCCCTGGGGGGACGTTACCGCTTAGGAGAGCCATTTCGGCTGCGGGCGTCCCGCCGCAGCCATCAGGCTGAGGAGCGCCAGGCTCCCCTCGAAGAGGCAGAAGCCGGCCACGAACAGGACCGGCGTCTCCACGATCGCGCTGGGGTGGACCACCACCAGCGCGATCCCGAAGATCAGACAGATGACGGCTCCGGCCAGGGCGGCCCAAGACCGCCAGAGCGGCGGGCGACCGTGAGTGCGCCGCGCCACGCCGACCAGCCCGGCGGCGATCGCCAGGAGACCTCCAGCCAAGAGCGTCATCTCAACCCAACTCCACACTAGAAGAGGAAGCGGACCACCACCCGGCCGTCATAGGCCTCGTAGTCGTCGCGGTACTCCCCGCCGCCCTCGAGGGCGAAGTCGAAGTATTGCCCCTGGCCGCGCAGGGCCAGGCGCACCACCGGCCCGCCGCCCGACAGGTCGGGTGCGGCGAGGCTGAAGGCGGGACCTCCGGCGACGAAGCGGGCGGTCGTGACGTCCACTCCGTCGCCGGTTGCCTGCCGCCAGCCGGCGGTCAGCTCGGGAATCCAGACAAAGGCGCTCTCCTCGCCGAAGCGGGCTCCGAGGGTGAGCCCCGCGAAGGCGCTGAGCTGGTTGCTCGAACGCTCGTCGATGGAGAGATCCATCGCCGCGCCGCCGCCGGACTCGGTCCGTCCGTCCTCCTTCAGCATGAAGTAGTCGGCGTTGGCCTGGGGCTTGAAATAGAAGCGGCCGAGATCGAACAGGTACGACAGGCCGGCGTGGGCGGCGAAGGTCAGGCCGCTCCAATCCGACTTCGACTGCTTGTTGAGGCCCGCGGCCGGATCCGACAGCACCCGCGTGCTCTTCAGCGTCGCATAGCCGCCGTTCAGGCCGAGATTGGCGGTCAGCCCGCCAGCCGTGTCGCGCCAGTAGACGCCGGCCGAATAGACCTGGCCGCCGAGCGATTCCGCCGCCGAGGCGAAGGCGTCGTCGACATTGACGTTCACGAAACTGGTCATCAGACCCAGCGTGCCGATGCCGGTGTAGGGGGCCTCGACACCGCCCGCCAGGCCGAAGCCGTCGGCGTCGTAGTTGGTGGTGCGGTCGACGTCGCGCTTGACCAGGAAGGCGATCTCCTGGGTCCAGACCCGCAGGCCGTCGCCGTTCAGCTGGCCGTCGCTTTCGTCGATCGCCCGGTTGGTCGCGTCGGAGGCGGCCGCCAGGGTGTGGAACAGGCTGCCGGTGAAGTCGGGCAGGAACTGGTCGTAGAGACCGGCGAAGCCCTTCTCGTCGGTCTTGCCGAGCAGCGCGTCGCGGACCGTCGTGTCGCGGTCGAAATTGGCGAACACCGCGTCATAGGCCGCGGCCTCGGCGCTGTTCAGCCCCGCCTCGGAGGCGGTGCGCCGGCGCACGTCGGCCAGCAGCGAGTTGTTGGCCTGGTCGATGCGAAGCTCGGACTTGTAGAGCCACGGCGTGGTGCCGAGCAGGCTCTGGTCGAGGGTCCCGGCGGTCAGCGCGCCGGCCTTGATCAGGGTGAAGGTCGTCGGTTCGCTGAGCTTCGAGCTGAAGCGCAGGCCCACCTTCGAGCCGGTGGCGAGGTTCGCAGCGCCCGCGACGTTCAGGGTCGTCGACTTGCCGGCCGTCGGGTCGGCGGTCAGCACGAGCTCGCCGGTCGACCCGAGGCTCAGCGAGGTCAGGTTGACGGCGTCGGTGTTGGTCGCCGTCAGCCGCCCCTTGGCGATGTTCATGGTCAGGCCGCCGCCGGCGTCGGTCACCGCGCCGGTGAGCGTGGCGCCGCCGTCGATGACCAGGGTGTCCGCGCCCGAGCCGAACGCCACCGCGCCGACCATCGTGCCGGCCAGCAGCTCCAATCGGGCCGGACCCGACCCGAACAGCACGTCGCCGATGATGGTCGGGGTGACCGAGGTCGACGCGTTCGGCCCCTGACGCACGGTCACGCCGTTGGTGTTGGCGCGCAGGTCCATGGCCACGGCCTTGCCGGTGACAGTGTCCGAGGTGGAGAACCCGGCCGCGATGGTCTTCACGTTCTCGATCAGGCTCAGCGAGCCCGACGAGTCGAGGATCGCGGTGGCCGAGCCCTTGGCCCCGGTGACGGTCGCGGTGATGTCGCCCGAGTTGCCGAGATAGGAGACGCCGGCTCCGGCGTCGATCTGCACGGCGCGGACGTCGACCGCGTCCGTCGAAGTGGCGGCGGCCTTGATGGAGCCGCCGTCGACCAGGATCTTCGGCGTGGTGGCGCCGGCTCCGAGCCGCAGGCCCGTCGCGTTGGCCTTGGCGGCTGTGGCGCTGACCGCGCCCGCGACGCGGACGCCGCCGTCGATCGTCACGCCGCCGCCGAGGCCGCCGAGTTGCACGGCCGTCGCCGAGATCCCGTCGTAGATACCGAGCGCCTGGGCCGAGCCCTTGATGTTGAGGCCATAGGCGCTGACGCCGGTCCCGCCGACGCCCAGGCGGATCGCCCGCGAATCCGAGCCGATCAGCATCGCCGGGGCCGAACCGATCGAGGTGATCGCGCCGGTGGTCTGGCTGGCGTCGGCCACGCCGTCGCCGTCCTCGTCGGCGTTGTCCTTGTCGAGATCGGCCGGCGGGGCGTCGACGACGACGCCGCCGAACACGTCGCCGCGCACGCGCACGGCCGGGCCGCCGATCAGCAGGTCGTCGGCGTCCAGCTTGGCGACGGCCGCGTCGGTCCCGCGGCTGGTGTAGCGGAAGCCGGTCGAGGAGATCGCGCCGCCCAGGATCAGCTTGCCGCCGATGTTGTCGTCGGTGGCCACCGCCACCGCACCCTCGCCCTGCACCGCCACGGACGAGCGGATCGCCACGTCGCCGCCGACGGTGCTGGCGGAGTGGACGCCAAATCCGTTCGAGCCGGTCACCGCGATCGCGCCGGAGGTGCGGATCGAACCGTCGATCGCCGTCTCAACCGAGATGGCGGCCGAGTCGTTGCCCTCGATGCTGATCGAGCCGCCCGACTGGATCACGTCGCCATGGAAGGCGCCGGGACCGGTGACGCGGATCCCGTAGCGGCGCGCGCCCGTGGCGAACGGGCCGTCGATGTCGCCGTCGCCGTCGGTGTCTTTGAGCTCGGTCGTCTCGTCGATGGTGATCGTGCCGGCGTTCTTGATCGAACCGGTCATGCCGCCCAGGCCCAGGATGCCGGTGGCGTCGTTGACGTCCGAGAACTTGATCGTCCCCTCGTTGGTCACCGTGTTGTTGCTGTTCAGCGTGACCGCGGCGCCGGCGGACGTCGGCTGGATCGTCCCTGCGCTGCTGATCTTCACGTCGTCGCGCGCTCCGCTGGCTGCGGTGGCGGTGGCGACCGGCGTGGCGACGGTGGTCGAGATGACGGTTTCGGCCTGGGCCGCGCCCGCCAACAGGCAAAGCGGCGATGCGGCGGCGAACAGGACGTGGCGAAGGCGCATGATCACTCCAGTCGGATCTCACGACGTGGCTTGCGGCCACAGATCCGTGCTATGACGATGACGAGGCGTTACACGTCTCGTATGAATACGTTTCGTAAGTACTGTACATCGGCGGGTCAATGCGCAAAATGCGCAGGCGGCCAGACGCGCCGCGAGCTGAAGGAGTAGAAGCATGCCAAGAAGCGCGGTCGATCCTGCGCGGGCGGCGGTCACCAAGAGTCTGCGGCAAGAAGCCGGACGCTGGTTGAAAGCCGGACGCGAAGCCGCGGGCCTGACCCAGGCCGAACTGGCGGAGCGCGTCGGGTTGCGCTACTACACCTTCGTCTCGCAGGTGGAGAGCGGCCTTGGCCGCGTGCCGATCGAGACGCAAGGCGCCTGGGCTCAGGCGATTGGCCTCGATCCTGCCGAATTCGCCCGTACCTTGCTGCGCTACTACGAGCCGGAGCTATTCCGGTTGCTGTTCGGGAACGCCGCCCAGGATGCGCCAGTCGCGCGCCTGGCGGGTAGGGGCTAAGGAACCACCGTCGGAATGGACAACGTCGTCCCGTTCGCGCCGCGGCCCAGCGCCGGCGGCGGATGGACCGCCGCTGAACGCGCGCGGCTGTCCGAACTGGCCGACCGGCTCGCCGAGGGCGGCGCCAAGGTCGAGGTCGTCTACGGCGTCACCGACGAGGGCGATCCCTGGTGCGTCATCAAGGACGACCAGGAAGAGGTGCTGATCCACGTCGCCCGGATCAACGGCCAGTTCGTGATCCACGACGCCTCGGCCGACGCGATCCAGGAGGGCGAGACCCTGTGGGCCGCCTGCGACCGCCTGCTGGGCGGCGACTGGCGCGAAACCCGCGACGACGTCGTCGTCTCGCTTAGCGCGCGCCAGGTGCAGACCTTCATCGCCCTGGTGGTGGCCGCCACCTTCATCCACGAGGTCGACGACGCCGAGGCCGCGACGCCGGCCGCGATCGACCACGCCGACGCCATCGCCGCGACCGCGCCGTTGGCGGTGGTCGCCGCCAGCGCCCAGTCGAACGACGAGGTCCAGCGCCAGGACCTGCTGGCGCCGCAGAACCACAGCGCCGGCGAAGACGCGCCCCCCGCATCCGCCTCGACCGTCGCCGAGAACGACGCCGCGCCCGCCGCGGGGCAGCCGACCCCGGACGAGACGACGAACGCCGAGCCGACCACGCTGGCCGCGCTCGACGCGCCGGCAGACCCGAACCATGACGCCGCCCCGCCCGCCGAAGAGGTCCATCCCGGCCGCGTGATCGAGGGCACGGCCGGCGACGACACCCTGCGCGGCGGCGACGGCGACGACACCCTCTCCGGCGGCGCGGGCCACGACAGCCTGCTGGGCGGCGCTGGGGCGGATCAGCTTTACGGCGGCGACGGCAACGACACGCTCGACGGCGGCGGCGCGCCCGAGGGCCGTTTCGACATTCTCGACGGCGGGGCCGGCGACGACCTGATCCACCTGTCGGCCACGACCATCGCGGTCGGCGGCGCGGGCGCCGACACCTTCGCGATCGTCGCGCCGCCGCCGGGCGGCGGGCTGCTGGGGGTGGTGTTCGACTTCTCGGCCAGCGAGGGCGACCGCCTGACCTATCGCGGCCGCGACGTGAACGTCGTCGCCCACAAGGAACAGCCGAACATCTTCGAGGGGATGCACACGGCCGGCACCTTCACGCCGACGCCGGGCCAGCGGGTCGAGGTCGACCTCGACGGCGACGGCCAGCTCGACGGCTATCTGCTGATCGGCCACGGACGCCCAGGGGGCCTCGGCGCGCCGATCGACCCGAACACCGTGGCGGTCGTCGAAGCGCACGCCTTCGGCGATCCAGCAGACTATGCGGCCTTCAAGGCCGCCCACGACGACGGGACGTTCGTCTAGGCCTCAGCCGGCGATGGCGGACGCGTCGCGGTCGCCGGTGCGGATGCGCAAAGCCTGTTCCAGATCCAGCACGAACACCTTGCCGTCGCCGATCTTGCCGGTGTTGGCGGTGCGCGCCACCGCCTCGATCACCGCCTCGGCGATGTCGGACGGGACCGCGATCTCCAGCTTCACCTTGGGCAGCAGCTTCACCTCGTATTCCGCCCCGCGATAGACCTCGGTCTTGCCGCGCTGGCGGCCATAGCCGCGGACCTCGGTGACCGTCAGGCCCGACGCCCCGGCCTCGGTGACGGCCTCCAGCACCGCGTCCAGGCGGCTCGGCTTGATGACCGCGACGATCATTTTCATGGTGCTACTCCAAGACTCCGCAGACGCCCCAAGCTAGGGCCAAGCGAGACTGCGTCCAAGCGCTTGTCTACTTCGGCGGTTCCTGCGCCCGCGAAACAGGCGCCCGATTGGCCGGAACCGGCGAAAGGCCCGGTCGAACGGCAGGCACACGCACCCGCGCGGTCCGCGCCTTGACCGCGAAGGTCTCCTTGACCGCCTCGGTCAGCACCAGCCCGGCGAACCCCGGCCACAGCCGCGAGCCCGCCTGTTCGAAGCCCTCGGCCCAACCAGCCATCCAGGTCACCGGCGGCACGTAGAGCGCGCGCGTCCAGCCGGTCGGCTCCAACTCGGCCTCACGCAGCAGGTCGGCGAGCTGGCTGCGGGTGTAGGGCCGGCCGTGGCCGAACGGGGTCCGTTCGGCGTTGGCCCACAGACCGTTGCGGGCGGCGGTGACCACCACCACCCGGCCGGTGGGCGAGAGAACGCGCCAGACCTCGCGCAGCAGCGCGATCGGGTCCGGGCTCTCCTCCAGCGCGTGGACCGCCAGGATGCGGTCGAAGAAGGCGTTCTGGAACGGCAGGGCGTCCTCGGCCGACAGGCAGGCGAGGTTCGCGCCTTCCGCCGGCCAAAGCTCCACCCCCTGCTGGGCCGGCATCGCCGCCACCACCCGCCGCGCCGCCGGCCGGATGGAGCCGAGGAACGGGGTGGCGTAGCCCAGGCCGAGCACGTCGAGGTCGCGGGCGTCGTCCCAGGTCTCCAGCACCTTGCGCGACACCATCTCGCGCGCGGCGCGACCGAGCCGAGTGGCGTAAAACTGGCGGAGTTCGAGGACGTCGCGACGCATGCTCTGCAAGACTTAGGCTCGACTTGGCCGGCTGCCGACCCTAAATCGCAAGAACCCCGACAAGAAGGCCAGGAGAGACACGTGTCGATCACCGTCCATCAGTTTCCCTGCCTCTCGGACAACTACGGCTTCCTGGTGCGCGACGACGCCACCGGGCTGGCGACCTGCATCGACACGCCCGAGGCCTCGGTCATCCTGCGCGAGCTGAAGACCCTCGGCTGGACGCTCGACCTGATCCTCAACACCCACTGGCACCCCGACCACGCCGGTGGCAACGCCGAGATCAAGGCCGCCACCGGCGCCAAAGTGGTCGGCCCGGCCGAGGTCGAGCGCATCGGCCAGGCTCCCGATCGCATCGTCGCCGGAGGCGATCATGTCATGCTCGGTCAGACCCGCCTCGAGGTGATCGAGAGCGGCGGTCACACCCTGGGCCACGTCGCCTATTTCGACGCCGCCAACCACGTCGCCTTCGTCGGCGACACTCTGTTCGCGCTGGGCTGCGGGCGTCTGTTCGAAGGCACGCCGCAGCAGATGTGGGACAGCCTGCAGCGGCTGGCGGAACTGCCCGACGACACCAAGGTCTACTGCGCCCACGAGTACACCGCCTCCAACGCCCGCTTCGCCCTCTCGGTCGACGACGATGCGGCGCTGAAGGCCCGCACCGGGGACATCTTCGCCGCCCGTGAGCGCGGCGAGTGGACGGTGCCGACCACGATCGGTCTGGAAAAGGCCACCAACCCGTTCCTGCGCGCGCCGCAGCTCGCCGGCCGCCTGGGCTTGTCGGGCGCCGCCGACCACGAGGCGTTCGCCGCCGTGCGGGCGGCCAAGGACAGCTTCAAGGGCTAGGGCGGCCGTTGTCTTCGATCTCGACCGTCCTGGTCCTGCTGCTGGCCGTCGTGGTCAGCGCGCCGCTGGGGCGCCTCGTGCGGTTGCCCCTGCCCCTCGTCCAGATCGGGCTCGGCGCGATCATCGCCCTGTCGTTCATCCCGACGGTCGACCTGAAGCCGTCGATCTTCTTCCTCCTGTTCTTGCCGCCGCTGCTGTTTCTCGACGGCTGGCGCATCCCCAAAGACGACCTGTTCCGCGACGGGGCGGTGATCCTGGAGCTGGCGCTGGGCCTGGTGGTGTTCACCGTCGTCGGGGTGGGCTTCCTGATCCACTGGCTGATCCCGGCCATGCCGCTGGCCGTGGCCTTCGCCCTGGCCGCCGTCCTGTCGCCGACCGATCCGATCGCGGTCTCGGCCATCGCCTCGCGCGCGCCGATCCCCAAGCGGCTGATGCACATCCTCGAGGGCGAGTCACTGCTCAACGACGCCTCGGGCCTGGTCTGCATGCGCTTCGCCGTCGCCGCGGCGGTGACCGGCGCCTTCTCGCTGCAGGAGGCGGTCGGCTCGTTCCTGTGGGTGGCGCTCGGGGGCCTGGCCATCGGGATCGGCGTCACCTGGAGCGTCACCAAGCTCAAGAACTGGATCATCGCCAAGCTCGGCGAGGACACCAGCGTCCAGATCCTGGTCAGCCTGCTGATCCCGTTCGGGGCCTACCTGCTGGCCGAGCACTTCCATTGCTCGGGGATCCTGGCGGCCGTCGCCGCCGGGGTGACGATGAGCTTCGCCGAACAAAGCGGCCAGGCGCTGGCGGTCACTCGCGTGCGCCGCGCCGCGGTCTGGGACACGATCCAGTTCGCGCTCAACGGCGTGATCTTCGTCCTGCTCGGCGAGCAGATGCCCTCGATCATGGCCCGCGCCGCCGAGACGGTCCGCGTCACCGGCCACCACGAGCCCTGGTGGCTGATCGTCTATGTGCTGGCGATCACCGCCGCCCTGGCCGCCCTGCGGTTCGTCTGGGCGTGGTTTTCGCTGAAATGGAACATCGCCCGCGCTATGCGGCGCGGCCAGCCGCCCCCGCCGGTCAGCTGGCGGCTGATCGCGGCCACCTCGGTCGCCGGCGTGCGCGGCGCCATCACCCTGGCCGGCGTGCTGACTCTGCCCTTCGTCCTGGCCGACGGCACGCCCTTCCCGGCCCGCAACCTCGCCATCTTCCTGGCCGCCGGGGTGATCATCGTCTCGCTGGTGCTGGCCAGCATCGTCCTGCCGCCGCTGCTCAAGAACCTGGAGCTGCCGCCCGAGCCCTCGCACCAGAACGAGATCGACAACGCCCGCGTCGAGGCCGCCCAGGCCGCGATCACCGCCATCGAGCAGGCCCAGCACGACATGGCCGAGGGCCGCGCCGACGCCGACCTCTACATCGATGCTTCCGGGCGCATCATGGAGCTCTACCGCCAGCGGATCGACAGCCGCCGGCAGGAGCCTGAGGTGCTGGAACACAATCGTCGCCTGGACCTGATCGAGCGCCAGCTGCGCCTGGCCGGCCTGCGGGCCGAACGCGACGCGATCTTCAAGCTGGCCCGGGCCCGTCGGCTCGACGACGAGAGCGCCCGCAAGCTGGTGCGCGAGATCGACCTGCTGGAAGCCCGCTACGGCTAGCCGAGCACGACGACCGAGTCGGACAGCTCGTTGGGATTGTCGCCCTGGCGCGGCGGGAAGTGCTCGGCCAGGATCGCGCCGCAGAGGCCGATCGCCTCCTCGAATCCGTCCGCCGGGCGCCCGGCCTTGAGCCCTTGCATCAACCGCTGCATGGCCCCGTCCCAAGCGGCGTTCGACACCTTGGCGGCGATGCCCTCGTCGGCGATCAGCTCGGCCATGTGCTCGCGGGCGGAGACATAGATCAGCACACCGGTCCGCTCGCGCGTGGCCTGCAGGTTCTTGGCCAGGAACTGCTCGTGGGCGCGCCGCCGCACCCGCTGGCGCTTCAGGCCGCGCGGGGTCATGAACTGGCGCACCGCCGGGATCGCCACCAGGATCGCCACCGCCACGAACAGCGCGCATTGCAGCAGGATCGCCCCGCTCAGCGCGGTGCGCGCCGCAGCCTCGGCGGCCGAACTCATCTGCGCCGCCGACCAGCCGCCGCCGATGTCGTCGGGCGCCGTGACGTGGACCCCCGCCGCCAGCAGCACCGCAGGCGCGGCCAGGGCGGCGATCGCGCCCCAGGCGATCGGCACCTCCAGGTACTCCGAGGACTCCGGCGCCACCACGCAGTAGATCTCGCCCGTGGTGCCGGTCTCGGCCGTCTTCACGGCCGCCTCGATCCGGACGCGGTCGGTTTCGCTCAACATGCCTACCAACTCCCCGAGGCGCCGCCGCCGCCGCCTGAACCGCCGCCGCCGCTGAAGCCGCCGCCTCCGAAGCCGCCGCCTCCCCCGCCCCAACCGCCGCCGCCGCGACCGCCGCCGCCCCCGCTGCCGAGGATCAGGGGCAGCCACCACAGGCTTCCGCCTCGGCGACCGCCGAACACGCCGCGAAGCAGCCAGAATATGATGAGGATGACGATGATGGTCCCGAAGCTGATCCCGCCCTCGCCCTGCGGGCTCTCCTGGGCCTTGGCGACCGCCGCCTTCGCCTCTCCATCGGGCAGCGACAGCTGCTGGACGATGGCCTGGGTTCCGTCGACCACGCCTTCCTCGAGCCGGCCCTCCTTGAAGGCCGGGATGATCCGCTGATTGATGATCAGGCTGGAGAGCGCGTCGGTCAGCACCGGCTCCAGGCCGTAGCCGACCTCGATGCGCACCTTCCTGTCGCTCGGCGCGACGATCAGGATCGCCCCGTCGTTGCGCTCCTTGCTGCCGATGCCCCAGGTGCGCAGCAGCTGGTAGCCGTAGTCCTCGATCTCGTAGCCCTGCAGGTCGGGCAGGGTCGCGACCACCAGCTGGCGGCCGGTCTGGGTCTCCAGATTGGCGAGCTCGGTGGTCAGTTGCGCCTCGGTCTCCGGCGACAGGATATTGGCGTCGTCGACCACCCGCCCGGTCAGGGGCGGGAAGGTCGGTGCCGCCGCGGCCGCGCCGACCCAGACGAACAGGACCAGGACCGCGAGGCGCAGCGCGCCCCACGGCCCTGTGCGCATCGTCATTGGGCCGGAGCCGGAGCCGGGGCCGCGGGGGCCGGGGTCGCCGGCGCCATGTTGACCGGCGGCGCCGCCGGGGCGGAACCGCCGAAGTTCACGTTCGGCGCGGTCTGCGCCGCGGCGCTGGCGGCGAAGGTCTGCATCGGCTTGGCCCAGCGGTGCACGGTCCCGGCCCACAGGGCGCCCGGGAAGGTGCGGATCTCGGTGTTGTAGTCCTGTACCGCGGCGTTGTAGTCGCGCCGCGCGATGGCGATGCGGTTCTCGGTGCCTTCCAGCTGGCTCTGCAGCGCCAGGAAGTTCTGGTTCGACTTCAGGTCCGGATAGCGCTCCTGGATCATCATCAGCCGGCCGAGCACGCCCGACAGCTGGTCCTGGGCCTGGGCGAACTTCTGGAACTGCACGGGATCGGTGATCGTCGAGGCGTCGACCTTGACCTGGGTGGCCGAGGCGCGGGCCTCGGTGACCTGGGTCAGCACTTCGCGCTCCTGGGTCGCATAGCCCTTCACGGTCTCGACCAGATTGGGGATCAGGTCGGCGCGGCGCTGGTACTGGTTCTGCACCTCGGCCCAGGCCGCCTTGGCCTTCTCGTCCTTGGTGGGAATGGTGTTGATGCCGCAGCCGGCGATCAGCATGGGCGCCAGCACGATCAGGGCTGCGCGCACGAAGCGTTGGCGAATATTGGTCACGTGTGAGTGCTCCCAAAGCCGCCAAGTCCGAGCTTGGCTCGCGTATCATTGTCCCGCGGCGCGCGACTTCGCAATCTCCGCGCGATTACGGAGACGCGCTCTCGCCTCTGCCGCCTCGGCGGGACTTGGCCTGGCGCGCCGAAGCAGTGAAAGTCCGCGCGGGCGCCCTGCCGGGCACAGACGGAAATCCTACGCGTGGCGAGCCGCCAGAGATCGGAGCTGAACGGCGTCTTCCGGCGCTCGGTCCCGCTGTTTGCGCTCACCATCGTGGCGCTGAACACGGTCAACATGCTGACTGCGTTCCAGGACCGCCCGCAGACGCCGTGGATCTTCCCGGCGGTCGAGCAGTACACCAGCGCGCTCTGCGCGATCGCCTTCATGTGGATCGGCTGGCTCGCCTTCCGCATCGCGCCGCCCGACAGCCGACCGCTCTGGCGGATGCTAGCGGTGCAGGCGCTGGGCCTGCTGGCTTTCGCCACTGCCCACATCGTCGGCTTTTATCTGCTGCGCGCGCTGGTCTTCGGCTGGCTCGGCCTGCCCTTCGACTTCGATCTGGCCCAGCGCTTCGTCTACGAGCTGCGCAAGGACGCCATCGGCTACTTCATCGGCGTGGGCGCCTTCTGGGGCCTGGCCCGGCTCTACGGCGCGCAGCCGGCGGCGCGCACGCAGCAAACCCCGCCGCCGCCCGCCACCTTCGACATTCGCGACGGGGCGCGCGTGCTGCGCACGCCGCTCGCCGAGATCCTCGCCGCCACCTCGGCCGGCAACTATGTCGAGTTCGTGCTGGCCGACGGGCGCAAGCCGCTGATGCGCGCCTCGCTCACCGCGCTCGAGGCCGAACTGACGCCGCTCGGCTTCGTACGCACCCACCGATCCTGGCTGGTCAACGCCGCCCGCGTCACCGAACTGCGGCCGGAGAAGTCGGGCGACTACGCCGTGCGGCTGGGAGATCTGGAAGCGCCGCTCTCGCGCCGCTTCCCCGACGCCCTGGCCCGCCTGCGCGGCGGCTAGCGCCAGATCTCCGCGTTGGCCTGGGCGAACGCCTCGAACGTGATCGGCGCGGCGCCGGTCAAGGCGCTGTAGACGTCCGACGTCTGGGCATGGGCCCCGGCCGCGATGGTTTCGTACCCGGCCGCCAGGAATCGGGCGGTCAGCTCGGGCAGGCCGCGATGGATGAAGCGCGCGGCCAGTTCGTCGGTCGAGATCCGGACATGAGCGACCGGACGGCCGCGGGCCTGACCGATCTGCTCGGCGACATCGTCGTAGGAGAGCGCTTCGCCGCCGGTCACGAGGAATTCGCGGTTCTGCCCGGACGGCCCCGTCAGCAACGCGAACGCCGCCCGTGCGATGTCGTCGGAGCTGATGAACGGCACGCGCCCGTCGCCGGTGTTCGAGTAGATCGCGTCTTCGCCTCGGATGGTCGCCAGGTGCGAGCCCTCGGCGAAGTTCTGCATGAAGGCGCTGGGCGCCACGACCGCCCAATCGTCGCTGCTGTCCTGCAGCCATTGATGGACCTGCCCGTGGGCGGGACCGCCGGCCGGCAGCGACGCCATGCCCAGGAACACCAGGCGTCGGCGCCCCGCGACCTTCAGGAACTCGATCATCTTCGAATAGGGGTCGTCCACGGTCGGCGGCGCCACCAGATAGATCGCGCCGACGCCCTCCAGCGCCGCGTCCCAGGTCGCTGGCGCCGTCCAGTCGAACGGCGGCTGCCCCCCGCGCGTGGCGGCGCGATAGGCCACGCCCTGCGCCTGCAACTGCGCGACCAGGCTCCTGCCCGTCTTGCCGCTCGCGCCGGTCACCAGAACCAGGCGGCTCACGCGGCGTTTCCCAGCACGAAGGCCTCGACCGCCGCCGCGCCCACCTGCGCCTTCAGGCCCTGCAGCGGATCCCAGTAGTCCTTGTAGTGGATCATCCGCCCGCCGCGCGCGCGGATCACCGAGATGTAGCGCTGGCGATACGGCTCATCGACCTTCAGCGCGCGGCCGTGGGCCTCGAACTCGACGATCACCACCTCAGGATCGCCGGTCTGGTGGACGACGACGTTCTCGACGGTGTCGACGCTGACCGATCCGGCGACGGTCATCAGGTAGGCGACCACCGCCGATCGCCCCTCGATCCTCGGCTGCATGCCGGGCCGGGCGTACGGAAACTCCATCACGAAGTCCTCGGACATCATCTCGATGAAGTTGGCCGCCGACGGGTCGATGCGCTCGCCCAGCGCGTCTTTCAGGACGCTGACGAAGGTTGGCTTGATCTCGCTCACGCGCTAGGTCTCCATCGATGGAACAGGATCGTCTCGACGAGATAGACTCCGAACCGATGGAACGCAACCGTTCCGTCGCGACGGATGTTCGCCTGAGCGGCGCCGCCGTGAAGCGGCCGCAGATCACCGACGCCCTGGCGCGGGTGTTCTTCGAGGAGTGGGCGCGGGTCGGCTATAGCGCGCTGAGCCTCGACGCCGTCGCCAAGAAGGCCGGGGTCGGCAAGGCCGCGCTCTATCGCCGTTGGCGTTCCAAGGCCGACATGGCCCAGGACCTGGTCTCGCAGCTGACCGCGACCGTGCCCGCCCGGATCGAATCCGGCGACCGCGGCTCGCTCGAGGCCGATCTCTACGCCATGGGCCTGGCCGGGCGGCGGCTGATGCGCCATCCGATGGTCCGCCGGATCATGGCCGACCTCTATGCCAGCATGGAGCGCGAGCCGGCCCTCGCCGCGGCGCTGCGCCCAAGCGAGACGGCCAGCCAGAAGAAGATCACGACGCTGGTGGAGCGGGCCGTGGCCCGCGGCGAACTGTCGGCCGAGATCGACCGCGCGCTCGCGACCGACATGCTCATCGGGCCGCTCTACTGGCGGCTTGTCGTGCTTGGCGAGCGCTGCACCCGCCAGCAGCTCAAGACGCTGGCGAAGATGTCGGCGGCCGCCTTCCGCGCCGCCTGACCGCTAGACGCCGTCCTTCGCCCAGGCCCTCGCCGCCTCGAGATCCTTGAGGTCGAAGGTCCGCACCTGCACCGACAGGAAGGCCGCGAAGAACCGCGCCATCGGGCCCATCCAGCCGTTGTCGGTCACCACCGCGCAGCGGCCGAACGAGTCGAGCCGCGAGAAGCTGTAGTTGAGGTCGCGCCACCAGAGGCTGGGCTCCATCCCCGCGAAACTGCGCACCACCTCAACCGCGTTGATCTTGTCGTGGGTCTTCAGCAGCGCCTCGATGGCGGCGACGGCGGCCTCGTAGCCGGCGCTGTCGATGGCCCCGTCGACGGTCAGTTCGATGTAGCCGGCGGTCTCGTCGATCTTGATGTCCAGCATGCGCAGCTCCTTTGTGGCGAGACTTCGCTCCCAGCCAAGCAACGCATTGAGGGCTATCAAGGCTGCCGATAACCTCTCGCTGGCGCGAGCGCCGCGCCCAGCCGGAGCCGTTCATGGACTTCATGAAAATCCTGCGGAGTTTCGAGGACTTCCTCTTCGAGGCGACCTCCTGGCTGGCCTTCTATCCGCTGACTCTTTGCCGGGTGGTCACCCGGCCGCTCACGTGGATGGCCTATTCGGACGCTGAACAATCGGATGAGGGCGAAGGGCGCTACGACAGGGCGCTGTCCCCGCCGTTGCTGCTGCTCATCACCGTCGTCCTGTTGAACGCGATCGGGACAGCCACCCATTCGGCGCCGGAGTCCACGTCAGAGGTGGTGAAGGCCATGAACAGTACGCCCGAGAACCAGGCGCTCACGCGCGCCCTGGTCTTCAGCCTGCTGCCCCTGGTCGCCGCGATCGTCATGCTCAAGGCGCGTCGCCAGTCGCTGTCGCGCGAGGCCCTGCGTGCGCCATTCTACGCCCAGTGCTATCTGGCCGCCCCGTGCGCAGTGATCCTGAACGCCGGGATATTCATCTTCGCGCACGACGAACTGTCGAACGCCCTGGGTATCGCGGTGACGGCCGTAGGCGCGGCCTGGTTCCTCGCGGCCCAGACCCGCTGGTTTTCGGCGAAGCTGACGGTGGGCGTCGCGAAAGGCGCGGGGTTCGCCGTCGGCTCAACCGTCGCGGCGGTGATTTGCCTGCTGGCGATACTGATCCCGATCGCCTTGCTCTGAGCGCCTCAGGCCCCCGCCATCTCCCGCAGGTGCGCGCGCTCGTTCAGGGCCACGACGTTCCGCTGGCCGGCGCGGGCGCACATGTAGCGGTGGACGCTGGTGTAGCCCGGCTCGAAGAACAGCCGCGGGGCCATGCCCAGAACGTGCGCGGTCCAGACGTTGATCACCCCGCCGTGGCAGAACACCGCCACCCGCTGTCCGGGATGGGCGGCGATCATCTCCTCCAGGCCGCCGACGACCGCGGCGCTGAACGCCTCGATGTCCATGGCGTGCTCGCCGGTGGCCATGGCCAGCCAGGCCTCGTAGTTCTCGCGCTTCAACACCTCCATCGGGATGTAGGCGCCGGAGTCGCGGTCGAACTCGGCGACGCCTTCGTGAATGTTGATGGCGTGGCCGAAACGGTCGGCGAACGGTTGGGCGGTTTGCACGGCGCGTCGCATCGGGCTCGACCACACCGCGTCGGCGCCCTCGTGCGCCAGCCAGTCGGCGACCTTGCGCGACTGGTCGTGGCCTTCCGCCGACAGGTCGGGATCGGCGCTGTCGTCGCGGCGCACCGGCAGTCCGTGGCGGATGAGGATCAGTTCCATGTGTTTCCCCTTGCCGGTTTCCCCCGGCCTTGAAACCGTTATCCCCGACGCGCGCGCGACGCGCCAGACCGCGACCTGCTTTTGTCGCGGCGATTAATCCTGTATATGCCGGATAATGCAGCCGGCCGACGACATGCTCTGGTTCTGCTTCGGTCACCGCAGCCGCAAGGCCGCGCGCGCCGTGACCCGGGCCTTCAACCAGCGCCTCAAGCCGTTCGGCCTGAACATCAGCCAGTACGTGCTGCTGGGCGTCATCGCCCGCGGCGAGCACGGCTCGGTCGCCGCGATGGCCGAGGAGGTCGGGGTCGAACCCTCGGCCCTGCTGCGGAACCTCAAGCTGCTGGAGGCCCGCGGCCTCGTCGCCGGCGAAGGCGGCCGCGGACGCGGCGGCCGTCGCCTTGCGGTCACCTCTGCGGGCGCCGACCTGATCAGAACCACCATCCCCAGTTGGCGCCAGGCGCAGGCCGATCTGGCCGCCCTGCTGGAGGGCCAGGCTGACGAAACCCGTCAGGCCCTGGTGCGCTTGGAACATGCGGCCTTGGCCCTCGAGAAAGCCGAAAGGTGAGTGAGATGCGTAGAATCGTCGTGACCGGACAGGGCGTGGTTTCGCCGCTGGGGACCGGAACCGAGAACGCCTGGGCGCGGCTGGTCGCCGGACAATCGGGCCTGCGTCGGCTACCCGCCGAACTCGCCCCCGACGTCCCGGCCCAGGTGGCCGGGAACGTCCAGTCCATCGCCGAGGATCCGGAGGCCGGCTTCGACCTCGACGCCGCGGTCTCGGGCAAGGACCAGAAGAAGATGGATCGCTTCATCCAGTTCGCCATCGCCGCGGCGGACGAGGCGATCGGCCAGGCCGGCTGGGCCCCGCAGAGCGAGGCCGAGAAGCATCGCACCGCGACGATCATCGGCACCGGCATCGGCGGTTTCCCGGCCATCGCCGAGGCCGTGCGGATCACCGACGATCGCGGGGTGCGGCGGCTGTCGCCGTTCACCGTGCCCTCGTTCCTGGCCAATCTGGCGGCCGGCTGGGTGTCGATCCGCCACGGCTACAAGGGGCCGCTCGGCGCGCCGGTGACCGCCTGCGCCGCCGGGGTCCAGGCGATCGGCGACGCCGCCCGGATGATCCGCGCCGGCGAGGCCGACATCGCGATCTGCGGCGGGGCCGAGGCGACCATCGACCGCGTCAGCCTAGGCGGCTTCGCCGCCGCCCGCGCGCTCGGCTCGGCGTTCAACGACGAACCGACCAGGGCCTCGCGCCCGTTCGACGCCGCCCGCGACGGCTTCATCATGGGCGAAGGCGCCGGGATCATCGTCATCGAAGCCCTCGATCACGCCCTGGCCCGCGGCGCCAAGCCGATCGCCGAGCTGGTCGGCTACGGCACCAGCGCTGACGCCTATCACCTGACCGCCGGCCCCGAGGACGGCGACGGCGCGGCCCGCGCCATGCGCGCGGCTCTGGCCCAGGCGGGGCTGGAGCCCTCGGCCATCGGCCACCTCAACGCCCACGCCACCTCGACCCCGGTCGGCGACAAGGGCGAGCTGGCGGCGATCAAGTCGGTGTTCGGAACCGGCCACGGCCCGGCGATCGCGTCCACCAAGTCGGCGACCGGCCATCTGCTCGGCGCGGCCGGCGGGCTGGAGGCGATCTTCACGGTGCTGGCCCTGCGGGATCAGACGATCCCGCCGACCCTCAACCTCGAAAACCCCGACGAGGACGCCGCGGGGCTGGACCTCGTGGCGCTCAAGTCGCGCCAGCAGAGCTTCGACTATGCCCTGTCGAACGGCTTCGGATTCGGCGGCGTGAACGCCAGCGTGGTCTTCAAGCGCTGGGACGGCTGACCCGCCTCACGCGCCCAGAAGATGTATCCGCACGGCCGGCCGCACCCCAGGGTGCGGCCGGTGTCGTTTTAGGCCCCTCGCCTCCCCAATATGGGGAACTTCGCGCTCGACCTTCAGAACTTGTTAGCTATCGCAGCGCGGCTATCGATCATAGTTGTGCAGCTTAGCTTTTAGAGCGCGTGATGATCGAATTTAAGACAATCGACTACCCATTGTCAGGAGACGACGCGTTTGCGTCGTATACCCGACGCCACCTGATCTGGATTTTACATGGCGTTACGATTCGTCGTCCCGGTCGTTGCGAATGACAATTATCAATTTCCCGACGGATCGCTTCCGAACGCCGCACAGTGCTGCTGAAAAGGCGCGGATTCTCATCATCATCGTCACCGGAATCCGCACGCTCGGCGAGCCGGCCACCACCGACGAACTGGTCGAGTTCGCGCGTGGACGGCTCGCGACCATGGAGGGCTTTCGCCTGAAGGCCGGCGTCGAGGCGCTGCTGCGCGAGTACGCTGAACCGGCGGCCTCCGCGCCTTTCGCGCACCCGCCGTTCCGCCGGGTCCTGTTCGGGGGAACCGAGGCCTGGGCGTTCAGCAAGCCCTTCCGCATGGAGCTCGCCGCCAGCGGCCTGGACGTGCGGTTGCGGCCGATCGACGGCGCCGATGACGCCTGACCATCCCGTACCGACCGCCGCGGTCCAGGAGCCGGCGGACATCTTCTTCGCCCGGCTGTCAGGGGCCTTCGTGCTGCGCACCCTGGCCAACGCCAGCGAGGTGTTCGAGGGCGACATGATGCTGGGCGTGGTGTTCATGGCCATCGGCCAGGCGACAGTCAGCCACGTCGCCGCCGAGCGTCACCTGTCGGAATTCGAGGCCGGCCTCGCCCCCGACGACATGCGCCGGCCGGTCAGCGTGCTCTCGATCGCCGGCTCGCTGAACATCCCGCGCGAGACCGCCCGCCGCTACGTGTCGCGACTCATCGATCTCGGCTACTGCGAGCGGGTGCGCGGGCGCCGCGTGATCATTCCTGGCGAGGTCTATCAGCGCCCGGAACTGGTCCAGGCGCTGCACCTCAACAAACGCGACCTGCTGATGCTGCTGGCCGCCTACCGGCGGGCCGGCGCGCCGAAGGACGACACGATCTAGCGCCGCTTGGCGGCGCTGGCGTCGCGCAGCGGCTTGAACTCCGAGCCGTCCTTCCAGTTCGGCCAGGTCCCGCCCGCCGCCAGTTCCTTGCCCATCTCGTAGAACAGCGCCACGTCCTGCGCCGCGCCCGACAGGTCCCAGTCCGCCGACCAGGCGTCGCCGGTCGTGTGATAGGCGCTGGCCGTATAGTCGGTGACCCACTTGTCGCCGGCCGCCCGGCCGCCGTTGACCAGGTCGGCCCCGCCGCCCAGGCCCATCAGCAGCAGCACCGGCACGCCCTTGCGGGCCAGCGAGAAGTGGTCGGCGCGGTAGAACAGCGCCCGCTCCGGATGGGCGTCGGGCGTCACCGTCCGCCCCTGGGCGGCGGCGGCCTTGGCCAGCATGTCCTCCAGCGCGTTCTGCCCCGCCCCGATCAGCACCACGTCCTTGGCCAGGCCGTTCGGCTGCAGCACGTCCATCGTCAGGTTGGCGGCCATGGTCTCCAGCGGCACGGTCGGGTGGACGCCGTAGTACTCCGAGCCCAGCAGGCCGCGCTCCTCGGCCGTCCAGGCGGCGAACACCAGGGTGCGGGCCGGGGGCGGACCGGCCTTGAAGGCCCGGGCGATCTCCATGGTCCCGGCCACGCCGATGGCGTCGTCCAGCGCACCGGGGCGGACCGTGCGGCCCTGGGCGTCCGGCGCGCCGACGCCATAGGCGTCCCAGTGGGCGGCGAACATCACGCTCTCGCTGGGCAGCTTCGCCCCGGTGATCTTGCCGATCACGTTGCGGCTGACGATCTGATCGTGCGTCACGCCGTAACTGGCCGAGAACGCCGCGCCGGCCAGCGGCACGGGCTGGAAGTCGGCCCGCTGCGCCTTGGCCTTCAGCGCGTCGAAGTCCTGGCCGGCGGCGGCCAGCAGCTCGCGCCCCGCCGCCCCGCTCAACCAGCCCTGCAGCAGCACCTTCTCCTTGGCCGGATCGGCGCGGACGATGTCGAAGCCCTCGCCGTTCGAGGCGATCACCGTCGACCAGCCATAGCCCGCGCCCGGCGCCTCGTGGATGATCAGCGCCCCGATCGCCCCGCGGCGGGCGGCTTCCTCGTACTTATAGGTCCAGCGCGCATAGTAGGTCGCCGCCTGGCCGCCGAACTTGCCGGCTGCCGCCGCATCGGCCGGAGCCTCGAAGTCGGGATCGTTGATCAGGAAGACCGCGATCTTCCCGGTCAGGTCCACGCCCTTGAAGTCGTCCCAGCCGCGCTCGGGCGCGGTGACGCCATAGCCGACGAAGACCAGCGGCGCCTTGTCGATCGCCACCTGGTCCACCGGCCGCAGCGTGGTGGCGGTGACGTCGGTGTTGCGCGCCAGCTGCCGGCGCTTGCCGTTGAGGTCCAGCGCGAAGATCGCGCCGTCCTTCAGCCGGGTGTGCAGCAGCGGCACGTCCTGGGTATAGGCGCCGGCGTCCCCGGCCGGCTCCAACCCGAGGGCTTTGAACTCCTTGACCAGATACTCGATGGTCTTGGCCTCGCCCGGCGTCCCGGGCGAGCGGCCCTGGAACGCGTCCGAGGCCAGCACCTTGGTGATCTCCGACAGCCGCGCCGGATCGATCGGGTCCTGCGCCAGGGCGCTCGTGGCGAGTAGCGACAGGGCGAGCGACAGCGCAGCGGTGCGGATCATGGGAGCGACTCTGAGAACTGGATGGTAGGGCGCAACCCTAACCACCCGCTCATCCCGGCGACAGCCGGGATGAGCGGAGATCAATGCTAGGTCCGCGTCGCGAACTCCGCGTCGCCTGTCGTCGCAACCACCTGGTCGTCGAACGAGGCGTGCGCCGACGTGTAGAGGTGCGAATAGAGCCCGCCGGTCGCCATCAGCTCGTCGTGGTTCCCCTGCTCCAGGATGCGGCCCTGCTGCAGCACGATGATCCGGTCGGCGTCGCGGATGGTCGCCAGCCGGTGGGCGATGACGATGCAGGTCCGGCCCTCGAACAGCACCTTCAGCGCCTTCTGGATCGCCTGCTCGGTGAAGCTGTCGATATTGGCCGTCGCCTCGTCGAGGATCAGGATCTGCGGGTTGGCGACCAGCGCCCGGGCGAACGAGATCAGCTGCCGTTGGCCCATCGAGATGTTGCGCCCGCGCTGGCCCAGCTTGGTCTGGTAGCCGTCCGGCAGCTTCATGATGAAGTCGTGCGCCGCCACCGCCTTGGCCGCCGCGACCACGTCCTCGAAGCTGGCGCTCTCGGTGTTGTATCGGATGTTCTCCTCGATCGTGCCGGTGAACAGGAACGGCTCCTGCAGCACCATGCCGATGGTCTTGCCTAGGCTGTCGAGGGTGACGTCGCGCACGTCCTGGCCGCCGACCAGCACCTGGCCCTGGTCGACCTCGTAGAACCGGTGGGTCAGGGCGATGATCGAGGTCTTGCCCGAGCCCGTCGGTCCGACCAGCGCCACCACCTCGCGCGGCTTCACGGTCAGGCTGATGTCGTGCAGCACCGGCCGGGCCCGATCGTAGCCGAAAGTGACGTTCTTGAACTCGACCGTCGCTGGCGCGTCGCTCAGCGGCTGGGCGTCCGGCGCGTCCTGGATGGCGACCTTCACGTCCAGCACCTCGAAGATCCGGTGCGCCGCGGCCATCGCCCGCTGCATGATCGTGTACTGCATCGACAGCATGCGGACCGGATCGAAGAACCGCTGCACATAGAAGATGAAGGCGACCATCACGCCGACGTCCAGCCGCCCGCCCAGCACCGCGTTGCCGCCGACCACGATGACGATGGCCATGGCCAGGCCGGTCAGCACGTCGACCGTCGGCACCATGATCTGGGTCATCCAGGCGGCGCGGGCCTGGGCCTCGAAGTTGTCGTAGGCCTTGTCCTTGTACAGCTCGAAGTTCACGGCCTCGCGGCGGGTCTCCTGCACGGTGCGCACGCCGTTGATGTTCTCGGCCAGCGCCGAGTTGGCCGTCGAGGAGGCGTCGCGCGCCTCGCGGAAGCTGCTCTTGGAGAACGGCAGCCACACCGCCCGTACGGCGATCAGGATCGGCAGCACGGTGAGGGTCAGCAGCCCCAGCTTCCAGTCCATGCTGATCAGGACCGCGGCGATGCCGATCAGCATCGCGAAGTCGCCGACCGCGCCGGTCGAGCTTTCCAGGAACTCCTGCAGCGCGTTCACGTCGCCCTGCAGCCGCGACATGATCCGCCCGACGTGGGTCTTGTCCATGAACGACAGCGAGACGTCCTGGAAGTGGTCGAACATCTTGCGGCGGATGTCGAAGATCACCCGCTGGGCCAGCCGCGCCGACAGCCACTGCTCGATGAAGAACGCCGTCGAATAGACCGCCACCAAGGCAGCGAAGGCGATCAGGGTCTGGTCCAGCAGGTGGCCGTCGCGGGCCACCGCCGCGTTCACCGCCCGCCCGATCAGCGCCGGGATCGCCACCACCGAGGCGGCCGAGACCAGCACGGCGACCACCGCCACAAGGAAGGCGCGGCGGTAGGGCGCCATCATGCCCATGAAGCGCTTGGCCACCCCGGCGTCGAAGGTCCCGAAGATGTCCTCGCCCTCGGACGAGCCGAGCGAGGCGCGGGGTTTCCTGACCTGGTCCTGGCTCATGCGGCGTCCTCGTCCAGCACGGCCTCGGAGTCGGACCGCGTCTGCAGCTCGTAGAGAGCGGCATAGACGCCGCCGGCCTTGACCAGTTCGGCGTGGGTTCCGCGTTCGGCCACCCGCCCGTCGTCGAGCACGACGATATGGTCGGCGTGCATCAGCGAGGACAGCCGGTGGGCGATGATGATCGTGGCCTTGGTCGCGGTCGCCTCGGCCAGGGCGTCGCGCACCCGCCGCTCGGTCACCGCGTCGATGGCGGCGGTGGAGTCGTCGAAGATCATCACGCCGGGGCCCGGCACCACGCCGCGCGCGATCGACAGCCGCTGGCGCTGACCGCCGGACAACGCCACGCCGCGCTCGCCGACCCGGGTCTCGTAGGTCTCGGGCAGGCCGGCGATGTGGTCGTGGATCTGGGCGGTGCGCGCCGCGCCCTCGATCCGCGCGTCGTCCGCCCACGGATCGGCATAGGCGACGTTGTGGCCGATGGAGGCGTCAAACAGGAACGACTCCTGCTGCACCAGCCCGACATATTCGCGCAGACTGGCCAGGGTCACGTCGCGGATGTCCTGCCCGTCGAGGGTGATCGCCCCGCCGGTCACGTCGTAGAAGCGCGGGATCAGGTTGGCGATGGTCGACTTGCCGCTGCCGGGCGGGCCGACGATGCCCAGGGTCTGACCGGCGCGTACCTCGAAGGAGACGTCGCGCAGGATCTGCTTGCCGGCCGGATCGAAGGCGAAATCGACGTGCTCGAAGCGCAGCGTGCCGGCGCCCGGCGCCAGCGGCCTGGCGCCCGGCGCGTCGGCGATCTCCGGCTCCAGGTCCAGCACCTCGAAGAGCCGCGCGCCGGACGAGGTCGCCCGCGCCGCGGCGTTGAAGATCATCGCGATCTGCCGGATCGGCGTCTGCAGCAGCGTCATGTAGGTCAGGAACTCGGTCAGCTTGCCGACGCTCATCGCCCCGCCGACCACCTTGTGGCCGCCGTACCAGAGCAGCACCCCCATCGAGCCGTAGAACGACACAGTCATCACCGCCACCGCCCGGAAGCGCAGGGTGATGCGCTTGTAGGAGTAGTCGAGCGCGTCCTTCGAGGCGGCGTCGAACTTGCCCATCTCGAAGCGCTTGCCGGCGAAGGCGCGGACCACGCGGATGCCCTGGAGGTTCTCCTCCATGGTCAGGGTGAGCACCGCCATCAGCTCCTGCACCCGCAGCCAGGTGACCCGCAGCAGGAAGCCCATCCGCCCCAGCGCCCAGCCGGCCAACGGCACGAACGCCAGGCCGATCAGTCCCATCACCAGATCGGTGCTCAGCATCATGTACGAGGCGAAGCCGAGCAGCAGCAGCAGCGAGATCAGCTGCATCACCCCGTTCTGGATGAACACCCGCGCGCCCTCGAGATCGAGCATGCCGCGGGTGACCAGGTCGCCGGAATGGATGCGGTCGTGGAAACCGAAGCTCAGCCGCTGCAGCTGCTGGAAGTACTCCAGGCGCAGGTCGTAGCCGACCCGCTGGCTGACATACTCGGCCTGGTAGCCGGTCATCATGGTCAGCACGCCGCGGATCACGGTGGCGGCGATGACCAGCAGCGCCGTCGCCACCAGAGCGCCTTGCGCCTCGCCGGCATGCGTCGCCCCGGCCTTGAGCAGCGCGCCGGCCTGGTCGACCCCTTGGCCGAACAGCCGCGGCAGGGTCAGGCTGGCCACCGCCGCGCCCAGGGAGCAGCCGATCGCCAGCGCCATCCGCCCAGGATAGTGCAGGGCCCGGGCCGTGATCCGTTGCAGCACGCGCGGCATTTTGCTGACGTCCACACGCGCTACGGTGGAGTCAGAGCTGCGCGCGCCCCGCTGGGAGGGGCGTGACTCGCTCATGGCAAGTTTCCATCTTGAAGTGTGCGGAGCATTCTGACGCGCACGCCTGCTGCGCGCCAGACTTGTTTTGACGTTATCGCAGATTTTGCAGGTTGTGTGGCGCGGCCGCTTCTAGCAGCCGGTGTGCGCGCCGACGCTCACGAGTCGCAGCGGCGGCGCGGGGCGCGGGGGGAGGGGGGCGTCCCTGGCCCACAACCACAGGGCTTCCCAGCGGATCGCCCACAGCACGCCGAGACTCATCAGCGGATGCGCGGCCCAGGCCCTCAGCAGGGCCGTGTCGGTGAGCTCGCGCCGCACGGCGAAGTACGCCGCCGACAGCACCGGCCCCTCCTCGTCCTCGGCCTCGATCGCCACCGAGACCGAATCGCCGGGCGCGTTCACCGTGAACCGATAGGTCAGGCCCATGTCCATGAACGGCGACACATAGAACCGCTTGTCGCAGCGCTGGCGGATGGTCCCGCCGCCGTCTGGCGCCGGGACCAGATAGAGGTGGCGCTCGCCGAAGGTGTTGTTGACCTCGTAGAGCACCGCGCTCAGCGCTCCGTCGGCGCGATGGCAGAACCAGACGCTCAGCGGGTTGAAGCCCGATCCGCCCAGCAGCCGCGGCATGCACAGCACCCGCACCGGCCCGCCGCCGTCCAGGCCGGCCTGCGCCAGGATTTCTTCGACTTGCGTCCTCAGCGGCCGCCCGTCGCCGTGCAGATGGTCGGACGGATGGAAACTCGCCAGCGCGCGCCGCCCATGGCCGAACAGCCTCAGCCTGCGCGCCAGCGGCTCGATCTCGTCGAGGTCCAGCAGCAGCATGAAGATGCGATAGGCCAGCCGGTGGCGGCGCGGCCGGCGGCGCAGGTGGGTCACCCGGCCGGCATAGAGGCCGCTGGCCGGGACGCTCATCCGGCCCGCCGCTCCGGCGGCAGGTGGATGCGGCCGGATTCGTCGGCCACCCGCCAGGGCCGCAGGGCCCCGCCCAACGCCTCGGCGGTCGCCAGCCCCGACTGCAGCGCGTCCTCATGGAAGCCGTGGCCGAAGTACGAGCCGCAGAACCAGGTCCGCCGCCGCCCCTGCAACGCCCACAGCTGGCGCTGGGCCGCGATGGCCGCGGCGTCGAACTGCGGATGGGCGTAGGCGTCGGCCCAAAGAATGCTCTCCAGCTCGATCTCGCGGGTGGGGTTCAAGGTGACGAACAGGTCCTGCGGATAGTCCAGCGACTGCAGGCGGTTCATCCAGTAGGTGACGCAGCCTTGCCCCGGCGCGTCGCGCCGACCGATGTGGTTCCAACTCGTCCACGCCGCCCGCCGCACCGGCATCAGCCGCGCGTCGGTGTGCAGCACCGCCAGGTTCTGGCTGTAGCGGAAGGCGCCCAGCAGCTCGCGCTCCAACGGATCGGGATCGTGCAGCATCGCCAGCGCGCTGTCGGCGTGGGCGGCGATCACCACCTGGTCGAACCGCTCGGCCCGGCCGTCGGCCTCGCGCACCTCGACGCCCAGCAGGTCGCGGCGCACCGCCTGCACCGGGCGCGACCGCCGCAGGGTCCCTTCGAACGCCGCCGCCAACTTGCCGACATAGGCCTGGCTGCCGCCACGCACGGTGCGCCAGGTCCCGCGACCGAACACGCTCATCATGCCGTGGTTCTGGAAAAACCGAATTAGCGCCGCGGCCGGATACTCGCCGATCGTGCGCAGCGGCGTCGACCAGATCGCGGCGGCCTGCGGAAGCAGGTGGTCGTCGCAGAACGCCTGGCAGTAGCCGCGCTGCGCCAGATAGTCGTCGAGCGAGGTGAGCGGCGCCTCGAGCTGCGCCAGATCCTTCGGCCCCTGGCGATAGAACCGCGTGACGTCCCGCAGCATGGCCCAGTAGCGGGGGCTGAACAGGTTGCTGGCCTGGGCGAACAACGCCCCCGACGAGTACTCGAAATCGCCGTCGTCCAGCGAGACGCTCAGCGCCATGTCCGCCGCCCGGCTCTCGACCCCGAAGTGGTTCAGCAAGGCGGTGAAGTTCGGATAGTTCGGCTCGTTGTAGACGATGAAGCCGGTGTCGACCGCCACCGGCCCGCGCGGCCCCTCGACCTCGACCGTATTGGCGTGGCCGCCCAGGCGCGCCTCGTCCTCGTACAAGGTCACCGCATGACGCTGGCTCAGCAGCCAGGCGGCGGACAGTCCGGCGACGCCCCCGCCGATCACGGCGACCTTCAATGGCGGCTCCCAGGTCACGTCGTACTCCACGCTCGCTCCGGCTGGTGTCCGGTCCTGGGAGTTACGGCCGCGCGCGACGCTCGGATGCAGCCGCCGCATCCAAGACCGGGTCTGCGCCGTATCTGTTGGGTGCGAAGTCATTTCGGAGGCGCCCATGCGGCTGCTCGCTTCGACCATCCACGCCTTCGAGGGCGCACCGCTGCCGGACGCGGCGCGGCGGGCGGCCATCGGCCTGCTGGTCGCGGGGGCGCGGCGCAACCTGGCCGCCGAGCCGGGGCTGAACGCCGCCGACTTCGCCCGCGAGATGGACGCCCGGCCGATCGCCGAACACGTCCAGGCCGCCAACGCCCAGCACTACGAACTGCCCGCCGCCTTCTTCCAGGCCGTGCTCGGTCCGCAGCTCAAGTACTCGTCCGGCTACTATCCGCCCGGCGTGAGCGCCCTGGCCCAGGCCGAGGAGGCGGCGCTCTCGGAAACCGCCGCCCACGCCGGCCTGCAGGACGGCCAGGCGATCCTCGAACTGGGCTGCGGCTGGGGGTCGCTGTCGCTGTGGATGGCGCGCGCGTTGCCGGCCGCGCGCATCGTCGCGGTCTCCAACTCGGCAAGCCAGGGCGCCTTCATCCGCGCCCGCGCCGCCGAGCGCGGCCTGACCAACCTCTCGGTGATCACCGCCGACATGAATGATTTCGTCCCGCCGCACCGCGACTTCGACCGCATCGTCTCGGTCGAGATGTTCGAGCACATGGCCAACTGGCGCGCCCTGCTCAGCCGGGCCCGGACCTGGCTGAAGCCGGACGGCCGGCTGTTCCTGCACGTGTTCACCCACCGTACGACGCCCTATCGCTTCGACGTCGAGGACGAGGCCGACTGGATCGCCCGCCACTTCTTCACCGGCGGGGTGATGCCGAGCCATGACCTGGCCCGCCAGTTTCCCGACATCTTCAGGGTGGAGGGCGACTGGCGCTGGAGCGGGACGCACTACGCCCGCACCGCCCACGCTTGGCTGGCCAACTACGACCGCCGCCGCGAGGTGATCGGCCCGCTTCTGGTCCAGACCTATGGCGACGACGCGATCCTCTGGGGCCGGCGCTGGCGCTTGTTCTTCCTGGCGACCGCCGGCCTGTTCGGCCATCGGGGCGGGACCGAGTGGGGCGTCAGCCACTACCTGATGGCGCCCGCGTGATGGCCCTCGTCGTCGCCTATCTCGCCGCCGGACTGGCCTTCGCCGTCATCGACGCGGTCTGGCTGACCCAGGTCGGTCCGCGGCTGTATCGCCCGGCGCTCGACGCCGTGTTGGCCGAGCGCTTCGACCTGACCGCCGCAATCGCCTTCTATCTGGTCTACATCGCCGGCGTCGTCGCCCTGGCCGTGCTGCCGGCGGCGCGCGAGGCGGCGGGCCTGCCACGGGCGGCGTTGAACGGCGCGATCCTCGGCTTCGTCGCCTACGCCACCTACGACCTCACCAACCAGGCGACCCTGAAGGTCTGGTCCTGGAAGATCACCCTCGCCGACATCGCCTGGGGCACGTTCCTGACCGCCTGCGCGGCCGCCGCCGGCTACGCCGCCTGGCGCTGGGCGAGCGCCCGGGCCTGATCCGATCCATGTTCGGATTTCGCGCGCCGTTGTCGGCGGCGTCGAGCCGTGTGATTGTAGGTTTCCGAAACGGAAGCGGCCCATCCCGCAACGCATATTTCGCGTGGCGGCCGCCGGGGAAACGCCGTCTCGGATCATAGAAAAGATCGCTGCGCGGACCGCACAGGCCGTCGGCGACGGGAGGAATTTGATGGAAGATTTGAAAGAGCGCATGAGCCTGGAAGACGCCCTGAACGCAGCGGCGGCGACCGGCATGACCACCGCCGTCTGGGCTGGGCTGCAGCCGGACAAGGTCGCCGTGGTCAATCCCGACGGCAGCGCGCGGACCTTCGCCCAGGTGAACGCGGCGGCCAACAAACTGACCCGCCTCTTCCGTCAGCATGGCCTGAAGGCCGGCGACGCCCTGGCGATCGTCTGCTCCAACCGCGCCGAGTTCATCGAGGTCCAGGCCGCGACCCTGCGCTCGGGCCTGCGCATCACCCCGGTCAACTGGCACCTGACCACCGACGAGATCGCCTACATCATCAACGACTGCGAGGCGAAGGTGCTGGTCGGCGAGGCGCGCGTCGCTTCGGTCGCCGCGGCCGCCGAGCAATGCCCGAACGTGGTGCTCAAGCTGGCCGTCGGCGGCGAGATCCCCGGCTTCCAGAGCTATGACGACGCCCTCGCCCCGCTGGACGGCTCGGACATCGACGATCCGGTGCTCGGCAACCAGATGATGTACACCTCGGGCACCACCGGCCGCCCGAAGGGCGTGTTCCGCGAGGCCCCGACCATCACACCGCAGGCGATGTACGGCATGCGCGGCTACGACGACGACTCCATCCAGCTCTGCGCCGGCCCGGCCTACCACGCCGCCCCGCTGGCCTTTGACATCCGCGCCGCCATGGGCGCGGGCGCCCCGCTGCACTTCATCGACAAGTGGGATTCCGAACTGGTGCTGCGCACCATCTCGGAACAGAAGATCACCCACCTGCACCTGGTGCCGATCATGTTCCAGCGGCTGCTGTCGCTGCCGGACGAGGTCAAGGCCCGCTACCCCGTCGATCACGTGAAATACATCGTCCACGGCGCGGCGCCCTGCCCGCCCGAGGTCAAGCAGGCGATGATCGAGTGGTTCGGCCCGGTGCTCAGCGAGTACTACGCCGGTTCCGAAGGCGGCGCGGGCTTCACCATCTCGTCCGAGGAATGGCTGAAGAAGCCGGGCAGCGTCGGCAAGCGCCCGGCCCTGCTGCAGGTCCGCATCCTCGACGAGGAAGGCAACGACTGCGCGCCCGGCGTGCCCGGCGGCATCTACCACCAGCTGCCGCCCGGCGGCGGGTTCCAGTACTACAAGGACCCGGGCAAGACCGCCGCCAACCGCGTCGGCGACTTCTTCACCATGGGCGACGTCGGCTTCTTCGACGAGGACGACTACCTGTTCCTCACCGGCCGCAACGCCGAGACCATCATCTCCGGCGGCGTGAACATCTACCCGCAGGAAGTCGACAACGAGCTCATCAAGCATGACGCCGTCGCCGACAGCGCCACGGTCGGCGTGCCGCACGACGAGTGGGGCGAGCAGGTCAAGGCGGTGATCCTGCTGAACCCGGGCTACCAGCCCTCCGAGGAACTGGCCCAGGAGATCCTGGACTTCGGCCGCAAGGCCCTGCCGGCCTTCAAGGTCCCGCGCAGCCTCGATTTCGTGAACGACCTGCCGCGCTCCGAAGCCGGCAAGATCCAGCGCAACAAGGTCCGCGCCCCCTACTGGGAAGGCCGCACGCGCCAGATCTAGAGCCCTCAGCGCACGGACGGGCGGCGGTAAAATCGTTTGCCGCCGCCCGTCCGCCTCTGCAGCCTGCCGCCGATGACCAATGACCAGCAGGCTTTGCTCGACCAGCTTGTCGCCGCGCTCGGCGCCGACCCGCGCATTCGCTCGGCCTGGCTCTCGGGCAGCTTCGGCAAGGGGGCCGGCGACGCCTGGAGCGATGTCGACCTCACGGTCGTGGCGGATGAACCCGCCGCCTGCCTGCGCGACTGCGCCGCCGGCGCGCTGGCGCTTCCCGTCACCGTCTTCTCGCATATCGTCCACGGCCGGATCTTTTCGGGCGTCACCGCCGGCTGGAGCCGCTTCGACCTCGCCTTCCTGACCCCGGCCGAGTTCGCGGGCCAGGACGGCGCCGGTCTCGATCGCCTGCTCGGCGACACGCCTGCGCCGCCGCCGCGTCGGACCAGCGCCGATCCCGACGTCGCCGGCCGCATCTTGCGGCTGATCCAAGAGTTCCTGCGCGTGCTCGGCCTGTCGCCCGTCTGCATCGGCCGCGGGGAATGGCTGGTGGGCCAGCAGGGCGTTGAGCTGCTGCGCGGCATGCTGGTCGAGCTGATGCTGGAGGAGAACGGAGTCCCGCGTTCGGCCCGCGGCGCCAAGCGCCTGAACGGCTTTCTGCAGGCCGATCAACGCGCCGCGCTAGAAGCCCTGCCCGCGCCCGCCGCCGAACGCGCGGCCCTGCTGGCGGCCCAGGCCGACATCGCGCGGCTGTTCCTTGCCCAGGCCCGGCCACTGGCCGCGCGCCATGGCGCCGCCTGGCCCGAGGCCTTCGAAACCGCCACCCGCGCGCACCTGCGCCGGGAGCTCGGCCTGGAAATCTAGCTGGCCGCGGCCCGCACCTGATCCAGGAACCAGTCGACGCCGGGATCTTCGGCCTGGCCGCGGCGGACCGCCTCCACGCTCAGCCGCATGGGTTCGAACGGCGGGTCCAGCACCTGCAGGCCCAGCATGTCGGCATGGCGCTCGGCCAGCCGCCGCGGACAGGTGGCGATCGCGTCGCTGGCGGCCACCATCATCAGCACGGTCAGCCAGTGCGGGGCGCCGGCCCGCGCGACGACCGGAACATCGAACGCCTCAGGCAGCGTCTCGTCGCCTGCGGTCTCGCTGCCGGCCGTCGCATAGACATGCCCCGCGCCGGCATAGGTCGGCAGGTCGATCGCCCCATCGATGCGCGGGTGCCCGCGCCGCGCCGCCACGCAGTAGCGGTCCTTGTACAGCAGCTCGGCCCGCGCCCCGCCGAAGCCGGGGGCGAACCGGCCGACCGCGACGTCGATCTCGCCGCGGCGGAGCGCCTCCGACGCCCGGTCCTGCGCCAGGTGCTCGATGGTGAACACCACCCCCGGCGCGCGCCGGGCCAAGAGATTCAGCAGCCGCCCGCCGATCAGGTCGGTGACGAACTCCGGGGCCGACATTCGGAACACCCGCGTGCTGGCGGCTGGGTCGAACGCCTCGCGCCCGCCCAGCGTCCCCTGCGCCAGCGCCAGCAGCGCCTCGACCTGCGGCTCCAGCTCCAGCGCCCGGCGAGTGGGGACCAGGCCATGCGGCTTGCGCACGAACAGCGGGTCGCCGAACAGGTCGCGCAACCGGCCCAGCGCATGGCTGACCGCCGAGGGACTTAGTCCCAGAGCCTGCGCCGCCTCCTGCGCCTTCCGCCGCCGCACCAGTTCGCGGAACACCAGCAGCAGCCCGCCGTCCAGCCGCCTGACTTGATTGATATCGAAATCACTCATGCAGCGATTTCAGTAACATTGATATCTTAGCCGAGATACCGCTGACCTCGTCGAAACTCCAGAGAGCGAGGTCGAAATGAAACTGCGATCGCTTGCTCCCCCGTGCGGGTTCGCCCTGGCGGCCGGTCTTCTCCCGAACGGCGCGCTGGCCCAGTCCGACTGGGGCGGGATCTTCTCTTCGGTCTCCGTGACCAGCGACTACCGCTACCAGGGGGTCAGCAACTCGGACGGTCCGGCGCTGCAGGGCTATGTCCACTGGCAGCGACGCGACGGGCTCTATGCGGGACTGTTCGCCACCCAGGTCGATTTCGACGACGGCGCGGGCGGCCCGACCTACGAGCTCGATCTCTATGGCGGCAAGCATCTCGACCTGAAGGACGGCAAGACCCGCCTGACGCTGGAGGCGATGTTCACCGCCTTCCCCGACGAGCACGTCTGGGGCCCGACCTACAACTTCGTGCAGGTGAAGGCCGCCGCGCGGCGCACCGAGGGGCCTTGGACGCTGGCGGCGACGACCAGCTTCGTGCCCGAAGCCTCCTATGGCGCGGGTCAGGCCTGGCGGCTGGAGAGCGAAGGCGCCTACGCGCTTCGCCCGAACGTGACGCTCAACGCCAAGCTCGGTCGCCGCTGGGTCGAACGCGGCCTGGACCGCACCTACTGGACCCTGGGCGGGGCGGCGACCTGGAAGCAGCTCACCTTCGAACTGCGCTACGAGGACACCGACCTCAGCCCGGCCGAATGCGGGTTCAGCGACCGCTGCGCGGCGGCGCTGATCGGGACGCTGCGCCTTGCCCTGCCGCCCATTACTTAGATCACGCAGTTATTTAGTCTTGGAATGCCGGAAATTGCGTAATTTCTGGAGAACATTTCACCTAATTCGACTTCCCGAACATTACACCGTTATTGCCTCGTTAACCGAAGTGGCCGCGTCATTTGCTCCGCAGTGGGGAGGAGTTCTGATGACCAGCGACGGCCTCGAACACGTCGACGGCAAGTTTGAGCTGATCTCATTCGAGATCGCCGACCAGGAGTTCTGTATCGACATCCGCGCCGTGCGCGAGATCCGCGGCTGGTCGGCGGCCACGCCGATGCCGCACACCCCGCCCTACATGCTGGGCGTCATCAACCTGCGCGGCTCGATCATGCCGGTGCTGGACCTGCGCGCGCGGCTCGACCTTGGCCGCACCGAGGCGTCGTCGCGGCACGTGATCGTCGTGGTCCAGCACGGCGAGCGGCTCGCCGGCCTGCTGGTCGACGCCGTCCAGGAGACCTTCGTGATCGACGAGACGCTGCTGCAGCCGCCGCCGGACATGGACTCGACCTCCAGCGCCCAGTTCATCGACGCGATCATCCCGCTCGACGGCCGAATGCTGAGCCGGCTTGTGGTCGCCTCGCTGCTGCCTCCGGCAGGACGGATGGCCGCCTGATCTCCGCGGCCGGAGCGTGACGGCGAAGGACGCCGGCCCCGGTGGTCGTCACGCTCCACCTCTTTGACGAGTTCGGGTCCCCAAACGCCTTGGCGAGCAGCCGGCGGGGACCCCGGTCCCGGTGGCGTCGGGGGGCGCCCCGGGACCTTTTCGTTTCAGGCGAAACGTTCCGAAAACAAGCGTGTTTGGCCTAGGCTCCCGACGCGTGCCATGTAGCGCGCCGCTTCGTTACGCGAGATGCCGACATGCCGATCCCCTTCATCGACCTGCAAGCCCAACGCGCCCGCCTCGGCCAGCCGCTGGAAGACGCGATCCTCAAGGTCGTGCGGTCCGGCGCCTACGTCATGGGCCCGGAGATCGCCCAGTTCGAAAAGGAGCTCGGCGCCTTCGGCGACGCGCCCTTCGTGCTCTCCTGCGGCTCGGGCACCGAGGCGTTGCAGCTGCCGCTGATGGCCTGGGGCGTCGGCCCAGGCGATGCGGTGTTCTGCCCGTCCTTCACCTTCGCCGCCACGGCCGAGGTCATGCCCCTGGTCGGCGCTTCGCCTGTGTTCGTCGACATCCTGGACGACACCTACAACCTGGACCCGGTCGCGCTCGACGCCGCCATCGAGGCCGTGAAGGCCGAAGGCAAGCTGACCCCCAAGGCGATCATCGCCGTCGACCTGTTCGGCCAGCCGGCCGACTACCCGGCGATCTCGGCGGTCGCCAGGAAGCACGGCCTGAAGCTGATTTCCGACAGCGCCCAGGGCTTCGGCTGCACTCTGAACGGCCAGCACCCGATCCATTGGGCCGACGTCACCACCACCAGCTTCTTCCCGGCCAAGCCGCTCGGCTGCTACGGCGACGGCGGGGCGGTGCTGTGCAAGGACGAGCGCCTGCATGACCTGCTGGTCTCGCTGCGCGTCCACGGACAGGCCGTGAAGTCCGACCTCGAAGGCAAGACCTTCGACCACGATCCCAAGTACCTGAACCTGCGCATCGGCATGAACAGCCGCATGGACACCATCCAGGCCGCGGTGCTGTTGCAGAAGCTGACCATCTTCGCCGACGAGATCGCCGCCCGGAACCGGGTCGCCGACCGCTACGCCGCCGGCCTCGGCGACGTCGTCAAGGTTCCCAAGGTGATCGACGGCGGGGTCAGCGTCTGGGCCCAGTACACGATCGAGACCGACGACCGCGACGGCCTGATCGCCCATCTGAAGGGCCAGGACGTCCCGACCGCCGTCTACTACCCGATCCCGATCCACCGCCAGGACGTCTATTCGGTCTACCCGGCCCCGGGCGGCCTGCCGGTCACCGACGCCAAGTCCAAGGTGGTGATGAGCCTGCCGATGCACCCCTATCTGACCCAGGACGACCAGGACCGCGTCATCGCCGCGATCCGCGCCTACGTGAAACGCAACGGCTGATCTGGCTCGAGGAGACGGCGGACGCGGTCCCTTTGGAACCGCATCCGCCGCCTTGGAGGCCTAGCCGACCTCCCCCGAAGCCGACCAGGGCGCGCCGGGGGGGCCTAAGTCACCCTGACGACCTCGCTCCCGTCCGCGGCCTTGCGACCGCGGTCACGCCAGGGTCCGGGACGTTTGTCCCTGGCGAAGGGCGGACCCGCCGCCAAGGCTGGGTGGAGCCTGACCGCGGGCCCTCGACAACGCCGGCGCCAGACCGTCGTTGTCGGTTCCTGAAGTGTGGTTGGCGGATCCTTCGTGCAGCCTGATCCGCCTTGATCGCAGGAGACCCTGCGTCGGTCGGGGCGCGCATGACCCAAATGCACTAGGCCTAGGCGGCGGCGAGCTCGCGCAGGATGTCGTCCCAGTATCGCAGCACCAGGAAGTGCCCGACGCCCGGCCGCACGTGCACCTCGCGGGCGTGCTCGCCCAGGAACGCCAGCAGCTGCGGCAGCGGCGTCAGCCGGTCCTGCTCGCCGTGCCAGACGATCAACGGCGCCTTCAGCCCGTTCACGCTCATGTTGCGCCCCCGCCGGAAGGCCCGCAGCTCGTCTGCGGGCCCGCGACTGGAAAGCGCTAGACACTCGGTCATATAGGCCGCGACAAAGGTCGCCGCCTCGGGGTGGGCGGCCAGGAAGGCGAGATCGCCGGGCGACTGCGCGCTCGAGCGCTGCATCACCCGGATCATCATCGCCGGCGACAGCCGCAGGCGCAGCACCGCCAGGAACGTCTCCACCAGCCAGGGATTGGCCTCGATGCGGCTGCGCATCATGGTCAGCGGATTGCGCGTCGGGTCGGGCACGCCGCGCGGCGGGCGGCCGGAATAGACCAGCACCCGCTCCACCTGTTCGCCCAGGGCGATGGCGGTCTGGATCGCCGACGGGGTTCCCGACAGCGCAGCGGCGATCTGCAGCCGCTCGACACCGAGTTGCCGGCACAGGGCGACCATGTCCTCGGCGACCCCGTCGAAGCTGTAGTCGGGCCGCGGGTCGGACCGCCCGAAGCCCGGTCGCTCGGCGCTGACGATGCGCAGGCCCAGCCGCCGCCCGACGGCGTCGGTCTCCGGCGGCAGCAGGCTCGAACCGAGCCCCTCATGGAACATCAGCACCGCCCGGCCCGCCGGGTCGCCGTACTCGCGATAGGCCAGCCGTCGGGCGTCGGCCAGGACCACGTACCGCACCGGCGGAGCCTGGCCGATCGCCTCCTCCTGGGCGCGGACCGGATCGTCGGCCTCGATCAGCCCGGCCAGGGCCGACAGCTCGGTCAGCGCCCGGATCAGGTCGCTCTGCCGCTTCAGGCCCATCTTGTCGAAGACGGCTCGCAGCTGATTGCGAACGGTGTTGACGCTGACCGACAGTTCGTCGGCGGCGTCCTGCAGCGAGCGGCCGTCCCGCAGCTTGCGCGCCAGCCGTACCTCGGCGGGGGTCAGGCCGAAGCTCTCCGACAGCGTGCTCCACAGCCGCCCGGCCTCGGCCGCGGCGGGGAACACCACCGCAAAGCTCTCGTCCTCGGCCGCCAGCACCGGCAGGTCGGCCAAGCCCGGCAGCGACCGGGCCGGAACCACATAGGCGAAGCCCGGCCCGTCCTCGTCGCCGCGCTCCAGCTTCAGGATGATCTGGCCCCGCTGGCGCGGGCGCGCTTTGGCCAAGGCGGCGGCCAGCGCCTCTGCGTTGTCGGGATCACGAAAGACGACGGCCTGACCGATCTCCAACCGCGACACCGCCCCGCCCAGCGCGCTCAGCACCGCGCCGTTGTGAGCGATCACCTTGCCGCGCGGGTTCAGCAGCAGCCAGCCGATGTCCGAGCGCCCGGTCGTCGTCGGCCCCTCTTCGGGCCGGCTGGCCAGCCGGGCGATGTCCTCGCTCAGCGCCAGGCCGCGCAAGATCTCCGGATCGGGATCACGGCCCAGCCCGTCCTCGTCGAGCACGTCGATCAGCCGCTCCCACGCCTCGGGATTGGCCGCCACCTGGTACATGGTCTCGATGACCAGCCGCACGGCGTCGGGCGACGGCGGATCGTTCGCGACTTCCTGACTGTCGAGCAGGGCCATTAGGTTAACGCCGCGGTCCGAACGAAGGTGTGCCGTTCTGGTACAGGAGAACGGCGTTCGGGCAAGCTCTGCAAGCGCTGCACCGCCACAGGCTCGTCACAGCCTCGTGTGATCGGCGGGATGCCTTATGGGCGGCCACGCTTTCCCTTGCGTCGCCCCCCTGGTCTTGGATAGCGTCCTCAAACAATTGTTTAAGTTATAAGGAGGAAGCTCATGAAAGCTGCTGTCTATTACGAGACCGGCGGTCCGGAAGTCCTGAAATACGAGGAAATCCCGGATCCGCAGTGCCATCCCAAGGGCGTGATCATCAAGGTCGAGGCGATCGCCATCGAAGGCGGCGACGTCCTGAGCCGCTTCGGCGGCAGACTGATGACCACCCCGCACGTGGTCGGCTACCAGGCCTCTGGCGAGATCATCGAGATCGGCTCGGAAGTCACCCATTTGAAGGTCGGCCAGAAGGTCGCCACCCTGAACAGCTGGGGCAGCCACGCCGCCCTGCGCGCCGTGCCCGCCCGCAATTGCTGGGTCGTGCCGGACGGCTACGACATGCAGAAGGCCGCCGCGATTCCGGTGACCTTCGGCACCGCCCATGACTGCCTGTTCGAGTTCGGCCGCATGAAGGCCGGCGAGACCGTCCTGATCCAGGCCGGCGCCTCGGGCGTCGGCGTCGCCGCCATCCAGCTGGCCAAGCGCGCCGGCGCGGGCCTGATCCTGGCCACCGCCTCGTCGGACGAACGCCTTGAACGCCTGAAGCCGCTCGGCCTCGATCACGGCATCAACTACGCCCGCGAGGACGTGGTGAAGGAAGTCATGCGCCTCACCGACAACAAGGGCGCGGACGTGATCGTCGACTCGGTCGGCGGCCCCACCCTGCAAGGCTCGATCAACTCTCTGGCCTATCGCGGCCGGGTCTCGATGGTCGGCGCCGCCGGCCGTGAACCGATGGTGGCCGATGTCGGCTCGATGATGGGCGGCAACCGCACTCTGTCGGGCGTGTTCCTGGGCGCCGAGATCGGCACCGATCGGGTGCACGACAACATCCAGCGGCTGATCGAAGACGCCGCCAAGGGCGAGCTGGAAGTCCTGATCGACAAGGTCTTCCCGCTATCGGACGCCGCTGGCGCCCACGCCTACATCGAAAGCCGCGCCGCCGTCGGCCGCGTGGTGCTGGTGCCGTAAGACAGTCCAAAAGGCGTCATCCCGGAAAGCGCGCAGCGCTTGTCCGGGCCCCATTCGCACGGCCCTCTTCGGATGGATCGGTGCGTATGGGTCCCGGCCTTCCGCTTCGCTACAGCCGGGATGACATTTTAGGTTTCATCGTCCTCTGAAGGATCTCCCCATGCCCCGCGCGAAGAACGGTCAGGTCGAACTCGAGTACGAATCCTTCGGCGACGAAGCCGCCCCGACGATCCTGCTGATCAACGGCCTTGGCTCGCAGATGACCCGCTGGCCCGCCGACTTCTGCGGCAAGCTTGCGGCCCGCGGCTATCGCGTCATCCGCATGGACAACCGCGACACCGGTCTCTCCGCCTGGTTCAAGCCGGGCGAGAGCTACAGCCTCTCCGACATGGCCGCCGACGCGGTCGCGGTGCTCGACGCCGCGGGCGTGGCCAAGGCGCATGTGGCAGGCGTGTCGATGGGCGGGATGATCACCCAGGCGCTGGCGATCAATCATCCGGACCGCGTGCTCTCCATCACCTCGATCATGTCGGCCACCGGAGCGCCCGGCACCCTCGATCCGACGCCGGAAGCCGGCGCGGTGCTCAACACCGCTCCGCCCGATCCCAAGGCCGACTTCGAGACCTTCCTCGACTTCGCGGTCCGCAACGGCGAGACCATCGGCAGCCCTGGCTATCCCTGGCCGCCCGGCGGCCTTCGCGAACGCGCCGCCGCGGAATACGCGCGCGCCTTCAACCCGACCGGCTCGGCCCGCCAGATGGGCGCCATCCGCGGCGACGGCGACCGCACCGAACGGCTTTCGAAGCTCAAGATTCCAGCCGTCGTGCTGCATGGCGCCGACGACCCGCTGGTGCGGCTGGTGGGCGGCGAGGCGACCGCCGCGGCCATCCCCGGAGCCGAACTGCGCGTGATCCCCGGCATGGGCCACGATCTGCCGCCGGCCCTGCACGACGCCTTCATCGACGCCATCCTCGCCGCCGTCGCGCGCGCCTGATCTTCTAGTACAAGGAACACCCCATGGGACGTCTCTCCGGCAAGTCCGCCGTCATCACCGGCGCCGGCTCCGGCATCGGCCGCGCCGCCTCGCTGCTGTTCGCGGCCGAGGGCGCCAGCCTCGTCATCGCCGACAAGACCGACGGCGCGGTCGAGACCGCCCGCCTGGTGACCGAGGCCGGCGGCAAGGCCATCGCCCTGACCGGCGACGCCGGCGACGAAGCCTTCGTCGAAAGCCTGGTCGCCAAGGCCGTGGCCGAGTACGGCGGCCTCGACGTGGCCTGGGCCAACGCCGGCATCTCCGGCGGCTGGACTGGCTTCGACGAACAGGACGGCGCCTTCTGGGCGGAGATCCTGCGGGTCAATCTGATCGGGGCCTTCCTGCTGGTGAAGCACGCCTCGCGGGTGATGATCCCCAAGGAGAAGGGCTCGATCATCTGCACCGCCTCGGTGGCGGGCATCCGCTCGGGCGCCGGCGGCTCGCCCTACTCGGCCTCGAAGGCCGGCGTGATCAACCTCGCCCAGACCTCGGCCAACGAGTTCTACGGCACCGGCGTACGCGTCAACGCCATCTGCCCGGGCCTGATCGAGACCGGCATGACCCAGGCGATCTTCGACGGCGCCCGCGCCCGCGGCAACGAGGACAAGATCGGCCAACTGAACCCGATGACCCGCGGCGGCGTGCCGATCGAGATCGCCAACGCCGCCCTGTTCCTGGCCTCGGACGAAAGCTCCTACGTCAACGGCCAGGCGATCGTCGTCGACGGCGGCCTGTCGTCCTCGCATCCGGTCGTGCGTCGCAAGAAATGATCTACCTGCTGCGTCACGGCCAGACCGACTACAACCGCGACGGCCGGCTTCAGGGCCAGACCGACTCCCAGCTGACCTCGCTGGGGATGGCTCAGGTCCAGGCGATGGCCAACGTGCTGGCCGACCAGATCGGCGACCTGGAGGGCTGGCGCATCCTCGCCAGCCCGCTGCGCCGCACGCGCCAGTCGGCCGCTATCGTCTCGCGCACGCTGCACCTGCCGGTAGAGATCGATCCGGCCCTCATCGAGGTCGGCTGCGGCTCGTGGGAGAACCGCATGTACGCCGACCTGCGGGTCGAGCATCCGGAGACGTTCGCCAGTCGGGAGTGGGTTTTCGGCAGCCCGGACGGCGAGCGGTTCGAGGACGTCGACGCCCGGGTGCGCCCCTGGCTCGCGAACCTGCCGCCCGAGCCCGAGCGCAAGGTCATCGCCGTCAGTCATGGCATCGCCGGGGTGCTGATGCGCGGCGCCTACCAGGGTCTCTCGCGCGAGGCGACCATGGAGCAGGATACGCCCCAGGACGCCCTCTTCCGCCTTTGGGGCGGCGAGGTCGAACGCCTGGCCTGCGCGCCGGTCGCCGCGTGATCTACCTGGTTCGCCACGGCGAGACCGAGTTCAACGCCGAGCGGCGTCAGCAGGGGCATCTCGACTCCCCGCTGACGGCGCTCGGCCGCGCGCAGGGCGCGGCCATCGGCAGATTGCTGCAGGGTCTGATCGAAAAACCTGACGGTTGGCGGCTGATTTCCAGCCCGCTCGGCCGCGCCCAGACCACCGCCGGACTGATCTCCGAGGCCCTGGGTCTGCCCATCGAGACCGACCGCCGGGTGATCGAGGTGTCGTTCGGCGAGTGGGACGGCCGGCTGCGCGACGAGCTCGCGATCGAGCACCCCGACACCTTCGGCCGCGGCGGCTGGCAGTTCGCCGCCCCGGGCGGCGAGAGCTACGAGAGCGTCGATGCCCGCGTCGGCGACTGGCTGGCCAGCCTGCCGCCGGAGCCGGAGCGCAAGGTGATCGTGGTCAGCCACGGCGGCTCGGGCCGCGTGGTTCGCGGCGCCTATCTCGGCCTGCCGCGCACTGAGACCCTGGCGCAGGAGGTGCCCCAGGACGCGGTGTTCCGGCTCGCTAGTGGATCAGTCGAGAGAATTGATTGCGAAGTCGCGGCTCAATAGTCGTCCGCCGGCTCAGGATCACCAGCCCCAGGGCCGCGACGGCGCCGAGCAGGAAGGCTCCCGCCACAGCGCCCGACAGCGCCGCCGCCCCCACTTGCATCGGCGGGCGGTCCATCCAGCGCACGAGGGACCCGGTGGGTTCTTCGTCAAGCACGTCGTCGAAGTAGTCGGTCATCGGCTAGGCTCCGGTGTCTGCGCAGGCCTAACCCCTGTGCGGCAAGCAGGTTCCGGCCCCGCTGGCGTTCAAACGCCTCTGAGGTTAGAAGCCGCCCACTGACCTTTCAGAGAGACACATGGCCGGACATTCCAAGTTCAAGAACATCATGCACCGCAAAGGCCGCGCAGACGCGGCGCGGTCCAAGCTGTTCTCCAAGCTGTCGCGCGAAATCACCGTCGCCGCCAAGTCGGGCATGCCCGACCCGGCGATGAACCCCCGCCTGCGCCTCGCCGTCACCAACGCGCGCGCCGAGTCGATGCCCAAGGACAACATCGAGCGGGCCATCAAGAAGGGCGCGGGCGGCGACGGCGAGAACTACGAGGAAGTGCGCTACGAAGGCTTCGGCCCTGGCGGCGTCAACATCATCGTCGAAGGCCTGACCGACAACCGCAACCGCGCGGCCTCGAACATCCGCTCGATCTTCTCGAAGAACGGCGGCAACCTCGGCGCCTCGGGCTCGGTGACCTTCCAGTTCGACCGCCTGGGCGAGCTGACCTACCCGGCCAGCGTCGGCTCGGAAGACAAGGTCATGGAAGCGGCCATCGAGGCCGGCGCCCAGGACGTGGAGTCCGACGAGGAAAGCCACATCGTCTACACCGCCTTCGAGGACTTCGCCGAAGTCGCCGCGGCGCTGGAAGGCGTGTTGGGCGAGGCCAAGACCAGCAAGATCGTGTGGCGGCCGAAGACCTACGTCAATGTCGACGCCGAGTCGGTCCCGACCCTGCTGAAGCTGATCGACGCCCTGGACGACGACGACGACGTCCAGAACGTCTACGGCGACTACGACATCTCCGACGAGGACATGGAGAAGTTCGGCTAGGCCGAACTCTCCGCCGCGGGCAGCCCTAGTTGTCCGCGGTCTTGCTGACCACGACGCCGACCCCGGCCCCGACCGCCGCGCCCACCGGGCCGCCGACGATCAGCCCGGCCGCCGCGCCCGTGGCCGCCCGTTGCTCGACATTGTGCCCGCACGCGGCGAGTCCCAGCGCCATGCCGGCGACGGTGAGTACCAAGACGATTCTGCGCACGATTTCTCATCCCCCCGTCGCGTGGCGACCAACGGCGCCGCCTGACGCGACTATTGCCCTTCGATAACAGGATGTTGGCTGATTTGCGGCGCCGCTTGCACCCCTGCGAAGCTTAACCGCAGTTCGCGCGTTGTGAGCCTATGGACTGGGTGATCGAATATCTCGCCCCGCTTGCGGGTGCCATCGTCGCCGGCGGCCTGATCGGCTTCGAGCGCGAGTATCGCGGCCGCGCCGCGGGCGTGCGCACGCATATCCTGCTGTGCCTGGCTTCGGCGCTGCTGATGCTGGCCGCCGTGCACCAGGTCCGCTGGATGTTCGAGACCCCGCACGACGTCATCCGCATCGATCCGGTGCGCATGGCGCACGGCATCCTGACCGGCATCGGCTTCCTGTGCGGCGGCGTGATCTTCAAGGAAGGCTTCTCGGTCCGCGGCCTGACCAGCGCCGCCTCGTTGTGGACCACCGCCGCGCTCGGCGTGCTCTTCGGGATCAGCTTCTACAGCCTGGCGATCGGTGGAACCGTCGCCACCCTGCTGGTGCTGGTCGGCTTTCGCCTGCTCGAGGTGCGGCTGCCGCAGTACCACCATGTCGACCTGACCGTGCGCTACGCCGGCTCGGATTTCGCCAGCGAGAGCGAGTTGGTCGCCCTGCTCGCCCGCCACAGCCTGAAGCCCGACGTCATCACCCACCGGCTGCTGGCCGACGGCCAGGGCTTCGAACTCGCCGCCACCTTCCGCCGGCGGGGCCGGGTCCCCAGCGAGGCGGTCGCCGCCGACCTCTGCGCCGATCAGCGGGTCATCGCCTTCGATCTGGTCCCCCGCCACGAATAGTCGCGGCCTGCGGGTTTCACCCGATGGCCGAAACTCCGGCGACAAGCTCCGCATTGTCCCTTGAGGGAGTTCCGGAGGGCTGCATGCGAGACGCCGGCGACGCGCCGAAACTGAACCGCCGCCATCTGCTGGCGATGGGCCTCGTGGCCGCCCCGGTCGCGGGCGTCGCCAGCGAGGCCGCGGCCGCCTGGCCGCAGCGCAAGCCCAAGACGCCACCACCGCCTACGCCGGCGGCGATCGCCGCTCCCGCGCCCGAGGCGCCGTCCGCCGAGTTCGACGACGAACCGCCGCTGCCGCAAGCCGACCTGCCTCCTGCGCCGGGTGCACGCCCGCCGCCGGATTGGGGGCGGCTACGCGCCCAATGGGATCTCGACTGGAGCGAGGTCGACCTCTCGGCGATGCTGTTCGCCGCCAATCCGCGGCCGGTGCGCGAGGCCATCACCCGCCACCGCATGGCCCTCGACCGCAACCCGATCACCTACCTGGAACACAACAATAAGCGCGGCCAGAACCTCTCGCGCGCCGCCGCCGGCGCCTATTTCGGCGTGCCGACCGACCATGTCGCCCTTTGCGAAAGCACCACGGCCGGGATCGGCCTGCTTTATGGCGGCCTGACCCTGCGCTACGGCCAGGAGGTGCTGACCAGCGTCCACGACTACTACGTCACCCACGAGTCGCTGCGCCTCTCGTCCCTGCGCAACGGCTTCTCGGTCCGCAAGATCACCCTGCACGACGGGGCTGAAACCGCCTCGACCATCGACATCGTCTCGCGCATCACCCGCGCGATCACGCCGGCCACCCGGGTGATGGCCCTGACCTGGGTGCACTCCTCGACCGGACTGAAGCTGCCGATCCGCGCCATCGCCGATGCCCTAAAGCCGATCAACGCCGGCCGCCAGCCGGCCGACCAGATCATCTTCTGCGTCGATGGCGTGCACGGCTTCGGGGTCGAGAACGCCACCCTGCCCGAACTCGGCTGCGACGTGCTGGTCGCCGGCTGCCACAAGTGGCTGTTCGGCCCGCGCGGCACCGGCGTGGTGTTCTTCTCGCCCCAGGCCCTGCAGAAGCTGTCCCCCGTGATCCCCAGCTTCCTTGCGTCGAACGCCTATTCGGCCTGGATCGGCGGCTTCGATCCAGGTCCGACCACCGCGGCCCGGATGACCCCTGGCGGCTTCAAGGCCTTCGAGCACGTCTGGGCCCTCGCCGACGCCTTCCAGTTCCACCAGTCGATCGGCAAGGAGCACGTGGCCAAGCGCACCCACGATCTGGCTGGTCAGCTGAAGAGCGGCCTGGCGGCGATGCCGCACGTGCGGGTCCGCACGCCGATCAGCCCGACGATGTCGGCGGGGATCGTCAGTTTCGACGTCGCCGGCATGTCGGCCCGCGGCGTCGTCTCGCGGCTGCGGCAATGGCGGGTCATCGGCTCGGCCGCGCCCTACGGCGTCTCCCACGCGCGGCTGACCCCCAGCATCCGCAATACGCCCGAGGACGTCGCCTTCGCGCTGAAGGCGATCGCCGGCATGGGGTGAGGCCAAATTCCCGCCCGAGGCGAATACCTCCTCCGATTGCCCGCCTGCCGAGTGAACTGGCTTGGCCTTAACCACGGCCTGTGGCCGGGTCGCGCGCGGTGCAGTGGCGACCCGCCGGTGCGGGGGCTTGGTTCGGGGATAGCGATGAAGGCGATTTTGGCGGCTCTGGCGCTCGGCGCTGCAGCTCTGGCGGGCCCGGCCTGCGCGGACGTAATCACCTTCGACGACCGCGGCCATGCGGTGCAGTCGCTCGGGACCTACCAGGGCTTCGACTGGAGCAACATGAGCACCGTCGCCCCCAAGAAGGTCGGCCTCGGCCAGACCGGCTACGGCAAGGGCGTGGTCTCGCCGAAGAACGTCGCCTTCAACGACTACGGCCTCAAGCAGAGCTCGGTGTCGGTGGCGACCGGCAGCTTCACCTTCGAAAGCGCCTACTTCAACGCCGCGTGGATCGACGGCCTGAAGCTGACCATCACCGGCTTCAGCGACGGCGTGCAGAAGTACAAAGAGACCCTGACGCTCAACACCAAGAAGCCGCAGCTGTTCGAGGCCAACTGGGTCGGCGTCAACAAGCTGACCTTCGAGACCTACATCAACGACTGCACCGACAAGGGCCGTCAGTTCGTGATGGACAACTTCCAGTTCGGGTCCGGCGTGCCCGAGCCGAGCGCCTGGGCGATGATGATCGTCGGCTTCGGCGGCGTCGGGGTCATGGTTCGCTCCAACCGCGCCCGCGACGCCCGCGCCGCAGCCTAGGGCGTCACCTCGTCGCCCTTGACCGCGCTCAGCACGGTCAGGCGCGTCCCGCTGTTGTCGGATCCGACCGGCGAGGCGGTGACCAGCACCGTGGTCCCCACGGTCATCACCCGCGCCACCTGGTCCAGGAACGCCTTGGGCGCGCGGATCCGCTCAAAGGTCGCCGCGTCCACCGGCTGGCCCGCTTCGTCGTCGTGACCCGGCGCGCCAACCCGCAGCCACACCGCCTTGCCGTCCGCGCCCTTGGCCAGGGTCGCCACATGGGTGGAGACCGCGTCCTCGTCGATCTCGGCGTGCGCGCGGCCGATCTCGACGCCGTTGCGCAGCACCACCGCGCGCTGGTCGGCCTTGGAGATGATGATCGAGACCGGCCCGTTTGGCGAAGCCTCCGGCGTCCAGCGAAAGGCTTCCCCGCCGCTCAGCGGGATGTGGTCCTCGGCAGCGCCGCCCGCGGCGAACGGCGCCAGCACCCCGGCTTCCCGCGCCGTCACCGGCTCGCCGTGGCGCCCGGCGATCACCACCGTACCGCCCATCTGGGTGACGCCGAACAGCAGCTTGGAGAACTCGTAGGGCAGGTGGATGCAGCCGTGGCTCTCGGGATAGCCCGGCAAACCGCCGGCGTGCAGCGCCACCCCGTCCCAGGTCAGGCGCTCCTGATAGGGCATCGGGGCGTTGTTGTAGGTGCTGGAGTGGTGGTCCTTGTCCTTCTGCAGGATCGTGAACACTCCGGTCGGGGTCTCGTGCCCGGCCTTGCCGGACGAGATGGTGCTGACCCCGATGCGCAGGCCGTTGCGATAGACCGTGGCCAACTGCCGGTCGAGGTCGACATAGACGATGATGGGGCCCGCCGGCGCGACCTGGGGCGCCCAGACCCACTGCCCCGGCTTCAGGCTCTCGGCCTGCCGCGCGAGTTCGACCGCCGAACTGACCTTCGAGCCCTGGGCCAGGGCCGGACCGGCCAGGGCGGCGCAGGCCAGCGCCGCAACGACGCACAAGCGCATGACTAGGCCCGCGGATAGAGGATGATCTGGGTGCAGCGGAACGCCGCCATCAGTTTGCCGGTCGCCGCATCCTCGACCTTGGCGTCCCACACCTGGGTGGTGCGCCCGCCGTGCAGCAGGCTGGCGGTGCAGATCGCCTCGCCATCGCGCAGGGTGCCGACGAAATTCGCCTTCACCTCGGCCGTGGTGAAGCCGTTGGCCCCTTCCGGCCAGGCGGTCGAGACGCCGTAGGCGCAGAGGATGTCGGCGACCGACAGCACCGCGCCGGCCAGGAGATAGCCGGTGTGAGCGACCAGGTCCTGGCGCACCTTCAGGCGTCCGACGACCTTGCCGTCGGCGACCTCGGTGATGACCAGGCCCAGGTGCCCGGGCAGCTTGCCCTCGTTGGCCTGGTTCAGTTTCTCGACGCTGGTGTGATTGGTGGTGGCGGGCATGGGTTGCTCTCTCTGGTCGAGCGATCATGCATGCGTTCGCGCAAACTGCTAGATCGCCGCGATGAGCACCGCCATCTGGATCCAGACCAGCTATCACGAGGCCTTCAAGTGCGGCGGCTGGGCCTATGTCCGCAGCCACGACGAGTCCGCCTCCGGCCAGGCCGGCGGCGAGCGCTACACCAGCCCCGAGCGCATGGCCCTGACCGCGCTGCTGGCGGCGCTGAAGGACGTTCCCAAGGGCGCGGCCTCCATCCAGATCGACAACGCCGCCGTCGCCCGCACCGCCGCCCTGATCGCCGCCGGCCGCCCGCCGCAGGGCGACGAGGCCCCGGCCGAGAACCTCGACCTCTGGGCCGCGCTCACCGCGGCGCTCACCGGCCGCCAGCCCGCCTTCGCCATCGCCGGCCCCAGCAAGTCCAGCCCCACCGGCTTCGCCGCCGCCTGGGCCGAGCTCGCCCGCGACAAGGCCAACGCCCAGGGCGCCTTCGTCTCGGCCATCCCCAAGCCCAACCTCGCCAAGGTCGCGGGCCTGCCCCTATAGTCGCGCTCCACATTCGCGAGCCGCCCGTGAGCCTGCCCCACATCATCGACCTGCTGGCCCCGCTGCGCCCGGCGAGCGGCCCGTTCATCGTCGGCGTCACCGGGTCGGTGGCGGTCGGCAAGAGCACCTTCGCCCAGGCTCTCGCCGATCGGCTCGCGGCCGACGGCGCCCAGGTCGAGATCGCCTGCACCGACGGCTTCCTGCACCCCAACGCGGTGCTCGAGGCCCGCGGGATCCTTGGCCAGAAGGGCGCGCCCGACACCTACGATCACGCCGCCCTGCGCGCGGCGCTCTCCGCCGTGCGCGGAGGGCCCGCCGACTTCCCGGCCTATTCGCACGTCATCTACGACATCGATCCCGCCCTCGCCCGCCGCCTCGCGCCGCGCGACGTGCTGGTGATCGAGGGGCTGACCTTGCGCCATCCCGACACCGGACCGGCCGACCTGCTCGACGCGCTGATCTATCTGGACGCGGACGAAGCCGATCTCGAGCGCTGGTACGTCGCCCGCTTTCTGGAGCTCTGGGAGGCGGCCGAGCATGACCCGACGTCGTTCTACGCGCGCTTCCGGCACATGACCCGCGAGCAGACCGACGGCCTGGCCCGCATGGTCTGGCGCGACGTGAACCTCAAGAACCTGCACGACCACATCGTTCATGCCCGCGACCGCGCCGATCTGGTGGTCGCCAAGGCGTCCAATCACGCCATCGCCACGGTGAGCGGCCCCGCCGCCCAGAAACCATGACCCAGGACCAGACCTTCGAGCCCCGCCCCGGCGTCAGCCCCAACGCCCTGATCCTGCTGGCCGCCTGGCTGGCCTCGGCCGCCTTCCTGGTCTACGCGCCGAGCGAACTGGCCGCGCGGCTGGCGACCTTCGTCTTCGTGATCCTCGGCTGGATCCTGGCAGTCATGGCCCACGAGTTCGGCCACGCCTTCATCGCCCACAAGGCCGGCGACCACACCATCCGCGCCAAGGGCTACCTCACCCTCGATCCGCTCAAATACGTCGATGTCGGCGTCTCGATCGTCATCCCGATCCTGGCCGTGGTGCTGGGCGGCATCGGCTTTCCCGGCGGCGCGGTCTATCTGCGCGAGGACCTGATGCGCAATCGCTGGTGGCGCGCGCTGGCCTCGCTGGCCGGACCGCTCGGCACGCTGCTGGTCATGATCGTGCTGGTGGCGGCGATCTGGGCGGTGGCGCTGTCGCCGCTGGCCACGCCGGGCGCACGCATGCTGTGCGACGCGCTCGCCTTCCTCGCCTTCCTGCAGGCGACCGCCTTCGTGCTCAACCTGCTGCCGATCCCCGGCCTCGACGGCTACGGCGTGATCCGCCCGTTCCTGCCCGACTCTATTCGCCAGGGCCTGCGCAAGTTCGAGGGCCTGGCCATGGTCGGGCTGTTCCTGCTGATCTTCCTGGTTCCAGGCGCCTCGGCGATCATCTTCGCGCCCGCCCTGATGCTCACCGACGTCGCCGGCCTGCCCCGCGAACTGATCCAGGCCGGTTGGGACGCCTTCCGTTTCTGGCGGTCCTAAGCCGCTCGGTCCCCCGCTCCGGCCGTGATCGGCCCGGCGAAGGTGCTCAGGTGGCGTTTGCCTTGCCAGAGCTCAGCCCCGAAGGCGTGGCGGCTACTGGCCGCCTTTTCCAGCGCCTCTTCATCGGAGACGCAGTCCCACTCCTCGACGTCAGCGAACTTGCCGGCGGAGTTCAGCACAAAGAGTCGATAGTCCATCGCGCGTCCTTCCCTGCACGCGGAGTCGAACCTCCCGCGGAGAGTTGCGGTTCCTTCAACTCTCGGCGCCCTCGGGAGTCTCCCTCAACGTTTGCTTAACCCTGGCGACGTCCTGTATCCCTCGTTGGAACAGATGACGAACGCGCCGATTCCCATGCCCGCTCCCTTGCGTATCCTTGGCCTCGATCCCGGCCTGCGCCGCACCGGCTGGGGCGTGATCACGGTCGACGGCGCGCGCCTGGCCCACGTCGCCCATGGGGTGATCGCCCCGAAGGAATCTCTCCCGTTCTCCGAGCGGCTGCTGGTGCTGTTCGAAGCCATCAGCGAGGTCGTCGCCGCCCATGTCCCGCACGAGGCCGCGGTCGAAGAGACTTTCATGAACAACAACGCCGCCTCGGCCCTGAAGCTCGGCCACGCCCGCGCCATGGCGATGATCGTGCCGGCCCGCGCCGGCCTGCCGGTGGCTGAGTACGCCGCCACCGTGGTCAAGAAGTCCGTCGTCGGCACCGGCGCGGCCGAGAAGGACCAGGTCGGCTTCATGATCGCGCGCCTGTTGCCGACCGCCGGCAAGACCACGGCCGACGCCGCCGACGCCCTGGCCGTGGCCATCGCCCACGCCCACCACCGCAAGCTTCGCCGCATCGGAGCGGCCGCATGATCGGTCGCCTGCGCGGACTGGTCGCCGAGGTCGGCGAGGAAGAGGCCCTGATCGACGTGGCCGGCGTCGGCTATGTCGTGCGCTGCGGATCGCGCACGCTCGGCCACCTGCCGGCGCTCGGCGAGGAGACCGTGCTGCACGTCGAGAGCATCTGGTCCGAGTCCAACGGCATGAAGCTCTACGGCTTCCTGGGCCGCGACGAGCGCCGCGCCTTCGTGACTATGCTGACCATCCAGGGCGTCGGGCCCAAGGCCGCCCTCGCCGTGCTCGACGTGCTGGCCCCGCCGGACCTCGCAGGCGCCGTCGCCCGCGACGACAAGGCCGCGCTCGGCCGCGCCAACGGCGTCGGGCCCAAGCTCGCCGTGCGGCTGATCACCGAGCTCAAGGGCAAGCAGCTGACCGAAGGCCCGGTCGCCGCCTTCCACGCCCAGATCCACGCTCCGGCCGCGCCGCCGCCGCCCAGCGCTGTGGGCGAGGCGGTCGCCGCCCTGCTCGGCCTCGGCGTCGCCGAGGTCAACGCCCGCCGCGTCGTCGAACAGGCCGCCCTGCGGCTGGGCGAAGACGCCGAGATTCCCGCCCTGATCAAGGCCGGCCTGCAGGAGTTGGGGCGGTGAGAGGCGTGATGAATTCAGATGCTCCCCTTTTGGGGGAGCTGTCAGCGAATCTGACTGAGGGGGACTTTGACTCCTCTACCATCAGAGAAGTCCCCCTCCGTCTCGCCGCTGACGCGGCGCCCCACCTCCCCCAAGAGGGGAGGATCTATTCATGACCCGCATCGTCTCGCCCGACGCCCAGCCGTTCGAGGGCGGCGTGGCCCATGACAAGGCCCTGCGTCCGCAGACCCTGGCCGAGTTCGTCGGCCAGGAGCAGGCCAAGGGCAATCTCAAGGTCTTCATCGAGGCCGCCAAGGCCCGCGAGGAGGCCCTCGACCACGTGCTGCTGTTCGGGCCGCCGGGCCTGGGAAAGACCACGCTCGCCCAAATCGTCGCCCGCGAGCTCGGCGTGAACTTCCGCGCCACCTCCGGCCCCGTACTGGCCAAGGCCGGGGATCTGGCCGCGATCCTGACCAATCTCGAGCCGCGCGACGTCCTCTTCATCGACGAGATCCATCGCCTGCCGGCCAACGTCGAGGAGATCCTCTATCCGGCCATGGAGGACCACGTCCTCGACCTGGTGATCGGCGAAGGGCCGTCGGCCCGCTCGATCCGCATCGACCTGGCGCCCTTCACCCTGGTCGCCGCCACCACCCGCGCCGGCCTGCTGGCGACGCCGCTGCGCGACCGCTTCGGCATTCCGCTGCGACTGGAGTTCTACACCCACGCCGAGCTCTCCAAGGTGCTCAGCGGCGCCGCCGCCAAGATGGGCCTCGGCCTCGCCCCCGACGGGGCCGGCGAGATCGCCGCCCGCTCGCGCGGCACCCCCCGCGTCGCCGGCCGGCTGCTGCGCCGGGTCCGCGACTTCGCCGCCGCCGACGGCGTCGAGGTGATCGACGGCAAGGCCGCCGCCCGCGCCCTGGCCCGGCTCGACGTCGACCAGGCCGGGCTCGACGCGCTGGACCGCCGCTATCTCCAGGCGATGATCGACAACTATGGCGGCGGCCCGGTCGGGGTCGAGACCATCGCCTACGCCATCGCCGAAGCCCGCGACGCGGTCGAGGACGTCATCGAGCCGTTCCTGTTGCAGCAGGGCTTCATCCAGCGCACCCCGCGCGGCCGCATCGCCTGCGCCAAGGCCTACGGCCACCTCGGCCTGACGCCGCCGCCGCAACCGCCCGGCGCGGGCCAGCCGACACTGTTCGACGAGTAGGGCGCGGCTCCTTCAACACGAGCGGGTGAGGTCGACTCTAGGCCAACGGCTGCAGCGCCACGTCCAGGAACCTTCGCAGGGTCGGCGTGGCGTCGTCGGCGCGCCAGACCAGGCCGCTCTCCAGATACGGCCCGTCGCCGGGCAGGCTCATATAGCGCACCCCCGTCCGCGCCAGGTGGCGCAGCGAGGCCGGGACCAGCGCCACCCCGATGCCGGCTGAGACCAGACTGATGATGGTTTGCATCTGGATCGCCTCCTGCACGATGCGCGCGCCGCCTGTCAGGGTCTTCAGCGTGTCGATCGCCAGGTCGTAGAAGGCCGGCGCCACCCGCCGCGGAAAGATCACCCCGGCCGCCCCGACCAGCGCGTCGGGCGCCAACCGGCCGTCCTCGTGCGCCAGCCGTCCCTCCTCGACCCAGCTCTGCGGCACCGCCGCCACCAACGGCTCGCGCAGCAGCCGGCGGTAGCTGAGCCGGTCCGGCATCCCTCCGGGCGGCGGAATGACGATCCCGGCGTGACCATGGCCCTCCAGCAGGGCGGCGATCTGCACGTCGCTGGTCGCTTCGCTGAGCGCGATCTCGACCTCGGGGTGCAGGGCCGAATAGCGCCGCACCAGCGTCGGCAAGGTGCTGTAATCGGCGGTGCTGACGAACGACAGCTCCAGCCGCCCGGTCTGGCCGTCGCGCAGCTGCCGGGCGATCTCCGGCAGGCTCTCCAGTTCCTCCAGCGCGGTCTTCACATGCGCCAGCCACTGCTCGCCGAACGGGGTCAGCGCCACCTGCCGCTTGGTGCGCATGAACAGCGGCGCGCCGAGCTCGCGCTCGAGCGCGAGGATCGACTGGCTGAGTGGCGGCTGGGTCATGCCGAGCTGCTCGGCCGCGCGGCCGAAATGCAGGGTTTCGGCCACCGCCCGGAAGTGCCGAAGCTGGCGCGTGTCCATCTCTGATATCTCAAACGACCTAATGGAGGCTGCTTAATATATTTCACGAACGGGACGCGAGTGGCTACGGGTGAGACGCGCAATCTCCGTCAGGACCGTTCCGATGCCGACCTATCGCTCACGCACGACCACCCATGGCCGCAACATGGCCGGCGCCCGCGGCCTCTGGCGCGCCACCGGCATGAAGGACAGCGACTTCGGCAAGCCGATCATCGCCGTGGTCAACTCGTTCACCCAGTTCGTGCCGGGCCACGTGCACCTGAAGGACCTCGGCCAGCTGGTCGCCCGCGAGATCGAGCGGGCCGGCGGCGTCGCCAAGGAATTCAACACCATCGCGGTCGACGACGGCATCGCCATGGGTCACGACGGCATGCTCTACAGCCTGCCCTCGCGCGAGCTGATCGCCGACAGCGTCGAGTACATGGTCAACGCCCACTGCGCCGACGCCATGGTCTGCATCTCGAACTGCGACAAGATCACCCCCGGCATGCTGATGGCCTCGCTGCGCATCAACATCCCCACGGTCTTCGTGTCGGGCGGCCCGATGGAAGCCGGCAAGGTGATCCTGAAGGGCAAGGAAGTCGCCCTCGACCTGGTCGACGCCATGGTCGCCGCCGCCGACGACAAGATCTCCGACGAGGAAGTCGCCGCCATCGAGCGCTCGGCCTGCCCGACCTGCGGCTCCTGCTCGGGGATGTTCACCGCCAACTCGATGAACTGCCTGACCGAGGCGCTCGGCCTGTCGCTGCCCGGCAACGGCTCGGTCCTGGCCACCCACGCCGACCGCGAGCGGCTGTTCCTGGAAGCCGGGCACCTGATCGTCGACATCACCCGCCGCTACTACGAGCAGGACGACGCTTCGGTGCTGCCGCGCTCGGTCGCCTCGTTCAAGGCGTTCGAGAACGCCATGAGCCTCGACATCGCCATGGGCGGCTCGACCAACACCGTGCTGCACCTGCTGGCCGCCGCCCACGAGGCCGGCGTCGACTTCACGATGACCGACATCGATCGCCTGTCGCGCAAGGTGCCGTGTCTCTCCAAGGTCGCCCCGGCCAAGGCCGACGTGCACATGGAAGACGTCCACCGCGCCGGCGGCATCATGGCCATCCTCGGCCAGTTGGAGCGCGCGGGCCTGCTGCACACCGAGCTGCCGACGGTCCACTCCAAGTCGATGGGCGAGGCGCTCGAGCGCTGGGACATCAGCCGCACCAACAGCGAAGCGGTGCAGACCTTCTTCCGCGCCGCCCCCGGCGGCGTGCCGACCCAGACCGCGTTCAGCCAGGACCGCCGCTGGAAGGAGCTCGACCTCGACCGCCAGGGCGGCGTCATCCGCGAGGCCAAGCACGCCTTCTCGCAGGACGGCGGTCTGGCCGTGCTGTCGGGCAACCTGGCCGAGGACGGCTGCATCGTGAAGACGGCAGGGGTCGACGAGGAGATCCTGAAGTTCACCGGCACGGCGCGCGTCTTCGAGAGCCAGGACGAGTCGGTCAGCGCTATCCTGACCGGCAAGATCGTCGCCGGCGACGTGGTCGTCATCCGCTACGAAGGCCCCAAGGGCGGGCCCGGCATGCAGGAGATGCTCTATCCGACCAGCTATCTGAAATCGAAGGGCCTGGGCAAAGCCTGCGCGCTGATCACCGACGGTCGCTTCTCCGGCGGCACCTCGGGCCTGTCGATCGGCCACGTCTCGCCCGAGGCGGCCGAGGGCGGCCTGATCGGCCTGGTCGAAGACGGCGACCGCATCGTCATCGACATCCCGGGGCGGACCATCCAGCTCGACGTCTCGGACGCGGTCCTGGCCGAACGCCGCGCGGCCATGCAGGCGAAGGGCGCCGCCGCCTGGAAGCCGGCCGAGCGCAAGCGAGTGGTCTCCCCGGCCCTGCGCGCCTACGCCGCAATGACCACCAACGCCGCCCGCGGCGCGGTCCGCGACGTCAGCCAGGTCGAGTAGCAGAGAACGGGAGCGGCGCTGTTCAAGACGGCGCCGCGTCCCTAAACCTAGGGCCCATGCAGACCCCGATCCCCACCGCCGGCGTCATCGACGGCCGCGAGCATGTCCTGCCCGTCCGGGTCTACTACGAAGACACCGACTTCACCGGGGTCGTCTATCACGCCAACTACGTCCGCTATTTCGAACGCGGCCGGTCCGACTTCCTGCGCGTCGCCGGGGTTCATCACGCCGAATTGCTCGACCGCGACGATCCGGCCGCCTTCGCGATCGTGCGCATGGAGCTCGACTTCAAGCGCGCCGCGCGGATCGACGACGCCTTGGCCGTGCGCACCACCTACGACTCCGCCCGCGGCCCGCGGCTCTTTATCAGCCAGAGGATTACGCGCGGCGAGGAGCTGATCTGCGCCGCCCAGGTCGAGGCCGCCTGCATCGATCTCGCCGGCCGCCCACGCAAACCGCCGGCCGGCATGCTCGAAACCCTGCGCCCGCTCTTTGCGTAAGGTTTTCGTAAAACCGCCTTCACCATTTCGGCGTTAGAGGTCGGTTAACCAGAAGGCATGGCCTTAAGTTCGCCACCGCGGGCGGCTTGAAGTCGTGCGCCTGCCTTTCTTACGGAGCCCTACGAGCGCATGGACCCCGCTGCGATCACCGCCGACAGCTTCAGTTTCATCAACCTGTTCATTCGCGCCGACTGGGTCGTGAAGGCGGTGATGATCGGATTGATCCTGGCCTCCCTGTGGTCGTGGACCGTCATCATCGACAAGTCTCTGCGCCTGACCAAGCTCAACAAGGAGGCCAGCGCCTTCGAGGACCAGGTGTCTTCGGGCCGCTCGCTGGAAGACATCGCCGCCGAGCACGGCGAGCGCCCGACCCAGGCGCTGCCGCGCATGCTGCAGGGCGCGTTGAAGGAGTGGCGCGACGCCCGCGCCCGGGGGCTGGTCTCCGAGAGCCAGACCGCCTTCCTGATTCAGCGCATCGACCGCGCCCTCGACACGACCATCGCCCGCGAAAGCGCGCGGGTTGAAAACGGCCTCGGGTCGCTGGCCATTGTCGCCACCGCCTCGCCGTTCATCGGCCTGTTCGGCACCGTCTGGGGGATCATGAAGGCCTTCCAGGCGATCGCCGTCGAGAAGTCGACCAACCTCGCCGTCGTCGCCCCCTCGATCGCCGAGGCGCTGTTCGCCACCGCGATCGGCCTGATCGCGGCGATCCCCGCCTACATCGCCTTCAACAAGTTCTCGACTGACGCCGGCAAGTACGCCGGCCGGCTCGAAGGCTTCGCCGACGACCTCTCGACCGCCATCCAGCGCCGTCTGGCCGAGCGGGGCTAAGGGTCATGGCGCTTTCCTCCCACGACGCGTTCTCCGCCCCCGGCGGCTCGCGACGCCGGCGCGGCCGTCGCTCGCGCGGGGCGCTGTCCGAGATCAACGTCACGCCGCTGGTCGACGTGATGCTGGTGCTGCTGATCATCTTCATGGTCTCGGCCCCGCTGCTGACCAGCGGCGTCGAGGTCGAGCTGCCGAAGACCGAGGCCGGCGCGATGGAGGATCCCAAGGAGCCGCTGACGGTCTCGATCCGCCAGGACGGCTCGGTGTTCATCCAGGAAGACGCGGTGGCGTTCACCAGCCTGGCGCCGCGCCTGCGGGCCATGGCCGGCGACGACCAGGCCAAGCCGATCTATGTGCGCGCCGACGGCCGCGCTTCCTATGCGATCGTCGCCCAGGTGATGGCCGCGCTGTCGACCTCGGGCTTCAACAGCATCAACCTGATCACCGACACCGGCGGACCGTCTTCGGGCGGCGAGCCGCGCTGAGGCGCTGATGGCCCGGGAAAGGTCCGAATTCTCCGGCGCGATGCTCGCATCCACCCTGCTGCACGCAGGGGTGATCGTCGCCGCCATGATCTCCTGGCCGTGGGCCCGGCAGCTGCCGCTCGGCTCGGCCGTGCCGATCAACATCGTCGCCAACGCGCCGGTGACCGATCTGGCGCCCGCCGAACAGGGTCCGGAAGACCTCCCCGCCCAGACCGAAGAGCCGGTGCCCGAGGCGCCCGCCCCGCCGGCCGCGCCCGCGCCGACGCCGCAGCCGGTTCCGGTCCCGCCCAAGCCCGCGCCGACGCCGGCCCCTGCGCCCAAGGCCGCTCCGGTCCCGAAACCCGCGCCGGCCCCGACGCCGAAGCCGGCCCCCGCCGCGCCGGCCCAGAAGGCGCCCGCCAAACCAGCCCCCAAGGCCGAGAAGGGTCTCGACCTCGACGCCCTGGCCGCCAGCCTTCCCGGCGCCCAGCGCTCGTCGGCGGCCAAGGGGCCCGCTCGCCAGGCCACCGCGCCCGAGGCGCGCCCCGACCTCGGTTCGGGCCAGGCGGCCGCGGCGATCGCCGGCATGAGCGACGAGATCCAGAAGCGCTGGAACCCCAACTGCAACGTCGAGGGCGGCCGGGACGTCCGCCTGAAGGTGTCGTTCACCCTCGGCGGCGGCGGCCAGGTCGTCGGCCAGGTCGGCGCCAACGGCGCCGAGAATTCCGCCGATCCGGTGGTCAAGGCCGCAGCCGAACGGGCGATCCGTGCGGTCTATGCTGCCGCGCCCTTCACTCGCCTGCCCCGCTCGCTCTACGGCCAGCGCTTCGACCTGAACTTCAAGACCAGTGAGGCCTGTTCGTGAACAAGGAGAACCGCCCCATGCGCCTGAGGACCCTGGCCCTGGCCGTATTCGCCGCGCTCCTTACGTCGGCGGCGATCACCGCGCCGGCCCGCGCGCAGATCGAGGTCGACATCAACCGTGGCGACGTCAAGCCGCTGCCCATCGCCATCCCGGCCTTCGGCGGCCAGCAGGGCGCCGAGATCGCCCAGGTCATCACCGGCAACCTCGAGCGCTCGGGCCTGTTCGCGCCGATCCCGCCGGCCGCGCACATCGAAAAGACCCTCGACGTCAACGTCCAGCCGCGCTTCCCCGACTGGAAGGTGCTCAACGCCCAAGCGCTGGTGAACGGTCAGGTCACGGTCGAGGGCGGCCGCCTGACCGTCAACTTCCGGCTCTGGGACGTCTATTCCGAGCAGCAGCTGCTCGGCCTGCAGTTCACCTCGACCCCCGACAACTGGCGGCGCGTGGCGCACAAGATCTCGGACGCGGTCTATGAGCGGCTGACCGGCGAGAAAGGCTATTTCGACACCCGCGTGGTGTTCGTCTCCGAGAGCGGCGACCGCCTGAACCGCCGCAAGCAGCTGGCGATCATGGACCAGGACGGGGCCAACCCGTCCTACCTGACCGACGGTTCCTACATCGTCATGACCCCGCGGTTCTCCTCGACCAGCCAGGAGATCACCTACATGGCCCTGCGGCCGGAGGGCTCGTCGATCTACCTGTTCAACCTGGAGAGCGGCCGTCGCGAGACGCTCGGCAACTTCCCCGGCATGGTCTTCGCCCCGCGCTTCTCGCCCGACGGCGGCCGCGTCGCTTTCTCGGTCGAGCGGGCCGGCAACACCGACATCTACGTGATGGACCTGCGCAGCCGCTCGTCCAACCGCCTGACCTCCGACCCGTCGATCGAGACCTCTCCGTCGTTCTCGCCGGACGGTTCGCAGATCGTCTACAACTCCGACCGCGGCGGCAGCGCCCAGCTCTACGTCATGGGCGCCAACGGCGGCGGCGGCCGACGCATCTCGTTCGGGTCCGGCCGCTACACCACTCCGGTCTGGAGCCCGACCGGCGAGTACATCGCCTTCACCAAGCAGACCGGCGGCGAGTTCCACATCGGCATCATGAAGCCCGACGGCTCGGACGAGCGCATCCTGACCAGCAGCTACATGGACGAGGGCCCGACCTGGGCGCCCAACGGCCGGGTGCTGATGTTCAGCCGCGAAACGCCTGGTGGAGCTCCGCGTTTGTGGACGGTGGACGTCACCGGCCGGATCGAGCGCGCTGCGCCCTATCCGGGCTCCGGGTCCGATCCCGCCTGGTCGCCGCTGCTGAACTAACCAGTGTTTCCAGGTTTAAAATTCCCCCCAACGGACTTTTGAAATGTCCGGTAACGGCAAAGCCGGGTAGAACAAGGAACTGGCTGTGGGGACCGCCGTCGTCGTAACTTATTAATTGGAGAAGCAAACGTGCAACGCTTCAGTATCAAGCACGCCCTGCGACTGAGCCTGGTTGCAGCCGCCGCCATCTCGGTCACGGCCTGCGCCTCGCGCCCGAAGCCGGCCCCCGCGCCGGAACCGACGCCCGCGCCGGCCCCTGCGCCCGCCCCGGAACCGGCTCCCGCGCCGCCCCCGACCTCGTCGGTGATCCCGGGTTCGATCCAGGACTTCACGGTCAACGTCGGCGACCGCGTCTATTTCGACCTCGACAGCTACAGCGTCCGCGCGGACGCCTCGCCGCTGCTCGACGCGCAGGCCGCGTGGCTGGTGCGCTATCCGAACGTCCAGATCCGCATCGAAGGCAACGCCGACGAACGCGGCACCCGTGAGTACAACCTCGCCCTCGGTTCGCGCCGCGCCAACTCGGTGCGCGAATACCTGGTGCAGCGCGGCGTGCAGCCGTCGCGCATCTCGACCGTGTCGTACGGCAAGGAAAAGCCGATCGACGCCGGCGCCAACGAGGAAGCCTACCAGCGCAACCGGAACGCCCACACGGCGATCACCTCGGGCGCTCAGTAAGCCCGTTGCTTGCAGTTTGCGGGAGGGGGCCTTCGGGTCCCCTCTTTGCATTTGCGCTCTACTTTGCCTTCCTCACCGAACAGCCGCATTTTGGCCGTCCGTTTTTGCAGATGATGCCGACTATGAAGCTTGCCCGTCTCGCCCTGCCGCTCGCCCTCACCCTGATCGCCTCCACCGCGGTGGCCCAGGTCCCGATGGACCCGCTGGACGCCCGCGACGCGCGGCGCCTGGACCGCATGGAACAGGTGATGCGCGAGCTGCGCTCGATCGTGTTCCAGGGCCGCGACAGCGGCAAGCCCGTCGTCGTGCAGCCGGCCGAGACCGACTACCAGCTCCAGGAGGTCAGCCGCCGGCTGGCCGACATGGAGCAGTCCATGACCCGGATGACCGGCGACCTGGAGAACGCCAACCGCCAGGCCGAACTGGCCAAGCGCGAGGCCGACAGCCTGCGCGCCGAGAACAAGTCGTTGTCCGACCGCATCGCCAACCTCGAGAGCGGGGCGCTGGCCGCGACCGGCTCGGCGCCCGCCGGCGGCGGCTTGGCCGGCGGCCCGGCTCCCGCTCCGACCGCGGGCCTGTCGGCCAACGACGCCTTCAGTCAGTCGCGCCAGGCGATGCTGGCCGGCGACTACGCCGTCGCCGAGGCCGGCTTCCGCGACTACGTCGCCGCCTATGGCGACAACGCCAAGGCGCCCGAGGCCCGCTACTGGCTGGGCAAGACCCTCACCGCCCGCGGCGCCCACGCCGACGCCGCCGGCTCCTACATCGCCGCCATCCGCGGCTGGCCGCAGACCACCTGGGCCCCCGACGCCGTGCTGGAGCTGTCGCGGTCTCTGATCGCGCTGAAGAAGCCCGCCGACGCCTGCCAGACCCTGGCCGAACTCGCCAAGCGCTATCCGAAGGCCTCAACCACCGTGCAGACCCGCGCGGCCCAGGCCCGCACCCAGGCCAAGTGCTCGGCCTGAGCGACCTAGGGACGGTCGTCCGCGCCGTCCTCGACCGGCGGCTCGCCGCCGTCTCGGCCGCGCCGATAGCGGTCGCGCTGTCGGGCGGCGGCGATTCCCGCGCCCTGGCCCTGATGGCCGCCGACTGGTCCCAGGTCCACGGCCGGCGGCTGGCGATCCTCACCGTCGATCACGGTCTCAACCCCGACAGCGCCGCCTGGAGCGCCGCCTGCGCGGCGCTCGCGGCTCGGCTGGGCGCCTCCTTCCATCCGCTGGCCTGGACCGGCGACAAGCCCGCCCAGGGCCTGCCCGCCGCCGCCCGCGCCGCCCGCCACCGACTGCTGGCCGACGCCGCCCGCGCCATCGGCGCCCGGGTCGTCCTGATGGGCCACACCGCCAGCGACCTGGCGGAGGCCGCCGCCATGCGCGCCGAGGGTTCGACCACGCCGTCGCCGCGCGAGTGGGCGCCCTCGCCGGCCTGGCCTGAGGGGCGCGGGGTGTTCCTGCTGCGCCCGATGCTGGCCGCCAGCCGCGCGCAGGTGCGCGATTGGCTCAGCGAGCTGGGCGAGACCTGGATCGACGATCCGGCCAACGACGATCAGCGCTTCGCCCGCGCCCGCGCAAGGCTCGCCGAGCCGTCCGCCGTCGCGCCGCCCGCAGAGCTGGAGCCGGAGTTGGCCGAACTCGCCGCCGCCGCCCAGATCGACGCCGCCGGCGTGATCGACCTGCCGAGCGCACGGCTGCCGGAACGACTGGTCGCCGCCGCCGCCCTCTGCGCGGCTGGCACCACCCGCCCGCCGCGCGCCGACCGACTGGCGCGGGTCATGGAGCACCTGGCCCTGCACGAGCCGTTCATCGCCACCCTCGCGGGGGCGCGGATCCAGGCCAAGGACGGGCGCGCCCTGTTCATGCGCGAGCCGGGGGAGCTGCTCCGCTCCGGCCTCGCCGACCAGATGCTGGCTCCGGGCGAACAGGTGGTCTGGGACGGCCGCTTCGAGATCACCGCCCAGCGGGTGGCGGTGATCGCCCCGCTGTCCGGCCATGCGGCGCAACTGCCGCGCGCCCAGCGGGCGGCCCTTCGCGACGTCCCGGTCCGCGCCCGCGCCGCCCTGCCGGTCGTGCTCGACGGCGACCAAGCCGCCTGCCCGCTGCTTGAAGAGACCCCAGGCCTGTCGGTCCGCAGCCTAGTGCGCGAGCGACTGCTCGCCGCGACCGGCGCCGTCGAACGCGAGCCCTAGCGGGCGACCGTCCCCAACACGTGCTCCACGCCGGCGACGATCGGGTCGGCGAAGGCCTTGCCCAACAGGTTGGCGTGGTTGGCGCCGCTGACGTGGGCGACGTAGCCGTGCTCGGAGCGCTCGGCGGGGACGACCTGCAGCGCCTTGAGCCGCGCCTGCGTCGTCGCATCGCCCGCCGTGACCACCGCCACGGGCAGCTCCGGCGCGAAGCCGCCGGCCTCGCGCCCCAGGGCCGAGGTGTTCGGCCAGTTCTGGACCTCCTCGGCCGCCCAGCGCGTGTGGCTGGCCGAGCCGTAGACCCGGCGCTTTTCTTTGCGCGCCTCGCCCTCCAGGCCGATCAGGTCGCCGATCACCAGCGACACCGGCCGCATGAACCCGGCGCCGGACCAGGCGCCGACCAGCTTCATGGCGCCGCGATAGGCGTGGATGCCCACCGCCGTGCCGCGCACGTCCAGCATCTCGGGCGTCACCGCGTCGACCAGCACCACGCCCAGCACCCGCTCGCGGTTGCGCGGCACGAACACCCGCGCCATCAGCCCGGCCATCGAGTGGCCGGTGTAGACGATCGGCCCGGTCTCCCCCAAATGCGCCAGCAGCGATTCCAGGTCGGCGGCGATCGCACGGCCGTCGCGCGGCTCCGGGCTGGGATCGGAATAGCCGAGGCCGGCGCGGTCGTAGGCGAGGCTGCGCAGCCCCCTGGCGGTGAGCCGCTCCTGCACCACCGCCCAGTCGGCGGCGCAGCCGAACGCGCCGCATTCCAGAACGATCAGCGGCCGGTCGTTCTGCGGTCCGGCCGGCGTGGCGCGGATCCGACGTCCGCCGATGTCCACCAACTGGCCCCGGGACGGGTGAAAACGCTGGGCCGTCATCTGCATACCTTGAGCATCATCCCAATCTAGTCGAGGTTGCCGCCCAAACTAGGAGTCGATGGGAATGTTGCGGACGATCTTGCGAACGGCCTTGGGCGTCGTGCTCGGACTGATCGTCGGCCTGCTCGTTATTCTCGCGGTCGAGGGCGTCGGCCATACGATCTTCCCGCCGCCGCCGGGGGTGAACCTCACCGACCCGGCGCAACTCGCCACCGCCATGGCCATGATTCCGACGCCGGCCAAGTTCGCCGTGCTGCTGGCCTGGTTCCTCGGCACGCTCGGCGGCGCCTCGAGCGCCAACCTGATCGCCGGCCGCCGCCCCTGGGCCGGGCGCATTGTCGCCCTGATTATCCTGTCGCTGTCGGTCTTCAACATGACCAGCATCCCGCATCCGGTCTGGATGGCGGTCAGCGCGATCGCCGCGATCCTGTTCGGCGCCTTCGTGGCCGACCGCGCGTTCGGCAAGCCGCGTCCGCGCTAGCCGGCGACCTCCAGACGGGCCACGACGCGCTCGCCGGCGGCCTTGCGATGCTTGCCGCCGCCGGAGCCCTGCGCCACCCGCACCTTCTTCGGATAGTAGGCGGCCGTCTTCAGCGGCAGTTGCTCGGCGCTCGCGAACTCACGGCCGATGAATGCGGTCGGATTGAGCGGGGTCTCTCCGCGGCGCATCTCGAAGTGCAGGTGGGGACCGGTGGAGATTCCGCTCGAACCGATGCGGCCGATCACCGTCCCCCCGTTCACGCTGGTCCCGGCCTTGGCCCCGCGCTCGATGCGTCCGAGGTGAGCGTAGAAGCTGGTCAGCCCGCCCTCGTGCTTGACCTCGACGAAGCGGCCGTAGGACGGGCTGGTCCCGGCCTGCACGATCACGCCGTCCTCCACCGCGGTCACTGGCGTTCCCGACGGCGCGGCGATGTCGACCCCGCGGTGCAGCCGCCCGTGGCTCTCCCAGGGCATGCGGCGCAGGCCGAACGGCGAATTGACCGTGTGCCCCGCCACCGGCTCGCCAAACGCGAACTCCGGTTCGGGCGGCGGGGGTGGCGCGGGGGGCGCCGCCTCCATCACCTTGGCATAGGTCGGCTGCGGCTCGGGCGCGCGGGGGGCGATGACCGTGGTCGCATAGGCGGCGGTGACGACGCTCAGCGTCATGACCACCGACAGCAGGCCTTCGACCCAAAAGTGACGCATGCCGTACTGCGCGGCCAAGCTCATCGAATTCAAGAAGCGACCTCTTCCAGTACAGTCGAGCTATACAAGCGGCCACTAGAGGTGATGCGGCCTAGCTGCGACGACGCCCCGCTCTGCGGGGAAGCTGATTGGCGGACCTTTTAACCCAAAAGATGTCGCTCATACGAATTTCGTGTGGCGCACATTGTCGCGCCACGGAACCTTGTGACGATATCATTCGCACGCATAAGCGTTGCTTGTAATTTTACTCAACTTGACTGTAGCGCCACCCCGGGCGCAACGAAAAGGGCGCGCCCATCGCTGGGCGCGCCCCTCCGCAAGGACCTTGATGCTCGACGATCAGAGGCCCTTCAGGATCCCCTCGACCATCTTCTTGGCGTCGCCGAACAGCATCATCGTGTTGTCGCGGAAGAAGAGTTCGTTCTCGACGCCGGCGTAGCCCGACGACATGCCGCGCTTCACGAAGAGAACGGTCCGAGCCTTTTCGACGTCCAGGATCGGCATCCCGTAGATCGCGCTGGTCGGGTCGGTCTTGGCGGCCGGGTTGGTGACGTCGTTGGCCCCGATCACGAACGCCACGTCGGCGGTCGGGAACTCGGCGTTGATGTCCTCCAGCTCGAAGACCTCGTCATAGGGCACGTTGGCCTCGGCCAGCAGCACGTTCATGTGGCCCGGCATCCGGCCCGCGACGGGATGGATGGCGTACTTCACGTCGACGCCTTCCTCCTTCAGCTTGTCGGCCATCTCGCGCAGCGCGTGCTGCGCCTGGCTGACGGCCATGCCGTAGCCCGGGACGATGATCACCTTGCTGGCGTTCTTCATGATGAAGGCCGCGTCGTCGGCCGAGCCCTGCTTGACCGGCCGGGTTTCGACCTTGCCGCCGCCAGCCGCCGCGGCGCTGTCGTCGGCGCCGAAGCCGCCGAGGATCACTGAGACGAAGCTGCGGTTCATGCCCTTGCACATGATGTAGCTGAGGATCGCGCCGGACGAGCCGACCAGGGCCCCGGTGATGATCAGGGTGACGTTCTCGAGCGTGAAACCCAGCGCCGCCGCCGCCCAGCCGGAATAGCTGTTCAGCATCGACACCACGACGGGCATGTCCGCGCCGCCGATCGGGATGATCAGGGTGACGCCGATCAGCAGCGCCAGGGCGAAGATGGCCCAGAACGCCCAGATCGCCTGGCCGCCGCTCATCACCAGCACCACCACCAGGCCGACGATGGCCAGGGCGATGAGGATGTTCAGCAGGTGACGGGCCGGCAGCAGGATCGGCGCGCCCGACATGTTGCCATTCAGCTTGGCGAACGCGATCACCGACCCGGTGAAGGTGATGGCGCCGATCGCCAGGCCCAACGACAGCTCGATCAGCGAGGTCATGTGGACATGGCCGTCGGGCGTCGCGATGCCGTAGGCCTGCGGTGTGTGGATCGCGGCGACCGCCACCAGACAGGCGGCCATGCCGACCAGGCTGTGGAAGGCGGCGACCAGCTGCGGCATCGAGGTCATCGCGACCTTGCGCGCGATGACCGCCCCGACCGCGCCGCCGACGGCGATGCCGCCGAGGATCAGGCCCAGGGTCAGGGCGTCGAGCTTGCCTTGGGTGGCCAGCGTGGCCAGCGCGGTGCCGACGGCGATGGCCATGCCGATCATGCCGTTGCGGTTGCCCGCCTGGCTGGTGGTCGGCGACGACAGGCCCCGCAGGGCCAGGATGAAGAGGACGCCCGAGACGATGTAGGCGATGGCGGCGAGATTAGCGTTCATGTTCCCCCCGCTCCCTCTACTTTTGCTTCTTCTTGTACATGGCCAGCATGCGCTGGGTGACGAGGAACCCGCCGAAGATGTTGACCGCCGCGAAGGCCGCGGCGACGGCGCCGGCCCCCTTGGAGATCAGCACGTTCTTGGTCAGCTCCCCGTCCGATCCGCTGGCGGCGGCGGCCAGCAGCGCGCCGACGATGATCACGGACGAAATGGCGTTGGTCACCGCCATCAGCGGCGTGTGCAGGGCCGGCGTCACGCTCCAGACGACGTAGTAGCCCACGAAGATCGCCAGGACGAAGATCGCCAGGCGGAAGACGGTTGGATCGACAGCTTCCATCGGTGCGGCTCCGGTCAGGCGGTCAGGTTGGGATGGACGATCGCGCCGCCCTGGGTGACGAGCGCGGCCTTCAGGATTTCGTCCTCGTAGTCGGGGGCGAACTTGCCCTCCTTGTCGAGGAACAGCCCGGAGAAGGCGAACAGGTTGCGGGCGTAGAGCGCGCTGGCGTCGGCGGCGATGCGGCCCGGCAGGTTCGACTTGCCGAGGATCTTGGCGCCATTGGCGGTCACGACCACCTCGTCCAGCTTCGCGCCCTCGACGTTGCCGCCCTGCTCGATGGCCAGGTCGACCAGCACCGAGCCCGGCTTCATCGAGGCGACCTGCGCGGCGCTGACCAGCTTGGGGGCCGGACGGCCGGGGATCAGCGCCGTGGTGATGACGATGTCCTGCTTGGCGATATGGCTGGAGACCAGCTCGGCCTGCTTGGCCTGGTACTCGGCGCTCATCTCCTTGGCGTAGCCGCCGGCGGTCTGGGCGTTCTTGAACTCTTCGTCCTCGACGGCCAGGAACTTGGCGCCCAGGCTCTCGACCTGCTCCTTGGTGGCCGGGCGCACGTCGGTGGCGGTGACCACCGCGCCCAGGCGCCGCGCCGTGGCGATGGCCTGCAGGCCGGCGACGCCGACCCCCATCACGAACACCTTGGCGGCGGCGACGGTGCCCGCGGCGGTCATCATCATCGGCAGCGCCTTGCCGTAGGCCTCGGCGCCTTCGATCACGGCGCGATAGCCGGCCAGGTTGGCCTGCGAGGACAGCACGTCCATGACCTGCGCGCGGGTGATCCGCGGCACGAACTCCATGGCGAAGGCGGTCGCACCCTTGGCGGCCAGCGCCTTCAGCGAGTCCTTCTCGACATAGGCGTTGAGGCTGGCGACGACGATCGCGCCGCTCTTCAGCGCAGCGATCTCCTCGTCTACGGGCGCGCGCACCTTGAACAGGATGTCGGCCTTGCCGATGGCGTCCTGGGCGGTCTTGGCCAGCGTCGCGCCGGCCGCCTCGTAGTCGGCGTCGGGATAGCTGGCGGCCGCTCCCGCGCCCGCCTCGACCACCACCGAGAAGCCGGCGCCGATGAGTTTCTTGACGGTTTCCGGGGTCGTGGCCACGCGTGTCTCTCCCGCGCGGCGTTCCTTGGTGACGGCGATCGTCGTCATGCGCCCCTTATCCCCCTAATCGTTCCCTACCTGCCGGCGACCATAGAGGTCGCCGCCAGCCATTGTCCAGCGACCGCAGTGCAACATTCAAACAATTGTTTGATGGGCAATCCCTTTGGCGCTCAGGGTTTGTCGATGGCCTGTCGCCCCTGGTCGAACCGCCGTCCGCGCCGGTCGAAGCGCAGCTGACGGACGCCCTCAATCCGCGTCACCGCTCACGCGCTCAAACCAGAAAATGTCGGTGACCTGTGAAAAGAACTGCACTTGTCCTGTCCGCCGCGCTCGCGACCGCCGCCTCCTCGTCCGCCCTCGCGCAGGGCGCCATACGCCCGGGCGACGACTCTCTGTCCTGCGAGGCGCTGTCGGCCGAAGCCGGCAAGATCGAGGACGCCGAGGCCCGTCGCGCCCAGCGCGCCGAAGCCGGTCGTAAATTCATGGGGTTCGCCGGCTCGGCGCTCGCCTCCGCCGGCCCTGGCATGATCGCCCGCGCCGACGCCGGCGAGGGAACCCTCTTGGCCCAGCAGATGATGCGGTCCGCCGGCTCGCAGGCCGCGGCCGCCGCGACGCAGGACGCTGCGCCGCCGGCCGCCGGGCCGCAGGCGCGCCGCCTGGAGCGCGTGCGGTCGCTGATGACCGAGAAGGGCTGCTGACCGTGCGCCTGGCGCTCCTGACCGCAGCCGCCTTCGCCCTGGCCGCGCCCGCCCACGCCCAGCAAAGCCCGGCCTCGGCCGCCGCCAAGGGTCGAGTGGCGCCGCTCAGCGTCCAGGTGATCGGCGCCCTGCCGCCGGCCGAGGTGAAGGCCTTCACCGCCAAGGCCGGGACGATCATCGACCAGGTGCTGGCCACGCCGACCCTGCGCCAGCCGCGCGGCTTTTCGATCACGCGCTCGCTGACCATCGACAGCCCGCCCAGCGATCAGCCGCAGGGCCAGCCTTTCCTCGCCCGCGCGACCATGATCCCGCAGATGATCAACCTGGAAGCCGGCGCCAAGCCGGACTCCGAAGGGGCCTATATGGGCAGGTTGGAGGGCCCGACCTTCCAGATACGGTTCAATAGCCTCGCCGCGCTCTACCCCAACGACAACGGCGACCGGCTCGACCAGCCGCGCGACCTGCCGATGAAGATGACCGCGATCCAGGGCTTCCCGGTCTTCCAGGTCGGCATCCGCCAGGTGATCCTGGTCGCCAAGCCGGGCCGGCTGCCCTATCGGCCGATGACCAAGGGCGAGTACCTCGAGTGGCTGGCCAAGGAGATCCCCGGCGACGCGCGCCTGGCCCCGACCCGGGCGGCGCTGACCCCGCAGCAGCTCACGGCGCCAGCCTGCGCCAGTTCGCGGCTGAGCGAGTTGTTCGGCGACTGCGCCAAGGGCGCCGCGCCGATCGTCCGGCTCGACCCCGCCTATTTCGACAAGGGCGCTCGCAAGGGCGCGATCCAGCTGGTGGCGATCTCCACCCCGATCCCCGGCGGCCATGGCCACAAGATCCTCGAGCCCAAGCTCAAGGCCGCGGCGTCCGAGCTCGACCTGGCCTCGATCCAGGCGCTGCTGGACTAAAACGACAAAGGGCGGGCGCCGTCGCCGGCGCCCGCCCTTCGAAATCTTGAAACGTGATCGCCCTTAGTGGGCGTCGTCGCCGCCGTGCTCGCGCAGGACGAAGAAGCCGCCGACGGCGATGACCACGCCGATCGCCAGGCTGCCGAGGAAGCTGGTCGGGGTGCAGAACGCCAGCACCAGGAACACCAGCAGCGCGGTCAGGGCCAGCGAACCCCACTTCGTCAGCATGACGAACAGGTGGTAGGTCGAGGTCTGCTCGTGGATGTCCATGTCGCCGCGGTGGTATTCGGAAGCCATGGCGGAGCCGTCTCTCTCTTCGAAAATTCTGTTGCCGCCGGACCTACACGAACCGCAGGCCGGCCTCAAGGGTTCCTGGCGCCGCTTGTCCTAGGCGGGCCAAACCGCCAGCAGCGAGCGCAGGGCCGCCACCAGGGCCAACGGCTGGTCGACCATGACGTGGTGGGCCGAGTCTGGGATGGCGATCTCCAGGATGTCGTCGGGCAGCGGCGTGGTCTGGCCCTCGGTCCGACGCGTGATGATCACCGAGCGGTCGCCGAAGATGTGCGCCAGCGGCACATCGACCTTGGGCTTTCCGCCGACCATCATCTGGTTCATCGCCGTGCGGTCGAGCTTGTTCCACATGTTGGGGTCGAACCGCCAGGTCCAGCCCTCGCCCGAACCGTCCTCCATCGGCGCGCGCTTCAGCGACCGGCGGGCGATGAAGTCGGCGATGAACAGGTTGCCTGCGGCTTGGGGCGGCATGAACCGGAAGCGGGCCAGCGCCGCCTGGATGCTCGGATAGACCTTCTGGGCGCGGTCGGCGGTGGGGATGTTGGCCACCCGCTTGGCCTGCTCCTCCAGCATGCGCTTGCCTTCTGGGCTGTCCGGCGGGGGGCCGCCGAAGCCGACATCGACCATGACCGCCGCCTTCATCCGCTCGGGATGCGCGGCCGCGGCGAAGAACACCTGCGACCCGCCGAACGAGTGGCCGACATAGACCGGCTTGCCGGCCGCATAGAGCCCAGCCGCCTGGGCGCAGGCCTCGGCGTCCTCGGCGAAGTCCTGGAAGGCGTAGGTCTCGCGCCAGTCCGAGGCGCCCATGCCGGCCAGCGACATCGAGGCGACGCGGTAGTCCTTGGCCAGGTACGGCGCGATAAAGCTCCACCAATCCGCGTGAGCCGAGTTGCCATGCACCAGCAGCAGGCCGGGCTTGCCGACCTCGCCCCAGGTCAGCAGCTCGAGCTTGCTGCCCTTGGAGGTGACGAAGCTGCGCTCGGGCTCCTGGGCGATGGCGTCGAGGAACCAGGCCGGGGCGTCCGGCTCGCGGCCGCGGAACGGCAGCAGCGGGGCCTGGACTTCCGGCGGCAGGGTGCCGGGTTCGCTCGAAACCGGCCTGTCGTCGTCATAGTAGCCGACCGGCGCGCCTTCCTTGATCGCGGGATCCATCGCCATGGCCTAAGCGCCCCTCTTCTCGCGCTCGCCCGGCTTGCGCTGGATCGAGCGGATGCCCTTGTAGACGCCGGTGCCGGTCATCAGCGTGCGCTCGGCGCACCAGATGCGGCCGCGGACGGTGAACACGTCGTCCTGCTCGACGATGATCTCGCTGGAGCCCTCGATCCACTCGCCCATGTGGGCGCCGGAGAGGAAGTCGGTGGTCAGCCGCACCGTAACCCAGCCGATCTCACGCTGGTTGGAGATCACCCGGCCCCAGGCCATGTCGGCGAAGCTCATCAGCATGCCGCCGTGGCAGTTGCCCATGCCGTTGGCGTGGTGCTCCTCGACCCGGAACGCCATGATCTCGTCGTTCGTGACGAGGTCGCGCTTGGAATAGAACGGGCCGACCGTGCGGCCGAAGCCGCGCTGCCAGAGGTTGATTACAAAGCCGTCGGGAACGACGGCGGCCTGCACTTCGGTCAGATCGTCGGACATCGTGCGTTGCTGATGAACGGGCGTTTGAAAAATGGCAAGCGCCGAAACACCCCAGCCCTGTGCACATTCCTTGGCGCCATGGTCGCGCTTCGTGCGTTGTGGCTTGGCCGATACGCCCTGGGGGGTGGTCGGACCAACATCGGAGGAACGCATGCGTATCGCACTTAGCCTGGCCCTGGTCGCCGTCCTGGCCGCCGCCTGTTCCAAGAAGGAAGAAGCCGCCAAGGCGCCTGAGGCTGCAGCCCCCGCCGCGCCGGCCGCGCCCGCCGGCCCGGCCCTCGCCGACCTCGAAGGTCCCAAGCCCGGCAAGTGGAAGATGACCACCACCCTGTCGGCCGCGCCCAAGCCGGTCACGGTCGAGACCTGCGTCGCCCAGACCAGCTTCAAGGACATGGACGCCGCCAAGCGCCAGGCCGGCGTCACCTGCTCCGAGCAGTCCTATCGCCGCGACGGCGCCGACATCGTCGGCCGCAGCGTCTGCACCATCCAGGGCGGCATGAAGGTGATCACCGACAGCCGCATCTCCGGCGACTTCACCAGCCGCTACACGGTCGACGCCAAGACCGTCATGGATCCGGCCCCGACCCCGGCGATGAAGGAAACCACCATGAAGGTCACGGCCGAGCGCATCGGCGACTGCTGACCTTCCAGGTCGTCGTGGCCGGCCCTGCGCCGGCCACACTAGCGCCTGCGGGCTTGCCTGCGACGGACGCGAGTATGGGTCGCCGGGACAAGCCCGGCGATGACGGCCAGGTGGGCAGGGAAAATCCGACCCTCTTCGCCCGGCTTCGTCGCAAATCCGACCGCCCAGCCTTCCCCACCGCGCAGGTTCCGGCCTATCGTCCGGGCCAGTTCGCAGGGGAAGTTTTCCGACGATGAGAGTTCTGACGACGGCGGTCGCGGTATGCGCGGCCGCGGCCCTCAGCGGTTGCGCCACCACGGCGGCGACCTCCAGCAAACCGGCCGGCGGCGAGAGCGCCAAGGCCAAGCCGCTGCCCAAAGGGCTCGATTCCGGGCGCTCGGAGGCGGCCTTCGCCTCGACGTACCGGCCGCTGCCCAGCCGCCCGACCGCCCTGGTCGACGCCACCATCTTCACCGGGACCGGAGAGAAGATCGAACGCGGCGTGGTGCTGATCCGCGACGGCAAGATCGAGGCCGTGGGAGCCCAGATCGTGCCCCCGGCCAGCTACGACACGGTCGACGCCAACGGCAAGTTCGTCACCCCCGGCCTGATCGACGCCCACTCGCACCTGGGCGTCTATCCCTCGCCGGCCGTGCCCGCGCACTCGGACGGCAACGAGCTGACTGACCCCAACACCGCAGGCGTCTGGGCCGAGCACTCGGTCTGGCCGCAGGACCCCGGCTTCAACCTCGCCCGCGCCGGCGGGGTGACGACGCTGCTGGTGCTGCCCGGCTCCGGCAACCTGATCGGCGGCCGCTCGGTCACCCTGCGCAACATCCCGGCCCGCACCGTCCAGGACATGAAGTTCCCGGACGCGCCCTACGGCCTGAAGATGGCCTGCGGCGAGAACCCCAAGCGCGTCTACGGCAGCCGTAGCCGCGCGCCCTCCACCCGAATGGGCAACGTCGCCGGCTATCGCACCGCCTGGATTAACGCCGCCGACTACGCCCGCAAGTGGGACGACTATCGCGCCAAGGCCGACCGCGGCGAAAAGGCCGAGCCGCCCAAGCGCGACCTGCAGCTTGAGACCCTGGCCGGCGTGCTAAAGGGCGAGATCCTGGTCGAGAACCACTGCTACCGGGCCGACGAGATGGTCCAGATGATCGGGATCGCCCACGAGTTCGGCTACAAGATCACCGCCTTCCACCACGCGCTGGAGGCCTACAAGATCGCCGACATCCTGGCCAAGGAGGACATCTGCGTCGCCACCTGGGCGAACTGGTGGGGCTCCAAGCTCGAGGCCTGGGACGCGGTCGAGGCCAACGCGCCGATGATCCACGCCGCCGGCGGCTGCGCGATCATCAAGTCCGACGACCCCGACGTGATCCAGCGCCTGAACCAGGAGGCGGCCGAGGCGCTCTCCGCCGGCCGCGCCGCCGGCTACCAGATCACCGAGGGCGAGGCGATGAAGTGGATCACCCTCAACCCAGCCAAGGCCATCGGCGTCGACAAGCAGACCGGCAGCCTGGAAGCCGGCAAGCGCGCCGACGTGGTCGTCTGGGACAAGAACCCCTTCTCGATCTACGCCAAGGCTGAGCGCGTCTATCTGGACGGCGCGATCGCCTACGACCGTCACGACCGGCGTTACCAGCCGACCTCCGACTTCGAACTCGGCCAGGGGGCCGGCCGCTGATGCGTAAGCTTGTCGTTAGCCTGGCGGCGCTGGCCGCCGCCCTCGCCACCCCTGCGCTCGCGCAGTCCGTGGTCATCACCAACGCCCGCGTCCTCACCGCCGGGCCGGCCGGCGAGATCGAGCACGGCCTGGTGATGATCGACAAGGGCAAGATCACCGCCGTCCTCGACCAGACCACCGTGCGGCTGGCGTTCGCGCCCGGCACGCAGGTGATCGACGCCCAAGGCGGCGTCGTCACGCCCGGCTTCATCGCCCCCAACGCCCTGCTCGGCGCCGTCGAGGTCCGCTCGCTCGGCGACGACCTCGTGGTCAACAATCCCGACATCGGCGCGGCGTTCGACGTCCAGTACGCGCTGAACCCGGCCTCGACCCTGATCCCGGTCGCGCGCATGGCCGGCATCACCCGGGCCGTCGTCACCCCGATCTCGGCCGGCGGCGGCGGCGGCGCCGACTTCCACGCCGACGACGGCGAGGAGCTGATGACCGCCGGCGGCGGCGGCGGCACGAAGGCCGCGGCCCTGTTCGCCGGCCAGGCCGCCGTCATCCACCTGGGCGAGGCCACCGACATCTTGGTCAAGCCCAAGGTCGGCATGGTGGTGCCGTTCGGCGACGGCGGGGCCAATGTCGCCGGCGGCGCGCGCGGGGCCGAGATCGTCGCCCTGCAGGCCGCCCTCCGCGACGTGCGCGACTACATGCGCAACAAGGCCGCGTACGACCGCGCCGGCGTCCGCGACCTGGCGCTGTCCAAGACCGATCTCGAAGCCCTGATCCCGGTGGTCGAGGGGCGGATGCCGATTATCGCCGTGGTCCACAAGGCCTCGGACATCCGCGCCGTGCTCAGGTTCGCCCGCGAGGAAAAGATCAAGGTCATCCTCTCCGGCGCCGAGGAAGGCTGGATGGCCGCCCGCGAGATCGCCGCCGCCGGCGTCCCGGTGATCATCGATCCGCTGTCGAGCCGGCCCGAGACCTTCCAGACCCTGGGCGCCAGCCTGGAGAACGCCGGCAAGCTCGACGCGGCCGGCGTGACCGTGATCCTGCAGGGCAGCGGCGGCGCCCACCGCATCCGCGAGCTGCGCTACAACGCCGGCAACGCCGTCGCCCACGGCATGCCCTACCAGGCGGCGCTGGCGGCGATGACCATCAACCCGGCCAAGGTGTTCGGCGTCGCCGACAAGGTCGGCTCGCTGGAGCCGGGCAAGGACGCCGACGTCGTGATCTGGACCGCCGACCCGTTCGAACCGCTGAGCCAGCCGACGGCGATCTTCATCCGCGGCCAGGCCCAGCCCCTGACCTCCCGCCAGATCGAACTGCGTGACCGCTACAAGGACCTCTCGGGGCCCTATCCGCCGGCGTATTCGCGCTGATCCACAGCGTAGATCCTCCCCTCTGGGGGAGCTGTCAGCCGCATGGCTGACTGAGGGGGACTTTGACTCTCGCGAGTGCGGTCCCCCTCCGTCTCGCCTTCGGCGATCCACCTCCCCACGGGGAAGGATCTATTTCTGCTCCCCCCGTCCGCGCTCGGCCTGGATGAAGTCGATGAACGCCCGCAGCGGCGGCGGGACGTGGCGACGGCTGGGATAGTACAGCGACGGCCCCGGGAAGCTCGGAAGCCAGTCCTCCAGCAGGCTGACCAGCCGCCCCTGGTCGATGTCTTCGCGGACATAGCCCTCGAACGCGGTCCAGAACCCGACCCCGTCGATCGCCGCGCGCCGCTGCAGCGCCACCTGGGTGGAGACCAGCCGCGGCGGCGGGTCGATCCGCACCACCTGGCCGTCCTTCTCGAACTCCCAGGGGAACATCACCCCGCTGGTGAAACGCTGGCGGATGGCCGGCAGGCCGTCCAGGTCCTGCGGCGTTTGCGGGCGGCCGTGCGCGGCGATCAGCGCCGGCGCCGCCACCAGCACGTAGCGCTGCCGCCCGCCGAACGGCACGGCCACCATGTCCTGGTCCAAATGTTCGTCCCAGCGCACCCCGGCGTCGAAGCCTTCGGCGACGATGTCGATGCGGCTCGATTGGCCGACGATCTCCAGCCGCACGCGCGGATGCTGCTCAAGGAAGCGCGCCACCAGCGGCGCCATGACCAGCTCGACGGCCGGCTCCGGCGCGTTGATCCGCAGCAGTCCCGCCACGGTCCCGGCGCTCTCGTGCACGCTCTCAACGGCCGAAGCGATCTCGCCCAGGGCCGGCCCCAGGCGCTCCAGCAGGCGCTGCCCGGCCTCGGTGGTCGAAACGCTGCGGGTGCTGCGGTTCAGCAGCCGAAGTCCCAGCTGGCTCTCCAGGTCGCGCACCGCCTGGCTGAGGGTCGACGCCGACACCCCGCGCAGGGTCGCCGCACGCCGGAAGCTCCGTTCCCGCGCCACTGCGGCGAAGGCGTCGAGGTCGGCGAGGTTCAGATGGCGCATTGTACAGATTTCCGAACAGCTCGTGAGGATATGAGCGGATTATCCGATGAATGGCGCGAGCCTAGTCTGCGGTCAATCAAAGGAGCTCCCCCATGCAGACCCGTCAGCTCGGCCGCACCGGCCCCGTCTCCTCCGCCCTCGGCCTCGGCTGCATGGGCATGTCCGACCTCTACGGCCCCGCCGATCGCGACCAAGCCCTGGCCACCTTCGCCGGCGCCCGCGCGGCCGGGATCACCCTGCTCGACACCGGCGACTTCTACGGCATGGGCCATAACGAGATGCTGGTCGCCGAAGCCCTGGCCGAAGCTCCCCGCGACCAGGCCATCGTCAGCGTCAAGTTCGGCGCCCAGCGCGGCCCCGACGGCGCCTGGCTCGGCTACGACGCCCGTCCCGTGGCGGTGAAGAGCGCGCTGGCCTACAGCCTCAAGCGACTGCGGACCGGCTATGTCGACATCTACCGCCCGGCCCGGCTCGACCCGAACGTTCCGATCGAGGACACCATCGGCGCCATCGCCGAGCTGGTCCAGGCCGGCTACGTGCGCCACATCGGCCTGTCCGAAGTCGGCTCGGAGACCTTGCGCCGCGCCGCCGCCGTCCACCCGATCAGCGACCTCCAGATCGAGTACTCGCTGATCTCGCGCGGCATCGAGGACGGCTTGCTGCAGACCTGCCGCGAACTCGGCATCGGCATCACCGCCTACGGCGTGCTCTCGCGCGGCCTGATCAGCGGCCACTGGTCGACAGGCTCAGGCCCCACCGACTTCCGGTCCCACAGCCCGCGCTTCCAGGGCGAGGCGCTGGCCCACAATCTCGGCCTCGTCGAAGGACTGCGCGCCTTCGCCGCCGCCCGGAACGTCACCCCGGCCCAGGTCGCCATCGCCTGGGTCGCCGCCCAGGGCGACGACATCGTCCCGCTGATCGGCGCGCGCCGTCCCGAGCGTCTCGCCGAAGCCCTCGGCGCGGCGGACCTGGCCCTGACCGCCGCCGACCTGGCCGAACTCGAACAGATCGTGCCCAAGGGCGCGGCCGCCGGCGAACGCTACAACCACCAGCAGATGGCCATGCTCGACAGCGAACGGGCTGATCAGCGGACAAGACTGCCTCCCCCGGGCCGCGGGGGAGGCAGGGTCCTAGAGCGCCTTTTCGGGGTTCAGCGTCTCGCGCAGCTGACGCTTGAGGAACTTTCCGCTGGCGTTGCGCGGCAGCGGGTCGTTCATGAACCACAGGTAGCGGGGCACCTTGTGCTTGGCCATCAGTCCGGAGAGATGCGCGCGCAGCTCGTCGGGCGAGACGTCCGCGCCGGGACGCAGCAGCACCGCGGCCCCGACCTCTTCGCCCAGCCGCTCGTCCGGCACGCCGAAGACGGTCACCTCGGCCACCGCCGGGTGACGGAAGATCCCTGCCTCGACCTCGGCGCAATAGACGTTCTCGCCGCCGCGCAGGACCATGTCCTTCTTGCGGTCGACGATGAAGATGAAGCCGTCCTCGTCGATCCGCGCCACGTCGCCGGTGTGCAGCCAGCCGTTGGTGATCGACTCGGCGGTGGCCTCGGGGCGGTTGATATAGCCCTTGATGACCGGCGCGCCCTTGACCCACAGCTCGCCGACCTGGCCGGCCGGCACCGCATTGCCGTCGTCGTCGACGCACTTGGCCTCGAAGGCCGGCATCGCCGGGCCACAGCTGTCGGGCTTGTCGACGAAGAAATCGGCCGACACCGCGGTGATGATCCCGCAAGTCTCGGTCATGCCGTAGCCGGTGTTCGGTCGCGCAGTCTTCACCGCCCCGTCGATCTTGGCCACCAGGTCCGGCGGCAGCTGCGCGCCGCCGCCGCCGAGGGTCAGCAGGCTGGAGGTGTCGGTGGTCGCGAAGTCGGGGTGGTTGATCACCTCGCGCGCCATGGTCGGCACGCCGCTCATCGCGGTGATCTTCTCCTTGGCGATCAAGCGCAGCGCCTCGCCCGCGTCCCAGCGGTACATGAGGACCAGCTTGCCGCCGCCGGCAGTGACGGCGTAGGCGCCGCAGTTGTTGGCGGTGACGTGGAACAGCGGCGTGGTGATCAGCGCCGCGGGGATCGGCGCGTCCTCGGGGTTCGGGATCACGCCGGTGGCCTTGGCCACGGCCAGCGCCTGCACCTGGCCCGAGAAGCCCATGTTCATCAGATTGGCGATGCAGCCGCGGTGGGTCAGCTGCGCGCCCTTCGGGAAGCCGGTGGTGCCCGAGGTGTAGAAGATGCAGGCGTCGGCGTCGGGATCGACGCTGACCTGCGGCATCTCCCCGCCGTTCGCGATCACGTCGGCGAAGGGAATGACGCCGGCCGGCGCATCGGTGCGCACGGCGACGAGCTTGATCCCCTCGGCCATCGCCGGCCGCTCCTGGATGCGGGCCAGGCGCTCGGCGTCGGCGAACACCACCTTGGGCGCGGAGTCCTTCAGCGCGTATTCCAGCTCGTCGGTGACCCACCAGGCGTTGACGCCGACCGCGGCGACTCCGACCGACAGGCAGGCCCAGTAGATCAGCATCCATTCGGGATAGTTGCGCATGGCGATGGCCACGCGGTCGCCCGGCTGGACGCCCTGGGCGAACAGCCACGCGGCGATGGCGTTCACCTGGGCGTGGGCCTGGGCGTAGGTCAGGCGGTCGTTCTCGTAGACGAGGTAGTCGCGGTCGCCATAGGCGGCCGTCGAGAGCCACAGTTCACGCACCGACGGCGGCGCGTTCTTGTACATGCGGATCATGTTGCCGCGCACCGGGATCTCGGCGACTTCGAACGGGGCGCCGGGCGCCGTCAGTTCCGACCAGGCCTGCTTCAGCTCTCGATAGTGCATGGACTCCCCAATTGTTTGATCACCGGCCGCGTCGAGGCGGACAGCGGGACTTGCCTTACGACACGACAAGCGCCGACGCTGCGGAACGCAAGGACAAAACAGGGAGATAGGCGCCGTGGCGATCGATTTCGAGATTCCGGAAGACGCGAAGGCCGTCCGCGCTCGAGTGCGCGAATGGGTCGAGACCGAATGCATCCCCGCCGAGGCGCGGCTGAAGGACAAGGAGTCATTCAAGACCGTCCTGGACGAGCTGCGCGCCAAGGCCCGCGCCCAGGGTCTGTGGTTGCCCTTCATCCCCAAGGAGTACGGCGGCATGGGCCTGGGCCCGCTGGCCAACGCCCTGGTGCAGATGGAGCTGGGCCGCAGCCATCTCGGCGCGCTGTCGATGAATAGCCAGGGCCCCGACGACGCCACCATGCTGACCCTGCTGGCGCACGGCACCGAGCACCAGAAGGAGAAGTTCCTCAAGCCGCTGCTGAACGGCGAAAAGCGCGTCTGCTACTCGATGACCGAGAAGGCCTCCGGCGCCGACGCCACCGGCATGCGCACCACCGCGGTCAAGGACGGCAACGAGAACTACGTGCTCAACGGCGAGAAGTGGTTCTCGTCGGCCGCCAGCGCCGCCGACATGGCCCTGGTCATGGCCCGCACCGACCCGGACGCCCCGCGCCACCAGCAGTTCTCGACCTTCATCGTCGAGCTGCCGAACCCCGGCTACGTCATCAAGCGCGACATCAAGACCATGGCCGTCGAGGGAGCGCTCTCGCACATCATGGGCGGCGGCCACTCCGAGATCGAGATCAAGGATCTGGTCGTGCCAGCCGAGAACCTGCTGGGCGGCGAGGGCCAGGGCTTCAACATGGGCCAGCACCGGCTGGCCTACGGCCGCCTGCGCCACGGCATGCACAACGTCGCCATGGCCCAGCGCGCGCTGGACATGGCCACCGCCCACGTCACCCAGCGCTCGACCTTCGGCAAGCCGCTGGCCGAGCGCCAGGCCGTCCAGTTCATGCTCGCCGAGTGCGCCAGCGAGCTCTACATGGCGCGCCTGATGCTGCTGCACATCGCCTACAAGGCCGAGCGCGGCATGGACCTGCGGCAGGAGAACTCCATCGCCAAGGTCTTCCTGGCGCACATGGTGCACAAGGTGGTCGACACCGCGATCCAGCTGCACGGCGCGCTCGGCTACAGCCAGGATACGCCGCTGGCCAGCTGGTACACCCACATCCGCTCCCAACGCCTGGTGGACGGGCCGGACGAGGTGCACCGCTGGACGGTCGGCCGCAACGTGATCAAGGCCTACCAGCAGTTCGGGACCACCGCCTCGGCGGCGGGCGGCGATCTGCTCTAAGGCCCGACACGCCCTGTCAGATGCGCCCGATCAAGCGGGCCGCATCTGGCGGCGGCGGCCGCTCGATCCGCCGGTAGACGCTGCCGTCGGCGTTGCGCTCGATCAGCCGCGAAATCACCAACTCGCGCCGCAACAGGGCATGGTCGCCGAAGTCATGCAGCTTGGTGATGAGCTGGCTGATCTCGCGCTCGCCGGAGGTCTGGCCTGCCGGCAGCTTCGACCACAGCCCCCAGAGCGCCAGCACCTGGTCTTCGCGCCGGGCCGGCCAGCGCGTCATGCGGCCGGCTTCGAAGCAACGCTCGACCCGTTCGATCCTGCGCTCGTCGACGGGCGGCGGCGCTGGCGACGCGCCCGCAGGCGCCCGCTCAGCCTCCGCGCGCAGTTGCTGAAAGTTCCGACGGCCGACGGCGCGCGCCAGCATGTTCAGCAGTTCGACATGGCCCGGCGGGGTCTCGCGCGCCTGCAACTGCGCACGCAGCGACTTGGCCAGGCTGGAGACGTCGTCGGCTTGAAACGGAATGATGGTTTTCGACATGATCTACCCTCGCGTGCCGAGGTGAGCGGTGATCGCCGTTCCGATCTGGCACGGGAAGATGTGTCAGTCGATCAAGTCTGATGCAGGTTTAGCGGACCCTCGCGGGCGGCGATGCCTCGGTGAACTGCAGACCGTGGTTCTGCGATAGTCAGCGGCCGGTTGGTCGTCAAGCCGCAGCAAATCGCAGATAACCGGGGCGACCGTCTTCAAGGAAGTCCCATGACCCAACCGCTCCGCATCGTCGGATTGTCCGGCAGCCTCCGCTCCGGCTCGTTCAACGCCCACCTGCTGCGCGCGGCCGCGCGGGTCGCGCCGGACGGCATGGAGATCGAGGTCGAGACCATCCGCGGCGTGCCGCTCTACGACGGCGACGTCGAGGCGGCCGAGGGCCTCCCGGCGCGGGTCACGGAGCTGAAGGACAAGATCGCCGCGGCCGACGCCCTTTTCCTCGTGACGCCCGAGTACAACAACTCGATCCCCGGCGTGTTCAAGAACGCCATCGACTGGCTGACCCGGCCGGCCAGCGACATTCCCAAGGTGTTCGGCGGCAAGCCGGTGGCCTTCATCGGCGCTTCGCCCGGCGGGTTCGGCACTATCCTCAGCCAGGAGGCCTGGCTGCCGGTTCTGCGCACGCTGGGGACCCAGCCGTGGTTCGGCGGCCGGCTGATGGTCTCGCGCGCCCACAAGGTGTTCGACGAATCCGGCGCGATCCTCGACCCGGCGATCGAAGAGGCGCTGAAGACCTATGTCGCCGGCTTCGGCGGCTTCGTGCGCGAGGTGAAGGCCGGGCGGGGCTAGCAGCGCCGCGGCACGCCGGGCGCGCCGAACGCGCACTCCAGCTCGGACCGCGGCCAGTCTCCTGCGTCCGCCGCGGCCTCGTAGGTCGAGAGCAGGAAGTCGGCCAGCGCCGCGTCAGGGTCCGGCGCTGAGCGCACGGCTTCATAGGGCAAGACGAACTCGCCCAGGCCTTCGTGGAACGCGGCCTGGGCCGGCCGAACCGTCGCCTCACGGAACCTCTTCGGCTCTGGATAGGCGTAGGCGTAGAAGGCCGGAAACTCGACCAGCCCGCCACCCGGCCAGAACCCGGCGCTGGAGACCTCGTGCGAATAGGCCTCGCGCGTGACGGCGTCAGGCAGGTGCGGGATTCCGCCCGGATGCGGGGGCGCCGTGCGCCCCGAGAACCGCGTCACGGCCAGGTCGAACGAGCCCCAGAACAGATGCACTGGACTGACCTTGCCGAGGTATCCCGTGCGGAACTGCTGGAACACCCGCTCGATCTGGATCAGCGCCTGCCAGAGCCGCCAGGCCGCGTCGGGGTCGTAGACCCGGATCGCCGCGTCCTGCAGGAACGGCACCGGGTCGGGAATTTCGTTGGGAACGCCGTTGATCCGCACCGGCGCGCCGGTGCGCGAGAGCATCTCCTCCACCGCCCGGTAGACATGAGCGATGCTCTGGCCGGCCAGCGGGATCTCGCCAAGAAAGCCGTTGCTGGCGCGGCAGCGCAGCAGGTGTTCGACGAAATCGAACTCCAGGTCGAACAACCCGCCGCCATTGGGAACCGGCGAGGTGGTGAGCCCGCGCGGCGAGACATAGAGCGCCACCTGCCAGCCGTGATTGACCCAAGGCGCGCAAGCCGTGCGCGCCTTGCCGACGATCTGGCTCATCAGGTGCAGGGTCTCGAAGGTCGCACGGTCCTTCGCATAGTCGAGGGCGGGCCAAGGATTCGACGTCGCCTCGGCCATGGCCCGCTTCCTCACACCAGGTCGTCGAACTCGTCGACCAACCGTTCCAGCTGGCTCATGCCCGCGGCCCAGAAGGCCTTCTCGCGCGGGTTCAGCCCGAACGGCTTTAGCGCCTCGACATAGGTCCGGGTTCCCCCAGCCGCGAGCAGGTCCTCGTAGAGCGGGGCGAAGGCCTTCGGGTCCTCGCGGCGCTTTTCCATCAGACCGCGCACCAGCAGGTCGCCGAACGCGTAGGCGTAGACGTAGAACGGCGCGTGCACGAAGTGGCTGACATAGGCCCAGTAGTGCTCGTAGCCGGGGTTCAGCTTCACGGCCGGACCGAGGCTCTCGGCCATGACGTCCAGCCAGAGGGCGCTGATGTCCTCGGGCGCCAATTCGCCGTCCTGGCGCATGGCGTGGAAGCCGGTCTCGAAACGGTGGAAGGCGATCTGGCGCACCACCGTGTTGAGGCCGTCCTCGATCTTGCCGGCCAACAGGCCCAGGCGCTCCTGCTTGGAGGCGCCGGCCAGCAGGCGCTCGAACACCAGGCCCTCGCCGAAGATCGAGGCGGTCTCGGCCAGGGTCAGCGGCGTGTCGGCCAGCAGCGTGCCCAGCGGCGCGCACAGCGTCTGGTGCACCGCGTGGCCCAGCTCATGGGCCAGGGTCAGCACGTCGCGGCGCTCGCCCATGTAGTTCATGAACACATAGGGGTGCCGGTTGGCGGTGACCGGGTGCGAATAGGCGCCCGACTGCTTGCCCGGCCGCGGCCGCGCGTCGATCCAGGGGTGAGTGAAGAAGGTCCGGGCGGTGTCGGCGAACTTGGGCGCCAGGTCGGCGAAGCTCTCCAGCACCATGCCGCGGGCCTCGTCCCAGCCGTAGGTGCGGGGCGCGGCGGTGTCGAGCGGGGCGTTCCGGTCCCAGTAGTCGAGGGTCTTGCGGCCCATGACCTTGGCCTTCAGCGCATAGTAGCGGTGGCTGACGGACGGGTAAGCCTCGACCACCGCGTCCTCCAGCGCCTTGACGGCGTCGGCGTCGACCTCGTTGGCCAGGTGCCGCGAGGCGGCTGGGTCGGGATAGCGCCTCCAGCGGTCCTCGACCTGCTTCTCGAAGGCCAGGGTGTTCATCGACAGCGCCAGGATCGGCGTGCGTTCCTCGAGCGCCTTGGCCAAGCCTTGGGCCGCCTGCTTGCGGCGCGCGCCGTCGGGATCGGACAGCCGGTTCAGCGCCTCGGACAGGGTCAGGTTCTCGCGCCCGACCTTGGCGGTCAGCCGGGCGAGTGTCTCGTCGAACAGCCGCGTCCAGTTGGCGACCGCCGGACCGCGGTCGATCAGCAGGCGCTCCAGGTCGGCGGTCAGCTCGTGCGGGCGCGACAGGCGCACGCGGCGCATCCACGGCCGCCAGCGGGCGGCGGGCGGATGGGCCTTGAAGGCCATCTCGATCTCGCTGTCCTCGAGCTGGTTGAGCTCGAGGGTGAAGAACAGGCTGTCGGCGGCGATCTGCGAGGATCGGGCCCGCAGGTCGGCCTCGAATTTGGCCCAGGCCGGGTCGTCGCGCGCCACCGAGGCCGACAGCGCCGCGTAGGCGCCCACGCCCCACAAGCCGTTGGTGGCGCTTTCGTAGAGCTGAATGCCGTGGTCGAGCACCTCACCCAGATGCTGCGGATCGGTGCGCAGGGCGGTGAAGCGCCCCTTCAGCTTGACCAGCTCGTCATTGGCCGACTTGGCCGCGGCGAGGTCGGCCTCGATCTTCGGATCCTCGCACCCCGAATACAGGTCGGCGAGATTCCACTCGGGAAGGGTGTCCAGTTTCACGGGAGCGTTCATGCGCCCAGAGATAGCCCCTCGTCGGCGCGGTCGCTAGCGGGGGCGCACCCTGCGGCGCACCCCCATTGAGCCTAGCTCTTGGGCGGAGGACCGCCCTTGGCCGGGGCGGCCGCCGGCGGAGCCGCGGCCGACCCCTGCACCGCACGCGCTTCGGTCAGCACGTAGGCGCGCAGGTCCTCGGCGCCCTTGGCGTCGATGAAGCGGCTGAAGCTGGCCATGCCGCGCTCGGCCAGCGCGCCGTCGATCAGCACCGACTTCCAGCTGTCGGACGACAGCAGCATCTGCGAGCGGCGCAGGTCGGGCAGGTAGGTCCCGGTGGCGTTGGGGCCGTGGCAGACCTGGCAGTTCTGATGGAACAGGGCGAAGCCCCGCTTGGCGTCGCCGGTCGAGCTCACGCCGGTCAGGTCGATCTCGAACTTCTCAGGCCGCACATAGGCCGGAGCCGTCGCCTTGCCGCCCAGCTTGAAGACGAGCAGCCGGCCCGGCAGGCGCGGACGGTCGGGCAGCACGAACGGCGCCGACAGCGCGCCGGCCCCGCCGTAGCCGACCATCTGGGCGACGTACTGCTCGCCGTCGATCTCGTAGGTCATCGGCGCGGCGATCACGCCGTTGTCGGTCTGGTAGGACCAGAGCTTCTTGCCGTCGCTGGCGCTGTAGGCCGCGAACTCGCCCTGGGCCGCGCCCTGGAAGATCAGGCCGCCGCCGGTCGACAGCACGCCGGCGTTCCAGAAATAAGGGTGCTGGATCGTGAACCGCGCCTTTTGGGCGACCGGGTCCCAGGCGATCAGCTCGCCCTTCACCATCGCCTTGAGGGCGGCGATCTGGGCCTTGTCGGTGGGCAGGGCGTTGGCGAGGAAGTCGGTGCCGACGTTCCAGCCGCCGGCGCGGTAGGTGTAGCCCTTGTCCGGGGTGTAGGCGAAGGGGATCACCTGGGCCGGGATGTAGACCAAGTTTTCCTTCGGGTTGAAGGCCATCGGGTGCCAGTTGTGGGCGCCGAACGGCGCGGGCACCTGCAGCGACGGCGCGTTTTCGTAGCGCACGCCCGGGTTCTCGATCGGGCGGCCGGTGGCGGGATCCACGCCCTTGGCCCAGGTGATCGGCACATAGGGCTTGGCCGAGATCAGCTGGCCGTTGGTGCGGTCGAGGACATAGAAGAAGCCGTTCTTCGGCGCCTGCATCAGCACCTTTCGCGGCGTACCTCCCACATTCATGTCAGCCAGGATGATGTGCTGGGTCGCGGTGTAGTCCCAGCTCTCGCCCGGCGTCGTCTGATAGTGCCAGACGTACTCGCCGGTGTCGGGCTTGAGCGCCAGGATCGAGGACAGGAAGAGGTTGTCGCCCTTGCCGTCCGAACGCTTCACATGGTTCCAGGGCGTGCCGTTGCCGACCCCTGCATAGAGGAGGTCGAGCTGCGGATCGTAGGCCATGGCGTCCCAGACGGTGCCGCCGCCGCCGGTGGCCTTCCAGCCTTCGCCGAACCAGGTGGCCGCGCCCTTCTCCTTCATGACCTTGTCGGAGGCGGCGTTGTCCGGCTGACCGTTGGGATTGGGCGTGGTGAAGAAGCGCCAGGCCAGCTTGCCGTCGTTGGCGTTGTAGGCCGACAGATAGCCGCGCACGCCGTACTCGCCGCCGCCGTTGCCGATCAGCACCTTGTCCTTGATGACCCGCGGGGCGCCGGTGATCGTATAGGGGCGCGAGGTGTCGGTGGTCTGCACCGACCAGACCTCCTTGCCGGTCGCCGCATCAAGGGCGATCAGCCGGCCGTCGAGCGCGCCGACATAGACCTTGCCCTTCCAGACCGCGACGCCGCGGTTGACCACGTCGCAGCAGGCGTCGAAGCCCTTCTTGCCGTCGACCTTGGGGTCGAACGACCACTTGAGCGCCCCGGTCTTGGCGTCGAACGCAAACACTTTGGACCACGAGGTGGTGGTGTAGAGCGTGCCGTCGACGACGATCGGCGTCGCTTCCTGGCCGCGGTCGGTGTCGAACTCGTACATCCAGGCCAGACCCAGCTGGCCAACGTTGCTGGCGTTGATCTTGTCGAGCGGGCTGTGGCGCTGCTCGTCATAGGTCCGGCCGTAGGAGAGCCACTCGCCGTTGCCCGCGGCTGCGGCGATGCGGTCGCCGTCGACATTGCCGGACTTGGCCGTCGTCTCGGCCTTCTGACCGCATGCGGCCAAGACCGCCGCCACGGCGATGACCGCCGCCAGCTCCAAGCTCTTCATAGGTCGCCTCCCAGCAGCCGTCATCACGCGGCCGTTAGGCGGGACTATGCGCCGATGATTTCGGGGGGCAAGGGCGCCGCTAGGTCAGCTTGCGCGGCCGATCCAGGGCGAACGCGATGAGCCCGACGACCAGGTAGACGGCCAGGGCCGTGGCGCCCAATCCGGCGGCGTCGCCATCGCCCGGCATGACCATGGCGATGATCTGCACCGCGAGCAGGATGGTCACGAAGACCAGCACCGGCCAGAGCGTGCGCCCCTGGCGTCCGCGCACGAAGGCCCAGGCCGCCGCGCCCAGACCGAGCAGGCCGATCTCCACGGCCTGCTCGGGGACAGGATAGTTCCAGAGCCCGAAGCCGACCTTGCTGCCGCCGAACCACAGCTCGAGGTCCGGCCGGTGCACCAGGAGGTCGGTCAGCCAGTGGGAGAACACCACCAACGCGATGGCGATCGCCGCCCCCCAGGGCAGCCGCGCGGCTCGCGCCAGCAGCAGGCCCGCCAGCGACCACAGCACCACCGCCGGCAGGCTGTGGGTGAAGGGCATGTGGTAGAGGTCGAGCGCGCTGCCCGGCAGGCTGGGATCGATGCGCACCTTCTCCACGCCGGCCATGACCAGCGCGCCCCAGCCGATGTCGATGGCCTGGGCGGCGATCACATAGGTCCAGAGCGGGGCGCGCGGCTCGATGGCCTTGGCGGCGAGGGAAGCGGCGTAGTGGCCGACGAACATGGCGCGTGGCTCCGGTGGACCAGGCCGCCAAGGTCGAGCTTGGCGGCTCGTCGCGCAACCACGCAAATCCAAACCCCAGCCATTCGAAAACGGCTAGGCGAGGAACTCCACCAGCGCCGCGGCGAACTGCGGGGCGGCCACGACGCTGCGGTGGTCGCCCGGCGCGATCCGCACCTGTGCGCCGTCGATCGCGGCCGCCAGCCGTTCGGGCCGCGCGGCCAGCGGATCGTTGTCGCCCGCCAGCACCAGGGTCTGGGCCTTGATGTCCTCCAGGGGAATGCGGCTGGCGTGGACCACCTGGGCCTGGGCGGCCAGGGCCTTGCGATCGGCGCCGGTGGCGTCGGCCAGCTGACGGAAGCCGCGGGCGGCGGGCGGGATCTCGGCCGGATCGTCGGCCAGCAGGGCTTTGACGATGTCGCGGTTGTCGACCACGCGGGTGTCGACGCCGCCCTGGGCGAGGATGCCGTCGCCGACCCCGCCGATGACCAGGCGGCGGATGCGCGGTTCGCGCGCGCCCGCGATCAGCGAGACGATGGCGCCCATCGAGTAACCGACCAGGTCGAACTCCGAGAAGCCCAGCTGGTCGATCAGCTCGGAGACGTCCCGCGCCATGCGATCCTCGCCGTAGAAGGCCGGATCGTGCGGCTTGTCGGACTCACCATGGCCGCGCGCGTCGATGGCGATCACTCGGCGGCCGGCGGCGGTCAGGGCGGCGATGACGCCGGCTCCGAGCCAGTTGAGCTTGGCGTTGGCCCCAAAGCCGTGGTGCAGCACCACCGGCGGCCCCGCCAGTTCCGCGCCCCACTCATGCCAGATGATCCCGACCCCGTCGGAAGTCTCGAACCGCTCGCCCATCGTCCTGTCCCCTATCCGATTTCGTAGACGCTCAGCCGCACCCGATCGGCGGCGCGGTCGCCGACCGCGACGGCCAGCAGCCGGTTCAGCCGCTCCAGCCCCGGCGCGGCGGTGCGCAGCCGCACCGACGTGCGGAAATAGTAGCTGGCCGGATCGACCGCCTCGCCGCGGGCCAGCGCCGCCAGCACCTCCGGCGGGCCGTGACGCAGACCTTCCGAGCGGACCTCGACGGTCCCCTGCCCGGCGATGTCGAGGACGTAGTGGGCGGCGATGTCCATGCGCCCGTCCGGCCACAGGGTCTGCCAATCGCCGCCGCCCGGCAGCACCACTCCGTCCAGCCCCCCGCCGACGGTTCCGCCGATGATCGGGATGAAGCGCCGGCCGTGCGACGAGGCGTCGACCGAGACCGGGGCCCCGACCAGGACCTCCAGCATCATCAGCGGCGAGAGTTCCGGCGTCATGCTTGCATCTCCTTGGGGCGCAGTCCGGTCAGCGCCTTGTAGCGGGCGGCGATGGCCTCCAGCTCGCCGGCCGCGAACACGTCCTCGATGCGCTCAAATCCCTGCGGCGCGCGCTCGTGGGCCAGCTGCATGCACTGTTCGGGGCCATTGCCGCGATTGGCGACGACGATGGCGGCGGTCGGCGCGAGGCGCGCCTCTTCGTAGGCGGCCAGGCCGCTCGCAGCGTCGGGTGCGGCGGCCAGGGCCCGGGCCAGGGCACGCGCGTCGAGGATCGCCTGGCTCGCCCCGTTGGAGCCGATCGGGTACATCGGATGGGCGGCGTCGCCGAGCAGGGTGACCGCGCCGTGCGTCCAGCGCAGCAGCGGATCGCGGTCGACCATCGGATATTCGAAGACCGCCTGCGCGCCGGTGATCAGGCCGGGCACGTCCAGCCAGTCGAAGCGCCAGTCCTCGAACTGCGGCAGGAAATCCTCCAGCGCCCCGCGCCGGTTCCAGTCCTCGCGGCGCAGCCGTTGGGGCAGGCTGAGCTCGGCGATCCAGTTGATCAGCTGGCGCCCGTCGGCCTGCACCGGACCGATCGGATAGGCGACGAACTTCTGGTCCTGCCAACCGGCCATGATCATCGTCGCGCCGGTCAGGAAGGGCGTGGCCAGGGTCGTGGCGCGCCAGAGCGTGCGGCCCGAATAGACGGGCGGCCCCTCCTGCGGAAACCAGGCCGCCCGCGCCGTCGAATGGATGCCGTCGGCGGCGATCAGGACGTCGCCTTGCGCCGCATGTTCGTCGCCCGAGGCCGAGACAAAGGTCGCTGCGCCGTCCTGGGTGAAGCGCGCAAGTCGCCGATCGCACACGACCCCGTCCGGCCCCAGGCGCTCACGCGCCGCCTCCAGCAGCACCGACTGCAGGACGCCGCGCGGCAGCGACAGCTGCGGCGTCGCATACCCGGCGAAGCGGCCCCGGGGCTCGCCCCAGATGCGTTGGCCCAGGCGGTTGAAATAGACCAGCTCGCGCGTCGCCACGGCCTGGGCCGCCAGCGCATCCATCAGGCCGAGCTCGGCGAGCACGTCGCCGGCATGGGGCAGAAGATTGATGCCGACGCCGAGCGGCAGCACCTGCGGGACGGCCTCGAAGACGGTGACGTCATGCCCGTCGGCGTGGAGCGCCAGGGCGGCGGCCAGACCGCCGATGCCGGCGCCGGCTATGATCGCTTTCATCGTCGCCTCCCTGGCGTACGCATTCCGCGCCCGGATATTGTTATGCACCATAACAATATAGATTTCGACTTCAATGCCCCGCCGCGAACGGCGATGAACGCAGGGCGTGGAGGCGATGCGATGAGCGAACGGTTCGAACCGCGGCGGCCAGGCGTCGACTATGGGGTGCTGGACGAACTGATCGGCTATGGCCTGCGCCGAGCGCAGATCCGTATGACCGAGGCCTTCGACGCCCGCCTTGGGCCCGAAGGCGTCACCACCCAGCGCTTCTCGGCCCTGGTGCTGATCGACGCCAATCCAGGGCTCAAGCAGACCGAGCTGGCGGCGATCATGGGCATCGCCCGCTCCGGCGCCCTGGCGATCGTCGACGCCCTGGCCGCGCAGGACCTGATCGAGCGCCGGCCGGTCCCGGGCGACGGCCGCGCCCACGCGCTGCACCTGACCGACCACGGGCGCACGCGGCTGCCGAAGATCGTGGATCTGGTGCGTGCGCACGACCGCGACCTGACCGAAGGGTTCACGCCTGACGAGGTCGCGACCCTGCGCGCATTGCTGGAGCGCATCCGCACCTAGGAGCGGCGCGGCGGCGGGCCGACCGGCGGAGCGCTGGACTGCAGAGCCTCGCGCATCTGGCGATTGTCGGCCTCGACCTCGCGGATCATCGCGCGAAAGCGCGGGTCGCCGCGGATCGGCGCCATCATCGGATAGGCGTCCAGCCGGGTGAACAGGTCGAGGTCGTAGAGCGAGCGGTAGCCGCTATCGATCGCCGCGCGCAGCTCGGCCAAAGCGCGGTCGCGATCCTCCAGCATCACATAGGCCTTCACCCGCGCAATCCGCCGCCCGTTGGGCTGGCGCAGGCCGGGCTTGGGCTCGGTGGCCGCCAGCATGGCCAGCAGGATGCGCCGGGCCTGTCCCTTGTCGCCGGTGCGGTCGATCACATAGGCCGCGTCGACCGCTTCGTTGGCCAGGCGCGTGGAGACCTTGGGCGAAGGCGCGAAGAGCTCGGGCGACATCACCAGCCACTCGGCCCGCGCCTGGTCGTACTGCCCCAGTTGCGACGAGGCGAGCGCCAGCCCGCTGTGCCAGAGCGGATCGGCCTCCGGCTCGGCCAGCTTGGCGCGCGACAGGGTCGCCAGGCCGTTGAAGTCCCCGGCGATGATCAGGCGGACAGCCTGGGCCACCGGCCCCACCACCGGGTGGTCGGTCCACGGCGTCAAGGCGCGGTCGGCCTCGGCCGGCAGACCCAGGTTGAAATAGAGGTTGGCGAGCTGGATCGACGAGGCCGGATCCGTCTGCGGCTCGGCCGCCATCCGGTACCAGACCACCGCCTGGTCCAGGCGTCCCTGCTCGATCAACACGTCGCCGAGCTGTTCCTTGGCGTCGATGAACTCGGGGAACAGCTCGATATTGGCGCGCAGTCGTTGTTCGGCCTCGTCGAGACGGCCGGTGGCGGCGAGGGAGCCGGCCAGGGCGTTGTTGGCGATGCGGTCGAGGGGATCGATCTCCAGCGCGCGCCGCAGATAGGTCACCGCCTCCTGCGGCCGCCGGGCTGCGAGAAAGTCGCCATAGAGGCTGAGGGCTTCCGGATCGCGCGGGGCCAGATCGACGGCGCGCTTGTAGGCGGTCTCGGCGTCGACCTCGGCCTGGGCCGAACCTTCGCGAATGAAGCGGATCGCCGCGACCATCCCCTTGGCGATGTAGGCGGACGAGGATTGCGGATCGATCTCCAGCGCCTTGGCGATCTGTTCCTCGGCGCTGCGCACCGCTGGGCTGAAGTCGCCCTCCAGGTGGTTCTGGGCCAGATAAGCGGTGGTGTAGGCGTAGGCGGCGCGGACGTCGGCGTTGCCCGGCTCCATGTCGATCAGCCGCCGATAGATCGCCTGGGCGGCCATCACATGGTCCTTGCCGCGGCGGCGCAACTGGCCCTTGGCGACAACCTCCAGGCGATAGGCTTCCGGATCGCGCTGCGCCTGGCGCGCGACCGCCGCCTCGCCGCCGCCGGCGCGCAGCTCGACCTTGAGCGCGGTGGCCACGCCGTCGGCGATCTCGGTCTGGATCGCGAAGGCGTCGTTCATCGGCCGGTCGTAGGTCTCCGACCACAGGTGAAAGCCGTTCTTGACGCTGACCAGCTGGCAGGTGACCCGCAGGCGGTCGCCCGAACGCCGCACGCTGCCCTCGACCACGTGGGCGACGTTGAGCTTCTTGCCGATCTCGCGGATGTCCTCGTTCTTGCCCTTGAAATAGAAGGCCGAGGTCCGGCCCGCGACCTTGAGATCCGGCACCTGGGCCAGGCTGTTGGTGACCTCCTCGGTCAGACCGTCGGCGAAATACTCGGCGTCCTTGGCGGCGCTGAAGTTGGCGAACGGCAGCACCGCCACCGACTTGCTGGGCGCGGCCGTCAGGCCGGGCCCCTCACCGCCGCGCAGCGAACCGGCCAGGCCGATGGCGCTGGCCACGAAGATCACCACGCCGGCGCCGATCGCGGCGAGCGCGGTCCAATCCATCCAGTTCATGCGCTTGGGGGCATCGCCGCCCGTGGCCCGCGTGCGCCGGATGGTCCCGTCGGGTCCCAGCTCGAACGCCCAGGTCAGCATCAGGGTCAGCGGCAGGCCGACGGCCAGCAGCAGCAGGGTGCCGACCGACAGCCACTTGGGCAGTTCGAAGGTTTCGAACACCGTCCTGGCGACCTGGAACACGCCCCAGGCGGTGACCGTGTAGACCCCGGCCACCCGCACGACGTTGCGCGTCTTCAGTTCGTTCAGGAAGGTGCGAAGGTTCAACTCAGCCCACTCCTACCCACTCACGAGTACGCGTCAGACGAGTCCCAGAAGAAGCTGAACACAGAACCGGGTTATTCGGAAGTCGGGAGCTGGAACACGGCCATCGGGCCGTTAACCCCCGACTCAGGACTCCGAAACCCGGCCTTTACCCCGCCCATGTATCAATCCGAGGCAACAAGAGCCTCGTTCGACCAAGCCATCGGCGAAACGAGCGTCCGATTCCAGGTGTGGGTGTTTCAAATGACCAAGACGGTCCTCGTCGTCGATGACGACCCGACGCAACGCCGGCTGATCCAGGCCGTGCTGGAACGCGAAGGCTTCGCCGTGGCCCACGCCGAGAACGGCGATGCGGCGATCGCGCGCCTGCAGTCGGGCGCCTCGACGGACATCGTTCTGCTCGACCTCGTCATGCCCGGCATGAGCGGCCAGGACACGCTGAAGGAGATGCGCGCGCGCAACTTCGCTCAGCCGGTGATCGTGCTGACCGCCACCGGCGGCATCGACACGGTCGTCCAGGCCATGCAGGCCGGCGCCAGCGACTTCTTCATCAAGCCGGCCAGCCCCGAGCGGATCATCGTCTCGATCCGCAACGCGCTGTCGATGGGCGCGCTGAAGGGCGAGGTGGACCGGCTGAAGAAGCACGCCACCGGACGCACCAGCTTCGCCGACATGGTCGGCAACTCGCCGGCCATGACCATGGTCAAGCGCATGGGCGAGCGGGCGGCCAAGTCGTCGATCCCGATCCTGATCACCGGCGAAAGCGGGGTGGGCAAGGAAGTGATCGCCCGCGCCGTGCACGGCTCGTCCGACCGCGCCGGCAAGCCGTTCGTTGCCGTAAACTGCGGCGCCCTGCCCGAGAACCTGGTCGAGAGCATCCTGTTCGGCCACGAGAAGGGCAGCTTCACCGGCGCCACCGACAAGCACCTGGGCAAGTTCCAGGAGGCCAACGGCGGCACCCTGTTCCTCGACGAGGTCGGCGAACTGCCGCTCGACATGCAGGTCAAGCTGCTGCGCGCCCTGCAGGAGAGCGAGATCGATCCGATCGGCTCCAAGCGCTCGATCAAGGTCGACGTGCGGATCGTCTCGGCGACCAACCGCGATCCGGCCCAGGCCGTGAAGGAAGGGCTGTTCCGCGAGGACCTGTTCTATCGCCTCAACGTCTTCCCGATCGAGGCCCCGGCCCTGCGCGAACGCCGCGAGGACATCCCGGCCCTGCTCGACCACTTCATCCGCCGCTTCAACGTCGAAGAGGGCAAGAGCGTGGTCGGCGCCTCGGCCGAGACCCTGGCCTTCCTGACCAGCTACGACTGGCCGGGCAACGTGCGTCAGCTGGAGAACTCGGTCTATCGCGCCATCGTGCTGGCCGATGCGCCTTATCTGCAGCCGTTCGACTTCCCGTCCATCTCGGGCGTCGCCGCGCCGCCGCCGGAAGCGGTCGAGGCGGTCGCCAGCCAGCGGCCGATCAGCCTGCCGACCGCCGAACAGCTGGTCGCCGAGATGCCGGCCGACGCGCCGGTCCGCATCCTCGACCACCGCGGCCATCTGCGGACGCTGGAAGAGATCGAGCGCGACCTGATCGCGCTGGCCATCGAGATCTATGCCGGCCACATGAGCGAGGTGGCCCGCCGCCTCGGCATCGGCCGCTCGACCCTCTACCGCAAGGTCCGCGAGCAGGGCCTGGAAGACGCGGTCAAGGGCGCCGGCGGCGAGGACGACGCCACCGCGGTGGCTTAGGGACGATTCAATTCCTCCCCTTCTGGGGGAGGTGGCGCGCGACGCGCGACGGAGGGGGCCTGCTGCGTCAGCAATCCCCTCAGTCCGCCATTCGGCGGACAGCTCCCCCAGCGGGGGAGCAATTAGGCATCAATCTTCCGAATAAGGCTTGGGTCGCCGCCGGAAGGGCGTCTTCTCGCCCTTCGCCTTGGCGGCGATCTCCTTGAGCTTCACGGTCTGCATGACCGAGAGCGCCTCGCCCGCGCCGCCCTTTTCGGGATCGCCGAAGGCGCGGCCGTAGGTCTTCACGCGGTCCTCGACGGAGCCGAGGAACTCCCCCTCCCAATCGGAAAGCTCGACCTCCGCGCGTTCGGCCTGGCGGCGAACGCGCTTGAGGGCGTTGAGCGCAGCCCGCTTGGCCTGCGCCTTCCGGTCTGGCGGGGCTCGCTTCAAATCTCTCCCATCGCCGAGAGGTAGAGGTCGAGGATCGCTTCTTCCTCGAGCCGCTTGGCGCGGTCCTGCTTACGGATGCGGACCACCTTGCGCAGGATCTTGACGTCGAAGCCGTTGCCCTTGGCCTCGGCGAAGACCTCTTTGATCTGCTCGGCGATCTCGGTCTTCTCCTGCTCGAGGCGCTCAATGCGCTCGATGATGCTCTTGAGCTGGCCCTGGGCGGCCTGGTTCAGGATGTCGCCGTGGGAATTGTCTTCGGACATGGGCTTAAGCGTCTCACAGCTCGAGGTTTGCGGAAAGGCGGCGGAAACTAGCGGCGAGACCGCCGCCTGTCATCCGCCCTGCTGAACCTTCGCCTTGGCCGACCGTTGAGACGGATCGACGCGGAGTTTTCGCCATGCCCCATTCACGCACCCGCCCGAGCCGCAGCGACGCCGAGGCCGCGGTCCGCACGCTGATCGAGTGGGCCGGCGACGATCCCGACCGCGAGGGCCTGCTGGACACTCCCGGCCGGGTGGTCCGCGCCTACGAGGAGCTGTTCTCCGGCTACGAGAGCGACCCGCGCGAATATCTGGAACGCACCTTCGAGGAGGTGGCCGGCTACGACGAGCTGGTGGTGCTGCGCGACATCCGGGTGGTCAGCTTCTGCGAGCACCACATGCTGCCCTTCCTGGGCAAGGCGCATGTCGGCTACCTGCCGTCCGACCGCGTGGTCGGAATCTCCAAGCTGGCGCGGGTGGTCCACGGCTTCGCCCGGCGGCTGCAGATCCAGGAGAAGCTGACCTCCGAGATCGCCGGCGCCATCCACGACATCCTGCAGCCGCGGGGCGTGGGCGTGGTCATCGTCTCCGAGCACAGCTGCATGACCATGCGCGGGGTGAACACCCCCGGCTCGCGCCTGACCACCAGCAGCCTGACCGGGGTGATCCGCGACGACCCGCGCACCCGCCAGGAATTCCTCGAGTTCGTCAGGAACGGCTGAACCGCCGGGCCGCGTAGGGCGGCGACGGCGGCGTCCCGCCCTCGAGCGCCGGGGCCAGCAGCGCGATCACCGTCTCGACCAGCCGCTCGACGCCCTGCGGCAGCCGCTGCTGAGCGACCGTCCAGTACCGCCAGGTCGTGGAGTCCAGATAGTAGGCGTAGATCGCCAGGTCGAAGAGCGCCTCGTCCGGCCAGGTGGAGCCGAACCGCTTCAGCTGGATCACGACGCCGTCGGCCATCTCCTGGGCGTGAACCGGCTCGACCTCGGCCAGGCGTGGGAAGTGGTCGAACGCCGCGCTCATCGACAGGCCGTAGCCGACCGCCTCCTCGCGCTCCTTGATCTGGCGGATCCAGCGCCGGAAGAACGCCCGCCAGTCGGTCTCGCCGTCGTCCTGGGCCTCGCGCGCCTCGCCGCGGATTTCGGCCAGCCGCGCCTCGTAGAGGGCCAGGACGATCGCCTCCTTGTTCGGGAAGTACTGGTAGATCGAGCCGACCGAGACCCCCGACTCCGCGGCGATCGCCGGGGTGGTCAGGGCGGCCGGCCCGTCGCGGTTGAGGATCGCCTGGGTGGCGTCCAGAACCCGCTGGATGCGGGCCTTGGCGCGCGCCTGAGTCGGCAGCTTTCGAGGGGTGAGAGTCGTGCTCATCGCCCCTCTCCTAGCACGCCGCCGCTCACTGCGCCTGGGACTGCGCCCGCATGCTGGCGCTCAGCGCGTCGAACATGGCGAAGGTCTCCAGCGCCATCGGATCGTCCCAGGCCGCGGTCCATGCGCTGGTCTTCACCACCACCAGGTCGAGCTCCGGATTGACCATCAGGAACTGGCCGTAGATGCCCTCGCCGGTGAAGGCGCGGTCCGGTCCCGGGATCAGCCACCACTGGTAGCCGTAGCCCAGCGGCCCGTCACCGAGCTTGCCGTACTGCACCTGCGGGCGCTGCGGCTGGGTGGCCAGCGCGATCCAACCCTTGGGCAGCACCTGACGGCCGTCGACGACGCCGTCATGGGCGGCGAGGTAGCCGAAGCGGGCGTAGTCGCGCAGCCGGATCAGCAGGCCGCCGGCGGCGACCTCGCGGCCGGCGTCGCCTGGCTGGTCGAGGATCCAGCGGGCCTCGGCCTCGGCGCCCATCGGCTTCCAGAGCTTCTCGGTCATGTAGTCGGCAGGCCGCACGCCGGTGGCCTTGGTCAGCAGCGCGCCGAGGATCTCGGTGTCGGCGCTGGCGTAGTTGAACTTGGCGCCCGGCGCGCGGGCCGACTTGAACTGGCGCGAATAGTCGTAGAGCCCGCCCTGGTTGGCGTCGAAGCGGCCGAGGAAGCCGGCGATCCCCGACTTGGCGCTGGTGTACTCCTCGTCGAACGCGGTGCCCGACGACATCTCCAGCACGTCCTTGATGGTGGTCTTCTCGTAGGCCCCGCCCTTCAGATCGGGCAGGTAGTCGATCATGCGATCGTCGAGACTGCGGATCTTGCCCTCGGCCAGCGCGATGCCGATCAGGGTCGAGACGAACGACTTGCCGACCGAGAACGAGACGAACCGGCTGTCGGGCGAGGCGCCCATGTAATAGCGCTCGTGCAGGATCTGGTCGCCGCGCAGGATCAGCAGGCCGCTGGTGCGGGTGGCCGCGGCGAAGTCCTCCAGGGTCTTGGTCTTGCCCTGATAGGTGTAGGTGAAGGCCAGCGGCGCGGTCGGTTCCTTCAGCGCCATCGGCGTCGCGGCCGGCGCGATCCGCCGCGAGGGGAACAGCTCCTCCATGTTGTGGAAGGCGCCGGGCGCATTCGCCGGCTGTCCCCAAGTCCCGCGCACCCCGACGCTGTCCTGCGCCCCGGCCGCCCCGGCCGTCGTCAAGGCCAGCGCCATCGCACCCGCCGCCAACATCCTGCTCATCGCCTTCCCCTTGTGTCGCGCAGGCCCTGCCGGCCTCGCTTTATACAAATGTGAACTAACATTCGTATATTTGGCAAGAGGGTGTCGGGTCAGGCCGGCGCTGGCGCTATAGGAGGCCGCGGGCCTCCAGGGCCGGACGAACGTCGGCCGGGTCGGTGAAGTGATGGACGTCGAAGCCGAACGCGCGGGCGCTGGCGATGTTGGCCGCCGAGTCGTCGAAGAACAGCACGTCGGCGGGTTCCAACCCGAACTGGTCGCAAGCCCGCGCGTAGAACGCCGGATCCGGCTTCAGCAGCCCGACGTGGGCCGAGACCACATAGTCGGCCAGCCGCTTGAAGGCCGGGCTCATGGCCACCGTGCCGGGAAAGGTCTCATGCGACATGTTGGTCACGCCGTACTGCGCCACGCCCGCGGCGTGCAGCGCCTCGATCGCCGCCTCGGTCTCGGGGATGGGGCCCGAGAACATGTCCCACCACCGGGTCTCCCAGGCGTGGATCGCGTCGGCGTATTCTGGGAACTGCTCGAGCAGCGGCGCGCGGTTGTCTTCGAACGTCACCCCGAGATCGTGGGCGACGTGCCATGTCATGTTGCAGACATGAGAAAGGAACCGGTCGCATTCGGCCGGTTCCTTGAAAATCTCTTGGTAAAGCGTGCGCGGATTCCAGCGCACGATCACATTACCGATGTCCCAGAGGACGGCCTTGGGAGCCATCCTCGTCGCCTCAGCCTTGCTTGGCTTTGAAGCGCGGGTCGGTCTTGTTGATGACGTAGACCACGCCCTTGCGACGCACGAGCTTGCAGTCGCGGTGGCGAGTCTTGAGCGACTTAAGCGAGCTTCTGACCTTCATGGACCTATCTCAAGGCTCCGGACCGGGTCCGGCGGGGTTATCTACAGAGCGGGCGCGTATACGGGCCGGGGCTCGAAGAGTCAACGCTGCAGCCGCATCGAGATAGTCGCAGCCCCCTCGCGGCCTTGTGATTGAGGCCTGCCCGGGGCACGGCTAGGTTGCTCCTTATGGACCGTCGCCTGTTTCTTGTCTTGCTCCTCGCCGGCTGCGCCGGTCCCGCCCCGCCGCCGCCGACGCACGCCCCGCCGCCAACCCCGCCCCAGGCTCCGCCCGCGACCCAGCCGGCCGCGCCCGCGCCGACCACAACGTCCGGCGACGCCGGCTATGACGCCTGGCGCAGCGACTTCCGCGGCCGCGCGATCGCCGCCGGGCTGCCGGCGACGCTGGTGGACCGCGAGATGGCCGGTCTGACGCCCAATCCGCGGATCATCAGCCTCGACTCGGCCCAGCCCGAGTTCTCCAAGCCGATCGGCGACTACGTGAAGGGCGTGATCAGCGCCGACCGCATCGCCCGCGGCCAGCGCTACCGCAACGACCTGCCGTTCTGGCCGGGGATCGAACAGCGCTTCGGCGTCCCGCGCGACATCCTCATCGCCGTCTGGGCCATGGAGAGCGCCTTCGGGGCCGTGCAGGGGGATTTCGACGTCGTCCGCTCGATGTCCAGCCTGGCCTATCACGGCCGCCGCCGCGCCTGGGCCGAGGGCGAGCTGATCGCGACCCTGAAGATCATCCAGTCGGGCGAGGCCAGCCGCGCCCAGCTCAAGGGCTCCTGGGCCGGCGCCATGGGTCAGACCCAGTTCCTGCCCTCCAACTACATCTCGACCGCCGTCGACGGCGACGGCGACGGCCGGCGCGACATCTGGGGCTCGCCCAACGACGCCCTGGCCTCGGCCGCCAACTTGCTGGCTAAGGGCGGCTGGGTCCGCGACCAGGCGTGGGCGCGCGAAGTCGTGCTGCCAGCCGGCTTCGACTACAGCCTGACCGAGGGCCCCAAGGAGGCGCCGCCCTACTGGGAAGCCCTGGGCGTCAGGCCGGCCGACGGCGGCCCCTGGAAGGCCGCCGAGCAGGCCCCAGCGCAGCTGGTCGCCCCGGCCGGCGCGAGCGGCCCGATCTTCCTGCTGTTCCCGAACCATTTCGCGATCCGCAAGTACAACAACTCCACGGCCTACGCCCTGGGCATCGGCCTGCTGGCCGACGCCTTCGCGGGCGGCGCGCCGCTGGTGAAGCCCTGGCCGGTCGAGACGCCGCTGGCGATCAGCGACCGCATCGGGGCGCAGACCGCCCTGGCCAAGCTCGGCTTCAATCCGGGCTCGCCGGACGGGGTGGTCGGGGTCAACACGCGTACGGCGCTGCGGGCCTGGCAGAAGTCGCGCGGCCTGATCGCCGACGGCTACCTGTCGATGGAGATGGTGCGACGGCTGAACGTCGAGGCCGGCGCGCTGCCGAACTGAGGACGGGGGCCTAGACCCCGCCCTCGTCGCTCTTTTCCAGGGTCGCCATCGCCGCGTCGGCGCGGGTGGCCGGCTGGGGATGGGCGTTGCGCAGCTGCTCGTTCCGGAACGCGTAGATCAGCATCAGCACCATCAGCCCGCCGCAGAGGATGAACGGCGCCGGGGCGATCCGCTCGTAGAGCCAGACGAAGAACGGGGCGAGCACCACGTTCACCCCGTTCACCGCGGCGATGGCCCCGGCGACGCGCGCCTGCTCGTGCATGCCGACCGCCAGCGACGAGCCGGCGGTGAAGCCAGGCCGCGCCAACCCGAAGCCGAGGCTGGAGATCGCATAGCCGGCCACGACCGCCCCGTAGGTCGGCTGGAAGGCGACGATGACGTTGCCGAGGGCGGCGACCGCCACGCCCCAGCGCAGCAGCTGGCGCGGGGTCATCTCGAACATCCGGATAATGCCCCACTGGGCGAGCAGTCCGGCCATGGCGCCGAACATCATGGCGATGGCGATGAAGCCCTGCGCCTGCAGCGGCGACAGTTGGAGTTTGTCGATGATCAGGAAGCCGAGGGTCTGGCCCTGGGCCGTCTGGCAGACCGCGACGATGAACCCATAGATCAGGAACGGTGTGACCCGCGGGTCGCGCCACATCGGCTTTTCTTTGGTCCCGTCACCGCCGGTGGCGTCCTTGGCGACCGCGGCTTTCACCGGCGCGACCGGCATGTGCTTGCTTTCCGGCAGGAACTTCCAGACCACGAACAGCATCGCTCCGGCCAGCAGGGCGAAGCCAAGCATTGGCCCTGACAGCCCGACGAACGGCAGCACGAACAGCGGCGCGACGAACGGCCCGATGACGGTGCCCAGACCGAACGCGCCGGCCAGGCTGGACATCGATTGGGTGCGTTTTTCCGGGGGCGTGTGTTCGGCCACATAGGCCTGGGTCGCCGGATTGGACGCCGCCCCGAAGAGGCCGAACAGCGCCCGCGCGAACAGGAAGAGCACGAAGATCACCATCGGCGCCGCCAGCTTGTGCAGCCCCGCCATCACCACCAGGGCGCAGGCGATCATCGAGAACATGAACCCGGAAAGCCCGATCAGCATGAGCGGCTTGCGACCATGACGGTCCGAAGCGCGCGCCCACCAGGGCGAGGAAAACGCCCAGAGCAAAGCCGAGAGGGAGAAGATCGCCGCCACCATCGGATCGGGGATGCCGATCGATCGTCCGATCGCCGGCAGCACCGAGATCATCCCGGTGTTCCCCATGGCGGTCACCAGCGACACGCCGAAAATAATGGCGAACGTCTTCTTGGGCAGGCCTTCCTGCTCTTCGGCGGACTTGGGCATGGAAGGGCTGTTAAGCCGCGCCGACGGGATGCGCAAACCTCAAAGCGCACAAGGGCCGCGCACACCGGGCATTAAGCATTAACGGCCATGCTCCGCCTGAATTCCGCGGGGACTGCGTCTTCCTATGTTTCAGATTATCGGCATCGTGCTGCTCTTCGCGCTGGTGTTCGGCAGCTACATCATCTCGGGCGGCAACATGGGCGTGATCATGCACGCCCTGCCCCACGAAATGATGGCCATCGGGGGCGCGGGCGTCGCGGCCTTCCTGATCTCGAACTCGGTTCCCGTGATCAAGGGCTCGCTGGGCGGGTTCGGCAAGGTGTTCGCCGGCCCCAAGTGGAAGGCTTCGGACTATCGCGACCTGCTGTCGCTGCTGTTCCTACTGACCAAGACCATGAAATCCAAGGGCGTCATCGCCCTGGAAAGCCACATCGAAAATCCGAAGGAGAGCACGATCTTCTCGCGCTTCCCGAAGATCATGAAGGACCACTTCGCCATCGACTTCATCTGCGACACCCTGCGGATGATGACCATGAACCTCGAAGACCCGCACCAGGTCGAGGACGCCATGGAAAAGCAGTTGGAGAAGCACCACCACGAGGCGCTGGCCCCGGCCGGCGCGCTGCAGAACCTGGCCGACGCCCTGCCCGCCCTCGGCATCGTCGCCGCCGTGCTCGGGGTCATCAAGACCATGGGCTCGATCACCGAGCCGCCGGAAGTTCTCGGCGGCATGATCGGCGGCGCGCTCGTCGGCACCTTCCTCGGCGTGTTCCTCGCCTACGGCCTGGTCGGCCCGATCGCCGCCCGCCTGAAGGAGATCACCGAGGAGGAAGGCTCCTTCTACAAGATCATCCAGTCGGTGCTGGTCGCCCACCTGCACGGCAACGCCGCGCAGATCTCGGTCGAAATCGGCCGCGGCAGCGTGCCCAGCGGCGCGCAGCCGAGCTTCCTGGAACTGGAAGAAGCGCTGTCAGCGATCCCGGCCGAAGCGTAAGGCCTGTTCTCCCTCCCCTCCATGAGGGTGGATCGTCGCGCAGCGGCGAGACGGGTGGGGCCTTCGGGCGTCCCCCACACTGGCCGCTCCGCGGCCTGTCCCTCCCACAAGGGGAGGGAATGCCGTCACAGCGGCTTGAGCCGGTTCACGTGGCCCATCTTGCGGCCCGGCTTGGCGTCGCGCTTGCCGTAGAGGTGGACGCGGGTCTCCGGCTCGCCGGCCAGCTTGGCCCAGCCGTCGGCCTCCTTGCCCAGCAGGTTCAGCATCTCGACCTTGGCGTGGGCGTGGGTCGGGCCCAGCGGCCAGCCGGCCACCGCGCGGATGTGCTGCTCGAACTGGTCGACCTCGCAGCCGTCCATGGTCCAGTGGCCGGTGTTGTGCACCCGCGGAGCGATCTCGTTGACCAGCAGCTTGCCGTCCTTGAGCTCGAACAGCTCGATGCCTATCACGCCGACATAGTCGAGCGCCGTCAGCACCTGGGCGGCGATGCGCTCGGCCTGTCCGGCGGTCTCCTTGCTGACCTCGGCCGGCGCGAACGAGCGGCGCAGCACGCCCTTCTCGTGGTGGTTCTCGGCCAACGGATAGACGGCGATCGCGCCGTCGCGGCCGCGGGCGGCGATCACCGACAGCTCGCGCACGAAGTCGGCGGGAGCTTCCAGGATCACCGGCTTGGCGCCGACCTTCTTGAACGCCTCGGGCGCGTCGGCGGCGTGCTCGACCCACATCTGGCCCTTGCCGTCATAGCCCTCGCGGCGCGTCTTCATCAGGGCCGGCGCGCCCATGGCGGCGACCGCCTCACGGGCGGCCTCGCCGTCGTCGGCGGCGATGAAGGCGACGGTCGGCGCGCCCGCGCCGTTGAGGAAGGTCTTCTCCTCCACCCGGTCCTGGGCGACGGCCAGCGCCCGCGCCCCCGGCGCGACCAGCACGCCGAGCTCGGTCAGCTTTTCGACCGCGAGCGCCGGCACGTTCTCGAATTCGTAGGTCACCACATCGGCCACCTTGGCCAGCTGGGCCAGGGCGTCCGGATCGTCATAGGCGCCGACGATGGTGTGGGCGGCGACGCGGCTGGCCGGGCCGTTCGGCGCCGGATCCAGGATCGCGACGTCGAAGCCCAGCCGGCCGGCGGCCAGGGCCAGCATGCGGCCGAGCTGCCCTCCGCCGAGAATCCCGATCGTCGAGCCGGGGGGCAGAGGAGAGGCGGTCATGTGAATTCTCAGTCTTCGACGGTTTCGGCGACGCCGGCGGTGTTGCGGGCGCGGAAGTCGGCCAGCCGCCGGGCCAGCGCCTCATCGGAGAGCGCCAGGATCTGGGCGGCAAGAAGGCCGGCGTTCTTCGCACCCGGCTCGCCGATGGCCAAGGTGGCGACCGGGATGCCGCCGGGCATCTGCACGATCGACAGCAGCGAATCCATACCCTTCAGCGCTTTGGATTCCACCGGCACGCCCAGCACCGGCAGTTCGGTCAGCGAGGCGGTCATGCCCGGCAGGTGCGCCGCGCCGCCAGCGCCGGCGATGATCACCTTGAACCCGGCCGCCTTGGCGCCCTTGGCGAACTCGTACATGCGATCGGGGGTGCGGTGGGCCGAGACGACCTTGGCCTCATAGGCCACGCCCAGGGCGTCGAGACTGTCGGCGGCCGCCTTCATGGTCGGCCAGTCCGACCGGCTGCCCATGATGATGGCGACTTGCGCCTTGCCTACGCTCATTCCGACGTGCCCCTTCTCTCGGAAAGGCGCGGAGTATAGGCGCCGGCCTTGCGCCCGCAACCAAGGACGTTCAGGATTCTCGATGCTTAAGGTTCCCTGCCGATTCTAGAGGTGGGCGAGAGGCTCAATGAAGATCACCGGCGCGCGCAGCGAACCCTTCTCGGCGATCCGCAAGCGGGCGTTGGTTCACGCCGGCGCTCAAGCGACCGCCGCCGCGGCCGGCCCGATCGACAAGACCGCATTCCTGGGCCTCGGCGAGGCTGATCTGACGCCGGCCGTGCAAAGCGCGCTGGCCACGCTGCTGACCGAGATCGACGACCTGCGCGGCGAGGTGTCGCGCCTGAAGGTGAAACTGCGCGAGGTCGAGGGGTTGGCCGATCGCGATCCGCTCACGCCGCTGCTGAACCGCCGCGCCTTCGTGCGCGAGCTGGGCCGCATCCGCACCTTCGCCCAGCGCTACGGCTCGCCCGCCAGCCTGGTCTATTTCGACCTCGACGGCTTCAAGGCGGTGAACGACCGCTACGGCCACGCCGCGGGCGACGCCTGCCTGTGCGCGGTGGCCGAGCGGCTGGCCGCCAATGTCCGCGACAGCGACGTCGTCGGGCGCATGGGCGGCGACGAGTTTGCGGTCATCCTGGTGCAGGCCGACCGCCCGACCGCCGAGGCCAAGGCCCGCTCGCTGGCCGAGGCGATCGAGGCCACGCCGATCCGCTTCGGCGAGTGGACCGCGCCCCTGCACATCTCGTTCGGCGTGCGCGAGATCTCGCCCGAGATCGACGCCGAGGCGCTCGTCGCCGAAGCCGATGCGGCCATGTTCATTCGCAAGCGCGAAGCGCGGGGTTTCCCTCCGCGCTGAGCCCCGTTTTCCCTTCGCTGACGCGCGCGTCAGGTTGCTATGAAGCAGCCAGCGAAAGCTACCAAAGGGGAAACACCATGATCGGCTACACCACTGTCGGCGCGAACGATTTCGAGAAGTCCAAGGCGTTCTTCGACGCCGTCCTGGCGCCGCTGGGCGTCGCGCGGTCCTTCGGCATGGACCGCATCCAGTTCTATGGCGCGCCGGGCGCCGGCGCCCTCGCGGTCTGCAAGCCCTATGACGGCGAGCAAGCCACCATCGGCAACGGCATGATGGTCGCCCTGGCCTGCCCCTCGCCCGAGGTCGTCGACGAGGTCCACGCTGCGGCGCTGGCCGCCGGCGGCACGTGCGACGGCCAGCCCGGCAAGCGGATGCCGACTTTCTACGGCGCCTATTTCCGCGACCTCGACGGCAACAAGTTCTGCGCCTTCAAGATGGGGTGACGGGCGCCGCGAGAAACGCCCGCCCTCGATGGGCGGGCGGGGCGCTGGCTAGGCGATGATGTCGGGCGTCTGTTGATCCTTCAGGCGCTCGATTTCGTCCTTCAGGGCCAGCTTCTTCCGCTTCAGGCGGGCGATGACCATCATGTCGGGCACCGGCGCCTGGCCGATGGCCTCGACCGCCACGCCGAGGTCGGCGTGTTCCTGCGTCAGCAGGTGCAGGCGCTCGGCCAGCCGCGCCTCGGGATCGTTTCTGTCGTCGTCGTTCATACGCTAGCGGCCCCACGTCACGGCGCGTTCTATGCCATGGCGGCGGTTAACGACCTAGCCCAGGGCGCGCGCCAGGCGAGCCAGGGCCTCGTCCGGGGCGGGCGCTCCCCAGGCGCGCGAAGCCGCTTGCAACGCCGCCAGCGCCGGCTGTCCGCCGCGGCGATGTTCGCTCAGCGCCTCGAAGGCCTCCATCAGCACCCGCTCGGCCCGCAGTTCGGCGGCCTTGACGTCCTCGCGCAGTCCCTCGCGCGCGCCGTCGGCGACCGCCTCGAACGGCGCCTTCAGCGTGCGGCGCACGGCGCGCACCGGCTTCAGCACCGCCTCGTCCCAGGACCGGCCGGCCGACGCCGCCGCCTGCAGGGTCGCGGCGTCCGCGCCTTCGGCCCAAACCGCCCACAGCAGGTAGGAGGTGTTCTGCCCGTAGGCGTCCTGCAGTTCCACGCAGACCTCAGGGACGCCCGGGCGCGCATAGGCCTCCAGCGTCCAGCCCCACAGCGACATCGCTAGCCCTCCCCGGTCAGCGGCTTGAGATCGAGTCCCCAGCGCTTCACCGGCGTCCAGGACAGGCCGAACAGGTCGAGCGCCCGACCGACCGACTGGTCGACCATTTCCTCCAGGCTCGTCGGCTTGGCGTAGAAGGCCGGCAGCGGCGGGGCGATCACCGCGCCCATTTCCGCCAGCCGCACCATGGTGCGCAGGTGCCCCAGATGCAGCGGCGTCTCACGCACCATCAGCACCAGCGGGCGGCGCTCTTTCAACGTCACGTCGGCGGCGCGGGTCAGCAGCGAGGAGGTCACTCCCGTGGCGATCTCGCTCATCGTGCGCACCGAGCAGGGCGCGATGATCATGCCCAGCGTCGGGAACGAGCCGGACGAGATCGCCGCGCCGACGTCGCCGACCTTATGCGTCACGTCGGCCCGCGCATTGACGTCAGTCACGCTGAGCCCGGTCTCCTGGGCCAGCGTCAAGGCCGCAGCCTTCGAGAAGATCAGGTGGCTCTCGACGCCCAGATCCCGGCACGCATCGAGCGCGCGCAGGCCGTAGGCGACGCCGCTGGCGCCCGAAACGCCGACCACCAGGCGCGCAGCTGTGCTCATGCCCTTGTATCTCCGAGCCCGGTTTCAAGCGTGGGCGCGGCCCAGCCCACTGCAAACATATGTGATCTGACAGGCCAGACCAGCGGGTGTTCACTCGTCATGACAGTAGTTCGACAAGGAGATGACACGTCATGGCCGTCGAAGCCCGTATCCGTGAACTTGGCTTCCGTCACCAGAATCTGGACCGGATGATCGAGGAGGAAACGAACAGGCCGGCCGCAGACGCCACCAAGTTGAAGGAACTGAAGCTCAAGAAGCTGAAGCTCAAGGAGGAGATCGAAGCCCTCGGCGCGCAAGCGCACTAGGGACGGTTTCCTCCTCGTCCGTGCGGGCGGGGGACGGACGCCAGTCGACCCTGATCGATCGTTTCCACGGGTCCCCGGAGGCGATCGGCAGGGTCGCCTGCGCGTGTCAGCGCTCCCTGACCAGCCGGCGAACGCAAAAGGGGCGGCCGCGCCGCCCCTTCCCTGAACCTTAGTCCTCTTCGCCGTCCTCGTCGTCGAAGTGCGGCGGCTCGGCCGCGTAGGGCTGGTCGTCCTGCTCGGCGACGCCGCCGAAGGCGCCCGTCTCCGAGGCCGGCTCCAGGGTCGGGCCGTCGACGATGCCGCGACGGGCGTCGTCCTTGGCCTTCTTGTCGGCGGCCTTCTTGACCACGGCGTCCAGTTCCATCTGGGTCGCCAGGCCGAGCGTCACCGGGTCGACCGGTTTGATGTTGGCCGAGTTCCAGTGGCTGCGGTTGCGGACCTGGTCGATGGTCGCCTTGGTGGTGCCCAGCAGGCGAGCGATCTGGCTGTCGGCCACTTCCGGGTGGTTGCGGATGAACCAGGCGATGGCGTCCGGACGGTCCTGACGGCGCGAGACCGGGGTGTAGCGCGGGGCCTTTTTCACCGGCTTCAGCAGCTCGGCGTGGCGGCTCTTCTGCGCCTTCATGCGGTACTTGTCATTGCCCTGCGCCTTGTCGAGCTCCTCGCGCGACAGCTGGCCGTTGGCGATCGGGTCGGCGCCGCGGATGTCGCGCGCCACTTCGCCGTCGGCGATGCCCTTCACTTCCAGCGGATGCAGGCCGCAGAAGTCGGCGATCTGATCGAAGGTCAGCGAGGTGTTGTCGACCAGCCAGACAGCGGTCGCCTTCGGCATCAGAATCTCGGTCATGACGGTCTTTCCAAAATGACGGCGCCCGGCCTTTCGGCCGGGCGGTGCAATCAAGCAAAGCCACATATAGGCCCGTTCCGCGCTCAAGAAAACGACAATCCTGCGCGGTTCCGGGCGGTAACGGCGGCGCCTGACGTGCGCAATTCCGTGAAGTCGCTCGCCCGCCGCACGTTCCCTGAAGACATTTGCGAGCGTCGTGCCAAAGTCTTCGCAACAACGACCCTTCAGGGAGGGCTCCAGGATGCGAGGCGCGGTCCTGCCGATCGCCGCGGCGGCTTTGCTGTCGGCCTGCACGACGACCGATACTCAGCGGACGGCCGCCACGGCCCCGCGCACCGACTACAGTCATTTGTCCTGCCGCGAGATCGCCGCCCAGCTGGCGCTCACCGAACGCGCAGTGGGCTCCGGCGCCCGCCGCCAGCCGCTGACGCGCGGGGGCGAGACGGCTCAGGCCTATCTCTTCCCCGCCTCGCTCGGCGCCGCCGCGCCGGCCGCCTCCGCCAAGCTCGAGACGCGCCTCGAAGATCTGCGCCGGGCCTCGCGGGCCAAGCGCTGCGAAAGCGCCTGGCGCAGCTACGATACGGCCACCGCCTAGTCACAGAACCGCGATTGCCGAGCGGCGGAAAGCCCCCTAGCAATAGGCGCATGACCGCTATCTCTCTACCTGAGATCGGCACGCCGCAGACCATCGCCCGGGGCCGGTCGGCGCATGACGGCTACCAGCGCGGCTGGGGCCTGATGCATGCCGGGGTCGCCGAGCGCGTCGCCCACCATCCGCTCTACCAGGCCGGCCTGGAGGCTTCCGCCCATTGGTCGGTGATGGTCGAGGCCAAGCGGATGAACCTGTTCCTGATCCTGACCTCGTTCTACGCGGGCCTGGCCGGGAAGGACGTCATCGAGTTCGGCTCCTATCGCGGCGGCAATGCGCTGTTCATGGCCCGCGTCCTCTGGGACGTAGCGCCGGGCGCCAAGGTTTATGCCTGCGACACCTATGCCGGGATGCCGGCGACCGACGCAGCCCGGGACCTGCACGGCCCGGGCGACTTCGGCGACAGCTCCTACGACGCCCTGGTCGAGCGCCGCGACACGCTCGGGCTGACCAACCTCGTGGTCGTGAAGGGACTGTTCCAGGACACCTTCCCGGCGATCGCCCGCGAGCGGCCGACCTTCGGCCTCGCCCACATCGACTGCGACATCTATTCGGGCGTGAAGTACGCCCAGGACGCGGTCTGGCCGCGCATGGCCCGCGGGGGCTACGTCGTCTACGACGACGCCGACACCCCCTCCTGCATCGGCGCCACCGAGGCGGTCGAAGAACTGGTCATGAAGCGCAAGCTCCACTCCGAGCAGGTTTGGCCGCACTGGGTGTTCCGCGCTGGCCTCTAGGTTCGCTCGCCGCTAGCCTTGCTCAAAACAAGGACGGGCGGAAATGACCGGGTACGGACAAGCGGCGCGCGAAGCGCTGAATTTCATCGAGTCGCAGCGGACCGGCGCGGTCTGGCGCACCAACGACCACCCCAAGGCCCGGGCTGCCCACAGTCTCTATCATGGCGCCGGCGGGGTGATCCTGCTGCTGCTCGAGCTTCACGCCCAGTCGGGCGAGCCGCAACTGATGGAGAAGGCGATCGCCGCCGGCGACGAGATCCTCGCGGCGCTGCCGACCTTCGAGGATCTCTCGATCAACTCTTCGACCGGCTGGGGCGGCTACGTGTTCGTCCTAGGCGAGCTGACGCGGATCACGGGCCAGGCCCGCTACCGCGACGGCGCCGCCTTCTGTCTCGGCAAGATCCGCGACCTGGCCCGCCCGCTGGGGGCCGGCGTCGGCTGGATCGAGCCCGCGCCGTTCGGCGACATCACCGGCTTTACTGAAGACCGCGAAGTCTTCGACCAGTCCGTCGGCTCGGCCGGGGTGATCCTGACCTTGCTCTATGCTGACCGCGAGGGGCTGGACGACCAGGCCCTGCCGCTGGCGCGCGCCGCGGCCGAACGGCTGCTGGAGGTCGCCGAGCCGACGCCCGAGGGCCTGCGCTGGAAGATGATGGCCGACATGCCGTTCCAGTTCACCGCCCCCAACTTCGCCCATGGCGGCGCGGGCGTCGGCTACGCGTTGCTGCAGCTGCACCGGGCGACCGGCGAGGCCCGCTATCTCGACGCCGCCATCGCCGCCGCACGCTATGCGATGAGCCGCAGCCATCCGATCGGGAGCGGGCGGCTGGTCTGCCACAACGAGGACACCCGCAAGCCGATCTTCTATCTCGGCGCCTGCCATGGGCCCGCCGGCACCGGCCGGCTGCTGCTGGAGTTGCATGCGCTCACCGGCCAGGCCGAGTGGGCCGAGGCCCTGGGCCAACTGGTCGCCGGCATCGAGGGCGCGGGCGCCCCGGAGGCGCGGTCCGCCGGCTTCTGGAACAACCATGGTCAGTGCTGCGGCGACGCCGGGGTCGGCGAGTTCGCGCTGCTGCTGGCCCGGCGCTCCGGCGACGAAGGCTATCTCGAGCTGGCGCGACGCTGCGCGGCGGTGATCCTGGACGCCAGCGAGCTCGACGGCGACCGGCGGCTCTGGCGCCAGGCCGAGCACCGCGACCGTCCCGACTTCATCCAGGCCCAGACCGGCTACATGCAGGGCGCGGCCGGGATCGCCAGCTTTCTGCAGCACCTCGAAGGCGTCGAAGCCGGCCGCCCGGTGAAGCTCGCCATGCCCGATTGGCCGGCGATGGAGGGCCCCTGACGCAGGGTTCCAGACACGAAAAAGCCCCCGAGCGAAGCTTGGGGGCCTAGAAAGAACCTTGGGTGCGGGGACAGGATTTGAACAGAACCTCACAGTAATCCCCGTGGTGTTCGCAGCTTAGGGCGACTGTCGGCTTTTGGACCCGCCCGCCCCCATGCCTCCGGTCGCTTGGCGTGCCGGCGCGCTTCAAGGTAGCTTGCCACAGGGGTTTCGCTCAGTGTTCCGAGATCCCGAGGATCTTCTCGGGACACGGAAACACTCACGGTGATGAGGCGACTACGCCAACAATTCAGCCGAAGCCCTTTTGGAAGCCAAGACCAAGTGAGCGGCCGCTCTGGCGAACCCTGAGCCTACTGCGCGAAACTGGGTGCCTGCGGGTCGAGCGCTTCCTGCTCCAAGCCCCAGCCGCCGGGTCCCGCCGCCAGGACGTCCCATAGCGCCGCGACGGCGCTGCCGGCTGCGTCGCCGGCTTTGATCTTCACATCCCCCGCGCGCCCTTCGGCTGCGGCGAGGAGGTCCGCCCTCATCAGGTGGGCGCGCAGCATGACGCCACGCTCGCGAAGGGCGGCCTCCAGATAGCGGAAGATCCGCAGGCCGCCTGGGTCGATGTCGCCCCAGTGGAAGGTCGGCACCTTGGCCAGGTCCGCGAGATGGACAATTGCCTGCAGCGCGCCGCGGGAGGGAAAGCCGCCGCTGTAGAGCACGAGCCCCTGGCGTCCCTGGTTGATCTCGCGCGCATGCCGCACGAACGAAGTGAAGTTCTCGACGGTCAGCACATAGTCTACGGGACGAACAAGGGTAAGGCGGTGGGCGTCATCGGGTGGAAGACCCAGGTAGGTCACCGGCGGCCAGGGCGCGCCCTCCAGCGCCAGCGGGCCTGACGCCAAGAACGGCTGCGGCAGCCGGAGGAGACCGAGGCTTGCCAGCGCTTCGACGTCGTCCAGGTCCAACGGCGGCGCGTTTGGCGACAGCCGCCGGAAGAGCCGCAGCACCGGGCCTCTGAGGCGCTCCAACGCTTTGCTGTCGTTGACGACAGCGCGTGAAAAGGTCCGGTAGTCGATCTCGGCGCCGCCAGGGTTCGTCGTTCGGCCCTCCAGAGCGGTCACGAGCTTGAGCGCTTTCTCCAACGCAGACGTCGCACCGGCGGGCAGGCCGTATCGCCCGACTTTTCGCGCCCAAGCCTCAGCGATCTCGTCGAGGACGGGTTGAACTTCGGCGGACGCATTGCGCCGGTGGGCGGCAAGCGCCGTATCGACGTCGTCCCGCGAGGGCGCACGACCTAAGTGGGAGTAGAGTGCTGCGGCGTCCGTCAGGGCGACGTACTGCACGCGGGTCACGCCGTCGATCTCGCGACGGACGATGCGCACGCCGCCTGCGCGCTCCGCCGCTTCCAGCCTGGCCAGGCAATCGGCCTCGTCCTGAACGGACGCGAACGCGGCCTCATCCAGCCGCGCTCTGAGCCGCTCGGCGCCGGGCCTGGTCTCGTGGCGGGTCAGAAGGTCGTTGAGCAGCGCCGCGGCGTCAGTGAAGTGCCGCTGGCTCACTCGGCGGCGACCTCAGGCGCCTCAGTGGCGAGTTCGCGTCGCAGCTCATCGTCGCTTCGATGCTGCGGGTTGGCCTCGCGCATCGCAGCGCGCGTCAGATCCTTGATGACCGAGGTCTCGACGGCGACGTCATCGCCGAAGCGATGGACGTCTATGATCGTGTCGAGGTTCTCGTAAACCGCCGCCCGCTTCTCGCTCGGCGCGGCGATCACCACCTGCAATCCGATGTCGCGGTAGAAGCTGAGCAAGGTCCTCTGGTTCGGGCCGTCCATCTTGCTGAAGGCCTCATCGAACACGGCAAGGCCCATGCCCTGCAATCCGCTTGGCCTTGCGCCGTGATACGAATTGGCGAGCGCTGCGCCAATGACGACGTAAAACGGCACCTGCCGCTCGGCGCCGCTGGCCACGCCGCGCCGGCGATCGAAGCTATTTTCCCGCCCCAGTTTGACGTCGCGCATCTTCAGGTCAAAGCTGTAGTAGGCACGGTAATCCTGATAGAGGTCGAGCGACAGGCTATCGTCCTGCAGCAATCGCTCGACAACCTTCAGGGCCTCGGCATGGCGATCGTCGCGCGGCGCACCGCGCCCGAACAAGGCCGCCAGCGTCTCGTCGTCGGTTTCGCTGTCTCGCGCCAGCCGGTAGAGCGCCTCGAATTCCGGCTTGACTGCGGCCTTCAGCGTATAGACCTCACCGTGCAAGGGCCGCGACCGCAGAGCGCGGTTGATGCCTTCGATCTCTGACTCCACCGTATTGAAGCGGCTATTGAGCTCGTGGACGAATGCGGTGCGGAAGATCCGTATGACCTGCTCCACCGCTTCGTCGGCGTGGCGTCGGTATCGAATCAGCTCGTTGGTCTCGAGCAAAGTCACATTCTCGTCGACCCAGGGGCGCAGGACTTTCAAAATGCCGCCGTCTTCGACGGCCGGCGCTTCGACGCCGAACTCCATCCGAAAGCGTGTGACCCGATCGCGGATGTCGTACTCGACCTCTCTCGCCTGCGACGCGGCGAACTCCGCTTCCCTGCCGGTCTCGGCGGCGATGCGCGCTGGCGTGCGACCGGGACGAAGCTTGGCGTACTGGGCGCGGATCGGCGTCCACAACACGAGCTTGCCGATCCGTTCGCGGAAGCGCCCGCGGCGCGCCTTGAGCGCCAGGACTGAGCCCAGCTGTCCTTCACCCTGGCCGAGGTTGAAGGTGACTTGCGCCAACTCCTTTTGCAGGCCGCCCCGCGACTCGCGAATTTCGCCCAGATCGGCGTTGAGAGCCTTCAGCTCGGCGCGCGCCTCCTCAAGCTCGGCATGCAGCTTGGGATCGACCTGAGACAGCACCTCGGCGATCCGCCTTTGGCCATCCCGGAGCCGCTCATCGCAATCCGCCAGCGCGTCGACCAGCGCCGGCAGACGATCCGCGTCGCCTGGCTCCGTCGACAGCCGCTCCAAGCGACGCACCACGTCTTCATAGAACCGCGCACGTTCGTCGTGCTGGGCATGGATCGCCTTGGCATCCGCCAGCGTCTTCTCCAGTTGGCCGACCATCAGCCCCGCGGCAGTGCGGCCGATCTTCAAGTCAGTCGGCCGACGGGTCTCGACGACGATGCCGTCGTTGTAGGTGCCGTCCCGCATGATGGCGCGCCGCGCCCCGATCAGATCGGCCTCATTCTCCGCGAGACGAACGCCGGCCAGCCGGCCGACCACGAACGCCGTGGCCAGATCGTCCTCGCTGGTCAGGATGCTCGCCAGACTGCCGCTTGGCGCTGAACGCGCTTCCTCCGCGAGCCGCCGGGTGTTGGCGACGCGGCAGCCCCGGTAGGCGTCACGGCCGCGACGATAGATTTCGACCGCCCGCTGCGCGTCCTCTGGCGCGACGAGGATCGCTTCCCGATCCCGGCCCAGCAACGCTTCGGCGGCGTCTCTCCAGGCTTCGTCGGAGACCTCCAGCACCTCACAGAGCACGCGGGGCGCCATGCCCGCGTCTCGCAAGGTCTCCATCAGGGCTTCGGTCTTGCGATCGAGCGCCACGACCCCGCTTCGTGAGGCCGCCAGGCGACGATCCGCATCCTGGATCGCGAGCTTGACGTCTCGCCGGAGACCCAAGACCTCGTCACGCTTTTCCTCAACGAAGGCCAGCTTAACGGCGGCGGCGGTGGCAGCCTGATGCAGAGACCGATCGATACTGACCGGATCTCGCGGCCAGTCGGGCGGCTGCAAGCCGGAGCCGAGCCGTTGGACGGCCTCCAAAGGCTGCAGCACGTCACCGATGCGGAGCGGCTGCAGCTTTTCGCGCCAAGCGAGGAGCTCGGTCGCGCGGTACGCGTCGACAAAGCGGGTTTGGAGCCTGCGCAGGACATCGGCGCGCTCGGTCTCGAGCCGCCGTTGTTCAGAAGTGAGCACCGCGCGCTGGCTCGCCGCGTCCGAGGCGTTGATCTGGCCATCCAGGCTCTCGATCGTGGCCTCGACCTGAGCGATGCGGGCGTCGTAGCGGCCGATCTCGGCCGTCGCCTCCTGCACGGCCAAGGTCTTCTCGCGCTTGGTTTTGAAGTTCGCAAAGACCATAGCGCCGGCTTCGATGAGGGCGGCCGTTCGCTCCACGCCTCGGGCGATCTCCTCCTTCTTAAGGAGCCCGTCGAACCGGTCGATCTGCGCCTGCAGCTCCCGCAGCGCGTCGAGCCGGTTCTGCAGATCGTGGATGTCCTTCTGAATCTGCCGATAGCGCTGGATGGACTCGCGAAGTTCGCCGATGTCGATGTCGTTCTTCTCGAGAAGATACTTGCGGACGAAATCCTCGACGGACGGGATGTCCGAGAACGAGAGCGCCATGACGAAGGTGCGGGCGAACAGATCCTCAGGCGGCGTGCGCCGGTCCGTGAACAGCTGGCGCATGTACTCGCGGATGTGCGCCCGCGCGCTGTCATTCCTGAGCAGCCGCCCGCCGGCGGCTTGGCAGGCATGGTCAAGCCGGTCGCGAACGACCGGCCAGAGCGCTGAGCGTTCGCGCCCCTCGGCGTCGGCTTCAATGAAGTAGCTGGTATCGGCCCTGACGCCGATCGCCACATAGCGCGCCTCAATACGGGCGTCCTCGCGCACCGATGCGGTGACGCAAAGGCCCACGGTCACCGGAGGGCGTTGGCCGACCGGGTCATCAAAGACGAGCGCAATATGGGTGACGGCCTCGGTCCGCAGCGACGTGTGCGCATCCAGCTGACCCAAGCAGTAGGCCCGCAGCGTCCGCTCCGATCGGACGCCGCGTTCGCCTGCGGAGCTGTTGAACTTGTAGAGGTTGGCCGAACCGCCGGTCAGGACGGCCTGGATGAGGTCGATCAGCGTCGACTTGCCCGACCGGTTCGGTCCCAAGATTGCGGCGTCCCCGACGACATCAATTTCCGCCTTTGGGAAGAGGTGCCATTGGACGAGCGAGATGCGGCTGAGCTGGATCATTCCACCGTCTCCGCGTCAGCCGCCTCGACCGGCTGATCCGGCTCCGGTTGGGCCTCAGGCTCTTCGTCGACGGCGTCGGCCCGCTGCAGCAGCGTTTCGAGCGCGGCCAGGAAATCGTCGCCGGCCACGGTCGCGACGAGCGGGCGGAGGGTGAGCTCCATATCCTGCGCCTCGTCGTCATATGGGCCCAACCCGACGATTGCTCGCCGCGCAAGTCCCTCCACGATGTCGCGGAAGGCGATGACATTCAGCGCCGGACGGCGGGCGCGGGCGACGATCTCCTGATATGCGTCGTAGGCCTGATTGAGGGTGATGAGCACCGTGCCGCGCGCCTGAATGTCGCCGTCTTGGACGGCCTCTTCCCAGAGCCGGCGCAGCATCAGCAGGACCAGAGTTTCGTCCAAGCGCATGCGAGCTGGGCTGATGCGCTCGGTGTCCGGAAGAATGCCGGCCCAGCCTTCGCTCTCCCGCACGACCAGACGGTAGCCGGCAACATCGAAGTACCCGGTGACGAGCGAGCGTGCAGCAGGCCGCTGGAGTGTTTCCAGCATGGAGGTCGAGCCGCGATCCTCAATATGGAGGAACTGATGACGCAGAAGGTGTGCGATCACCTGGGTCGTGCGCTGGGCAAGCCGCGGATCGCGCTCCTCAAGCTGCGTGAACTCAAGAAGCACGAGCATCCTCCAGGGTGACGTGGTCGGAGAGGCGCCGAATCCGGAAGCCGGCGCACCGTATCCAGTCGTTGTCGACCCCGTCCTCGGGTGTCACGGTGAAGGCGAAGTGCTTGGCTAGCCGCTTGCTGAGCGTATCCGAGCCCGGTGCGCCGGAGACGATCAGCGGCACGACGCGGCGTAGGGCCTCGAAAGCCAGGAAGTCGTCCAGGGTGTCGAGGTGCAGGTTGGCCGCGAGGCTCTCGCCCATGGGGGGTACGCGGCGTTCCAGAAACCGGACCACCTGCGTAGGATCCACCACCAATCGAGCCTGATAGGCGCGCTCCAGCTGCCGGCGCAGCGCCCACACCGGATCGTCCGTCGGCAGGACGAGGGCGTCCCCGACGATTGGCACGCGGGATCCTCTCGGGCGAGCGAGAAGCGTCGGCGCCAGCGGCGAACGGAAGGTTTCCAGCGCGCCGCCGATCGGCAGCGCGGCGCCGAGCGCGAGCACCCGGTCGAGCCGCCCCACGAGCGCCTCGCTCCGCGCCAGGAATGCTCCCGTCTTGCGGCCGGCGTAACGGACCGTGTTGCGCAGCCGAGCTTCGAGGCGGGTGCGATGCTGTTGAATGCGCCGAAACGCTTCCTCGATTCGGTCGAACACTGTGCGGATCTTGCTGATGTCGTCACGCACGAGGTCCATCGCCTCGGCCGCGTCGCCGACCAGCCGGGCTTCGAGATAGGCCTCGGCAAGGATCTGCATGTCCACCATCGAGCCTTCGAGCGCCTCAAGCGCTTCAAAGATGCGGTGGCGGAAGCGATAAGGATGGGAGGTGGTGGTGATCGCGGCGTAGTCCTTCAGGAGGACGCGACTGACGAACCCTTCGAAGTAATGCTCAAGCCGCTCTTCGATGTTCTCGCTCGTCAGCACCCGCCGATCCACGTCGCGCAGGGCGGCCAGGACGCTACGCAGGTATCGCCCGAAGGCGGCCGCGTCCCGCGCCGCCTTGTGCAGGCCGAGCGCATTCTCCCGGGCGCTCTGTCGCGCGGCCTCGACGGCGGTCTTCACCTGCATGACGAGGCCGCCGAGCTCCTCCGACACGCCCTCGCGGAGCAGGCAGAGGAATTCGAGCAACCGCATCGCGCCTGCAGGCATATCGACCGTGACTCGCAGCCCGTAGCGGTTCTCCTCCAGCCAGCCGGTCTCCAGTAGACGCGCGTAGATATGCCGGGCGCGGCCCATGGCCTCGGTCGTGGCGGAATCGTCGACATCGGCGAGGCCGCGGCGGCGCAGGCGGCGGCCCTTGCGCCCAAGCACCTGATCCAGCGACACAGGAGCTTCGTCTTCCCGCCAGAGTTCGGGGGCTTCCCCCAAGAGATCGTAGATCAGGCCGACAACCTCGGTCTGGGTCGGAAAGAGCAGATCGGCTCGAAACCAGGTCGAGTAGGCGCACACCAGCACCTCTTCGTAGAGGCGACGGTTCGCGCCCGCAAATAGCGTGAAGATGTTGGAGTTCAGTATGCCGAACACCGAGGTTCCCCAGCTTAACCATGGCCACCTTAGGCCTTTCTTATCTCACTCGACAATCAGAGCGCGAGAAATGCCCAAGGCCGGGTCGGCCGAGTTGCAGCGTAGGCAAAAGAGCTCACGACGAATTCCGGCTCGCCGCCCCCCAGGACCCCCGGAAATTCGCCCTACTCAGAACCTCGCCAACCACACCTGACAAGGTTTGGTGAGGACCTGAGCGCAAGGCATGACCTGCAGCCTACAAGGCCGCTGGGTAGAGACGACGGATCAGCGATGACGCTCAACGGCGGGAAGTACGCCTGCAGCGCCAACCGAGAGCGCGGGACCTGCAACAACGGCAAGATCATCACCGCCCAAACGGTTGAGCGGCGGGTGATCGAGGGTATTCGTCGCCGCCTGCTGACTCCTGAAGCAATCGGCCAGGCGGTGAACGAGCTGCGGCAGTCGGCTGATGCTGAACGCCGGGAGATCCTCGCCAGCCGTGCGCCGATTGAGCGCGAGCTCGCCGAGATCGAGCGCAAGCTGACGCGCGCGCGTGACCTGTTCTTGAATGAGATGATGGAGATGCCCGAGCTCGAGGCGCTGACGTCCGGCCTGAAGTCTCGCAAGTCGGAGCTGGTGTCCAAGCTGGCGTCCGTTGAGACGCCGAGCCCGATTGTGCTGCACCCGGGCGCAGCGGCGGCCTACGGCCTGCTGGCCGAGCGGCTGCACGAAGTGTTTGAAGGGGAAGATGGGGAAGAGGTTGTCGGCGAAGTTCGGAAGCTCATTGAGCGCGTCGACTTCAAGCCGCTGGCCGGGCTCGGGAAATTCGATCTCGAGGTGCACGGCAAACTAAAGGCCCTACTCGGTTTCGCCGAGAGGGCCTCAGGATCCTCAAACTGTGAGGTTGTGCTGGGTGCGGGGACAGGATTTGAACCTGTGACCTTCAGGTTATGAGCCTGACGAGCTACCGGGCTGCTCCACCCCGCG
>NZ_JBXAJZ010000002.1:934183-1094027 GCF_058797775.1 Phenylobacterium sp. GW823-FHT02A09 | reverse complement strand
GGCCAGCGCCGCGGCGGCAGGCGAGGCCGCCGCCGCCGAGGCCTACCGGCTGGCGCGGATCGGCTACGAGGCCGGCCGCCTGCCGCTGCTCGAACTCACCGCCGCGCGCCGCGTCCTGGCCGCCGCGCGCCTGCAGACGCTGGAGGCCCGCCTGGCCCGCGTCCGCGCCCTGGCCGAGGCCGCGCGCCTGGCCGGCAAAGCCCCCTTCGGAGCCTGACCATGCTGTTCAGCAAACGGAACCTGCTCACCGGCGCGGCGATCGCGCTCGCCCTTGCCGCCGGCTACGGCCTGGCCACGCTCCGCGCCGTCCCCGCCGATGCTCATGGCGAGGAAGCTCACGGCGAAGAGGGCCACGCTGACGAAGAGGGCGGCGAGCAAGACTTCATCGCCCTGCCCGCCGACCAGGCCGCCGCCGCCGGCGTCGCGGTCGTCACCGTCGGCCGCGGCGGCGGCTCCGACATCCGCCTGACCGGCCGCGTCGAGGCCGCGCCCGACGCCCGCGCCGTGGTTGCCGCCCCCGTCTCCGGCGTGGTCGAGCGCGTGCTGCTGTCGCCCGGCGCCCAGGTCGCCGCCGGCGGCGGGGTGGTGGTGATCCGCAGCGCCGACGGCGCCAGCGTTCGCGCCGAGGCCGCCGCCGCATCGGCCGAAGCGCAGGCCGCCCGCGCCGCCCTCGCCCGCGAGGAGCGGCTGTTGAAGGCCGGCGTCACCGCCCAGCAGGACTGGGAAGCCGCCCGCGCCGCCTCGGTCCGCGCCAGCGCCCAGGCCGCCGCCGCCCAGGCCCGCGCCGCCGCCTCGGGCTCGCCGGGGGCCGGAGGCCTGGCCACCCTGCGCAGCCCGATCGCCGGGCTGGTCACCAGCGTCCAGGTCGCCCCCGGCGGCTTCGTCGCCCAGGGCGCGCCGGTCGCCGAGGTCTCCAACCCTGCGCGCCTCGAGGTGGTGTTCAACGTCCCCGCCGACTCGGCCGCCAAGCTCACGGTCGGCGCGCCGCTGAAGTTGATCGGGCCGGATGGCCGCGAGACCGCCGCCCAGATCGTCGGCGTCGCCCCGCTGTCGCAGCTCGCCACCGGCGCGGCCATCGTCCGGGCGCGCCCGACCTCTGGCGCGCTGACGCCCGGCGCGGCAGTCAGCGCTCAGGTCCCTGCCGACGGCAAGGGCCTGCCCAGCGTGCCGTCCGAGGCCGTGCAGACGGTCGAGGGCCGTTCGGTGGTGTTCGTCGCAGAGGCCAAGGGCTTCCGCGCGCGCTCGGTCACACCCGGCCGCTCCGGCGGCGGACAGACCCAGATCGTCGCCGGGCTGAAGGGCGACGAGCGCGTCGCCGGCCGCGGCGCCTTCGTCCTCAAGGCCGAGCTCGCCAAGGGCGAAGCCGAGCACGGACACTAGGGGGCCGCCATGCTGAACAAGATCGTGGCGCTCTCCGTGCGCCACCGCTTCGCGGTCATTCTGATCGCGCTGGCCATCGCCGCCTACGGCGCGGTCGAACTCTTCCGGCTGCCGATCGACGCGGTGCCCGACATCACCAACCGCCAGGTGCAGGTGACCACCGTCGCCCCCGCCCTGTCGCCCGAGGAGATCGAGCAGCGGGTGACCTACCCGCTGGAAACCGCGCTGACCGGCATTCCGGGCCTGGTCGAGACCCGCTCGATCAGCCGCAACGGCTTCTCGCAGATCACCGCCGTCTTCACCGACCAGACCGACGTCTACTTCGCCCGCAACCAGGTCACCGAACGCCTGCAGGGCGCGCGCGACGAGCTGCCGCCCGGCGCCGAGCCGGCGCTGGCCCCGATCACGACGGGCCTCGGCGAAGTGATGATGTGGACGGTGAAGATGGCGCCGGCCAAGGGCGTGAAGCCCGGCCAGCCCGGCCCGCAGCCGGACGGCTCCTATCTCACCCCCGAGGGCGAGCGCCTGACCACCGAGATGGCCAAGGCGACCTATCTGCGCACGGTCCAGGACTGGATCATCACCCCGCAGCTGAAGACCGTCCCCGGCGTCGCCGGGATCGACGTCATCGGCGGCTACGTCAAGAAGTACGCTGTGCGGCCCGATCCGGCCCGCATGACCGCCTACGGCGTCGGCCTGGGCGAGGTGGTCGAGGCGGTCGAGCACGCCAACACCGTCGCCGGCGCCGGCTACGTCTCGCGCGGCGGCGAGGCCTTCGTGGTCCGCGCCGACGCCCGCGTGCGCTCGGCCGAGGACCTGGCCGCCGCCCCGATCAAGAACCACAACGGCCTGGTGGTGCGCGTCTCCGACGTGGCCACCGTCGAGATCGGCCAGGCCGCCCGCCTGGGCGCGGCCCAGCAGCACGGCGAGGAGGTGGTGATCGGCACCGCCCTGATGCTGGCCGGCGAGAACAGCCGCACCGTCGCCCACGCGGTCGGCAAGCGCCTGGAACAGATCAAGGCCTCGCTGCCGCCAGGGGTCGAGGCGACGCCGGTTCTCGACCGCACCGCGCTCGTCGATCGTACCATCTCGACCGTCCGCACCAGCCTGGCCGAGGGCGCCCTGCTGGTCATCGTCGTGCTGTTCCTGCTGCTCGGGAACGTCCGCGCGGCGATCATCACTGCCCTGGTCATCCCGCTGGCCTTCCTGTTCGGCGTGATCGGCATGAACCGGTTCGGGGTCTCCGGAAACCTGATGAGCCTGGGCGCCCTGGACTTCGGCCTGCTGGTCGACGGGGCGGTCGTCGTGGTCGAGAACACCCTGCGCCGCCTGACCCTGCGCCGCCAGGCTGCCGGCCGCGACCTGACCCGGTCCGAGCGAATGGAAGAGGCGGTCGCCGCCGCGCGCCAGATGGTCCGCCCCGCGGCCTACGGCCAGGCGATCATCCTGCTGGTCTACGCCCCGCTGCTGGCGCTGGAGGGCATCGAAGGCAAGATGTTCCACCCGATGGCCGCGACGGTGATGCTGGCCCTGGCCGGGGCCTTCATCCTGACCTTCACCCTGGTCCCGGCGCTGGCCGCCCTGTTCATCAAGCCGCCCGAGCAAGAGCACCAGTCGAAGGCCGAGGCGGTCGTCCGCAGCCGCCTCGAACCGCTGGTGCGCAGCGCCGTCGCCCACCCGCGGCGGGTCGCCCTGGGCGCCGGGGGCATGGTGCTGGTGGGAGTCGTGGTGTTCAGCCTGCTGGGCCGCGAGTTCATCCCGACGCTCGACGAGAAGGACGTGCTGCTCCAGGCCCTGCGCGTGCCCAGCGCCTCGCTCGAACAGTCGCTTGAGATGCAGGCCCGGCTGGAAAAGGCGCTGATCAAGATCCCCGAGATCGAGAACGTCTTCTCCAAGACCGGCACCGCGGAGGTCGCCACCGACCCGATGCCGCCGAGCATCTCCGACACCTTCGTGATCCTCAAGAACCGCAAGGACTGGCCCGATCGCAGCCTCAGCAAGGCCGACGTCCTGGCCAAGATCGAGAAGGTCGCGGAGGGCCAAATCGGCAACGCCTACGAATTCACCCAGCCGATCCAGATGCGCTTCAACGAGCTGATCTCCGGCGTCCGCTCGGACGTGGCGGTCAAGGTCTACGGCGACGACTTCAACGAGATGGAGGCCACGGCCGAGAAGATCGCCACGGCCCTGCGCGGGGTCAGGGGCGCGGCCGACGTCAAGGTTGAGCAGGTCTCCGGCCTGCCGATGATGACCGCCCAGGTCGACCGCTCGGCCGCCGCCCTGCACGGTGTCCACGCCGCCGACGCCGCCGACGCCGTCCAGATCGCCCTGGCCGGCCGCACCGCCGGCCGGGTCTACGAGGGCGACCGCCGCTTCGACGTGGTGGTCCGCCTGCCGGAGGAGGCCCGCAACGACCTGGCCGTCGTCGCCCAGACCCCGCTGGCGGTGAACGACGGAGCGGTGATGGTGCCGCTCGGCTCGGTCATCCAGTTCCAGGAGGGCGAGGGGCCGAACCAGATCAGCCGCGAGAACGGCAAGCGGCGCATCGTCGTCCAGGCCAATGTCCGCGGCCGCGACCTGGGCGGCTTCGTCGCCGACGCCCGCGCCGCCGTAGCGGGCGAGGTCAAGCTGCCGCCCGGCGCCTGGATCGACTGGGGCGGCCAGTTCGAGAACCTGCAGCGGGCCGAGGCGCGGCTGGCCATCGTGGTGCCGATCGTCTTCGCGACCATCGCGGTGCTGCTCTACTTCGCGCTCGGCTCGGCGGCCCAGGCCGGGCTGGTGTTCGCCTGCGTGCCGCTGGCCCTGGTCGGCGGAGCGCTGGCCCTGCTGCTGCGGGGCATGCCGTTCTCGGTCTCAGCCGCGGTCGGCTTCATCGCCGTCTCGGGGGTGGCGACCCTGAACGGGCTGGTGCTGATCCAGGCGATCCGCGAGCGCATCGAGGCCGGGGTCGCGCCGCAGCTGGCCGCGGTCGAGGGATCCATGGCCCGGCTGCGGGCGGTGCTGACCACCGCCCTGGTCGCCGTGCTCGGCTTCATGCCGATGGCGCTGGCCAGCGGGGCCGGCGCCGAAGTGCAGAAGCCGCTGGCCACCGTGGTCATCGGCGGCCTGATCACCGCCACCGTGCTGACCCTGGTGGTGCTGCCGGCCTTCGCCAGCCGGGTGATCGGCGCCGCGGCCGCCAAACCGTCGACCGACGTCGAACCGGCGCTGATCTAGCCTCCGCCTGATGCGGACGTCCGGTTCAGGGCGTCCGCATCAGATGCTGGGCTATCGCGTGATAGGCCGGCAACGACAGCGGATCGAGATAGACGTTGCTCGACTGCGGGTGCGAAGCCAAGCGCACGATCGCCATCTCGGCCTTCGGGTCGACATAGCAAGCCTGGCCGTTGACCCCGCGGGCCATGTAGGCGCCGTGGTCGTTGTGCGAGACCCACCACTGGTCGTGATAGCTCCAGCCCGGAAGGGTCGCGTAGCCGGCCTTGGCGAAGTCCTCGCGCCGGGCGCCGCCGGCGATGTCGGCGACCACCGCCGCCGGCACGACCTGACGGCCGTTGAAGCGGCCGTTCTGGCGCATCATCTCGCAGAACCGCGCCAGATCGCGCAGGGCCAGGTTCAGGCCGCCGGCCGCATAGCCCGCGCCGACGGAATCGACCTGCAGATAGGCGTCCTGCTCCATGCCGAGCGGCGTCCAGAACCGCTCGCTGAGCTGCTGGGCCAGCGGCTTGCCGCCGGCGCGCTGCACCAGCCAACCGACCACCTCGGTGTTGACCGACTTGTAGGCGAAGGCCTGGCCGTGCTCGCCGGCCTTCTTCAGGGTCTTCAGGTAGTCGTAGCTCGTGGTCGGCCCGCTGTAGCCCGCCGGCCGCGGCAGCAGACCCACCGCCCGCACGAAGTCCCAGGCCGGCGACTTCGGATCGGTATAGACCTCGGAGTATTCGAGCCCGGTGGTCATATCCAGCACCTGACGCACCGTGGCGTCGCCGAACGCGCTGTCCTCCAACTCCGGAATGTAGCGGGTCACCAGGGCGTCGGGATCGAGCTTGCCCTCGGCGACCAGCATGGCCGCGATCGTGCCGACGAACGACTTCGTCACCGAGTGGGCGATGTGCGTCCCCTCCGGCTTCAGCGCCCCGAAGTACCGCTCGTAGACCACCTTGCCCCGGTGCATCACCAGGATGCCGTCGGTGTAGTTGGCCGCCAGCGACTGGCCCCAGGTCATCGGCGCGCCGCCGCCCAGCGGCGTGAAGCTGACCGCGTCCAGGTCGTCGCGTTCGGCCCGCGGCAGCGCGCTGACCGGCCCGGGCCCGCGCCCGACCACCGCCGTCGGAAACAGCTCGCGCCAGTGCGAGAACGTCCAGCGCAGCTGCGGGAATTTCAGGAAGCTGCCGTCCTCGAAGCGGATGGTCCGCTCGGCCGGCGGCGGCGAGCCGACCATCCACCCCAGGGCGACCGGATCGGTGGCCTGCGCATCCGGAAACGGCGGCGCGGCCTGCGCCGCCCCACCCAGCACCAGCGCCGCCATGCCGGCCAGCGCCCCCCTCACGAACGCCATCAGCGGACCTCGCTGAGCACCGCGGCCTCGGCCGAGTCGATGTACTCGTCGAGCCGGCTGATCACCCCGTCCTGCATGCGGATCACGCAGCAGGCCGACATCGAGAAATCCCGGCCGTCCGGCAGCTTCCCCTCCAGCACGTGCTGCTGCAGGAACCCGTCCGAGAGCGCCTCGCGCCGCACGACGCGGTACTTGCGGTCGCTCATCTTGCGCATGAACCAGCCCAGCACCTTCAGGTTCTGCTCGACGGTTTGCTCCACCCGGTCGTTGTTGTGCCAGATCTTGGCGTCGGGCGCGTAGCAGGCCCGCACCGCCTCCACGTCGCCGCGCTCGATCGCGCCGATGAACCGATCGGCGAAGGCCAGGACATCTTCGGTCTGCATGTGTGTCTCTCCCTGGCCCGGACCATAAGTTCGTTTTTGCAAGTCATCAAGCCGCAGTCAGGGAGAGGCGCGACCGCGGCCCTCAGGTCATCGAGATGAGAGGTTGAGCACCGCCTCGTCGCCGCCGTCCTCGACGTGGACGATCACCACCCCCAGGGCGGGGCCGTCGTCGATCTGCAGCACCAGGTTCTGGCCCTTCAGCTCAGCCAGGCTGCGGCCGCTGCGGGTGCGGATCTTGGCGATGAACGACAGGATCGAGTTCTGCGCGTGCTCGATGGTGGCCTCGAAGGTCACCGCCTCCAGCGCCTGTTCCTGGGTGCCCAGCACCCCGCTGCCCTGCTTGGTCGAATAGACCATCGTGCTACCTCATCAGCTTGAGCGCGCCGGTGACGGCGTCGATCTTGGCGATCTCGTCGGGGCCGATGCCGACGCAGGTCGGCGTGCCGGAGGCGACGACCGTGCGCCCGGCGTCGCGGATCAGCATCACCGGCAGCCCCGCGGCCTCGGCCTGGCGCGCCAGCTCGAACAGTTCTTCTTCCGAGCCGCAGCGCAGCACCACCTTGGGCATGCCGGCCTGCAACCAGCCGGTCTGCTGTTCACGCGGGGCGTTCAGCAGACCGCCGACAGCGGCATGGGCGACCTGGGCGGCCATCTTGCCGGGCGGCAGGCCGAGCGCCTCGTTGACGACGATGACTTGCTTCATGGCCGGTGTGTGCCCGGCGAACGGCGGCGAAGGCAAGCGTTCGTGGTTTTGCTCCGCGCGTTCCAGCCGCTAGGATCGGGTCATGACTGATAAGCCCGACGAGCCGCCGCCGAACGAGACCCCGATCCAGCGGGCGCTGCGCCTGAAGAACGCCGCCATCGAGGCCCGGCCAAAGCCGCCGCGCGGCGGACGCTTCCAGCGCGAGCAGGCCGCGGCCGCCCATTCCTCGTCCAAGTCCAAGCCCTGGATGTCGCGCTAGCTAGCCGAACAGCGCGATCTTGAAGACCATGCTGATGATCGCGCCGAGGCCGAGCACCAGCAGCGCCACGGCGATCCAGAACGTCGACGACACCGGGAACGTGCTCTCGGCGAAGATCAGGCCCTGCTTGGCCATATCGTCGCGGGTCGTCTTCAGCTCGCGCATGAACTGCACGTGCCGCGCCATGCCGATAATCAGCATCAGTATGCCCAGGCTCACCAGAGCGATGCCGAAGTTGCGCGGCGCCGCGGCGCTGGCGATGGCGCCGGCGTCGCGCAGCTTCTGGAACGCCTGGTAGATCGTAAAGCCGAAGCCGATCAGCGACAGCGACGTGCGGATCACCGACATCAGCGTGCGGTCGTCGCTCATCCGCGTGCGCTGGAACGACATGCCCGTGCGCCGCATCGACATCTCGGTCCGCTCGGTCGACAGGTCGGTGCGGTATTCCGACAGGTCCGTCCGATGCTCCGACAGATCCGTCCGATGGGTCGAGAGCTCGGTGCGGTGGGTCGAATAGGTGACCGACGCGGTGTCGGCGTCGAGGCCGCTGATGTCCGGTAGCGGCGGCAACGGCGGATTCTTCATCCGGCCGGGCCGGCTCGGTGCGGGGGATGGCAGCTTGGCCATGTGTCTTCGCCCTGACTTGTGACTGTCGGGCGCGAGAGTGCGGGTCGCTTCCTGAGCGGTCTATCGGGGTTATCCCCAGGAGGAGCATGGGCGGATGGCCCGGAAACCGGGCCATCCGCCCGGGTTCAGGTCGCCGGCTGCGCGGCGGCCGCGATCAGCGCGTTGTCGATCTCGTCGGCGCGCAGGGCGGCCGGACGCTGCAGGTGACGTTCGGCGTAGACCTCGAACGCCGGGCGCTTTTCGAGCGTCCCGAAGTTCATGCCCCACGACAGGTGCGAGGCGAGATAGAGATCGGCGGCGGTGAAGCTGTCGCCCACCAGGTACGGACGGTTCTCGACCGCGCCCTCGATCGCCGCCAGCACGTCCTCCATGCAGCCATAGCCCAGCGAGGTGCGCTGCTCGACGCTCGGCTCCAGGTTCATCATCTTGGCGGCCACGGCCTGCTCGATCGGGCCGGCGCCGAAGAACAGCCAGCGATAGTAGGGGCCGCGCAGCCGGCTGCCGGGGGGCGGCGCCAGGCCCGCCTGGGGAAACGCATCGGCGAGATAGGCGCAGATCGCGGCGCATTCGGTGACCACCACGCCGTCGTGGACGATCGCCGGCACCTTGCCCATGGGATTGATCGCCAGGTAGTCGGCGCCCTTCGCCGCGCCGGTCTCCCAGTCCAGGACCTTGGTCTCGTAGGGCTGGCCGACCTCCTCGAGCATCCAGCGGATGATGCGGCCGCGCGACATGGGGTTGGTGTAGAAAACGAGGTCGGACATGGTCGGCTCCATTGGTTTCCCCCAACAGAACGCGCGGCTGCTGACAGCGGCTTGTCAGCAGCGATTTTCGGTCGTCGATTTGTGGCGTGAGCCCTCGCGCCGCTAAGGCCGGACGTCTCGGATTTTCAGGGATATGGCGGAGAGGGTGGGATTCGAACCCACGGTACCCGTAAAGGTACGCCGCATTTCGAGTGCGGTGCTTTCGACCACTCAGCCACCTCTCCGGAGACGTCGTTCGGGCCTCGAATAAGGAGAACCCGCTGAGCGCGAGGCGCGGAACCTACTCATCCGGCCCCGGGAGATCAAGCGGGCGTTTTGCGATCTTTCAACGCGGGTAGAGAATCATCTGCGTGCAGCGGAAAAGCGCGATCGCCTTGCCGCTTCCGGCATGGGTCGCCGTGGCGTCCCAGACCTGGGTCATACGCCCGCCGTGGACCAGCTTGGCCTCGCAGGTCACCGCCTCGCCGGCCTGGGCCGTGCCGAGAAAATTGCTTTTCAATTCAATGGTCGTGAAGCCGACCGCGCCCTCCGGCAGCGAAATCCGGCAGCCGTAGCCGGCCGCCGAATCCAGCAGCGCGATGACGCTGGCCGCATGCATGAAGCCGTTCGGCGCCATGTGCTTCTGTTCGACCTTCACCTGGCTGCGCAGATAGCCCTGCCGGGCCTCCAGCACCTCCAGACCCAGTTCGCCCGGCAGGAAACCCTGCTGCATGGCGTTGAGGTCGGCCGGCGTATTGCCGCCAAGGTCGGTGAAGGCGTCGGCCATCGGCTTACTCCTCATCCTCGTCGACGGCCGGCAGCACCGCGACGCCGTCCTCGTCGGCGTACAGCATGTCGCCGGGCAGGAAGACCACGCCGCCGAACGCCACCGGCGTGTCGACCACGCCCTCGCCGCGCTTGACGCTGCGCATCGGGTTGGTCCCCAGCGCCTTGACGCCGATGTCGAGCGTGCCCAGCACTACGGCGTCGCGGACCGCCCCGAACACCACCACCCCGGCCCAGCCGTTCTTCACGCCGTCGGCGGCCAGCATGTCGCCGACCAGCGCCCGGTGCAGCGAGCCGCCGCCGTCGACCACCAGCACGCAGCCCTCGCCCGGCTCGGCCAGGGTCGCCTTCACCAGCGAGTTGTCCTCGTGGCAGCGGACGGTGCGGATCGGCCCGGAAAAGGCGGTCTTGCCGCCGAGGTCGCGAAACTGCGTCTCGCAGACCTCGATGGTCCCCTCATGTTCGTCGCAGAGGTCGGCGACCGAAATCTGGCTCACGCGAGGGCCTTTCCCTTGTAGTCGTCGCGCAGTTCGCGCTTGAGCACCTTGCCGATGTGGCTGCGCGGCAGGTTGTCGAGGAACACCAGGTCGGCGAGCCGCTGGGTCTTGCCGAGCTTGGCGTTGACCCAGTCCTTGAGCTCGTCGGCGCCGACGCTCTTGCCGGGCTTCAGGGCCACGAACGCCACCGGCGTCTCGCCCCACTTGTCCGACAGCACCCCGACCACGGCGGCTTCCAGCACCGCCTCGTGCAGCACGATCTCGGCCTCGAGGTCGCTGGGATAGATGTTGAAGCCGCCCGAGATGATCATGTCCTTCTTGCGGTCCATGAGCGTCAGGAAGCCGTCCTCGTCGAACCGGCCGACGTCGCCGGTGCGGATGTAGCGCAGGCCCTCAGGGCTGTACCACTCGGCCTCGGACGTCTTGCCCGGCTGGTTGTGGTAGCCGACCATCATCGCGCCCGAGCGGCCGACCACTTCGCCGATCTCGCCTTGCGGCACCTCCACCCCGTCCTCGCCGATCAGCCGGATGTCGTGGCCCGGCAGCGGCCGGCCGACCGTGTGCAGCTTGTCCGGATGCTCGTGGGCCAGCAGGCCGCAGGAGCCGCCGCCCTCGGTCATGCCGTAGTACTCGATCAGCCCGCCGGGCCAGCGCTTGAGCACGTCGGCCTTGATCTCCGGCGAGAACGGCGCGGAGGTCGAGAACTTCATCACGTAGGACGACAGGTCGTAGCTGTCGAAGTCCGGCCGCTCCATCAGCCGGCGATACTGCACCGGCACCAGCATGGCGTGGGTGGCGCGGTGCTGCTGCGACAGCTTCAGGAACTGCTCGGCGTCGAACTTCGGCATCAGCACCGCCGTGCCGCCATTGGAGATCGTCGGCAGGTACGAGACCAGCGTCGTGTTCGAGTAGAGCGGCGTCGAGATCATCGTCACCGACTGCGCCGGATAGACCCCGCGGCGGATCTGGCCCCAGCGCATGCGGTGCGGCTGGACGATGCCCTTCGGCGCGCCGGTCGTGCCCGACGAGTAGATGATGTTGAAGCCTTGGTCGGGATCGACCTCGACGGGTTCGGGCTTGGCGCCCGCCGGGGCCAGCCAGGCCTCGAACGCCACGCCGACGTCCGAACCGTCCAGCGCCACGCGCTTGGCGCTGATCTGGTCGGCGACGCCCTCGAGTTGCTTCGAAACCGCGGCGTCGAGGAAGAACACCTTCGCGCCTGAGTCATTGAGCATCATCACCAGGCTCTCGGGCGTCGAGGACGGCGCCAGCGGCGCCACGATCGCCCCGGCCCGCAGGATCCCGAAGAAGCTCGCCCCGTACTCGGCGCTGGTCGTCGCGCAGATCGCCGCCACGTCGGCCTTGCCGACCCCGTCGCGCTGCAGCGCCACGGCGATGCGGTCCATCAGCGCGTCCAGCTCGGCGTAGGAGATCGTCCGTTTCGCGTCCACCAGCGCGGCCTTGCCGCCCAACTCCGCCGCCTGGGCGCGGATCACGTCGGCCAGGGCGCCGAATTCCTGGGCGAGCAGTTCTTCCACGGACATGGACGTCTCCCTCTCAAACACTTGTACGAACCCCTAAAGCCCGAAACGGCGACATCCGCAATCGGCGCTTGCGTCACAAGCCTTCCCCAAAGGAAACTGCGGGCGTCCGCCATCGCATTCCGGCGGCGCGCCATTCTTCGATCAAAGGGCCGTCAGAGCCCGATCCATTTCCAGGGGACGGAAACCAAAGCATGTCCGATGAGATGATTTCGCTCGGCGCCAAGCTGAAGCAGCTGGCCGAGCTCAAGCCGCACGCGCCCGCCGTCACCTGCGGCGATGTCACGCTGACCTACGAGCAGTTCCACAAGCTTTCCAACCGCGCCGCCCGCGGCCTGGCCGCCAAGGGCGTGAAGTTCGGCGACCTCGTCACCCTGGGCCTGCCCAACTCCACCGACTTCGCCGTGGCCTGCTGGGCGATCTGGAAGCTGGGCGCGACGCCGCAGCCGATCTCGTTCCGCCTGCCCAAGGGCGAGCTCGAGGCGATCATGGAGCTGGCCGCCACGCCCGTGGTCATCGCCCAGTTCGAGCACCAGATCGACCGGCCGCTGCTGTCGATCCCCGACCTGCTGGCGCTGTCCGACGACGACAGCGACCTGCCCGACCAGACCGCGCCAGTCTCCAAGGCCCCGACCAGCGGCGGCTCCACCGGCCGCCCGAAGCTGATCCTGTCGGGCCAGCCCGGCGTCACCGCCAAGGAGACCCCGGAAGTCGGCGGCTGGCGGCTGAAGCCCGGCTCCGTCGCCCTGCTGCCCGCGCCGCTCTATCACAACGCCGGCTTCGGCATGATGATGTCGGCCTTCAGCGTCGGCTGCCACATGGTGCTGATGCCGCGCTTCGAGGCCGAGGCCACCCTGGCCGAGATCCAGCGTAACAAGGCCACCTGGATCTACCTGGTGCCGACCATGATGAACCGCATCTGGCACCTGCCCGAGGAGGTCCGCGCCAAGTACGACCTCTCCTCGCTGGAGACCCTCTGGCACCTGGCCGCGCCCTGCCCGGCCTGGCTGAAGGAGGCCTTCATCCACTGGGTCGGGCCCGAGACGGTGATGGAGCTCTACGCCGGCACCGAGGCGCAAGCGGTGACCACCATCTCCGGCGCCGAATGGCTCGAACACCGCGGCTCGGTCGGCAAGGTGACGGTCGGCGAGATGGTCGCGGTCGGCGAGGACGGATCGTTCCTGCCGCCGCGCGAGGTCGGCGAAATCTACATGCGCCGGCCCGAAGGCGCGCCGCCGTCCTACAAGTACATCGGCGCCACGGCCAAGGTGCTGGAAGGCGGCTGGGAGAGCCTGGGCGACATCGGCTGGTTCGACGAGGACGGCTATCTCTACCTCGCCGACCGCCGCACCGACATGATCCTGGTCGGCGGCTCCAACGTCTATCCGGCCGAGATCGAGGCGGCGCTGGAAGAGCACCCCGAGGTGCAGTCCTGCGCGGTCATCGGCTTCCCCGACGACGACCTCGGCAACAGGATCCACGCCATCGTCCAGACCAAGGGCTCGCGCGACGAAGCCTCGCTGCGTGCGCACCTGGCGGCCAAGCTGGTCACCTACAAGCAGCCGCGGACCTACGAGTTCGTCGACGAACCGCTGCGCGACGACGCCGGCAAGGTCCGCCGCACCGCCCTGCGCGACGAGCGCCTGGCGGCGATGAAGCAGCCGGCCTAGCGCCGACCTGCAAGTGGTGTCATCCCGGAAGCCGCGCAGCGGCTGTCCGGGACCCATGAACACCGGATCGTGCAAGCAGAAAATGAGGCCGTGCCCCATCCTGCGCTGCGGCGCGAATGGGTCCCGGTCTTGCTTCGCAAACCGGGATGACACTCCAAGCCATCCGGCGGTTGCCGTCCATGCTGCACCGCGATAAGCCAAATCCATTCTTCAAAGATAATTTCCGGGGAAACGCATGAGCATAAAAGGCAAGGCCTACATCATGGGGGCGTACGAGCATCCGCTCCGCGACGCGCCCGACAAGTCCACGCCGCAACTCCACGCCGAATGCGCCAAGGGCGCGCTGGAGGACGCCGGTCTCACCAAGGACGACATCGACGGCTATTTCTGCGCCGGCGACGCCCCCGGCTTCGGCGCCATGTCGATGATCGACTACATGGGCCTGCGCAACGTCCGCCACATGGACTCCACCGAGACCGGCGGCTCGTCCTACCTGCTGCACGTCGGCCACGCGGCCCAGGCGATCGCCGAGGGCAAGTGCTCGGTCGCCCTGATCACCCTGGCCGGCCGTCCGCGCCAGAACAAGTTCTTCGGCGGCGGCGCGGGCAAGCCCGGCCAGCTGACCGACGGCCCGCCCGAGGCCGGCTACGAGAACATCTACGGCGGCTCGACCCACAACACCTATGGCATGTGCGCCATGCGCCACATGTACGAGTACGGCACCACCAGCGAGCAGCTGGCCTGGATCAAGGTCGCCGCCAGCCACCACGCCCAGTACAACCCCCACGCCTTCCTGAAGGACGTCGTGACGGTCGAGCAGGTCGTGAACTCGCGGATGATCTCCGACCCGCTGCACCTGCTGGACTGCTGCGTCGTCACCGACGGCGGCGGCGCGCTGATCGTCGTCTCGCCTGAAGTGGCCAAGACCCTGAACCGTCCCAAGGTGAAGATCATGGGCGCGGGCGAGTCGCCGAAGGGCCCGATGGGCGGCCGCGGTCTCGACCTGACCCATTCGGGCGCGGTCTGGTCCGGCCCGATCGCCTTCGGCGAAGCCGGCGTGAAGCCGTCCGACATCAAGTACGCCTCGATCTACGACAGCTTCACCATCACGGTGCTGATGCAGCTCGAGGACCTCGGCTTCTGCGAGAAGGGCCAGGGCGGCAAGTTCGTCGCCGACGGCAACCTGATCTCGGGCGTCGGCAAGCTGCCGTTCAACACCGACGGCGGCGGGCTCTGCAACAACCACCCGACCAACCGAGGCGGCATCACCAAGGTCATCGAGGCGGTGCGTCAGCTCCGCGGCGAAGCCCACCCCAAGGTCCAGGTCCCCAACTGCGACATTGCCCTGGCCCACGGCACGGGCGGATCGCTCGGCACGCGCCACGGCGCGGCGACCCTCATCATGGAACGGGAGGCCTAAACATGACCGACGTCCAAGACCGCCCCGCGCTCATGACCCGCCAGATCCCGGCCCCGGCCGTGACCATCGAAAGCAAGCCCTTCTGGGACGCCGCCGCCGAGGGCAAGTTCCTGATCAAGCACTGCAACGCTTGCGGTGAGGACCATTGGTACCCGCGCGCGCTCTGCCCGTTCTGCTTCTCGGACCAGACCGAGTGGAAGGAGAGCCCAGGCGAAGGCGTGATCTATAGCTACAGCGTCATGCACCGCTCGCCGTCCGGCCCCTACGCCATCGGCTACGTGACCCTGAACGAAGGTCCCGCCGTGCTGACCAACTTCGTCGACGTGGCGCCCGACGGGCTCTCCATCGGCCAGAAGGTCAAGGTGAAGTTCCAGCCCACCGAGAACGGCCCGCCGGTCCCGGTGTTCTCGCCGGTCTAGAGCCGAGCTTTCCCTCCCCCTCGTGGGGAGGGTGGATCGCCGCGAAGCGGTGAGACGGGTGGGGAGCGGCCAGCACGGCGATGCCCCGCCCTGACCGCTTCGCGGTTCGTCCCTCCCCACGAGGGGGAGGGAGATTAGCCACCCAACCTGCCCGCCAACCCTTCCGCCTCGCGCGGATGGCGCAGGCGATGCACCTGCAGGTGCGCAAAGCGCGGGTCCTCGATGCGCCCGCCGTACTCGGCCCGCCGCCGCGCCCAGGTGTCCCAGGCCCAGCGGATCGGATGCTCCTTCGAAAACCACATCCGCCAGTCCTCGCGGTTGCCGGTGCCGGGCCACAGTTCGGTGCGGTCGATCGCCCGCAGCACCGAGCGCTTGATCACCCGCGGCATGATCACGCTGCGCTCGTAGTCGAGCCAGACCAGGTGCGTCGCCCGGCTCCAGACGAGGTCGCGGACCTTGCCGTAGTTGCCGTCGCTGACCCAGGCGTCCTGGCCGACCGCCGCGGCGACCCGGCGCACGAACTCGTCGGGATCGTGGCTGTTGAGGTCCTTCCAGCCGGCCTGCCAGTTGATCGCGTCCAGCTCGATGTGCGGCAGGCCGAGCGTCCCGGCCAGGCGCCTGGCCAGGGTCGACTTGCCTGACCCCGAACTCCCGACCACCGCGACGCGCATCAGGCGTCCTGTGACTCCGACACCTCGGCCAGCACCTCGTCCGTGTGTTCGCCCAGCCGCGGCGGGTGCCTGCGGATGTTCGACGGCGTGCCGTTGAACTTCACCGGCGGCTTCATCGCCACATAAGCTCCGGCCTGCGGATGGTCGTACTTCTCGAAGAAGCCGACCGCCTTCAGGTGCGGATCCTCGGGCAGGTCGTCCAGCCGGTTGGTGCGCGTCACCGGGATCGACAGCGGCTTCAAGAGATCCAGCCACTCGTCGGTGGTCTTGGTCACGGTCACCGTCTCGACCAGGGCGTAGAGCTCGTGGATGTTCTTGCCACGCTCCAGGCCCTGGAACCGCGGGTCCTTGCCGAAGGTGTCGCCCCAGCCGGCCACGTCGAAGAAGATGTCCCACTGCTTGTCGGTATACGGCAGCAGGCCGATGTAGCCGTCCTTGGTCGGGAACGGCTTGCGGTGCGGATTGACCACCCGCTGATAGCCCCACTGGCCGGTGGGCGGATCGAAGGCATGGTCGTAGAGGTGCTCGACCAGATTGAAGCTGGTCACGCACTCCAGCATCGGCACCTCGATGAACTGGCCCTCGCCGGTGCGCTCGCGGCTGAGCAGGCCGGCGGTGATCGCCTGGCACATGAACAGACCCGAGACCTTGTCGGCGATCAGGCTCGGCAGGATCCGCGGCGTCGGATTGCCATCCGTGCGCGGCAGCACGTCGGCCAGGCCCGAGGCCGACTGGATCAGGTCGTCATAGGCCGGCTCGCCGGCATAGGGACCGTCCGAGCCGTAGCCGGCGGCGTGGACATAGACCACGTCCGGCCGCAGCGCCTTGACCTCCTCGTAGGACAGCCCCAGCCGCTTGAGCCCCTCGTAGCGGATCGAGGTCGCGAACACGTCGCAGCTCTTGATCAGCGCTTCCAGGCTGCGGCGCGACTTCGGATCGGCGAGGTTGAACGAGACCGAGCGCTTGTTGCGATTGATGGTCAGGAAGATCGGCCCCAGGTCGCGCGGCCAATCCTTCGGCGTGTGGCCGGGCCAGCGCATGATGTCGCCGCCGGTCCCGCGGCCCGAGCCGGGGTCTTCCAGCTTGATCACCTCGGCGCCCTGGTCGCCGAGCATCTGGGTCGCATAGGCGCCGAACACCACGCTGGTCAGGTCGAGGATCCGGATCCCCTTCAGCGGCCCCGTGGCTTCGTTCGCCAGCTGCTTTACTTCCGCCACGTCAGGCCTCCCCTCTGCACACCGCCTCGCTATGATCGGGGCCGAACATCGCGCATTGACGCGGGGGAGGGCTAGTGGACTTCGCGCTTTCCGACGAACACAGGATGCTCAAGGACCTGGTGGCCCGCTTCGTCCAGGACGAGCTGATGCCGCTGGAAGCCGGGGTGCTGGCCCGAGAGGCGGACGGCAAGGGCCTGGGCATCGGCGCGGCCGAGAACGCCCGGCTCGACGAGGTCTCCAAATCGCTCGGCCTCTGGGGCCTGGACGCGCCCGAGGATGTCGGCGGCGTCGACCTGCCGGCCGTGGCCATGGTCGGGGTCAACGAAGAACTCGGCAAGACCATCACGCCCTACACCCTGCCGCCGGACAGCCCGAACCTGCGGATGCTGGCGGCGACAGTGAACGAGCGCCAGCGGCAGGCCTATCTCGCCCCCTACGTCGCCGGCCAGACGATCAGCGCCATCGGCATCTCCGAACCCGGCGCCGGGGCCGACCCGGCCGGCATGCTGACCCGCGCCGACCGCGACGGCGACGACTGGGTGATCAACGGCCGAAAAATTTGGATCACGCGGGCCGAAGAGGCCGACTTCACCATCCTGATGGCGGTGACCGACAAGGAGAAGGGCGCGCGGGGCGGCATGTCGGCCTTCCTGGTCGACAAGGGGACGCCCGGCTTCAATGTGCTGCGCAAGATCCCGATGATCGGCGGCCAGGCGACCTACGAGGTGGCGCTGGAGGACTGCCGGGTCGAGGGCTGGAAGCTGCTCGGCGAGGAGGGGAACGGCTTCGCCCCCATGCAGCTGCGCCTGGGCACCCGGCGCATCGAGATGGCCTCGTGGTCGATCGGCATGGCCCAGCGGGCGCTGGACATGATCTGCGAGTACGCCCCGCAGCGGAAGACGTTCGGGCTGCCGCTCAGCGAGCGCCAGGCGATCCAGTGGTGGGTGGCCGACGCCGCCACCCGCATCCACGCCGCCCGGCTGATGACCTACGACTGCGCCTGGAAACTCGACCAGGGCCGCGACGTGCGGGTGGAAATCTCGATGATCAAGGGCTACGCGACCGAGATGGCCTGGGAGGTCGTCGACCGCGCGATGCAGACCTTCGGCGCCATGGGCATGACCAAGGAGCTGCCGCTGCAGCTAATGGCCAACCGCCTGCGCACCATGCGAATCTATGACGGCCCCACCGAAGTCCACAAATGGGTGGTGGCCCGCAACCTGATGGGATCGAGACGATGAAGACGGCCTATGGCGACCACCTGACCCTCACCACCGACGGCCATGTGGCGACCATCGTCATCGACCGGCCGGAGAACAACCACGTCTCGGTCGACCTGATGCGCGACCTCGCCGACGCGCTTGAGGCGATGGACCGCGACAACAACATCCGCGCCGTGGTGCTGGCCGCCGCCGGCCGGGCGTTCTGCGCCGGGGCCGACCTGGTCTCGCCGACCGGCATCGGCGGCACCGGCATGAGCGGCATCGACAGCCTCTACGAGCAGGCCGTGCGGCTGTTCGCGGTCGAGACCCCGATCATCGCCGCCGTCCAGGGCGCCGCCGTCGGCGCCGGCCTTGGCCTGGCGCTGGTCGCCGACTTCCGGGTGGTCGCGCCCGAGGCGCGGTTCTCGGCCAACTTCGTCAAGCTCGGCTTCCATCCGGGCTTTGGCCTGACCCACACCCTGCCGCGCCTGATCGGCGTGCAGCGCGCCAACCTGATGTTCCTGACCGGCCGCCGCATCAAGGGCGACGAAGCCGTGGCCTGGGGTCTCGCCGACGAGCTGGTCCCGCTGCACGAACTGCTGCCGGCCGCCCAGGCCCTGGCCGCCGAGATCGCCGAGAACGCGCCGCTGGCGGTGATCGCCACCCGCAAGACCCTGCGCGGCGAACTGGCCGCCGCGGTCCGCGCCCAGACCGCCCACGAGCACGCCGAACAGACCCTGCTGCGCGCCACCGAGGACTTCGCCGAGGGCGTCCGCGCCGTGCAGGAGCGCCGGCCGGGCGTGTTCAAGGGGCGGTGATCGAACGCAGATGCTCCCCCTCTGGGGGAGCTGTCAGCCGACAGGCTGACTGAGGGGGACTTTGATGCTCTTGCTTGAGAGCAGTCCCCCTCCGTCTCGGCGCTCCGCGCCGATCCACCTCCCCCATGAGGGGAGGATCTAGTTACTTCCCCAGCGCCGACGCCGCCTTCGCCAGTTCGGTGATCTTGCCCCAGTCGCCGGCGCGGACCGCGTCGGCCGGGGCGACCCAGCTGCCGCCGACGCAGATCACGTTGGGCAGGGCCAGGTAGTCGGCCGCGTTCTTGGCGTCCACGCCGCCGGTCGGGCAGAAGCTCGCCTGCGGGAACGGGCTGGAAAACGCCTTCAGCGCCCCGACGCCGCCGACCACATTGGCCGGGAACAGCTTGAAGTGGGTGAAGCCGGCGCGCATGCCGCGCATCAGTTCGCTGGCGGTGGCGATCCCCGGCAGCAGCGGCAGCGCCCCGTCGACGCCCTCGCCGTCGATCAGGCCGGGGCTGACCCCGAACTTCGCGCCGGCGTCGGCCGCCGACTGCCGCGCCTGGGCCGTGGTGATGGTGCCTGCGCCGACCACCGCGCCCTCGACCTCGCCGGCGATGCGGCGGATGCATTCGAGCGCCGCCGGCGTGCGCAGCGTCACCTCCAGCGCGTAGAGCCCGCCCGCGACGAGCGCCTTGGCCAGCGGTACGGCCTGGGCCGCGTCCTCGATGATCAGGACGGGCACCACCGGGGCGAGCTTGAGGGTCTCGGCGAGGGTCACAGCGGGCTTCCTTCCAGTTGCTCGAGCACGCGGGCGGCGCCGACCAGCGCCGCATAGGGGTGAACGATCAGGTAGGTGGGGATGTCGCGGGTGTAGTCGGACAGCCGGCCCTTGTCCTCGAACCGGCGGCGGAAGCCGCCGCCCGCCAGCCGGTCGGCCAGCCGCGGCGCGATGCCGCCCGAGACATAGACCCCGCCGCGCGCGCCGCAGGTCAGGGCGATGTCGCCGGCCACCGAGCCGAGGATCTCGCAGAACCGGTCCAGGGTCTCTTCGGCCAGCAGGTCGCCGCCCTTGTGACCGGCGGCCAGCACTTCCTTCTCGTCCTTGAGCTCGGCCGGCACGCCGCGCACGTCGGCCAGGCCGCGATAAAGCGCGTAGAGGCCGGGCCCGGATAGGATCCGTTCGATCGAGACCCGGCCGTAGGTCCGGCGCAGCGAAGCCCAGATCGCCGCCTCGACCCCGTCATAGGGCGCAAAGCCGGCATGGCCGCCCTCGCAGGGCACCGCGATGTCGCCGCGGTCGGTGCGGACCACCATCGAGACGCCGAAGCCGGTGCCGGCGCCCAGAACCAGGATCGGCGCGCCCTCGGCCCCGCGCATCGCCGGACCGATGGTCTTCAGATCGTCCGGATCGAGCACCGGCGCGGCCAGCGCCTGCGCCGCGAAGTCGTTGATCAGCTTGGCCGAGTGGAACTCGAACGTGCCGATCAGCTCGCCCTCCGAGATCCGCCAGTCGAGGTTGGTGAACTCGATCTCGCCGTCGACCACCGGGCCGGCCACGGCGATGGCCGCGGTGTGCACCTTCTGGCGGCCGACCGTGGTCTCGAGGTACTCGCCGATCACCTCGGTCAGCGATCCGTACTCGGCGGCCGGATAGGTCTTGGGATTGCGGATCCGGCCCGTGGAATCGACCACGGCCAGACGCGCATTGGTGCCGCCGATGTCCCCGACCAGGCCGGAATAGATGGTCTTCACGCAACGTCTCCGAATAGCGCGCCGCCGCCCTGCTCGGCCGGCGCGGCCGCCCGGCGCATCCAGCCGAACAGTTCACGGCCATAGCCGAATCCGGGCTGGGCGACGCTCAACTTCTCCCGCGCCGCGAACTGCGCAGGGTCGAGCTTGATCTCCAACGTTCCGGCGTGCGCGTCCAGTCGGATCACGTCGCCCTCGCGGACCTGCGACAGCGGGCCGCCGTGGGCCGCCTCGGGGCTGACGTGGATCGCCGCCGGCACCTTGCCCGACGCGCCGCTCATCCGCCCGTCGGTGACCAGCGCGACCTTGAAGCCCTTGTCCTGCAATACGCCCAGCACCGGCGTCAGGCTGTGCAGCTCGGGCATGCCGTTGGCGCTCGGGCCCTGGAAGCGGACCACGGCGATGAAGTCGCGGTTCAGCTCGCCGCGCTTGTGCGCCTCCAGCAGGTCCTCCTGGTCCTCGAAGACGATGGCCGGGGCCTCGACGACGAGGTTCTCGTCCTTGACCGCCGAGGTCTTGATCACCGCCCGGCCGAGCGGCCCGGTCAGCAGCCGCATGCCGCCCTCGGGCTGGAACGGGTCGGAGACCGGCCGCAGGATGTCGCGGTTCAGGCTTTCCTTGGCGCCCTCGCGCCAGACCAGCTTGCCGTCCTCCAGGAACGGCTCGTTCTGATAGTGGCGCAGGCCCTGGCCGGCGACGGTGACCACGTCCTCGTGCGCCAGGCCGGCGTCGAGCAGCTCGCGCACCACGAAGGCCATGCCGCCGGCCGCGTGGAAGGCGTTCACGTCCTCGCTGCCGTTCGGATAGACCCGCGCCAGCAGCGGCGTGACCTTACTGAGCTCGTCGAAGTCGGACCAGTCGATGATGACGCCCGCCGCCCGCGCCATGGCGACGATGTGCAGGGTGTGGTTAGTCGAGCCGCCGGTCGCCAGCAGGCCGGCGACCGCGTTGACGATCGCCTTCTCATCGACGACCTGCGCCATCGGCGTGTAGGCGTTGGTTGCGTGACCGATCTCGATGGCCCGCTTGGGCGCCGCGGCGACGAGGGCGTCGCGCAGCGGCGTGTTCGGATGGATGAAGGCCGAGCCCGGCAGGTGCAGGCCCATCATCTCCATCATCATCTGATTGGAGTTGGCGGTGCCGTAGAAGGTGCAGGTGCCCGGCCCGTGATAGGACTTCATCTCGCTGTCGAGCAGCTCGTCGCGGGTCGCCTTGCCCTCGGCGAACAGGCCGCGCACGCGGGCCTTCTCGGCGTTCGACAGGCCCGAGGTCATCGGCCCGGCCGGCACGAAGATGGTCGGCAGGTGGCCGAAGGCCAGCGCCCCGATCACCAGACCCGGCACGATCTTGTCGCAGACCCCGAGCATCAGCGCGCCGTCGAAGGCGTCGTGGGTCAGCGCCACGCCCGTCGACATGGCGATGACGTCGCGTGAAAACAGCGACAGCTCCATGCCCGGACGGCCCTGGGTGACGCCGTCGCACATGGCCGGCACGCCGCCGGCGTACTGAGCGGTGCCGCCGACCTCTTTCGCCCCGGCCTTGATGATCGCCGGATAGCGCTCCAGCGGCTGGTGGGCGCTAAGCATGTCGTTGTAGGCCGAGACGATCGCGATGTTCGGCGCGGTCGGGTTGCGCATCCGCTGCTTCACGCCATCCGGCTCGGCGGCGAAGGCGTGGGCCCAGTTGGCGCAGGACAGCTTGGCCCGGCCCGGGCCGTCGTGCTGCGCCGCCTCCATCCGTTTCAGATAGTCCGCGCGGGACTGGCGGCTCCGCTCGACGATGCGGGCGGTGACGGCGGCGGTGACGGGATGCAACGCGACAGGCATGACTGGCTCCGACTTGTCTAAGGGGTCCAGAGAACGCGCACCGGCGCTTTAGCCTGCCTGAGCAGCGCGTGCACGGGCAGACCGTTCCCCTTCTCCACGATGTCCCGCTTCTTGGCCCCGGAGATGAGCACCAGGATCAGCCGAGCTTGCAGAAGAGCCGGCATGGTCATGGTCACCCGCGCGATCGGCGGCGAGCCGACCCCGGCGGGTATTCCCAGGCAGAAGCGCGTTCCGTGCGGATCCATGCCCAGATCCAGCACAGGCGATCCGGGTATGAGCGAAGCGACGTGGCCGTCCTCCCCCATGCCCAGCAGCATGACGTCATAGGGCGCCAAGGCGCGGACGTCAGCCTCCACCTTGTCGGCGGCGGCCTCGACGCTGTCAGCGGCCGTGCTGATGGGAACGAAGCGCGCCGCGGCGGCCGGTCCGGTCAGCAGCCGCTCGCGCACCAGCCGCTCGTTGGAGTCCGGCGAGTCCACCGACACGAAGCGATCGTCCGACAGCGTGACGGCGACACGGCTCCAGGCGAGCTCGGTCTGGGCCAGCAGATCGTAGACCGGCGCAGGCGAGCGCCCGCCGGTTCCGACCAAGCTGGCCGCCCCACGCTCGGCCAGGGCCGTCTGCAGAGCCTGGGCCGTGGCGGCGGCGGCGGCGGCGGCCAGGTCGGCCGGGGTTGCGTAGCTCTCGATCATGTCCCGCCCATAACGCAGCACCACGACGAACGCGCCACCGATTCACCTCGGCCGGGCGGAAAAGCGACGTCTGATTCGGAACCAGACCGGGCGGTCGCGAACTTCCTCTGCGGCCCTACGGCGCGTCCAGACGCCTGCGGCCCACCCACAGTTAGGAGCCCGCGTGATGAGGATCGCTCAAGTTCCACCGCTATATGAGGCCGTACCGCCCCGCTTCTATGGTGGAACCGAGCGGGTCGTCGCCCATCTGACCGACGCCCTCGCCGACCTCGGCCACCACGTCACCCTGTTCGCCAGCGCCGAGGCTCAGACCAAGGCCGAGCTGGTGAAGGTCCGCGACCAGGCGATCCGGCTCGATCCGGCGCAGCTGAAGTCGGATCTCGCCGCCCACATGTCGATGCTTTGGGACGTGCGCCGCCGCGCCCACGAATTCGACCTGATCCACTTTCACACCGACATGATCCACTTCCCGTTCTTCGAGGACATGGCGGAGAAGACCCTGACCACCCTGCACGGGCGCCTCGACCTCAAGGACCTGCCCGGCGTCTATTGGCGCTGGCAGCAGTTCCCGCTGGTTTCGATCTCCGACGCCCAGCGCAAGCCGATCGCCTTCGCCAACTGGGCCGGCACCGTGCACCACGGCATGCAGGCCGACCTCTATCGGCCCAGGTTCGAACCGGGGCAGTACCTGGCCTTTCTCGGGCGGATCTCGCCGGAAAAGCGCCCCGACCGGGCGATCGCCCTGGCCAAGCGCGCCGGCCTGCCGCTGAAGATCGCCGCCAAGGTCGACGACGCCGACCTGCGCTACTTCCAGGACAAGATCGAACCGCTGCTGATCGGACAGAAGCTGATCGAGTTCGTCGGCGAGATCGGCGACGACGAGAAGTCGGCCTTCCTCGGCAACGCCAGGGCGCTGCTGTTCCCGATCGACTGGCCCGAACCCTTCGGCCTGGTGATGATCGAGGCCATGGCCTGCGGCACGCCGGTAATCGCCTATGGCTGCGGATCGGTGCCCGAGGTGATCGACGACGGACTGACGGGATTCATCGTCTCCAGCGAGGACGAGGCGCTCGAGGCCATCAGCAGGATCCCGAACTTGAACCGCCGCGACGTGCGGCGCAGATTTGACGAGCGTTTCTCGAGCGTGGCCATGGCCAGGCGCTATCTCGACCTCTACGCCCGCCTGGCCGGCGCTCGCCCCGAACGCGGCGTCGCTCTGGCGGCGAACGCCTGAGGTAGGGCTCATGGACGATCTCGCGCCGGCCCCCGATGCGCCGGTCGAAACGGGTGAGACGGGCGAACCGCGGGTTCCGCACCGGCTCTTCGCCCTCAAGGACAAGGACACCTTCGTGGTGGCCGACGCCTTCGGCGACATCGTCGGCGCCGGCGACGGCCTGTTCCACAACGACACCCGCATCCTCTCGCACTTCCGGCTGCTGCTGGGCGGGCGGCCGCCGTCGCTGCTGTCGGCGGCCATCGCCCAGGACAACGTGTTCTTCACCTCGCACGGCGCCAACCAGGCCCTGCCCTATCCCGGCGGACCGGTCGGACCGCCCGGCGTGCTGCACGTCGAACGCAAGCGGTTCCTCTGGGAGGAGCGGCTCTACGAGCGGATCTGCTGCGTCAACTACAGCCGCGACGTGGTGTTGATCCCGCTGTCGGTCGAGTTCGGCGCCGACTTCCGCGACATGTTCGAAGTCCGCGGCATGCACCGCGAGCGTCGCGGCAAGCTGCACCCACCGGTGGTCGACGGCCGCAGCGTGCGGTTCCGCTACGAAGGCCTCGACGGCGTGGAACGCACCAGTCTGGTCTCGTTCTCCGACCCGCCGGCCCGCATCAGCGGTACGCGCGCCGACTACATGTACTCGCTGCAGCCTGAAGGCCGGCTGGAGCTCTACATGGAGATCGGGGCCTCCAGCTCCCCGCCCCCCGACCGCCACCGCTACCGCTACGCCGCCGCCCGCGCCCGCTGGGACATGCGCGCGCGCCGCCGCCACGGCGCCCGTATCAAGAGCTCCGGGCGGCTGTTCAACGAGTGGCTGGAAAAGTCGCGCGCCGACCTGGCGCTGCTGACCACCCGCATGGAGACCGGCCCCTATCCGTATGCCGGCATTCCCTGGTTCTCGACCGCCTTCGGCCGCGACGCGATCATCACCGCCTGGCAGATTCTCTGGTTCGAACCGTCGCTGGCGCGGGGCGTGCTGACCTACCTGGCCGCGCACCAGGCCGAGGAGGTGTCGGCCTTCCGCGACAGCGCCCCCGGCAAGATCATGCACGAGACCCGCAAGGGCGAGATGCCGGCCTTGGGCGAGGTGCCGTTCGCCCGCTACTACGGCGGGGTCGACACCACGCCGCTGTTCGTGGCCCTGGCGGGCGCCTATGCCGAGCGGACCGGCGACCTGGTGCTGATCGACGATCTCTGGCCCGCGCTCATCGCCGCGGTCCGCTGGATCGAGCGGTTCGGCGACTCCGACGGCGACGGCCTGATCGACTACAAGCGGGGCAAGGATTCAGGCCTCGCCAACCAGGGCTGGAAGGACAGCGAGGACAGCGTCTTCCACGCCGACGGCCGCTTTCCCGACGGCCCCATCGCGCTGGTCGAGGTCCAGGGCTACGCCTTCGCCGCCTATCGGGCGATGGCCAAGCTCGCCCACCACCGCGGCGACCAAGACAACGCCGCCCGCTGGGCCGCCCGCGCCGAACAGATCCGCGAAGCGGTCGAGCGGCGGTTCTGGATGGACGAGCACGACTTCTACGGCATCGCCATCGACGGCAAGGGCGACCTCTGCCGCGTGCTGAGCAGCAATCCGGGGCATTTGCTGTTCTCGGGCCTGCCCAGTCCGGAGCGGGCGCGCAAGGTCGCCGAGCGGTTGATGTCGGCGGCGTTCGACACCGGCTGGGGCCTGCGCACCCTGGCGACCGGCGAGCCACGCTACAACCCGATGAGCTACCACAACGGCTCGGTCTGGCCGCACGACACCGCGGTCTGCGCCATGGGTCTGTCGCGCTACGGCGAACGCGACGGCGTCGCCTCGCTGACCTCCGGCCTGTTCGAGACCGCGATCAGTTTCGAGATGCGGCTGCCCGAGCTGTTCTGCGGCTTCCCGCGCATGGCCGGCGAGCCGCCGGTCGCCTATCCGGTCGCCTGCCTGCCGCAGGCCTGGGCCGCCGGTTCGGTGTTCATGATGCTGCAGTCGGTGCTCGGGGTCTCGGTCGACGGCTGGAACCGCGAGATCCGCGTCGCCGATCCGCGGCTGCCGATCGGCATCGACCGCCTGGAGATCGACGGCCTGCGGGTCGGCGAGGAAAAGGTCGACCTGCTGTTCGAACGCACCGGCCGCCGCGTCGACGTCCAGGGCCGCAGCCACACCGGCTTCCCGGTTCGCGTGCGCTAGCGGCGCGGCGCGTGGGCGATGCGCAGGATGTTGGCCGCGCCGGGCGAGCCCATCGGCAGACCGGCCAGGATGATAACCCGTTGATTGGGCCGCGCCAGCTCGGCGCTCAGCGCCTGGTCGACGGCCAGCTTGGCCAGTTCCTCGGCGTCGTCGACCTGCGCCACCACGCGCGCCTCGACGCCCCAGACCAGGGCCAGCATCCGCGCGGCGTGCAGGTTGGGCGTCAAGGCCAGGGTCGGCTGCAGCGGCCGCTCGCGGGCCAGCCGCAGCGCCGTGCGGCCGGTGGTCGTGAACGCGGCGATGCAGGCGGTCGAGGCGGTCTCGGCCGCGCGGCTGGCCGCGGCGACCAGGGCGTCGGCGTCGGCGTCCTCGACCGGGTACTCGGCGCGCATCAGCTCGGGCCAGCGCGGGTCCTGCTCCACCCGGGTCAGGATGCGGTTCATGATCGTCACCGCCTCGACCGGATACTCGCCGGCCGCGGTCTCGGCCGACAGCATCACCGCGTCGGCGCCCTCGTAGACCGCCCCGGCGACGTCGGAGGCTTCGGCCCGGGTCGGGCTCGGGGCGTGGATCATCGACTCGAGCATCTGGGTGGCGATGATCACCGGGATGCCGCGGGTTCGCGCGGCGCGGACCAGCGCCTTCTGCACCACCGGCACGTCCTCGGGGTTGAGCTCCACCCCCAGGTCGCCGCGGGCCACCATCACCCCGTCGCAGAGGTCGAGGATCTCGTCGAGCGCCTCGATCGCCGCCGGCTTCTCGATCTTGGCCAGCACCGCGGCGCGGCCCTGCACGATCTGGCGCAGCTCGGCCATGTCCGAGGCGCGCTGCACGAAGCTGAGCGCCACCCAGTCGACGTTCTGCTGCAGGGCGAAGGCCAGGTCCTCGCGATCCTTGGCGGTCAGGGCCGGCACCGGGATCGCGTGGCCGGGCAGGTTCAGGCCCTTGTGGTTCGAGAGGGTCTCGCCCGACAGCACCTCGGTCTCGGCGAAGCCCGGGCCGTTGCGGCGCACCCGCAGCCGCACCTTGCCGTCGTCGAGCAAGATGTCCGAGCCCGGCCGCAGCACGCTGAACACCTCGGCCAGCGGCACGCCGACCCGGCTGGCGTCGCCCGGCTCCTCGGAGACGTCGAGCCGGAAATCCTGGCCGACCTTCAGCCGCACGCTGCGGTCGGCGAATTCGCCCAGCCGGATCTTCGGGCCCTGCAGGTCGGCCAGCACGGCCAGCGGACGGCCGACCGCGGCCTCGGCGGCGCGGACGTTGGCGATCGTCCTGGCGTGGTCCTCGTGGACGCCGTGGCTGAAGTTCACGCGGAACACGTCGGCCCCGGCCAGGGCCAGCTGGACGACCTTGCCGGCCTCGCGGCTGGCCGGGCCGAGCGTCGCGACGATACGGGCGCGGCGGTCGCGGATCATCTGGCCTCCATCGGCGTAATCGGATCGGGCCGCACTATGGCCCAACCGGCAGGCGAAGGGAGTCTTTCCCCGATCCAGGTCGATTCGAGAACGCCCGACCTGCACAATCGGCAAGAACCTGGAGGCGCTTCGCGAATTCCTGACGAATGACCCAGACTCTCGACCTCTTCCCGATCGGCAACTGCGCGGCCAGCGGCCTCATCGACCGCGCCGGACGACTGGTGTGGGCCTGCGCGCCCCGCGTCGACGGCGACCCCATGTTCTGCACCCTGCTCGGCGAGGAACCGGGCGCAAATCCAGACGCGCATGGGTTTTGGGACATCCAGGTCGAGAACCCGGTGCACGTCGCCCAGAGCTATCTGCGCAACACCCCGGTGCTCTGCACCGAGGTCACCGACGCCGACGGGGCGATGGTCCAGATCATCGACTTCTGCCCCCGCTATCGGCAGTTCGGCAGGATTTATCGGCCCCTCGCCATTATCCGCCTGGTGCGTCCGATCGTCGGAACACCAAAGATCCGGATCCGCGCGCGGCCCATGGTCAACTGGGGCGAACGGCCCGCAGACCACACGACCGGCTCCAACCACATCCGCTTCGTCGGGGGCGACACCACCTTGCGGCTGACCACCGACGCCCCGGTGTCGCATATCACCTCCGAGCGCCTTTTCCGGCTGGAGCAGCCGGTGTCGATGTTCCTCGGCCCTGACGAAGGCTTCGACGCCGACCTCGCCGCGACCTGCGAGCGGATGCTGGGCGAGACCACGTCCTACTGGCGCGGCTGGGTGCGCAACCTGGCCGTCCCGCTCGAATGGCAGGAGGCGGTGATCCGCGCCGCCATCACGCTCAAGCTCTGCGCCCACGAGGAGACCGGGGCCATCGTCGCGGCCCTGACCACGTCGATCCCCGAGCACGCCGAGAGCGGCCGCAACTGGGACTACCGCTATTGCTGGCTGCGGGACGCCTATTACGTGGTCCAGGCCCTGAACCGGCTGGGCGCAGCGGACATGCTCGAGAACTATCTCGGCTACCTGCGCAACCTCGTCGACCGCACCGCCGGCGGCCATGTGCAGCCGCTCTACGGGGTCGGCATGGAGCCGGCCCTGACCGAGCACTTCGCCGAGCACCTGCCCGGCTATCGCGGCATGGGGCCGGTGCGGATCGGCAACCAGGCGCACGAGCACCTGCAACACGACGTATACGGACAAATTATCCTGTCCACCGTCCAGGCCTTCTTCGACGAGCGCCTGCTGCGCCCGGCCAACGTCGAGGATTTCAAGGCGCTGGAGCGCGTCGGCGACCGCGCGTTCGAGATGCACGACAAGCCCGACGCCAGCCTGTGGGAGTTCCGCGGCCGCGAGAGCATCCACACCTATTCGGCGGTGATGTGCTGGGCCGCCTGCGACCGGCTGGCCAACGCCGCCCGCAAGCTCGGCCTGACTGATCGCGCCGACCATTGGAACGCTCGCGCCGCCGAGGTCCGCAAGGCCATCGAGACACGCGCCTGGAACCCCAAGCTCGGCCGCTTCGCCGCCACCTTCGAGGGCGACGAGCTCGACGCCAGCCTGCTGCAGCTGGTCGACGTGCGCTTCGTCAGCCCCGACGACCCGCGCATGGCCGCGACCATCGCCGCGGTCGAGAAGGGTCTTCGCCGCGGGCCTTACATGCTGCGCTATGCGATCCCCGACGACTTCGGCGAACCCAAGACGGCGTTCAATTTCTGCACGTTCTGGCTCATCGAGGCGCTGCATCTCTCCGGCCGCTCGGACGAGGCGCGCCAGCTGTTCGAGGAGATGCTGGACCGCCGCACCGCCGCCGGCCTGCTGTCAGAGGACATCGCCTTCGACGGCGCCGAGCTCTGGGGCAACTACCCGCAGACCTACTCGCTGGTCGGGCTGATCAACTGTGCGACGATGTTGTCGCGGCCGTGGGCGTCTGTCCGATGAATCCTTTTGGCGAATCATGGATTCCTAGTGGGGAGACGCTGAAAGGGCGGCCCCATGTTCCATGCCACGCAGACCCTGCACCGCTACGAAGCCCGCGCCGCCGGCGGCGCGACCTATGAGATCGTCGGCGCCAGCTTCGAGGACGCCGCCCTGGAGTTCGCCGACCTCGTCCACGAGGACGAGGTCGAGCTGACCGATTGCGAGAGCGGCGAGCGCCGCCGCTTCAAGATCGACCTGGACTAGTCGTACCAGGCCCGGCCCGAACGCTCGATCAGGGCGAAGGCGCCGGCCGGCCCCCAGCTGCCCGCCGCATAAGGCTTGGGCGCCATCGAAGACTCCCGCCAGGCGTCGGCCACGCCGTCGATCCACTCCCAGGCCCGCTCGACCTCGTCGCGGCGGACGAACAGCGTGCTGTTGTTCTGGATGACGTCGAGGATCAGCCGCTCATAGGCGATCCGGCGGCGCGAGTTGGGGCCCGAATAGGCCTTGGCCAGCGACAGCGACAGCGGCAGCGACTGCAGGCGCATGCCGCGCTCCGACAGCCCCGGGGCCTTGTTCATCAGCAGCAGTTCGATGTCCTCGTCCGGCTGCAGGTCGATGACCAGGCGGTTGGCGGCCATGTCCGCCTTGGCCGCGCCCTCGAAGATCGAGTGCGGCACCGGCTTGAACTGGATGGCGATCTGGGTCCGCCGCTCGGGCAGCCGCTTGCCGGTGCGCAGGAAGAACGGCACGCCGGCCCAGCGCCAGTTGTCGATGTCGGCGCGCAGCGCCACGAAGGTTTCCGTGCCGGTCGGCTGGCCGCGCTCGGCCTCGTAGCCGTCGACGGCCGCGCCGGAGGTGACGCCCGGCGTGTACTGGCCGCGGACGCTGACGGTCTGCACGTCGGCGCGGGTCACCGGCCGCAGCGAGCGCAGCACTTTGACCTTCTCGTTACGGACGCTGTCCGGCTCCATGTCCGACGGCGGCTCCATCGCCACCAGGCAGAGCAGCTGCAGCATATGGTTCTGCACCATGTCGCGCAGCGCGCCGTACTCGTCGTAATAGGGCCAGCGGTCGCCGACGCCCTCGGTCTCTGCCACGGTGATCTGCACGTGGTCGATGGTCAGGTTGTTCCAGAGCGGCTCGAACAGGGTGTTGGCGAAACGCAGCGCCAGCAGGTTCTGAACCGTCTCCTTGCCGAGATAGTGGTCGATCCGGAAGATGCTCTCCTCCGGGAAGACCGCGGCCACCGCGCCGTTGATGACCTTCGAGCTCTCCAGGTCGCGACCGATCGGCTTTTCCAGCACGATGCGGGTTCCCGGCCCGGCCATGCCCGCCCCGGCCAGGGCCGCGCAGACGCGGCCATAGATGCTGGGCGACAGGGCCAGGTAGTAGATCGGGGTCTTGGCGTCGCCGAGCGCCGCCTTGAGCTCCGCCGCGCCGTCCGGCGTGGTGGCGTCGGCGCCGACGTACTGCAGACGCTTTTCGAACCGCGCCCAGGTCTTGGCGTCCAGTCCGCCGCCGCCGACCCGGGCCGAGACGGCCTCTTTGATCTGGGCGACGAAGGCCTCGCGGGTCATTTCCGCGCGCGCCGTAGCGATGATTCCGAAGCGCTCGCCGAGGAAACCGTCCGCATCCAGATTATACAACGACGGGAACAGCATTTTCTGGGCGAGATCGCCCGTCCCGCCGAAGAGCACGATAACGTCGGCCAGGGGCTGCTCGGCCATCTGCTGTCACCTTTTCGCGAGTAAACGATTTCGTGTGCGCATAGCGTCGTTCGCACGTGCGACGTCAAGCCCTTCTGACGGACCCCGTTCCCTCCGGCGGAAGATTTGCGCCGACGCGGCGCCGGATCGAACCGCCCGGTCGGGCGTTTGTCGTTCGGCTGCGGGGCAAAGGTGCGTATGAGTATCGACGAACTGAGCATCGGCCTGGAACGGCCGCCAACCCGGCTGGCGCTGGAAGGCGCCGCCCTGTTCCTGGACCTCGACGGAACGCTGGCCCCGATCGCCCAGCGCCCCGAGGACGTCGGTCCCGACCGGCGTCGCAATGATCTGCTGAGCCGGCTGGCGGCCCGAATGCAGGGGCGGCTGGCGGTGGTCAGCGGCCGTTCGCTGAACGACATCGACCGCATCCTCGAAGCCCGCGTCGGCTGCGTCGGGGCGATCCACGGTCTGGTCCGCCGCGACGCCCGCGGCGTGGTCGGTGAAGCGCCGCCGCATCCGGGCCTGGCCTCGGCCCGCGCGTCCCTGAAGGACTTCGCCGCCGGCGACCCGCGGCTGTTGATCGAGGACAAGTCGCTCAGCCTGACCCTGCACTATCGGCTGGCGCCCGATCGCGGTCAGGAGGCGATCGACCTGGCCGAGCGGATCGCGACGATCACCGGCCTGACCCTGCAACCCGGCGACATGGTCGTCGAGTTGCGCACGCCCGGCGCCAGCAAGGGCGATGCGATCCGTGCCTTCATGACCGAGCCCCCGTTCAAGGGCGCGCAGCCGATCTTCCTGGGCGACGACCTGACCGACGAGCACGGCTTCTTCGCGGTGCGCCAGATGGGCGGCTATGGCGTCCTGGTCGGCCCGCAGCGCCGCACCACCGCCATCTACCGCATGGACGGCGTCGAGGAGGCGCTGTCCTGGCTGGAGGGCGCGGCATGAGCCGCTTGATCGTCGTCTCCAACCGCGTCACGCCGCCGGCCGGCAAGGGCGAGGAAACCGTCGGCGGCCTGGCCATGGCCCTGGCTGCGGCGCTGCGCGAGTACTCCGGCCTTTGGTTCGGCTGGAGCGGCAAGACCGCGCCGGAGTTCACCGGCCAACTCAACCTGCAGCGCGTCGAGGGCGTGACCGTCGCCACCGTCGACCTCGAGGAGGCCGACCTCAACGAGTACTACAACGGCTACGCCAACAAGACGCTGTGGCCGCTGTTCCACTACCGCCAGGACCTGACCGCCTACGACCGCTCGTTCGACGAAGGCTATCAACGGGTCAACCGCCGCTTCGCCGAGACCCTGGCGCCGCTCATCGAGGAAGGCGACCTGATCTGGGTGCACGACTACCACCTGATCCCTCTGGCCCGCGAACTGCGCGAACTCGGCATCAAGAACCGGATCGGCTTCTTCCTGCACATCCCCTGGCCGGCCCATCAGCTGCTGATCACCCTGCCGCGGCACCGCCAGCTGGTCGAGGCGCTGTTCGCCTACGATCTGGTCGGTTTCCAGACCCCCGAGTACCGCCAGGCGTTCGAGGAGTACGTGCTCAACGAAGCGCGCGGGGTCGTCACCGGCGAGGGCCAGCTGCGCGCCTTCGGCCGCACGGTGCGGGCCGGCGCATTCCCGATCGGCATCGACGCCCAGGACTTCGCCGAACTCAGCGAAAGCACGATCGCGCGACGCACGTTCGACGTGATGTCCGCCCACACGGCGTTCCGGAAGATGGTCATCGGGGTCGACCGGCTCGACTACTCCAAGGGCGTGGAGGAGCGGTTCCTCGGCTTCGAGCGTCTGCTCGCCACCTATCCGGAACTGCGCCGCGAGGTGCTGTTCCTGCAGATCGCGCCGCTGAGCCGCGAAAGCGTCGAGGCCTATCGCGAGATCCGCGCCCGGCTGGACGCGCTGTCAGGCCGCATCAACGGCGAGTACGCCGACATCGACTGGAACCCGGTCCGCTATGTGAACCGCAACTACCGTCGCGACGAGCTGGCCGGCATCTACCGCGCCGCCAAGGTCGCGCTGGTGACGCCGCTTCGCGACGGCATGAACCTCGTGGCCAAGGAGTTCGTCGCCGCCCAGGATCCGGCCGATCCCGGGGTGCTGGTGCTCTCGCGTTTCGCCGGCGCGGCGAACCAGCTGAAGAGCGCGCTGATCGTCAATCCCAACAGCCCCGAGGAGATCGCCGACGCGCTGCACCGGGCGCTGTCCATGGACCTGATGGAGCGAATCGAGCGCTGGCGCGCTCTCTTCGACAACGTCCAGCGGGAAGACGTCACCGCCTGGCGGGACGCGTTCGTGAACGCGCTCGCCGCCACGCGCGAATCCGACCGCGCGCGGACGGCCGAGGGACCCTTCTATGGCGAACAAGCTCGCCCGCTATCAGTCCATGCGGGACTTCACCCAGACGGCGGAACCGAGCGGCCGGGCGAAAGTGAAGCCGGCCAAGCACCTGCGCTACGTGATCCAGAAGCACGCGGCGACCCGGCTGCACTACGACTTCCGGCTGGAACTGGACGGGGTCTTCAAGTCCTGGGCGGTGACGAAGGGCCCCTCCCTCGACCCCCACGAACGTAGGCTGGCCGTCGAGGTCGAGGACCACCCGCTCGATTACGGCGACTTCGAAGGCGCCATTCCCAAGGGCCAGTACGGCGGCGGCACGGTCATGCTGTGGGACCGCGGCTTCTGGGCGCCCGAACCTGGGACCGACGCCCATGCCGGCCTTGAAAAGGGCGACCTGAAGATCGTCCTGGAGGGCGAGCGCCTGCACGGCGGCTTCGTGTTGGTGCGGATGAAGCGCGACCGCGACGGCGGCGAGCGCAACAACTGGCTGCTGATCAAACACCGCGACCCGTTCGCCCGCGAAGGCGACGACGACGCGCTGCTCAAGGACAACGACACCTCGGTCGCGTCGGGCCGCGAGATGGCGCAGATCACCGCCGGCAAGGGCAAGGCGCCGAGCCCCTTCATGACCGCCCGCCAGGGCCGCGCCGATGACGTGTGGCAGAGCAAGCCGCGCGGCGCGGCAGGCCCGGCTCCCGCGGCGGCCAAGCCAGCGCCGCGTCCGGCCAAGAGCAAGGCCGCCGCGGCGCCCGACTTCATCGAGCCGCAGCTTTGCCGATCGCAGGACAAACCGCCGAACGGCTCGGGCTGGGCCCATGAGGTGAAGTTCGACGGCTACCGCATGCAGCTGCGCGTCTCCGGCGGCGAGGCCCGGCTGCGCACGCGAAGAGGACTGGACTGGACCGAGCGTTTCCAGGCGATCGCCGACGCGGCCGCCGATCTCCCCGACTGCATCCTCGACGGCGAGGCGGTCGCCTTGGACGACGACGACAAACTGAGCTTTGCGGCGCTGCAGGCGGCGCTGTCCGATGGCCGAAGCGATGGGCTGATCTACTACGCCTTCGACCTGCTGTTCGAGGCCGGCGAGGACCTGCGCGAGCTGCCGCTGAGCGAGCGAAAGGCGCGGCTCAAGGCGATGCTGGACGGACGCGACGACGCCATCCGCTATGTCGAGCACTTCGATGCGTCCGGTGAAGCGGTCTGGCGTTCCGCCCAGCGGCTCGAGCTTGAGGGCATCATCTCCAAGCGGCTGACCGCGCCCTACCGCTCGGGCCGCAGCGACACCTGGAGCAAGGCCAAGCTGCGCCCCGGCGACGAGGTGGTGATCGGCGGCTGGACCGGCGAGAAGGGACGCCTGCGCTCGCTGCTGGTCGGTCGCTACCAGGACGGCGCGCTGGTCTATGCCGGCCGGGTCGGCACCGGCTTCAGCAGCGCCGTGGTCAGCCGCGTTCTGCCGCGGCTCGAAGCAGTGGCGGCCGCCAAGAGCCCTTTCAGCGGCCCCGGCGCCCCGCGCAAGGAAGGCGACATCAACTGGGCGCGGCCCGAACTGGTCGCCGAGATCGAGTTCGCCGGCCACACCGGCAGTGGCGCGGTTCGGCAAGGCGCGTTCAAGGGCCTGCGCGAGGACAAGCCGGCTGGCGAGGTTGAAACCGACACCGCCGCTCCCGCCAAACCTGAACCGCCGAGGAAGCGCATGGGCGATCCGAGCGTGATGGGCGTCACCATCTCCAGCCCCGACAAGGCCCTGTGGCCGAACTCCGCCGACAGCGACGCGCCGGTCACCAAGCTCGACCTCGCCCAGTATCTGGAAGCGGTCGGCGCGTGGATGATGCCGCACATCGAGGGACGGCCCTGCTCGATCATCCGCATTCCGGATGGCCTGGGCGGCGAGCAGTTCTTTCAGCGCCACGCCGGCAAGGGCGCCTCGCCCCTGCTGTCGCAGGTCGAGGTGTTCGGCGATCACGCCGCCTATCTGCAGGTCGACCGCATCGAGGCGCTGGCCGCGCTGGCCCAGATCGGGGCCGCCGAATACCATCCGTGGAACTGTCGGCCGCACGCGCCGGAAACGCCGGGCCGGCTGATCTTCGACCTCGATCCTGGTCCCGACGTGGACTTCGACACCGTCGTGGCCGCCGCCCGCGATGTCCGCGACCGGCTGGAGGACCTGGGCCTCATCGCCTTTTGCAAGACCACCGGCGGCAAGGGCCTGCACGTGGTCACCCCCCTGGCCCCGCCGAAGGGCGAGTTGGACTGGCCGACCGCCAAGGCCTTCGCCAAGAAGCTCTGCGAGCAGATGGCCGCCGATGAACCAGATCGCTATGTGGCCAACATGGCCAAGAAGATCCGCCAGGGCCGGATCTTCCTCGACTACCTGCGCAACGACCGGCTTTCGACCGCAGTGGCGCCGTTGTCGCCGCGGGCCCGCGACGGGGCGACCGTGTCCTTCCCCCTGACCTGGAGCCAGGTGCGCGCGGGGCTCGATCCTCGGCGTTACACGATCCGCACGGCGCCGGCGCTGCTGGCCAAGACCAACGCCTGGGCCGACTACGCCGAGGGCGAACGGCCGCTGGAAACCGCAATCAAGCGTCTGGGCTGAAACATCGGCCACAGCTTCGCCGCCAAGATGAACCGCAGCCGAACAGTACGGTTCAGGTCAGGCTCAAGCTCGCTCCCTCATGATGGCTCTCAGTTCGATAGGAGAGAGCTTATGAGGAAGTTTCTGACCGCCGCCGTCGCCCTGTCGGTCCTGGCCAGCGCGGGCGTCGCCTCCGCTCAGCCGTACCGCGGCGACGATCGCCGCGACCACGCCGAGCGCCACTACGACAAGCGCATGGACAAGGCTGAACGCAAGTACGACCGCGACGTCCGCAAGGCCGAACGCAAGTACCGCGCCAGCGCCTATCACCGCCCGCCGGGCTATCAGTACCGTCACTGGAACCGCGGCGACCGCCTGCCGCCGGCCTATCGCGCCGACCGCTACCGGATCAGCAACTACAACTACTACCGCCTGCCCCCGCCGCCCCGCGGCTACTACTACACGCGCGTCGACAACGACGTGATCCTGACCGCCGCGGCCACCGGCGTGATCGCCTCGGTCATCGTCGGGATGTTCCAGTAACCGCCGTCAGGACGCCCGCTTTCGGGCGGGCGTCTTGCGCGGGGCGCTCTTTTTGGCGCCCCCGCGCGGCTCGGTCTTGCGTCGCGGCCCGCCCTCCCCGAGGCTGCGGCGCAGGGCCTCCATCAGGTCGATGACCTCGGCCTCCTTCGGCTCCTCGAGCTTCGAGACGACGCCGTGGTGGGCCTCCTTGTCGGCGATCAGCTTGCGCAGCGCGTCCTCGTAGCGGTCGTTGAACTCGCTGGGATCGAAGGCGCCTTCGAGCTGCTCGATGATCTTCTCGGCGATGGCGACCATCTTCGGGTCGGCCTTCACGTCGGGAATGCGGTCGAAGAACTCGGCCGGATCCTTCACTTCCTTGTTGTTGCGCATGGTGTAGGCGACGATCCCCTGGTCGCGCGGCTCCAGCGCCATCAGCCGTTCGCGCTGGTGCATCACCACTCGGGCGAGGGCCAGCTTGCCGGCCCCCTCCATCGCCTCGCGGATCACCCCGAACGCCTCGGCCGCCAGGTCGCCGTCGGGGGTCAGGAAGTAGGGATCGTTCCAGTAGAGGCGGTCGATCTCGGCCGCATCGACGAACCGCTCGATGTCGATGGTCCGGGTCGTCTCCAACCGCACGTTCTTGATCTCCTCGTCGGTGACGACGACGTAGCGGCCCTTCTCGATCTCGTAGCCCTTGACGATGTCGGCCCGATCGACCGGCCCAGTTTCCGGGTCGGTGGGGATCATGCGGATGCGGTTGTGGGTCTCCTTGTGCAGCATGTTGAAGGAGACGTCGGCGCTGCGCGAGGTCGCCGTGTAGAGCGCCACCGGGCAGCTCACCAGCGACAGTCGCAGATAGCCCTGCCATGTCGGACGTGCGGCCATGTTCCAAGACTCCCCTGCGGCCAGAGTCTCAGAACGCCGAGCTTGGCGATTCAGTTCTCCGGCACGGCCAGGCTTGGCAGCGCGACCTGTTCCTGGGCGTCCAGCTGGCGCTTGCGAAATCCGGTCCGCACGCCGCTCGTCGCCCCGAACTCGACCAGCTCATCACGGGCGACGTCATAGGCCGGCCAGGCGATCGCGCACTTGGGCGCGCCGGTCTTGGCGAAGGCGACCCAGCAGCCGTGCATCAGGTCGGCCATGGCCCGGTCGTCGGCCGCCACCATGCTCAGCGGCGTACGTCGGCCCCAGTACTCGAACACGTACTGGATCTCGGCGGCGTGGGCCGCAGTGGTCACCCCCATCGGCCGGAAGCGCGACCCCACGTAGCTGAAATGGTAAAGCCAGGCCGGCTTTCCATCTGCCGCCTTGCTCGCCAACCAGCGAGCCGGTCCGACCATGTAGCGGTCGCCGAACGCGGCGCGCACCAGGGTCTCGTCGCCCCTCGCCGCTTCGTCCGGATAGGCCGATTTCACCGCCTCGGGGATCTCGGCGGCCATGGCGGACGCGCCCGGCAAGCGCCGGCCGAGCAGCGAATCCTCGCCGGAATTGGCGCCGATGATCAGCGGGACGTCGGCCTCACGGCCGGCGGCGAAGGCTTGGGCCGGCGTCTCTTTCAGCACGCGGCCGTCGACGAACGGGCCGTAGTCGGCGCCTGCGCCTTCGTCAGCCAGGGCCTGAGCCGGCAGAGCGCGTAGCTGCGCCAGGTCGCGCGCGCCGAGCTTGCCCGCCAGGGCCGCGCCCTCGTCCTGCTTCTGCGCCAGTGTTTCCGGCGCGCTCCAGCCGCCGCCCGACTGCACCGCGGCCTTTTGGAACAGGCCCTTGGCGGCGGGCGCAGCGAGCAGGGCCAGGGTGCTGGCGCCGCCGGCGCTTTCCCCGAAGACGGTGACGTTCGCCGGGTCGCCCCCGAAGGCGGCGATGTTGCGCTTGACCCATTGCAGGGCCGCGACCTGGTCCATCAGCCCATAGTTGCCGCCCTGATCCTTGCCGAGCGCTGGATGGGCGAAGTAGCCGAGCGGGCCGAGGCGGTAGTTGATCGCCACCAGCACCACGCCGTCGCGGGCGAAGTTCTGGCCGTCATAGATCCAGCCCGCCCCGGTCTTGTGGCCGCCGCCATGCAGCCAGACCATCACCGGCGCCTTCTTGGCCTCCAGCGGCGCGAAGACGTTGAGCTGCAGGCAGTCCTCGCTGACCGGCCCATTGGCGCTGCCTTCGTTCGGCGTGCCGTCGGCGTTCATCTTCTGCGGACAGGAGGGGCCGTTGGCGGTGGCGTCGCGCTCGCCGCTCCAGGCCAGCGGCTTTTTCGGGGCCGACCAGCGCAGCTCGCCGACCGGCGGGGCGGCGTAGGGCACGTTGCGGAAGATCCTGGCGCGGTCGGTCTGGGCGCCGACCAGCACCCCGCTCTCCACCTTGACCTTCGGCCCGTCGGCGGCCTGGGCGGCCCCGGCCAGAAGCAGGCTTCCGAAGACGATCGCACGCAGCATCGCGTTCCCCCTTGAGCGGCGTGGGAGAATTCGGCCACGCCGCCCCGCGGTCAAGCCTCAGTGGAAGTCGCGGCTACGGATCAGGCCGCCGGTCACCCGGTTGCGGATCTGCGGCGCCGGCCCGTCCTCGGCTTTCAACTCGGCCAGGCGGTGCGACAGGTCGGTGAAGCGGCGGGCGACCACGTGGATGACGTTGCTCTCGCTCTGGATCTGGCCGTGCACGACCATGAACGACGAGGTCATCACCAGCCGCCGGTTGGCCGCAAAGGCGTCCTGCCAGACCACGATGTTGGCGACCCCGGTTTCGTCCTCGAGGGTCAGGAAGGTCACCCCTTTGGCGGTGCCCGGCCGCTGGCGCACCAGCACCAGCCCCCCGACCGAGACCAGCTTGCGGTCGCGCAGGGTCTTCAGGTCCGCCGCCCGGACCGCGCCCAGGCTGTTGAGGCTTTCGCGGAAGAAGCTGATCGGATGGGCGCGGAGCGACAGGCTGGTGGTGCGGTAGTCCTCCTCCACCTCGTGCGACGGGCTCATCAGCGGCAGTTCGACCTGATGCTCCTTGACCCCCATGGCGGCCAGCAGCGGCGCGGTCTTCAGGCTGCTGGACTGGTCGGCCAGCCCCTTCACCGCCCACAGCGCCTGGCGGCGGGACAGCCCCAGCCCGGCGAAGGCGTCGGCCTCGGCCAGCAGCTCCAGCGACCGCCGCGACAGCCCGGCGCGGACCGCGAAGCCCTCGACGCTGCGCACGCCCTCGGCCCGCGCGGCCGCCAGCCGCTTGGCCTCATCCTCGCTGAACCCTTTGATCTGGCGCAGCCCCAACCGCACCGCGCGCAGGCGGCCCTCGCGGGTCGCCGGCTCCAGGGTGCAGTCCCAGTCGCTGGCCAGCGCATCCGGCCCCCGCACCTCGACGTCGTGCTCGCGCGCGTCGCGGACCAGCTGGGCCGGCTGGTAGAACCCCATCGGCTGGCTGTTCAGCAGCGAGGCCAGGAAGGCGTCCGGCCAGCGCCACTTCACCCAGGCCGAGGCGTAGACCAGCAGGGCGAAGCTGATCGCGTGGCTCTCGGGGAAGCCATAGGAGCCGAAGCCCTCGATCTGCTTGAAGCAGCGTTCGACGAAGGCCGGGTCGTAGCCGCGGCTCTTCATGCCCTCCAGGAACTTGGTCTCGTACTCGCCGACGCTGCCGAGGTGGCGGAAGGTGGCCATCGAGCGGCGCAGGCCGTCGGCGTCGTCGTCGGAGAACTTGGCCGCCTCGATGGCGATGCGCATCGCCTGCTCCTGGAACAGCGGCACGCCCAGGGTCTTGCCGAGGATGGCCTGCAGCTCGTCCTGCGGATGCTCCGGCCCCGGCCGCGGATAGTCGACCGGTTCGATCTTGTCGCGGCGCTTGAGGTACGGATGGACCATGTCGCCCTGAATCGGACCGGGGCGGACGATCGCCACCTCGATGACCAGGTCGTAGAACTTCCTCGGCTTCAGCCGCGGCAGCATCGACATCTGCGCCCGGCTCTCGACCTGGAAGACCCCGATGGAGTCGGCGCGGCAGAGCATGTCGTAGACCTCGGGGACCTCCTGCGGGATGTGGGCGATGTCGGTGATCGGCCGCCCCGCGTCTTCCGCCGGGATCATGTCGAAGCTCTTCTTCAGGGCGGTCAGCATGCCGAGCGCCAACACGTCGACCTTCATCAGGCCCAGCGCGTCGATGTCGTCCTTGTCCCACTCGATGAAGGTGCGGTCCTTCATCGCCGCGTTGCCGATCGGCACGGTCTCGTCCAGCCGCCGCTGGGTCAGCACATAACCGCCGACGTGCTGCGACAGGTGGCGCGGGAACTTCAGCAGTTCGGTCGCCAGCCGCACAGCGCGACGGATCTCCGGATTGGCCGGATCCAAGCCCGCCTGGACGATGTAGCTGTCGGGCACCTCCTCGCCCCAGCTTCCCCAGATCGTGCCGGCCAAGGCGGCGGTGACGTCTTCGGTCAGGCCCAGCGCCTTGCCGACCTGGCGGATCGCCATGCGCGGGCGGTAGTGGATGACCGTGGCGACGATGGCGGCGCGGTCGCGGCCGTAGCGGCGATAGACGTACTGCATCACCTCCTCGCGGCGGGCGTGCTCGAAGTCGACGTCGATGTCCGGCGGCTCGCCGCGTTTTTCGGAGATGAAGCGCGAGAACAGCAGGTCCTGGTCCGCCTTGGTCGGGTCGACCGCGGTGACGCCCAGGCAGAAGCAGACGCAGGAATTGGCCGCCGAGCCGCGGCCCTGACAGAGGATGTCCTGCTCGCGCGCCCAGCGGACGATGTCGTGCACCGTCAGGAAATAGTTGGCGAAGCCGAGCTTCTCGATGAGGTCGAGCTCGTGCTCAAGGGTCCGGCGCTCCTTGTCGCCCATGCCCTTGTCGAACCGCCAGCTCGCGCCTTCCCAGGTCAGGTCGCGCAGGTGCTGGATCGCGGTCTTGCCCGGCGGCACCGGTTCGTCCGGGTATTCGTACTTCAGCTGGCCAAGGTCGAACTCGATCCGCTCGACGATCTCCAGGCTGCGCTCGACCGCGCCCGGATAGCGCGCGAACAGCCGGTCCATCTCGGCCGGCGATTTCAGGTGCCGCTCGGCGTTGGCGGCCAGCCGCAGCCCGGCCTCGTAGATGGTGCAGGTCTCGCGGATGCAGGTCAGCACGTCCTGCAACGGTCGGCGTTCGGCTGCGTGATAGAGGACGTCGTTGGTGGCGACCATCGGCGCGCCGGACCGCTCGGCCAGGGCCGCCAGCCGCGAGATCCGCTGCAGGTCGCGCGGGCCGTAGTCGCGTGACGCCGCCAGCCAGACGTCGCCGCGCAGGTCGCCGCCGATCTGCACCACCTGGCGTTCGAACGTCTCGTCGAGGCGGGCCGGCGGCACGATCAGGACCAGCTGGCCCTGCGCATGGTCTGCGAAATCGGACCAGTGCAGCTCGCAGCCGCCCTTCTCCGCCCGCAGCTGGCCGAGCGTCAGCAACCGGGTCAGGCGGCCATAGGCCTCGCGGTCGGAGGGATAGCAAAGCAGCGACGGCGTGCCGTCTGCGAAGTCCAGCCGGCAGCCGGTCAGGGCCTTCACCGCAAAGGGCGTATCCTTCATCGAACGCATCTGCGTCCAGGCCCGCACCACCCCGGCCAGCGAATTGCGATCGGTGATCCCGATCGCCGCCATCCCCAGCATGCCGGCGGCGGAGACCAGCTCCCACGGGTGCGAGGCCCCGCGCAGGAACGAGAAATTGGTGGCGGCCTGGAGTTCGGCGTAGCGGGTCATCCGAACACCCCGTGCAGCCACCAGCGGGCCGGGACGCCGTCTTCGTAGAGGCCTTCGCGATAGACCCAGAACCGCGCGCCGTCCTGGTCCTCGACCCGGTAGTAGTCGCGGACGTGACTGACGCTGACGTCATTGATGTCGCCGCGCCACCATTCCTCGCCGATGCGCTCGGGCCCTTCAGCGCGGGCCACCCGGTGCAGGCGCTTGCGCCACTGGAACTGCCGCGGCGGGTCGTCGGGGGTCAGGGCCATGACCAGGTCCAGAGGTTCGGGCTGGCGGAACAACCGCAGCGGCCGCGGCGCTTCCGGGCTCCAGGCCCGCGGCGGCACCGCGGCCAGCGGCGCGGCCGGGCGCGCCGACAGTTCCGGCACGTGGCTCTGCACCGGCGCGGTCTTCCAGACCCGCTCACCGCCCAGGCGGTTGCTCAGCCGGTCGACCAACGGCCCCAGCCCCTCCTCGATCGCCGGTTCGGCGCGGGCGTCCAGCCGGACCTGGCGGCCGGACACCGCTTCCACCGCCTCGGCCTCAAGCGTGACCACGTCGATCCCGAAGCCGGGGTCGATGGTCTCCAGCTTGGGCGCCAGCAGCTTGGCGATCCGGGCCGGGTCGCGGGCGGCGAGCGCCATCCCGATCTCCAGCGGCAAGGCTCGCCCGTCGAGGCGGTGGAAGACGAGGCGGAAGCGGCGCGCGCCCCGCCCTTCCTGCTCCAGGCGCGCGCACAGCTTGGCGGCGACGTCGCGGGTCACCCGCTGCAGGTCCTCCAGGGCGCTGATCGGCTCGAAGAAGGCCAGCCGCGCGAACCAGGGATGCGGCGGGCGGCGGAAGCTCAACGCCTCCTCGGCGCGGCCCATGGCCTGGTCGATCCGCACCAGGGTCTGCTGGCCGAAGCGGCGGGCCAGCGGCGCGCGCGGCAGGCCCAGGATCTGCAGCAGCAACCGCAGGCCCAGCCGCTCCATCTGCGCCGCCGCCGCCGGCTCCAGCCGCAGGGCGGCCGGCGGCAGATAGGCCAGCAGGTCGGCCTGGCCGTTCGGCGGCGCGATGATCTCCGCCCCCTGGCCGTAGTGAGCCAGCGCCCAGGCCGCGCCGGGCGTGTCGGCGACCGCGCCGCGCACGAAGATCCCATTGCCCCCCAGCCGGGCGCGATAGTCGGCGAGCAGCTGCGCCTCGCCGCCCCACAGGTGGGCAACGCCGCTGATGTCGAGGAAGAGGCCGTCCGGCGCATCCTCGGCTACGGCCGGTGAATAGCGCACAGACCAGTCGGCCAGGGCCGTCAGGGCCGCGGCGTCGGCCTCCGGCTCGCTCTCGGCGACGACCAGATCGGGAACCAGCGCCATGGCGTCGGTCGCCTTCTGTCCCGGAAACAGGCCGAGCGCCCTGGCGGCCTTGTCCGCCGCCGCCAGCCGCCGGGCGCCCTTGACGGTTTCGACCAGGGCGAAGGGCCGGGGGGCCTCAGATGCTCCCCCTCTGGGGGAGCTGTCAGCCGTATGGCTGACTGAGGGGGACTTTGACTCCTCCGACTTGAGAGAAGTCCCCCTCCGTCTCGTCGCTTCGCGCCGATCCACCTCCCCCAGAGGAGGAGGACCTGGGCGTCGCCCATCAACTTGCGAGACGTTCCGCCGGCGCCAGTTGGCGATCGCCCAGTTCGGCGACCAGACGCAGAGGATGCGGGCCATTCTCGGCCTCCCAGGTGTATGCGGCCTCGGCTTCCATCAGCCACGCGCCGGTCCGCCCGCCCCGGCAGCGCTCCAGTTCGACCCGCCAACGCGGCGGGCCGAGGCCGAATTCTCCTGGCCCAGGTTCGCTGGGCGCAGGCGTGATCTTCCAGCGGGTGGCGGCGGCCGAGCCCGCAGTCTCCCTGCGCGCCTGCCCGCCATAGGGCCGGCGGCGGATCATGAAGCCGGTGGCCCCATGCTTTTCACAGGCCAGCTGCAGCCGTCGGCCGGCGGTCAGGTCCACCCCCTCCACCTCGGCGAAGACGGCGGCCACGCCGAGGGTCGACAGCGCGTCCTCGGCCACCGCCAGGGCTTCGTCCTCGTCGCGGGCGCAGACCTGGATCAGCCGCTCGGCCGGAAAGCCGAGCCCGACCAGGCCAGGGGCGAAGAGATCGTCCCGCCGCAGGATCCACACCGCCTGTCCGCGGCGGGCCAGCGGTGCGGCGGCCAGGGCGGCGAACGCGGCCGGGCATGCGCCGAGCTCGGTCTCCATCCCGGCCCCGAGCAGCTCGTGCCACTGGCCCAGCGGCAGCCCGCCGCCCGGTAGGCAGGCATCGATCGCACCCGCCCCGAAAGGCAGGGATTCGGAGTCCGCCCGGCCGCCCGCCTCGAGGGCGGCGATCTTCGCCTTGAGAGCCGCCAGGCGGCTGTCGCGAAAACCGGACATGGCTTTTCGTTCTCCGAAGTTCTACTTTTGTTCTAGTTTCGGCGACGAGAGAGTCAAGCACCTCCCGGTGGCGCCGCAGGCCGCAAGCGGGTGCTATGCTCGCCGCAAAGAGACGAACGGGAGGTCCAGATGTCGGCCGCAGTTCAGCTTCTCGTCGGCACCCGCAAGGGCGCCTGGATTTATCGCAGCGACGCCGCGCGACGGACGTGGTCGGTGCAGGGTCCGATCTTCCTCGGCCACATCGTCAACCACCTGGTGCTCGATCCGCGCGACGGAAAGACCCTGCTGATGGCCGCCTCGACCGGCCATCTTGGCCCGACGATCTTCCGCTCCACGGACGATGGCGCGACCTGGATAGAGGCGCAGCGACCGCCCGCCTTTCCCAAGGTCGAGGGCGACGGACCGGCGCGCTCGGTCGACCATGCATTCTGGCTGGAGCCGGGTCATGCCGGCGAGCCGGGTGTCTGGTGGGCCGGCGCCTCGCCGCCCGGCCTGTTCCGCAGCGCCGACGGCGGGGCGACCTGGGACAGCGTCGCCGGCTTCAACGACCATCCGAAATACTGGGACTGGTGCCCGGCCGACGGCGGCACGCCCGACGGGGCGCTGCTCAACCAGATCCAGATCGATCCGCGCGATGCGCGCCACATGTACATCGCCACCTCGACCGGCGGCGTGTTCGAAAGCCTCGACCAGGCCGCGAGCTGGAAGCCGCTGAACCAGGGCGTCGAAGCCAACTTCTTTCCCGACCCCTATCCGGAGTACGGCCAGGACGCGCACTATATCGCCTTGGCCCCGACCATGCCCGACCGCATCTGGCAGCAGAACCACTGCGGCATCTATCGCCTCGACCGCCCGGCCGAGCGTTGGGACCGGATCGGCCAGGCCATGCCCCAGGAGATCGGCGACATCGGCTTCACCATCGTCCCGCACCCGCGCGACGCCGACAGCGCCTGGGTGTTTCCGATGGACGGCACCGAGGTCTGGCCGCGCACCAGTCCAGGCGGGCGGCCCGCCGCCTATCGCACCCGCGACGCCGGCCAGAGCTGGCAACGCCAGGATCAGGGGTTCCCCACCGAGCAGGGCTGGTTCACCGTCAAGCGACAGGCCTTCTGCGCCGACGCCAACGATCCGGTCGGGCTCTATCTGGGCGCCACCAACGGCGAGGTCTGGATGAGCGACGACGAGGGCGAAGGCTGGCGGCCGATCGCCCGGCACCTGCCGGAAATCTATTCCGTGGTGGCGGCGCCGCTCTGATGGTTCAGGTGTTCATCCCCTCGCAGCTCACCTCCTACACCGAAGGCGCCAGCCGGCTGGCGGCGGAAGGCGGCAGCATCGCCCAGGTGCTCGACGACCTCGACCGGCGCTTTCCCGGTCTGAAGTTCCGGGTGATCGACGAGCAGGACCGCATCCGCCGCCACATGCGCATCTTCAAGAACGGCGACCGCGCCAAGGACATCGACCAGGCGGTGGGCGACGCCGACGAGGTGCTGATCTTCGGGGCGCTGTCCGGCGGCTAGAGAATCTCGTCAGGCTCCGGAGTGACCGGAAAGCGCACCGCCGCGATCTCCTCGCGGCCCTCCATCCAGGCCTTGGCGAGGCGATGGCCGCCGTCCATCAGCCGGCCGTCGGCGCAGAGGATCACCGGATAGGCGAGATCGGCGTCGAAGATCCGCTGCGCGTGCTCGGCCACCTTGCGGACCGTGGGAACGTGGCGCTCCTGGAACCAGCAGTCGATGTCGAACTCGGCGATGTCGGCGAGCTTCACCTGCTCCACCGGCAGGCCGGCGCTCAGCGCCCACAGCCGGTCGGTCCACCAGAGGCCCCGGCCGCCGGGCACGGGGCGCGTGTACTTCTCTCGGCTCATGGGGTCTGCCGGCTCAGCTTCTGAGGGGCGACCGCGGTGTAGCTCTGCTTGAGCCAGGCCTTGAGCGTCTCAAGTTCGGCCAGGATGTCGTCGTCAGGACCGAAGTCGGCGGTGACCCAGTCGTGCTGCTTGTACCAGCCCCTGGCCTCGCGAACGAAGGGCAGGTCGGCAGCCATCTCCGCCGAGATCGGCAGCTTGACGATGATGGTGAGCGCGTCGAGCGGCTGGGCCTTGTCGCCGAAGACGGCGAACATCTTCTGGCGCATATAGAGACCGCGCGTGAACGCCCAGGCGGGGCCGGCGGTGGTCTCGGGAAAGGTCAGGCCGTAGGCGGTGAGCTCGGCTTCCGCGCGCTGGTGCGGCGTCTGGGACATGGGGCCTCCCTGCGGAGACCGAGGTTGCGCGAGGCCGCACCGCCCGGCAAGGCGGCGCGGCCCGCGACAGATCAGAAGCGCAGGGTGCGCGCTTCCTTGACGTGCGGCAGGGCGCGGATCTTCTCGACCAGCGCGTCGCCCGGATCCTGGTCGACGCCGACCAGGGCGATGGCGTCCTCCCCGGCCGAGACGCGGCCGAGGTTGAAGGTCGCGATGTTGACCTGCTCTTCAGCCAGAAGCGCGCCGAGCGCGCCGATGAAGCCCGGCTTATCGAGGTTGTTCACATAGAGCATGGTCGGGGCGAACGGCGCGTCCAGGTCCATGCCCTTGACCTCGACCACGCGCGGCGCGCCGGCGATCACGGTGCCGGCGAACGAGCGCTTGCCGAGCGCCGTCGTGACGGTGATCCGCACCAGACTGTCGAAAATCGGCGAGTCGTCCTGCTTGCTCTCCGAGACGGTGATGCCGCGGTCCTTGGCCACGGCCGGAGCCGAGACCATGTTCACCTCGGCCAGCATCGGACGCAGGGCGCCGGCCAGCGCCGCGGCGGTCAGCGGGCGGGTGTTGAGGTTGGCGACTTCGCCTTCATAGGCGATGTCGACGGCCTTGACCTCGACGTCGACCATCTGGCCGGCGAAGGCGCCCAGGCGCTCGGCCAGGGCCACGAACGGCTTCAGCTTCGGGGCCTCGTCGGCGGTGACCGACGGGCTGTTGAGGGCGTTGGAGACCGCGCCGGTGAGCAGGTAATCGCTCATCTGCTCGGCGACCTGCAGGGCGACGTTCTCCTGGGCTTCCATGGTCGAAGCGCCCAGGTGCGGGGTGGCGATGAAGTTCTCAGCGCCGAACAGCACGTTGTCCTTGGCCGGCTCCTCGACGAACACGTCGAAGGCCGCGCCGCCGATGTGGCCGTCGTCCAGGCCCTTGCGCAGGGCCGCTTCGTCGACCAGGCCGCCGCGGGCGCAGTTGACGATCAGCACGCCCTTCTTGGTCTTGGCCAGGTTCTCGGCCGACAGGATGTTGCGGGTCTTGTCGGTCAGCGGGGTGTGCAGGGTGATGACGTCGGCACGGGCCAGCAGGTCTTCCAGCTCGACCTTCTCGACGCCCATCTCGACGGCGCGTTCAGCCGACAGGAAGGGGTCGTAGGCGACGACCTTCATCTTCAGGCCGTTGGCGCGGTCGGCGACGATGCCGCCGATGTTGCCGGCGCCGATCAGGCCGAGGGTCTTGGCGTAGAGCTCCACGCCCATGAAGCGGTTCTTTTCCCACTTGCCGGCCTGGGTCGAGACGTCGGCGGCCGGCAGCTGGCGGGCCAGGGCGAACATCATGGCGATGGCGTGCTCGGCGGTGGTGATCGAGTTGCCGAACGGGGTGTTCATAACCACGATCCCCTTGGAGGTCGCAGCGGGGATGTCGACATTGTCGACGCCGATGCCGGCGCGGCCGATGACCTTCAGGTTGCCGGCGGCGGCGATGACGTCCTTGTCGGCCTTGGTGGCCGAGCGGACGGCCAGGCCGTCATAGTCGTTGATGATCTTGAGCAGTTCTTCTTTCGACAGGCCGGTCTTCACGTCGGCGTCGACGCCGCGCTGCTTGAAGATGTCGATGGCGGCCGGGCTCAGCTTGTCGGCGATGAGGACGCGGGGCATGGGAGTTTCCTTGCGGATAAGGGGTAGGCGTCCTCGGCTCCACGCGGTTTACGGGCGTGAAGTCGCGAGGACGCGAGAAGGGCCTTAGGCGGCTTGCAGCTGCTCGAGGGTGGTGGCGAACGCCCAGTCGAGCCACGGGGTCAGGGCCTCGATGTCCGAGGTCTCGACCGTGGCGCCGCACCAGATGCGCAGGCCGGCGGGGGCGTCGCGATAGCCGCCGATGTCGAGGGCCGCGCCCTCCTTTTCGAGCACCGCGGCCAGCTTCTTGGCGAAGTCGGCCTGGGCGTCGTCGGCCAGGGCGGCGACGCGGGCGTCGACCACCTTCAGGCACACCGAGGTGTTCGAGCGGGTCGCCGGGTCGGCGGCCAGGAAATCCACCCAGTCGGTCTTCTCGACCCAGGCGGCCAGGGCCGCCAGGTTGGCGTCGGCGCGGCGCTGCATCTCGGCCAGGCCGCCGATCTGGGCGCCCCACTTCAGCGCGTCGATGGCGTCTTCCACGCAGAGCATCGAGGGCGTGTTGATCGTCGCGCCTTCGAAGATGTCCTTGGCCAGCTTGCCGGCCTTGGTCATGCGGAACAGCTTCGGCATCGGCCAGGCCGGGGTGTAGCTCTCCAGGCGGGCGACCGCGCGCGGCGACAGGATCAGGATCCCGTGCGCGCCCTCGCCGCCCAGCGCCTTCTGCCAGGAGAAGGTCACGACATCGAGCTTGGCCCAGTCGAGATCCTGGGCGAAGGCGGCGCTGGTGGCGTCGCAGATGGTGATGCCTTCACGGTCGGCGGCGATGAAGTCGGCGTTCGGGACGCGGACGCCCGAGGTGGTGCCGTTCCAGGTGAAGACCAGGTCGGCGTCCTTGCGCACCTTGGTCAGGTCCGGCAGCTCGCCGTAGGGCGCGTCCAGGACCTCGGCCGGCAGCTTCAGCTGCTTGGTCACGTCGGTGACCCAGTCCTTGCCGAAGCTCTCGAAGGCCAGCAGCTGGACCGGCTTCGGGCCGAGCATCGACCACATCGCCATTTCCACGGCGCCGGTGTCCGATCCAGGCACGATGCCGATCAGGAAGTCGTCCGGAACCTCCAGCACCTGGCGGGTGCGTTCGATCGCGTCCTGCAGGCGCGTCTTGCCCAGCTTCGAACGGTGCGAGCGGCCGAGTACGGCGTTCTGGAGATTTTCGGGGGTCCAGCCGGGGCGCTTGGCGCAGGGGCCGGAAGAAAACTCGGGGCGAGCCGGACGCATGGCCGGCTTGGCGAGGGTCGTCATATCGATGTCTCCCATCCTTACAGATGAGCAGCACCCCGTTGGGGGGGTGTGGCCCGCGGCGGAGAAACTCCGGATCGCGGCGCAGCGCAAGCAAAAGTTTTCGGACGCTGGCCGCTGGGGGCGGCGCGGTCGCTAGGCGGCCCGGCGCCGTCGCTGCAGCAGGCCGACCACTGCGCCGGCCAACAGGCAGGCGCTAATTCCGAGGAAATTCAGATTGTTGATCCAGGCGTACAGCACGTCGACCGGGCGCGAGGTGACGATGTAGAACGCGTGCAGGCTGAACTGCACCGCATAGAGCAGCATGACGCCGCCGAGCCAGAAGCTGGCGAAGCTGACCGTGATGATCAGCAGACCGATGGCGGTGAGGCCGTCCAGGGTGAGCCGTGCGAGCGCCTGGGCCGAGTCCGGCAGCAGCAGACCGCTCAGGATCGACAACACCACGTTGGCGCCCACGATGGCGCCGCCGAACCGCTCGGCGAAGGTGCCCTTCCAGAGGGCCAGCAGCGAGATCCCCAAGGTGAGGGCGATCAGGCCAAGAACGATCGGTGATGTCGGCATAGCACAGCGCCCCTAACTCGCATTAGGGGCGCAGCACCAGTTAATCTATTGCAACCAAATCGGCTTAGCCGACTTCGCGCATCGCCGTCACGGTTTCGCGCTTACGCATCGCCGGCTTGTCCATGTAGCCGAGCTTGGTGCGGATGCCGAGGCGCAGCTGGGCTTCCGCCAGCTCATTGTGCGCACCGACCATGGCGCTCCGGGCTTCTCCCAGGGCCTTGATGGCTTCCACCATCTTCACCTGCACTTCGTCAGCGAAGACGAGCGAGGCGTTAACTTCCGAACGGGCCTTCAGCAGATCCGCCAGCAGTTCCGTGGCTTCGACCATGGCCTGGTCAACCGCCGCTTCCGTCGAGAACAACTTGGTCGCGACACGCTGCGCGACAAACGCCTTTTCCATGGGGAACCCCTCCGAGGAAATTAACCAACTCCGTCAAGGTAAACCGGAGGTTAAATTCCACCTAGGAGATTCATGTTCCATTAACCACGATTTTATCGCTCGACGGTTGTGATTGTGGCTTTGACGCCACAGTTCGCGCCCTACGCGAGCCTTCTGGAAGCGAACCGTTAGGAGAATTCGCCTAAATCGGGAGCTCGGATGAAGCCCGGGCTCCATGACTGACCAGCCTCGCACCACCGTCTCTCGGCCGCAGATGACCTTCCACGCGCGCGTGGCGGGCGTGGCCCTGATCACGACCGTGGTCGTCCTGGTGGCCGCGTGCCTGACCTTCATGCTCCAGCAGTGGGCTGTCGCGCGCGAACAGAACCACCAGGCTCACCGCGCCCTGTCGGACGTCGTGGCGCGCGCCGCGGCCCCCGCCCTCGCGGCCGGGGACCGGGACGGGGCAAAGCTCTCCATTGCTACGCTCGGCAGCGACGGCAGCGTCACCCTGGCGGTTCTCAAGGACGGATCCGGCGGCACGGTCGCGCGGTTCGAGCGTCCGACGCCGCTGGCCTCGGACTCCTTCGAAGTCATCAACACTCCGCTGACAGCGGACGGTCGCGAGGTCGGCGAGCTGAGCCTGACCTTCGAGACCCCCGCCTTCACGGCCCTGCTTCCGCAATTCGTCGCCCTGACCCTGGCGCTGCTGTTCGGCGGCGTCGGCGTGGCGCTGTTCCTGGCGCGCGGACTCGCCTCTCGGGTGATCGCACCCGTGCTCAAGCTTTCCGAGGCGATGCATGATGTCGCCGCCAGCGGCCGCTTCGCGCCCGTCGAGGTTGAAGCCGACGACGCCCTGTTCCGCAGCCTGACCGACAGCTTTAACCACTTATTGGCGAAGCTCGACGAGCGCGAACAAGCGCTGCAACGGACCCTGCGCGAACTGGTCGAGGCGCGCGACGCGGCCAACGCCGCCAACGTGCTGAAGTCGCAGTTCCTGGCCAATATGAGCCATGAGATCCGCACGCCGCTGAACGGCGTGCTGGCGATGGCCGAAGTCATGTCGATGGGCGACCTGACCCAGGTGCAGCGCGAACGCCTGGATGTCATCCGCCAGTCGGGCGGCCTGCTGCTGGCCGTGCTCAACGACGTGCTCGACCTCTCCAAGATCGAGGCCGGCAAGCTGACCCTGCTGGTCGACGACTTCGATCTGGAAGCGGCCGTCGCCCCGACCCGCGACTCGTTCTCGGTGATCGCCCAGAACAAGGGCCTCGACTTCAAGGTCGAGGTGGCCGACGACGCCCGCGGCGCCTGGCGCGGCGATGCCGACCGCATCCGCCAGATCGTCGGCAACCTGCTCTCCAACGCGGTCAAGTTCACCCTGCAGGGCGAGGTCAGCGCCCGCTTCGACGTCGGCCCGTCGGGCGTGTTGCGCCTGGTGATCCGCGACAGCGGCGTCGGCATCGCCACCGAGAAGCAGGCCGGCCTGTTCGAGAAGTTCACCCAGGCCGACAACTCCGCCACCCGCCGCTTCGGCGGCACGGGCCTGGGCCTCGCCATCTGCCGCGAGCTGACCCAGATGATGGGCGGCGTGATCAGCGTCGAGAGCCGCGAAGGCCAGGGCTCGATGTTCACTGTCGAGCTGCCGCTCGAGCGCGGCGAGCTGACCTTCGAGGAGCCGATCGCGCCGCAGACCGCCGGGGAAGCCGACGAGGGGGCGCTGCGTCTGCTGGCCGCCGAGGACAACCCGACCAACCAGCAGGTGCTGGCTGCGGTGATGGGCTCGCTGGGCATCGACATCGATATCGTCGCCAACGGCCGCCTGGCGTTCGAAGCCTGGCGCGACGGGTCCTACGATCTGATCCTGATGGACATCCAGATGCCGGTCATGGATGGCATCGATTCCGCCCGCGCCATCCGCGCCGCCGAGCGCGAGGCCGGCCGCCTGCGCACCCCGATCATCGCTCTGACCGCCAACGCCCTGTCGCACCAGGTCGAAGAGTACCTGGCGGCCGGTATGGACGGCCACGTCGCCAAGCCAATCGAGATCGCCAAGCTCTACGAAGCGATCAGCCGGGCCCTGACCGAGGCCGCCGCCGCCGGCGCCAACCCCGCCGGGGCCGTCGCCGCGGCCTGACCGCGCTTCATCAAGCTGAACGACAGACAACGACGGCCTCAGACGCGTTTCAGGTCGCCGATGGTCTTCTGCCCATCAACGTCGCTTCCCGCGACGCGGATGTCCAAGGAGGACCGTCATGAAAAAGATCGTTCTGGCCCTGACTGCGGCTTCCGCCCTGGCGGCCGCCGCCGTTCCCGCCGTCGCCCAGCCGCACGGCGGCTATGACCGCTACGATCGGACGCAGCGCGCCGACAACGGCCGCGCCGACCGCCTGATGTGGCGCATCGACCGCGCCGAGCGCACCGGCTCGCTGAACTCCGGCGCCGCCGGTTGGCTGCGTCGCGAAGTGAACAACACCGAACGCCTCGCCTGGCGCTATAGCCGCGACGGCTTCAGCCAATGGGAGCGCCAGGACATCGACCGCCGCTACGACCAGCTGGCGCGCCGCATCGACCGCGACGACCGCCGCTACGGCTACGGCTATGGAAACGACTATCGCCGTTAGGGCGCGAGCTTGAGACACCGGGAAGGGGCGGTCGAGAGGCCGCCCCTTTTCGCGTCTCCGAACCTTAGGCGTCCAGGATCGACAGCTCGGGCCAGCGCTTCTGGGCCGCCTGGGCGGTGCGCAGGAAGCCGCCGGTCACGCGACTTGGGTTGCGCCGCAGGCGCATGGCGAACAGGTCCTCCAGCCCGAACGGGGCGTGGACGGTCAGTCGGTCATCGTCCTCCAGACGGACCCCAACTGCGAACACCGTCGAGGTGAACCGCGACAGGGCCTGGGTGCTGGAGCTCAGCGGTTCGTACGGCTCGCCGAATTTCTGTTCGAACCAGAGGTGCACGCGGGCCTGGTTTCGGACCTCGACCATCTCCTGGAACGGCGGCGCGAAGGCGGCGGCGACCTTGCGGATCACCACGTCCTCAGCCTCGTACGAGGTGTCGGACGCGTCGAAGTAGCCGAGATCGTAGTCCTTGATCCCATAGTCGGGGTCGCGGCCGGTCAGGTGGTTCAGCACCGGCTGATAGACCGCGCCCGAGAACACCAGCCAGTCGGGCAGGTTCAGGCCGCGCACCGTCGTCAGCACGTGCATCAGGCTGGGGGTGGAGCGGACGATGGCCTCGAGCCGCGCGGCGAGATCTTCGCTCATTTGCCGCCCCGCAGCGCCCAGGCGTGATCCAGCGGACCATGGCCGCCGCCGAGACCGGGCGCGGCGCGCATCGCCTCATGCACATAGGCCCATGCCCGGGCCACCGCCTCGGTCAGCGGCAGCCCCTGCGACAGACCGGCGGCGCAGGCCGAGGCCAGGGTGCAGCCGGTGCCGTGGGTATGGCGGGTGTGGATGCGCTCGCCCTCGTAGGTCGTCTCGCCCTGCGGCGTCAGCAGCACGTCGGTGACGGTCTCCCCCGGCACGTGGCCGCCCTTCATCAGGACGGCGCGCGCGCCGAGCTTCAGCAGCGCCTCGCCGACCCGGCGCTGGTCGTCCAGGTTCTCGACCGCCAAGCCGGTCAGCGCCTGGGCTTCGGGCGCATTGGGCGTCAGCAGCGCCGCGCGCGGGATCATCAGGGTGCGCACCGCGTCCATGGCCTCGGGCGCCAGCAGATTCGAACCGCCCTTGGCGACCATGACCGGATCGACCACGGCCGGCGCCGTCGTAGAGTCCAGGATCCGCGCCACGGTCTCCACCATGGCGACGTCGCCCAGCATGCCGGTCTTGATCGCGTCGGCGCCGATGTCGTCCAGCACCGCCCGGGCCTGGGCCTCGACCACCTCGAGCGGAATCGGGTGCACGCCGGTGACGCCCAGCGTGTTCTGCACGGTCACCGCGGTGATCGCCGTCGCCGCATAGGCGCCCAGCATGGTCACGGTCTTGATGTCGGCCTGGATTCCGGCGCCGCCGCCGGAATCCGAACCTGCGATGATCAGCACTCGGCCCAAGGTCTCGCTCATGGACTGCAGGTAGCGCGAGCGCGCGGCGAATGCATCGGGATTTGCGCGGCTGTCCACTGTGGCGCTTGCGCCCAGCCCGCTGCTAACCTGCCCGCCATGAAAGTCGCCCTCGTCACCGGGGCCGGATCCGGGATCGGCCGCGCCAGCGCGATCGCCCTGGGAAAAGCCGGCTATTCGCTCGTCCTCGTCGGCCGCCGCGCCGACAAGCTGCAGGAAACCGCGGCCGCCCTGCCCGGCGAAACGCTGATCCAGGCTGCCGACATCGCCGACGAGGCCGCCGTGGATGCGGCGTTCGAAGCGACCCGCGCCCGCTTCGGACGGCTGGACGTGCTGTTCAACAACGCCGGCGTCTCGGCCGGCGGCCGGCTGGAAGACCTGTCGCTGGACGCCTGGAAGCGGGTGGTCGACGCCAACCTGACGGGCACCTTCCTCTGCACGCGCGCCGCCTTCCGCCTGATGAAGGCCCAGGACCCGCGCGGCGGCCGGATCATCAACAACGGCTCGATCTCGGCCCACGCGCCACGGCCCTACTCGGTCGCCTACACCGCCACCAAGCACGCGATCACCGGCCTGACCCGCTCGGCCTCGCTCGAAGGCCGCGCCTACGACATCGCCTGCGGCCAGATCGACATCGGCAATGCGGCTACCGAAATGACGCTGGCCATGGCCAAGGGCGTGCCGCAGGCCGACCGCTCGTTCGCGCCCGAACCGCTGATGGACGTCAAGGCCGTCGCCGACGCCGTGGTGTTCATGGCCGGCCTGCCGCTGGACGCCAATGTTCAGTTCATGACCGTGATGGCGACCAAGATGCCGTTCGTCGGCCGCGGCTAGCGGGCGGCCGCCACCGCGTCCCAGACTTTCAGCGCCTGCACGGTCTCGGCGACGTCGTGCACCCGCAGGACGTCGGCCCCGCGCTCGACGCCGGCCAGGGCGGCGGCCAGAGAGCCCGCCAGACGCCCGTCCAGCGCCGCGCCGGCGGCCGGGTCGAGCGCGGCGATGAACCGCTTGCGGCTGACCCCGAGCAACACCGGGAAGCCCAGGGCCGCGACCGCGTCCAGGCGGGCGATGAGCGCCAGATTGTGTTCGGGCCGCTTGCCGAAGCCGACCCCGGGATCGAGCCAGATCTTCTCGCGCGCCACCCCGGCCGCCATCGCCGCTTGCGCCCGCTCGGCCAGGAAGCCGCAGACCTCGGCCAGCACGTCGTCGTACTGCGGATCGGCCTGCATGGTGCGCGGCTCGCCGCGCATGTGCATGAGCACCAGATCGCAGCCCAACTCGGCGGCGACCTGCGGTCCGTCCGGTGCATAGCGCAGGGCCGCCACGTCGTTCCAGATGTCGGCGCCCGCCGCGACCGCGGCGCGGGCGACCTGCGGCTTCATGGTGTCGATCGAGATGGCGACCGGGCTCTCGGCCCGGATCGCCGCGATCAGCGGCACGGCGCGGGCGATCTCGTCCTCGGCCGACACCGGCTCGGAGCCGGGCCGCGTCGACTCCGCCCCGATGTCGAGAATGTCGGCGCCCTCGGCGATCAGCCGGCGCGCGTGCGTCAGGGCGGCGTCGGGATCGAGGAAGCGCCCACCGTCCGAGAAGCTGTCGGGCGTGACGTTGACGATCCCCATGACCTTCACCGAACCGGGCATGGGCGGATCTCCTCTAGGCGCAGACAGCAAGACGCCCTCCTGGCGCGGGGCCGGGAGGGCGTCAAGATCGCTAGGTCGTCTGTTCGGCCTTAGGCAGGCTCGGGCCGCGGCGAGATCGGCACCGCCACCGAGGGACCCGTGGGTCGCTTGGAGTCGGCGTCGTCGCGGACGGGCGGGACGCCCTTCAGCGCGTTGATGATCTCGTCGCCGGTCAGGGTCTCGTACTCGAGCAGAGCCTTGGCCAGGGTGTGCAGATCGTCGAGCTTCTCGGTCAGGATCCGCCGGGCCTCGTCGAAGCCGCCCTGGACCAGACGCTTCACTTCGGCGTCGATCAGGTTGGCCGTCTCTTCGGACACCGACTGGGTCCGCGACACCGAATGACCGAGGAACACCTCGTCCTGGTTCTCGCCGTAGGACACCACGCCGAGCTTGTCGGAGAAGCCCCACTTGGTGACCATGGCGCGGGCCAGCTTGGTCGCCTGATCGATGTCGGACGAGGCGCCGGAGGTGATCTTGTCCTTGCCGAAGATGATCTCCTCGGCCATCCGGCCGCCCATCAGGATGGCCAGGCGCGAGGTCATCTGCTCGTAGGACATCGACAGCTGGTCGCGCTCCGGCAGCTGCATGACCATGCCCAGGGCGCGGCCGCGCGGGATGATCGTGGCCTTGTGCACCGGGTCGGTGGCCGGGACGTTCAGGGCGATCAGGGCGTGGCCGCCTTCGTGGTACGCGGTCAGGCGCTTTTCGTCCTCGGTCATGGCCATGGACTTGCGCTCGGCGCCCATCATGACCTTGTCCTTGGCGTCTTCGAAGTCGCGCTGGGTGACCATGCGGCGGTTCTTGCGCGCAGCCATCAGGGCGGCTTCGTTGACCAGATTGGCCAGGTCGGCGCCCGAGAAGCCCGGGGTGCCGCGAGCGATGGTCTTGACCTCGACGTCGGCCGCCAGCGGAACGTTCTTCATGTGGACGCGCAGGATGCGCTCACGGCCGCCGATGTCCGGGTTCGGGACGACGACCTGGCGGTCGAAGCGGCCCGGACGCAGCAGGGCCGGGTCCAGAACGTCGGGACGGTTGGTCGAAGCGATGACGATGATCGCTTCCGACGGGTCGAAGCCGTCCATCTCGACCAGCAGCTGGTTGAGGGTCTGCTCTCGCTCGTCGTTGCCGCCGCCCAGGCCGGCGCCGCGGTGACGGCCGACGGCGTCGATTTCGTCGATGAAGATGATGCAGGGGCTGTTCTTCTTGGCCTGCTCGAACATGTCGCGCACGCGGCTGGCGCCGACGCCGACGAACATTTCAACGAAGTCCGAGCCGGAGATGTAGAAGAACGGCACGCCGGCTTCGCCCGCGACGGCGCGACCCAGCAGGGTCTTGCCGGTGCCGGGAGGGCCGACCATCAGGGCGCCCTTCGGGATCTTGCCGCCCAGGCGCTGGAACTTCTGCGGGTCCTTCAGGAAGTCGACGATTTCCGTCAGCTCTTCCTTGGCCTCGTCCACGCCGGCGACGTCGTCGAAGGTGACGCGGTTCTTGTTCTCGGTCAGCATCTTGGCCTTGGACTTGCCGAAGCCCATGGCGCCGCGGGCGCCGCCCTGCATCTGACGCATGAAGAAGATCCAGACGCCGATCAGCAGCAGGATCGGCAGGCTGTTCAGGAACAGGCCCAGCAGGCCGCCGCCGGCCGACTTGACGCTGATGTCGGCGCCGCCGGATTCCAGCCGCTTGATCAGGTCGTCCTGATTGTTCGGGGTCAGGGCGGTGTAGGACTTGCCGCCGGCGTCCTTGATCTCGATCGCCGTGCCGCGGAACGTCGCGGCCTTGACCTCGCCGGAGTTCACCTTGCTCAGCAGCTGCGAGTAGGAGATCTGGCCCGACGCCCCGGCCGCCTGACTGCCGCCGGTCATCATGCTGTAGAGGCCGATCAGGACGACGACGATGACGCCCCAGATGGCGAGATTACGCAGGTTCATGACGCGCCTTCGTGAAAAGTGTCTCTCAAAGCCCACTGTAGGTGGGAGTGGCCATGGGCACTAGCAAGCCTCGTGCCGCGCGACCGAATATCGCGGTTCGTTGAACGAGCTTGGCCGGGCCCGATTCCAGACATGCAAAGGGCCGCGCAGTCTCCCGCGCGGCCCCCCACACTTAGGCATAAAGCCTTAATTTCTTACCGGCTCGGCTTCTTCGGCGCGGCGATCAGGCCTTCGCGTTGAGCGCGCTTGCGGGCCAGCTTGCGCGCGCGGCGCACGGCTTCGGCCTTTTGGCGAGCGCGCTTTTCGCTCGGCTTTTCATAGTGCACGTGCCGCTTCATTTCGCGGAACGAGCCCTCGCGCTGCATCTTCTTCTTCAGCGCCTTGAGGGCCTGATCGACATTGTTGTCGCGGACGAAAATCTGAACCAGAGGTCTCTCTCCTATCACCCGTTCCCGCTCGGCCTTCCTGACATCAGGCGGCGGCGAACGGATAAAAGCCTTGCGACCCGTCGAGCGAAGGCCCTTCGGGTTGAGCGCGGCGAGATATCAGAACCCGGCGGCGATGTCCACGGCGGACAGGCGGAAAAACCACCGCTAAGATGCCGCGCATGGCCAATGTAGACGATTGGGCGCAGGACGCCGAACGGCAGGTTCTCGACGCCGCCTTGCAGATCGCCGCCGATCGCGGCTGGACCTGGCCGACGGTCAAGGCGGCCGGCGCGGCCGGCGGGCTGTCGGACGCCGACGTCGAACTGCTGCTGCCGCACGGTCCGCGCGACCTCGCCGCCTTGCTGGCCAAGCGACACGACGCCCTGACCCTGGCCGCCCTGCCCGCCCCGGACGGCCTTAAGATCCGCGAACGCATCCGCACCGCGGCGATGACCCGGATCGACATCGCGGCGCAGGACGAAGCCGCCGTTCGGCGTTGGGCAGGTTTCCTCGCCCTGCCGATACACCTGCCGCTGGCGCTGCGGCTGCTCTGGGAGAGCGCCGACCAGCTGTGGCGCTGGGCCGGCGACACGGCCACCGACGAGAACCACTATTCCAAGCGCGCGATCCTCTCGGGCATCCTGGCCAGCGCGCTGGCCATCCGGCTGTCGTCGGGCCGCGACGCGGCCGCCGCCTTCGTCGACGCCCGCATCGAGAACGTCATGGCTTTCGAGAAGTGGAAGGGCGGCCTGAAGCCCTCGCAGCTGCTGACCGACGTCGCCGGCGCGCTCGGCAAGATGCGCTACGGCTGACACCAAACTTTTCCTCTCCCCCGCGGGGAGAGGTTAGGTGAGGGGGCGGGGCTCGCCGCTCCGCCGACGTCGCCGCAGATGCGTCGCTCCGCGCCGCTTACCCCCCACCCTCTCCTCTCCCCTCGAGCGGGGAGAGGAAAAGAAGCTCCCTTTCCCTGACGTCGCGCGCGATATGACTGCGCGACAATTCAGGGAGCAGCCGATGACCGACGCCTTTTCGACCGAGTGGACCTGTTTCGACGTCAGCCTCGACGGCCACGTCGCCCACATCCAGCTCAAGCGCCCCGAGGCGATGAACTCGATGATCCGCGAGTTCTGGAACGAGCTGCCGGTGATCGTGAAGGACATCGACCACAACGCCCGCGCCCGGGCCATCGTGATCTCCTCGACCGGCAAGCACTTCAGCGCCGGCATGGACTTGGCGGTGTTCGGCGGCGGCGGCTCGTCCTCGGCCAACCAGAACCAGGACCGCCACCTCAACGCCGAGCAGCAGCGCCATCATATCCTGTGGCTGCAGGACTGCTTCGGCTGCCTGGACGCGGCGCGCATCCCGGTGATCGTCGCCATCCAGGGCGGCTGCATCGGCGGGGCGGTCGACATGACCAGCGCCTGCGACATCCGCTACGCCAGCGCCGACGCCTTCTTCTGCATCCAGGAGATCAACATCGGCATGACCGCCGACGTCGGGACCTTCCCGCGCCTGTGCAAGCTGATCCCCGAGGGCTGGGTGCGCGAGATGGCCTATACCGGCCGCCGCATGCCGGCCGCCAAGGCCAAAGAGATCGGCTGGGTCAACGAGGTGTTGCCGACCCACGAGGACTGCGTCGCCCACGCCCTGGCCACCGCCCACGAGATCGCGTCCAAGGCGCCGCTGGCGGTCACCGGATCGAAGGTGATGATCAACTACGCCCGCGACCACACCATCCAGGACGGCCTGGACTACATCGCCGTCTGGCAGACCGGCATGTTCTCGGGCCCGCACATGGGCGAGGCGTTCGCGGCGAAGTCCGAGAAGCGCGAGCCGGTGTGGCAGGGGCTGCAGCCGCTGAAGCACGGGATGTAGGGCCACCTACGATCGTCATCGCCGGGCTTGTCCCGGCGCCCCATAGACGCCCCGTCGGGACGTTAGCGAAAAGCCCCATGACGATGGCGCTTATGGGTGGCCGGCACGGAGGCCGGCCATGACGAACGGGTGGGTGTTACGCCTCAGCCGTCCAGCTCGGCGTCGGTGAGCACGCAGCCGTCGAGCTTGGCGTCGGAGAGGTCGGCTTCCACGAAGCGGGCGCGCAAGGCGAAGGCGCGGCGCAGGTCGGCCTGGCGCAGATTGGCGCGAGAGAGGTCGGCGCGAACGAAGCGGCCCTGGCCGATCTCCAGCGGACCGAGGATCGCCCCGCGGAGGTCGGCGCGGGTGAGCTGGGCGTCGATCAGGCGCGCGCCCCGCAGGTCGGCCATGCGCAGATTTGCCCCGCGCAGGTCGCAGCGCGACAGATCCGCCCCCTGCAGCTCGACGCCCTCGAGATTCATCCCGAACAGCACCGAGCCGGGCGCGAACAGGCCGCTGAGCTTGCGGCGCTTGAGCGTGCCGACGGGACGGAAGTCGATGTCGGCCAGCCGGGCCGCAGCGCCGGCCCGGCCGCCGCTATCGCAGAAGGCCTCGTGCGCAGCCAACACATGGCTGAGCGGGCGTTCGTCGACATAGACCACCGCCGGCGGCGCGCGCAGCACGTCGGAGAGGTCGGCCCCCTCGACGGTGGCGAAACTGAAATCCACGCGAATGAGAATGGCGCGCCGCAGCGAAGCGCCGGAGAGGTCGGCGCCCGCCACCTGGGCCCCGGTCAGGTTAGCTCCATCGAGCTTGGCCTTGATCAGGCGCGCCCCGCCCAGTTGGGCGTCGGTCAGGTTGGCGTCCGTGAAATCGGTGGCCAGGGCCGAGGCCCCGGTCATCTGGGCGCCGGTGAGGTCGGCGCCGGCGAGCACCGCGAAGTTGAGCTCGCCCGGGCCGCCGGCGTGATCGAGGTAGCGGAAGCCCTCGGTGCGGTCCTGCAAGGCGATGCGTCCTTCGCGCAGGTCGCAGCCGGCGAGATTGGCGCCGGTCAGGTTCGCGCCGCGCAGCGAGGCGCCGCGCAGGTCGGCCTTGGAGAGGCTCGCCTTGCGCAGGTTCGCATCACGCAGGTCCGCGCCGAACAGGATCGCGCGGTCGAGCTTCACTCCGGCCAGCATCGCGCCCGACAGCCGCGCGCCAGTGAGGTCGGCGTCGCTGAGGTCGAGGCCCTCAAGCTTCAAACCCGACAGATCCGCATAGGCCAGGTTCGCCCGACGCCCGCCGGTGCGGTGGGCGAGGTAGCGGCGATGGGCCTCCAGGGTTTGCCGAAGCGCCTGGGGATCCAGCGGCCGATGAAGATTTGCGACTGCGGACATGTGGACCGGTTTGAGGAACGAGGCCCTCAGGATCAGACATCGCGCTTAAGGAACGGTTGCACAATTGTGACTTCACCGTGGCGACATCTAACGCCGGTCGGCGATCTACAGCCAACCTTTCTTCTTGAACCAGATAAACGGGGTAACTCCCGTGATAACCATAAGCAGAAGAGCCAATGGATACCCAAATATCCAGTGCAATTCCGGCATCACGTCGAAGTTCATCCCATATATAGACGCGACGAGCGTGGGCGGCAGGAAGACGACTGCGACCACGGAGAAGAACTTGATGATGCTGTTTTGCTCGATGTTGATCAGGCCCAGGGCCGCGTCGAGCAGGAACGAGATATGGCCGGAGGTGAAGCTGGAGTGCTCGGTCAGGGCCTGAATGTCGTGCTGGATCGACGTCAGGTGGCTGCGGCGCCCCTCGGGCTTCTGGAACTCCGGGGCCAAGGCCGCGAAGCTGGCCAGGCGGCTCAGCGAGACCAGGCTCTTGCGCGCCATCGAGGTAATGGACTGAGCCCGCGAGAGGTCGGTGAGCAACGGCCCGAAGGCGGTGCTGGGCGGGCGATTGAAGATCGCCACCGAGGTTTCGTGAACCAGCGACGACTGCTGCTCGAGGACCTCGGCGCAGCGCTCGGCGATGGCGTCCAGCAGCTCCAGCGCCGCCTCGCCGCCGTCGCCGATCGGGAGCTTGGCGCAGCGCTGGGAGAAGATCGAGAACGCTTTCAGCGGCTCGTAGCGGATGGTGATCAGCACATCGGCCAGCAACACGAAGGTCACCGGCGTGGCGACCGGATGCGGTTCGTCGGCGCGCGCCAGCAGGGTGGCGGTCAGAAAGGTCGCGCCGTCTTCCTGGTAGAGGCGCGAGGACGGCTCGACGTGAGCGGTCTCCTCGCGGGTCGGAAGGTCGATGCCGTAGGCCTGCTCGACGGCGCGCTCCTCCTCGGCGGACGGCGAGACCAGGTCGATCCAGATGATGTCTTCGCCGGGCCGCCAGCCTTCGCCGATGGTCTCAGGCGTCAGTCCGCGGCCGGAGCGGCGAAGCAGGTTCAGCATGGAGCTCTCCGCGCGGGAAGGAGCCCCATCTGAAACGTCGGAGGGTGGGCGTCAACGCCCGGCCGGTCAGTTGGACTCGGCCGGCGGGGACATCTGGGTCGCGGCCTGGATGAGGGCGGCGATCCGGTCGGTGGAGTCGGCGGCCTGGCTCAGCATCTGCAGCGGGCCGGCGCCGGGGCGGACGACCGAGGCGACTTGGTTGGCCGCGCCCTGGGCGACGGCGAGCGCGGTGTTCTGCGCGCCGTTGAGCTTGTTGCTGGCCATGCGCAGGGCGTTGGCGTCCTGGTAGATGAAGCCGTGGGTCGGATAGGTCGACGAGCCAAGATCACGCACGGGATCGTACCAGACCTTGACCTGCGACCAGTCGCCGGCCGGCGAGACGTCGATGACGGTGACGTCCTTTTCGATCTGTCCACGGGTGCCGCCGATGCGCGACCAGTTGGCGTGGGTGATCTGGATGACGCGGTCGGTCAGCACCTGGCTGACCACGGCGACGTGGCCGAGACGCATCTTGCCGGTGGGCTTGAAGCAGAGGACCGCGCCAGCCTTGGGGCTGAAGCCGGTTTCGTACTTGCCGACCGCCTGACGCCACCAGGTCCAGGCGTCGCCATAGATCTGCACGCCCGAAATCAGCCGCGCGAACGGGACGCACTGCCAATAGGTGTCGGCCATCGCACCCGAGATGGGGGCGAAAAACATAACCGCCGCGGCGGCCAGGGAGCCGATCACGGCCCTCGGGCGTTTAAGCATGTTACGGGTACTCCCCCACGCGAACAGCGTAAGGGGTAACCATCTCACGCCGCGATGAAAAGAGTCTTTACGCGCCTGCGGTAGAAGGTCGCCGAGCCTCCCACGCATCCGCCCACAGCTTCATGCGGGCCCGAGCCGGCTTTTCGATAAGATGATACGACGCCGCGGCCAGTGGAACGACTCCGCCCAGGAAAACTAACCACAGCCAAAGAGGCAGGCGCTCGTCGTTGAGCTCAAATACTTTCGAGGCCGCGTTCACGAATACTATCTTCCACGGAACACAGACCATGTAGACGGAGTAGCTGATCTCGCCCAGATAAACGAGCTGCGCGTTACCAAATGTTTCAGTGCCGCTTTGCGCCATGCGCGCGAGGAAGAAGATCACGGCGCCAAGGCCGGTCACAATTACGGCATCAGGAGCGGCGATCGCCGCCATAATAAGCACCGCGAGGGTCGAAACGAGCGCTCCGTTGAGGGCGCTGCGACGATTCTGCGAGGGCCGCGCGCGCCAGAGGGCGTGCAGGGCGCAGCCGTAGGCGAAGCACGGAACGATGCGTAGCGCGCCCCACTGGATGGTCGCCTGGGTGAGCGGGAAGCCGGCCAGATGCTGGAAGACCGCATAGAGTCCTGCCAGGAAAGCGACCGCCAGGCCGAGCGCGACGACCGGCCGGTCCTTGAGCGCCAGAGCGCCCCAGGCGAACAGCGGGAAGGTCAGATAGGCGAACCATTCGGCCGAGATCGACCAGGAGGGATGGTTGAACGCCGCCTGCGGGGCCAGCCCCCAGGCCTGGACCAGCAGCAGGTTCGCCGGCAGCGATTCCCAGGAGAGGATGTTCGAGTCGATGCCGAAGCCGGCCGCCTGGGCGCCGAGCGCCAGCACGATCATGCCGAGCAGGGTGGCCAGGTGCAGCGGGTAGACCCGCGCCAGCCGGTTCCAGAGGAACGAGCCGTAGCGGAAGCGCCCCTCCTCCAGGCTGGTCCGGTAGACGTGGCAGAGGATGAAGCCGGACAGGACGAAGAACAGCTCGACGCCGAGATAGCCCTTCTGCACGAACAGCGGGATCGCCGCGTCGAAGTCGAGCTTCGGCCAGTAGTGGAACAGCACCACCCAGAAGGCGGCGAAGAACCGCAAGGAGGTGAGCTGGCGGATGTTCGAGGCGTCGTTCATAGGCGGCTTCGTCCCGTTCCGGCGCCGTTCTCGGCGCGCTTCTGGGGCGAGTGCAATTCGCGCACCGAGCGAACCCCAGCGCGAAGACTAGGCCGGCAAGCCTGACCATTCGGTTACGGGGCGTTCCGTTGCTCCCCTTCTGGGCGGACGAAGAACTTCATCTTCGCCAAAACTGTCATCCCGGTTTGCGCAGCAAGACCGGGACCCATGAACACCAGATGGCGCGGACTACGGCGCGGAGTTCAGTTCTGAAGCTCCAGCGCGAATGGGTCCCGGTCTTCGGCCTGCGGCCGAAACCGGAATGACACGATGGCGTCGGCCGCGCCTACGCCGCCGCGGTCATGTAGCGGTCCCAGAAGCCCTCGGCCGGTTCGATCTGCTCGACAACGTCGACCCAGAGGCCGGAGGGATCGAAGAAGCCGAAGCGCAGCTGGCCGAACGGCTCCTGGGCCAGGGCGTAGTCGACGCGCAGCCCGCGGCCGCGGAACTCCTCGTAGGCCAGGGTGGCGTCCTCGACCTGCAGCTCGAAACACATGCCGTGGCCGGAGAACGCCTGCGGGCCCGGCGGGTTGGAGGGGTGGTTCGGGTGCATGAAGGCCAGGGTCGCCCCGTCGGCGGCCAGCAGGATGAACCAGTCGGCCTCGAAGACAACCTCGAACCCCAGGTGGGCGGTCCAGAAGTCGCGGCAGTCGGCGAGCTTGGGCGTGACGATGATCGGGTAGCGGTCGACGAACTTCATGGCGTCTGTCCCTTGATCGGTTTCGGCGTCGAGTTAAGATACAGACTGTCTGTATGTCAAATGGGAATCGGCAATGGGCGTTAAGGCGGAGCGGGCGGCGGCGACACGGACGCGGCTGGTGAACGCGGCGCGCGACCTGTTCGCCGCCCAGGGCTACGGCGCGACCAGCACCGAGGCGATCCTGGCCGCGGCCGGGGTGACCCGCGGGGCGCTCTATCACCACTTCGCCGACAAGCAGGCGCTGTTCGCAGCGGTGTGCGAGGCGCTGCACGGCGAGGCCGAGCAGGCGATCGAGACCGACGCCGACGCGCAGGGCTCGGCCTTCGACGGGCTGGTGGCCGGGTGCCTGGCCTTTCTCGACTTCATGGCCGCCCCGCAGGTGCGCCGGATCCTGATCCTCGACGCACCCAGCGTGCTGGGCTGGGAGGCCTGGAACGAGATGGACCGCCGGCACGGCTTCGGCCTGCTGGTCGAAGGCGTGCGGGCCGCGGTCGACGAAGGCGGCCTGCAGGGCGATCCCGAATCCCTGGCCGTGATGATCAACGGGGCGCTGAACTACGGGGTGGTCTGGGCCGGCCACGCCGAGGGACCTGAGGCGCTGGCGCGGCTGAAATCGAGCTTTGTTGAGACCCTCGCCCGCTTGCGGCGGTGAAACTCCACCTTATCTGACGCGGTTGGCTCGATAGAATTTCCACAAAACTGAGAGGACCTCGATGGACACCCTTATGACCCTAGCTGCTGATCCGGCCGTGTGGGCGGCGCTGATCACGCTCATCGTCATGGAGGTCGTCCTAGGGATCGACAACCTCATCTTCATTTCGATCCTTTCGAACAAGCTGCCGCCGGAACACCGCACCAAGGCCCGCCGCATCGGCATCAGCCTGGCGCTGATCATGCGCCTGGTGCTGCTCTCGACCCTGGCCTTCATCGTCGGCCTGACCGCGCCGGTGTTCGAACTGCCCTGGCACGGGGCGCTGGACGAGCACGGCAAGCCGGCCTGGGAGCTGGCGTTCTCGTGGCGTGACCTGATCCTGATCGCCGGCGGCCTGTTCCTGGTCTGGAAGGCGACGACCGAGATCCACCACACCGTCGACCCGACCCCGAACAACGACGTGTTCGACGCCAAGAAGGAGGTCGCCAAGAACTTCGGCGCCGCCATCTTCCAGATCATCCTGCTCGACCTGGTGTTCTCGATCGACTCGATCCTGACCGCCGTCGGCATGACCGAGCACCTGCCGGTCATGGTCATCGCGGTGATCGTGGCGGTGACCGTGATGCTGCTGGCCGCCGACCCGCTGGCCAACTTCATCAACAACAACCCGACCGTCGTGATGCTGGCCCTGGGCTTCCTGCTGATGATCGGCACCGTGCTGATCGCCGACGGCTTCGGGGTGCACGTGCCGAAGGGCTACATCTACGCGGCGATGGCGTTCTCGGCGATGGTCGAGGGGCTCAACATGTGGAGCCGCAACGCCGCCAAGAAGCGCGAAGCGCTGGGTCAGGACGCGACCAAGCACTAAGGCGGGACTGACGATGCTCCCCCGCTGGGGGAGCTGTCAGCGAAGCTGACTGAGGGGGACTTTGGAGCTCATCGAGAGCAGTCCCCCTCCGTCTCGCCGCTGTCGCGGCGAGCCACCTCCCCAGGAGGGGAGGAACTCTGCTCTACAGAAAACTGTACGGATCGACGTCGATGGCCACCCGGATCGCGCCGGGCGGCCGCACGCGGGCGCGCCAGGTGGCGAGGTAGGCCGAGAGGTCGACGTTGCGGTCGGCGCGGACCAGGAAGCGCTTGCGCCGCCGGCCGCGCACCAGGGCGAGCGGAGCGTCGGCGGGGCCGTAGACCTCGACCCCCTCGGCGTTGGGCGCGACCTTGGCCATCTCGCGGGCGAAGGCCTCCAGCGCCGCGGCGTCGGGTCCGGAGACCACGATCGCCCCCAGCCGGCCGAACGGCGGCAACTTCATGATCTCGCGCTCGGCCATCTCGGCCTCGACGAAGGCGTCGCGGTCCTGGGCCTTCAGCGCCTGCATCACCGAGTGCTCGGGGGCGTAGGTCTGCAGCAGCGCGCGGCCGGGACGGTCGCGGCGGCCGGCGCGGCCGGTGGCCTGGGCCAGCAGCTGGTAGGTGCGCTCGGCCGCGCGCAGGTCGCCGCCGCGCAAGCCAAGGTCGGCGTCGACCACGCCGACCAGGGTCAGCTTCGGGAAGTTGTGGCCCTTGGCGGCGGCCTGGGTCGCCACCAGGATATCGATCTCGCCGTCGGCCATGGAGTCGACCAGCCGGCGCGCCTCCTTGGCGTCCCAGACCGTGTCGGACGAGAAGACGGCGATGCGGGCGTTCGGGAACAGGTGGCGGGCCTCCTCCTCCACCCGCTCCACGCCCGGACCGATCGAGGTCAGGCTGTCCTTGGCCCCGCAGTGCGGACACTTGTCGGGCTTGGGCATCGAGAAGCCGGTCAGGTGGCAGACCAGGCGGCCGCTATAGCGGTGCTCGACCAGCCAGGAATCGGTGTCGGGCGAGGTCAGCTTCTCGCCGCAGGCCTTGCAGAGCACCAGCGGGGCGTAGCCGCGCCGATTGAGAAACAGCAGGGTCTGCTCGCCGGCGGCCAGGGTCTGGCCCATGGCGTCGACCAGCGGCGGCGAGAGCCAGCGGCCGGGCGGCGGCGGCGTCGCCTTCAGGTCGATCAGGGTGATGTCGGGCAGCTGCGCGGTCCCGTGGCGGCTGGTCAGCTTCAGCCAACGGTAACGGCCGGTCTCGGCGTTGCGCAGGGTCTCGAGCGAGGGCGTCGCCGAGGCCAGGATCACGCCCGCGCCCTCGATCTTGCCGCGCATCACCGAGAGGTCGCGGGCCTGGTAGATGAAGCCCTCGTCCTGCTTGTAGGAGCCGTCGTGCTCTTCATCGACGATGATCAGCGACAGCTGCGTGAACGGCAGGAACAGCGCCGAGCGGGCGCCGATGACGATGCGGGCCTGACCGGTGGCGACGGCGTCCCAGGTCTTGCGGCGCATCGGCGGGGCGACGTCGGAGTGCCATTCGGCAGGTATCACGCCGAAGCGTTCCACGAACCTGGCGATCACCGCCTGGGTCAGGGCGATCTCGGGCAGCATGACCAGCACCTGGGCGGACGGGTCGCGGGCCAGGGCGGCGGCGACCGCCTCCAGATAGACCTCGGTCTTGCCCGAGCCGGTGACGCCGTCGAGCAGCGCGACGTTGAAGCCGCCCTCGCCGACCATGTCGACCAGCGCCTGAGCCGCGGCGGCCTGGCTGGGGTTCAGCGGATGACCGGCGCGGGCGAGGTCGGGTTCGGGAAACGCCGCGTCGGCCTCGATCAGCCGCAGGGCAAGAGCGCCCTCGTCGACCAGACCTTTGACGACGCCCGCCGAGACCCCGGCGGCGCGGGCCAGATCGGCGGGCGCCAGCGAACCGGCCGCAGCGGCCTCCAGCACCTTGAGCCGGGCCGGCGTCGCGCGGGCCGGCAGGACGCCCGTCGCCTCCAGCACCTTCTCCGGCTTGGCCTTGGGCGCGCGGGCCCCGCGGATGGCGATGGCCAGCGGCTGGCCGGGGGCGTCGACCGAGTAGCGCGCCGCCCACTGCACGAACTCGATCGCGCCGGGCGGCAGCGGCGGGGAGTCCAGCTTGCTGTCGAGAGCTTTCAGCGGCCGGTTGCCGCCCGCCCCCTCGCGCAGGGCGACGACGACGCCGCGCAGCAGCCGCGGCCCCAGCGGCGCGGCGACCTGGTCGCCGACGACGAGGTCCATCCCCTCCGGCTCGGCGTAGTCGAACGCCTCGGGCAGGGGCATGGGCAGAAGAACGGAGGCGATGCGGCTCATGGCCCCGTCCAGATAGGCTGGCCGAGGGCGCCTGCAAACGGTAAAGAGCCCGCGATATTCCGCGCCAGAAGGTCACCCATGCAACTCTTCCTCGACACCACCGACATCGGCCTGCTCAAGGAGCTCACCGCCACCGGCCTGGTGGACGGGGTGACCACCAACCCGACGCTGATCGCCAAGTCCGGCCGCCCCATGCTGGAGGTGATCGCCGAGATTTGCGAGCTCGTCGAGGGTCCGGTCAGCGCCGAAGTCGCCGCGACCGAGGTCGAGGGCATGCTGGCCGAGGGCGTCAAGCTGGCCGCGATCGCCCCGAACGTGGTGGTCAAGCTGCCGCTGACCCGCAACGGCCTGATCGCGACGTCGGAGTTCGCGGTGCAGGGCATCCACACCAACGTCACCCTGTGCTTCAGCGCCGCCCAGGCGCTGCTCGCGGCCAAGGCCGGGGCCAGCTACATCTCGCCGTTCATCGGCCGCCTGGACGACTACGGCGCCGAAGGCATGGGCCTGATCCAGGAAATCCGGGCGATCTACGACAACTACGATTTCGACACCGAGATCCTGGCCGCCTCGATCCGCACCCCGGCGCACGTGACCGCCGCGGCCCTGGCCGGCGCCGACTGCGCGACCATTCCGCCCACCACCTTCGCCGACCTCTTCAAGCACCCGTTAACCGAAAAGGGTCTTGAACAATTCCTCAGCGATTGGGCCAAGACGGGCCAGTCGATCCTGTAGAAAGCTGGGGGCGGCATATGGAAAGCGGGGCGAAGGCTAAGGAACATGGTCTCGAGCCCCGCGAGGTTCGCGCCTTCCTGGCCGACAATCCCGACTTCCTGCGCGGCGACACGGCGCTGCTGGCCGAGCTCGGCCTGCGCGCCGACGCCGGCAATGTGATCGACTTCGGGCCGGCGGCGCTGGCCCGGGTCCACGAGGCGCACAAACGCGAATCGAGCGCGCGCAAGCATCTGGAAGCCACCGCCCGCGCCAACTTCGCCGCCCAGGCCCAGACCCACGGCGCGGTCGTCGACATGCTGGAATCGCGCAACCACGCCGACTTGGCACGCCGGGTCGACGAACTGGCGCAACTGCGCTTTGGCCTGATCGCCGGCGTCGTCGCCCTGGAAGGCCCCGAGCGCACCCCGGCCGGCTGGCGGATGCTGGTCGACGGACAGATCGACATGATCATCGGCCACGACCGCGTGGCGCTAATGGGCTTCGAACCCGTGGCGCTCGGCCTGTTCGGCGAGCGCGCGCCGCAGGTGCGCTCGATGGCCATGGTCCGCATGGCGATCTGGGAGCCGTCCCGCGAGGGCCTGCTGGCCTTCGGCTCGGCCGACGAGCACGGCTTCACCGAAGACATGGGCGCCGAACTGGTCGCCTTCCTCGCCCGCGTGGTCGAGCGGACCGCGGAGCGGTGGCCGGTCCTGTGACCTCCGCCCGCCAGGCGCTCGCCCAATGGCTGGAGCATCTGGCCAAGGAACGCCGCGCCTCGCCGCGCACGGTCGAGGCCTACGCCTTCGCCGGCGGCCGCTACATCAGCTTTCTCGAACGCCATCGCGGCGAAGCGCTAAGCCTTGCCGATATGGGGACCCTGGCCCCCAGCGAGATCCGGGCCTGGCTGGCGCACCTGCGCCAAGGCGACCACCCGCTGTCGGCGCGCTCGCTGTCGCAGGCGCTGTCGGCGATCCGCACCTTCCACAAGTTCCTCGACCGCCGGCTGGACACCCCCAACGCCGCCATCGCCCTGGTGCGCGGCCCGCGCGTCGTCCCCTCGGCGCCGCGGCCGGTCAGCGAAGACCAGGCCGCCGGGCTGATCGCCGAGCCGGCCTTCGATCCCGACCGCGACGACTGGGAGGTCAGCCGCGACCAGGCGGTGCTCACCCTGCTCTATGGCTGCGGCCTGCGAATCTCCGAGGCGCTGTCGCTGAAGCGCTCGGACGCGCCGGTCCCGGAGACGCTGCGCATCCTCGGCAAGGGCGGCAAGACCCGGATGGTCCCGGTGCTGCCGGCCGTGCAGGCCGCCATCGCCGCCTATGTCGCCGACCTGCCGTTCGTGCTCGATCCGGACGAGCCGCTGTTCCGCGCCAAGCGCGGCGGCCCATTGAGCCCGCGCCACGTGCAGGCGACGGTGCAGGGCCTGCGCGGCCGCCTTGGCCTGCCCGACAGCGCCACGCCGCACGCCCTGCGCCACTCGTTCGCCACCCATCTGCTGGGCGCCGGCGCCGACCTGCGCTCGATCCAGGAACTGCTGGGCCACGCCTCGCTGTCGACCACCCAGCGCTATACCGAGGTCGATGCCGCATCCCTGCTCAGCGCCTACGCCAAGGCGCATCCGCACGCCTAAGGCGTCGTCGCGCCGCCTGGTCAGGCGCAGCGCTGGACACCAGGGCGAGCGCGGTCGGCCACTGGTAGATCGCCGCGTCCCTGCTCAGCGCCTCCGCCAAGGCCCACCTGCAGGCGTGAGTCCGATTAGGTGCAGAGAACCGGCGAGGGCGCCGGGCAATCGGGCGCAGAGCGAAGAGGGATTCGCCCGATAGCCGTTCGGTGGAGAGGGCGCCCAGACTGCTGCACATCCTTACGCGTAACGGAGCGCAGCCATGCCTAAGGGCAAACCAAACATCCTGGTCATCTGGGGCGACGACATCGGCATGTGGAATGTCGGGGCCTACACCCACGGCATGATGGGGCGAACCCCCAACATCGACAGCATCGCCAAGGACGGCTGTCTGTTCACCGACCACTACGGCCAGCCCAGTTGCACGGCCGGCCGCGCCGCCTTCATCACAGGCCAGCTGCCGATCCGCACCGGCATGACCACGATCGGCATTCCCGGCTCGGCCCGCGGCATCCAGAAGGAAGATCCGACCCTGGCCGAGGTGCTGAAGGACCAGGGCTACGCCACCGCCCAGTTCGGCAAGAACCACCTGGGCGACCGCAACGAGTTCCTGCCGACCAGCCACGGTTTCGACGAGTGGTTCGGCAATCTGTACCACCTCAACGCCGAGGAAGAGCCCGAGGAACTCGACTATCCGGGTCAGAAGAACCCCGAGTATCAGAAGCAGTTCGGCCCGCGCGGCGTGCTGCACGCCTGGGCGCAGGACGAGTTCGACAAGACCGACGACGGCATCTTCGGACTGCGCGGCAAGCAGAAGATCGAGAACACCGGCCTGCTCACCCGCAAGCGGATGGAGACCTTCGACAAGGAGGTGCTCGACAAGACGCTTGATTGGATGGACCGCGTGGGCAAGGGCGACAAGCCCTGGTTCTGCTGGTTCAACACCACCGCCATCCACATCTTCAGCCACCCGCAAAAGCAGTATCTGCAGAAGGCGGTAGACGAGGGCCGGGCCGAGGAGGACGTGGTCCGCGCCAAGATGCTGGAGCACGACGAGCACGTCGGCGCCCTGTTGGCCAAGTTGAAGGAGATGGGCGTCGAGGACGACACCATCGTCATCTACTCGACCGACAACGGCAACGAACTGATGCTGTGGCCGGACGGCGGCTACGCTCCGTTCCGCGGCGAGAAGGGCACCACCTGGGAAGGCGGCGTCCGCGTGCCCTGCCTGATCAAGTGGCCCGGCGTGATCCCGGCCGGGACCAGCTGCAACGGCGTCCAGAACCACGAGGACCTGTATCTGACCCTGGCCGAGGCCGCCGGCGCCAAGGACGTGAAGGAAAAGCTCCTGAACGGCCACACGATGAACGGCGTCAAGTACACCTGCCATCTCGACGGCTTCAACCAGCTGGAGATGTGGAGCGGCAAGACCGAGAAGTCGGCCCGCCGGTCGCTCTTCTACTACGACGAGACCGACCTGATGGCCGTGCGCGTCGACAATTGGAAGATGCATATCGGGGTCAAGAAGAACGGCAGCTGGTTCACTGAGAAGGCCTACCCGTCCATTCCCTACCTGTTCCATCTGCGCATGGACCCGATGGAGAAGATGGATCCGGAGAGCGAAGAGTGGGGCTACATCGGCCGCAAGTTCTTCGCCTCGAAGCTCTGGGCGCCCCATGCCGGCTCGCCGTTCATCGCCGAGCATCTGGAAAGCCTGAAGAAGTACCCGCCACGCCAGGCGGCCGACACGCTCTCGATGCACGTCGCGCTCGAGAAGGCCATGGCGCAGCTGGACAAGCCGACCGGCGGCGGCTGACGCGCCAACGCCGCCCTGACGCGGCGGGCCAGCCAACGCTTTCGCCCTGCTCCTCGACGGGAGCGGGGCGATTGCGTTTGATCGAGGGCGTGGATTAGCCTTCCGCCCATGCTCAAGCCTGTGATCCGCCCGGCGACGCCCGACGACCTGGCCGGCGTGCTGGCGCTCTACCGGCAGCTCAATCCCGGCGATCCGGTGCTGGACGTCGCCGAGGCCGCGCCGACCTGGGCCGCGGTGCTCGGCTCGGGACTGACGACGCCCTTCGTCGCCGAGATCGGCGGGCGGCTGGTGTCGTCGTGCACGCTCGCCATCGTGCCCAATCTGTCGCGCGGCGCCCGTCCCTACGGCGTGATCGAGAACGTGGTGACCGACGAGGGCCATCGGCGCAGCGGGTTGGGCCGCGCGGTGCTGGAAGCAGCGCTCGACAAGGCCTGGAAGGCCGACTGCTACAAGGTGCTGCTGGCGACCGGGTCACGCCGGGAATCGACCCTGCGCTTCTACGAGGGCGTCGGGTTCACGCGGGACGCCAAGACCTATTTCGAGATCCGCCGGAGCTAGGAGTCGGTCCCGCCCCGGCGCTGTTCGGCGAACTCGGCGGAACGGCGGGCGCGCTCCTCGGCCCAGGCCTCGCTCGGCTGGCCGCGCATCTCCGGCCAGTCGACCAGGACGTCGCATCTCGGGCAGCGGCCGTTGAGCTCCAGCTCCGCGCCGCAGGTCTTGTGGAACATGTGGGTCGCCGGGCCGCCGGGGGCCGGCTTGCACCACTGCTCGCCCCAGGTCCGCAGCGCCAGGATGACCGGCATCAGGCCGCGGCCCTTGGTCGTCAGGTGATACTCGTAGCGCGGCGGGCGCTGCGAATAGGCCTGGCGTTCGACCACGCCGTTGGCCTCGAGGCGCTTGAGCCGGGCGGCGAGCATCTGGCTGGAAGCCCCGGTCTGGGCCTGGAGGTCCTGAAAGCGGCTCTGCCCCATCAGCAGTTCGCGCACGATCAGGATCGACCAGCGGTCGCCCACGAGGCCGGTCGAGTGCGCGACCGGGCACAGCGTGTCGTCGCCGTAGTCGGACTCCGATGCGCTCATGCCTGCCGCCTCCCCGGCCGCCGCGAAGGATGCGGCCCGCGTCAGATACCATGAAATTCAAAGCGACGCGGAATCCATGGCCGAAATTCGTGACGCTCGCGTCATTTTTGAGTCGCTTTGATTTTCAAAGCCGCTATCGTCACCGCCAAACCCCAGGCAGTGGGATTGGAGGAACGGCCATGGCTGACGGCGCTCATGACCCGAAGGCGCTGCGCGCGGCGATCGGGATTTCGCACGCGGACGAACGGCGGATCGCACAGGAGCTGTCGCCCGCTGTGGCCTGGCCGACCCTGGTCCTGGCTCTCGCCCTGCCCGCGGCGCTGATCGGCGTCATCGCGCTGGGTTTCACCGGCGCCTGGCCGCTGTGGGCCTGCACCCCGGTGCTGGCGGTGATTTCCTACGCGCACTACACGCTGGTCCACGAGTCCATCCACGGCAACGTCGTCGCCGCGCCCAAGCGCCTGGCCTGGATCAACACCGTGGTCGGTTGGATCGGCTCGCTGGGCATGGGCTCGGGCTGGCCGGCGCTGCAGCGCACCCACGTGCTGCACCACTCCCACACCAACACCGAGCGCGACCCCGACATCTCGGTGAAGGGCACCTTCGTCCAGCTGCTGCGCAAATGGGCGATCATGGTTCCGATGTCGTTGATCCCGCTGGGCGCCATGCGGTTCATCAGCGCCGAGCGCTACAAGCGGGTCGGACTGATCCTCAGTCCTGGCGAGATCGCCCAGGTCAGCGCGGTGAGCCTGCTGACCCTGGCGCTGCTGGTCGCGGCGATCGCCACCGGACACGTCGCCGAGTGGCTGATGCTGTGGTTCCTGCCGACCCGGATCGGCATCCTGGCGCTGAACATCTTCTTCCAGTGGCTGCCGCACCACCCGTTCGACCAGACCGAGCGCTACCTGAACACGCGCATCAGCCTGTGGCCGGGCGGGACCTTCCTGCTGCTGCAGCAGAACCTGCACCTGATGCACCACCTGTGGCCCAGCGTGCCGTTCTACAACTATGCGCGCCTGTTCCACCGCCTGCGGCCGGTGCTGAAGCTCGAAGGCTCGCGCATCGAGGGGCTGAGGGTCGGGCCGCAGCGCCGAACGATCGCCGACTAAGGCGCCTTGGTCAGCTCAGGCAGGCGCTCCTCGATCCAGTCGGCGAGCGCCTCGACATGCTGGGCGGCCTCCGCGCCGAACTCGGTCAGGCTGTACTCCACGTGCGGCGGCACGACCGGGTAGCTGCGCCGGACCAGCAGGCCGTCGCCCTCCAGCTGCTGCAGGGTCTGGGCGAGCATGCGTTCGCTGACCCCGGCGACCTTGCGGCGCAATTCGCTGAACCGCAGCGTCCCGCCGCGCAGGGCGATCAGCACCAGCACGCCCCAGGTGCTGGTGACGTGCTTGAGGATGGCGCGCGAGGGACAGCGCGGCGCGAAGACGTCGCCGCGCTGCATGCGGTCGGCCAGGCGAATGGGCGCGTCCATACTTACTCCCGTGTGCGTACTTACGAAAAAGAAGTTAGGAACCTAGATGCCCGGCTGCAACTTCAATCCCAAAGAATGAGGGACAGCCATGTACGCCATCACCGGAGCCACGGGCCAACTCGGCCGGCTCGCCCTGGACGCCTTGCTTGAGACCGTCGCGCCCGACCAGATCGTCGCCCTGGCCCGCGATCCGGCCAAGCTGGCCGAGGTCGCCGCGCGCGGGGTGCAGGTCCGCGCCTTCGACTATGACGCGCCGCAGACCCTCGCGCCCGCCCTGGCTGGGGTGGAGCGGCTGCTGCTGATCTCGTCGAGCGAGGTCGGCAAGCGCGCGGTGCAGCACCAGGCGGTGATCGACGCGGCCAAGGCGGCCGGGGTCGGGTTCATCGCCTACACCAGCCTGCTGCGCGCCGATACGAGCCCGCTGGGCCTGGCGGTCGAGCACCGGGCCACCGAGGCGGCGCTGCAGGCCAGCGGCCTGGCCCACGCCCTGCTGCGCAACGGCTGGTACACCGAGAACTATGTGCAGGCCGCGCCGGCGGCGCTGGCCCACGGCACGCTGCTGGGCAGCGCCGGCGACGGCCAGATCTCGGGCGCCAGCCGCGCCGACTACGCCGCCGCGGCGGTGAAGGTGCTGACCGGCGAAGCGGCGACCAGGACCTATGAACTGGCCGGCGACGCCGCGTTCACGCTGACGCAGTTCGCCCAGGCGCTGGCGCAGGTCGCCGGCAAGCCGGTGGGCTACACCGACCTGCCGGAGGCCGACTATGCGGCGGCGCTGAAGGGCGCGGGCCTGCCGGCGCCGATCGCCGAGATGCTGGCGCAGAGCGACGCCTCGGCCGCTCAGGGCGCGCTGTTCGACGACGGGCATGTGCTGAGCGGCCTGATCGGGCGGCCGACGACGCCGTTCAAGGAGACTCTGGCGACGGGGCTGGCGGGATAAACATCCCCCGCTCACCCCGGCGAAAGCCGGGGCCCAAGCGGCGCTCCGATCACGACCGGGCCACTGGCGACTAGCTGGGACTCAGCTTGGGTCGCGGCTTTCGCCGGGATGAGCGGTGTTGGGGGCAGGCCGCCTACCGCGGCTTGGCGAAGCGGCCGTCGCCGTGGACGTCCTGGCGGACCTGGGTCGAGACCGCGCAGCCGCCCACTGAGCGCATGACGGTCAGGTGCATGCCGGCCGGCGGCAGGCTGGCCAGGGTCTGGGCGCCGTTCGGCCCGCGCTGGTCCTGCGGGCGCAGCAGGGCGGCGGGCCGGGCGGGATCGGCGACCTGCAGGGTCGCCTCCTTCGGGCAGGCTGGAGCGGGCGGCGCGGTCAGCGTGGTCGCCGCCAGGGCGGTCAGAAGCAGGGAAACGGCCATGTCGATCCTCCTGTTTGGGAGAATCTACGCCCCGACCGTGACGGGCCGAAGTTAAATCGGGTTCAGCGGCTCATCCGCAGCCAAGTGAAGTCCGCGCCCGGGTCGCGGCCGACGTCGACGATGCGGAAGCCCTCGCGCAGATAGAAGTCCTGGGCCCGCAAGTTGGGCGACTGGCACTTGAGCGACAGCGGCCCGTCGGCGGTCGCCGCGACATGGTCGAGCAGCGCCTTGCCGACGCCGGCGCCGCGGGCCTCGACGTAGAGCGAATGCAGAAAGTTGCTCGGCCGGTGGAAACCGGCGACGCCCAGCAGGCGCTCGCCGTCCTTCGCCAGGTAGATCTCTTCCTGCTCGGCGTGGCGCAGGAAGTCGGCGGCCTGGTGCTGCTCGGGCGGCGTCCAGGTGAAGGTCTCGCGCAAGACGCGCTCGTAAAGCGCCGCGCAGGCCGCGATCTCGTCGGCCTGCGCGCGCCTCACGTTCATCAGGCTTGCATCGTCCAGCCTTCGACGCCCATGGCGGCCTGACGGCCGGCTTCCGAGCGGGTCGGGTGCGGATGGCAGACGCGGGCGATGTCCTCGCTGGCGGCCTTGAAAGCCATGGCCACGCAGTACTCGCCGATCATCTCGCCGGCCTGCGGGCCGACGATGTGGACGCCGAGGATCTCGTCGGTCTTGGCGTCGGCCAGGACCTTGGCGAAGCCTTCGGTCTCGTGGTTGATCTTGGCGCGGCTGTTGGCGCTGAACGGGAACTTGCCGACCTTGTAGGCGACGCCCGCGTCCTTCAGCTGCTCCTCGGTCTGACCGACCCAAGCCACTTCCGGGTAGGTGTAGACCACGCTGGGGACCAGGTTGTAGTCCACGTGACCGTACTTGCCGGCGATGATCTCGATGCAGGCGACCGAGTCTTCCTCGGCCTTGTGGGCCAGCATCGGGCCATGGATGGCGTCGCCGATCGCCCAGACGCCCGGCGCCGAGGTCTTGAAGTGGTCGGTTTCGATGAAGCCGCGCTTGTCCGGGGTGATCCCGACGTTCTCCAGGCCCAAGCCCTCGGTGTAGGGACGCCGGCCGATGGCGACCAGCACGTACTCGGCTTCGAGGGTCTCGGCCGCGCCGCCGGCCACCGGCTCGACGGTGAGCGAGACGCCCTTCTTCGACGCGGTCGCGGCGGTGACCTTGGCGCCCAGCTTGAACTCGACGCCCTGCTTGGTCAGCGAGCGCTGGAAGGTCTTGGCGGTCTCGGCGTCCATGCCCGGGGTGATGCGGTCGAGGAATTCGACGACGGTGACCTTGGAGCCCAGGCGGCGCCAAACCGAGCCCAGCTCCAGGCCGATGATGCCGGCGCCGATGACGATCAGGCTCTTGGGCACTTCCGGCAGCGACAGGGCGCCGGTGGAGTCGACGATGCGTTCCTGGTCGATGGTCACGCCCGGCAGCGGGGTCGGTTCCGAGCCGGTGGCGATGACGATGTTCTTGGCTTCCAGGGTCGAGACCGAGCCGTCCTCGGCGGTGACTTCGACCTTGCCGGGGCCGGCGATCTTGCCGGCGCCCTTGATCCACTCGACCTTGTTCTTCTTGAACAGGAACTCGATGCCCTTGGTCAGGGCGGTCACCGAGTCGGCCTTCTGCTTCATCATCTGCACGAGGTTCAGCTTGGGCTTCACCTCGATGCCGAGGGTGGCGAACTCGCCGCCGGCGGCCTCGTAGAGCTCCGAGGCGTGCAGCAGGGCCTTGGACGGCATGCAGCCGACATTGAGGCAGGTGCCGCCGAGCGTCGTGCGCTTCTCCACCACGGCGACCTTCAGGCCCAGCTGGCCCGCGCGGATGCCGGCGTTGTAGCCGCCGGGGCCGCCGCCGATGATGATGACGTCGTATTGAGCCATTGCTCTTCAGTCCTTAGCAAAACGGCGAGGCGTGAAGCCCCGCCGCCATGAAATGCGTTCGCCGGTGACGGCGTGATTTAGACGTCCAGCAGCAGACGCTGCGGGTCTTCGATGGCTTCCTTGACCTTCACCAGGAAGGTCACCGCGCCCTGACCATCGACGATGCGGTGATCGTAGCTGAGCGCCAGGTACATCATCGGACGGATCACCACCTGGCCGTTCACGGCCATCGGGCGTTCCTGGATCTTGTGCATGCCCAGGATGCCCGACTGCGGGGCGTTGAGGATCGGGGTCGACATCAGCGAGCCGTAGACGCCGCCGTTCGAGATCGTGAACGTACCGCCTTGCAGGTCTTCGAGGGCCAGCTGACCGTCGCGGGCCTTCTTGCCGAGGGCGCCGATGCCCTTTTCGATGCCCGACAGCGACAGCGCGTCGGCGTCGCGCAGCACCGGAACCACCAGGCCCTTTTCGGTGCCGACGGCGACGCCGATGTCATAGTGGTTCTTGTAGATGACGTCGGTGCCGTCGATCTCGGCGTTGACGTCCGGCACGTGCTTCAGGCCGTGGATCACCGCCTTCACGAAGAAGCTCATGAAGCCGAGCTTCACGCCGTGGCTCTTCTCGAAGCCGTCCTTGTACTGGTTGCGCAGGGCCATGACCGCGCTCATGTCGACCTCGTTGAAGGTCGTCAGCATCGCCGCGGCGTTCTGGGCTTCCTTCAGGCGGCGGGCGATGGTCTGGCGCAGGCGGGTCATGCGGACCCGCTCTTCACGCTCGTGGATCTCACGCGGCGCGGCCGGGGCGGCGGGCGCCGCCGGAGCGTTGGCGCGGGCCTCCAGAGCGGCCAGGGCGTCGCCCTTGGTCACGCGGCCGGCCTTGCCCGACCCGGCGATCGCGCCGGCGTCGAGGTTGTTCTCGGCGACGATCCGCTGGGCCGAGGGGGCCAACGGCGCGGCGGCGGCGGGAGCCGCGGCCGGCGCAGGGGCCGGAGCGGCGGCCGGAGCCGGAGCCGGCTTCGGCGCTTCGGCCTTCGGAGCCGCGGCGGCGGCCGGGGCCGCAGCCACGGCGCCTTCGGCCAGGCGGCCGAGCACAGCGCCCGGCTCGACGGTCGCGCCTTCTTCGGCGGCGATGAACTCGAGCACGCCGTCCGCGGGGGCGGCGACCTCGAGGCTCACCTTGTCGGTTTCGAGTTCGACCAGGATCTCGTCCTTCCGAACGGCGTCGCCCGCCTTCTTCGTCCAGCGCGCGACCGTCGCCTCGGTGACGGACTCGCCCAGGGCGGGGGTCATGATGTCGGCCATTGGAAGTACCTGTCTCTCTCTTCGCTCTGTTCTTTTACTTGGAAGTCCCGGGACGCCTTAAGCGAAGGCGTCCGCGAGGAAGTTCTGCAGTTCGCGCATGTGGCGGCTCATCAGGCCCGCGGCGGTCGAGGCGGACGCCGGACGACCGACATAGCGGGCGCGCTTGGCCTTGACCTTGAGGCGCTCGAGGGTGAGCTCCAGCCACGGGTCGACGAAAGTCCAGCCGCCCATGTTCTTCGGCTCTTCCTGACACCAGACCAGCTCAGCGTTCGGGAAGCGCGACAGCTCGGTCGACAGCGACTTCACCGGCCACGGATAGAACTGCTCGAGGCGCATGATGTAGACGTCGTCGACACCCTTCTCCTCGCGGGCGTCGAGCAGGTCGTAATAGACCTTGCCCGAGCACAGCACGACGCGGCGGATCTTGTCCGGCTCGACCAGCTTCACCGACGTGTTGACGCCGCGCTCGGCGTCGTCGTTCAGCACGCGGTGGAACGACGAGCCCTCGGCCAGATCGGCCATCGTCGAGGTCGCCTTCTTGTGCCGCAGCAGCGACTTCGGCGTCATGACGATCAGCGGCTTGCGGAACTCGCGGCGCTGCTGACGGCGCAGGGCGTGGAAGTAGTTGGCCGGGGTCGAGCAGTTGACCACCTGCATGTTGTCTTCCGCGCAGAGCTGCAGGAAGCGCTCGAGGCGCGCCGAGGAGTGCTCGGGGCCCTGGCCTTCGTAGCCGTGCGGCAGCAGCATCACCAGGCCGCTCATCCGCAGCCACTTGCGCTCGCCCGACGAGATGAACTGGTCGATGACCACCTGGGCGCCGTTGGCGAAGTCGCCGAACTGGGCCTCCCACAGGGTCAGCGTCTTCGGGTCGGCCAGCGAGAAGCCGTACTCGAAGCCCAGCACCGCCTCTTCCGACAGCGCCGAGTCGATGACCTCGAAGTGAGCCTGGCCCGGACGCAGGTGCGACAGCGGGGTGTAGTGCTCCTCGGTCTTCTGGTCGATCAGGTCGGTGTGACGCTGCACGAAGGTCCCGCGCACGCTGTCCTGGCCGGCGAGGCGGACCGGGAAGCCCTCGTCGAGCAGGCTGGCGAAGGCCAGGTGCTCGCCGGTCGCCCAGTCGAGGCCTTCGCCCGACTCGATGGCCGCGCGGCGGTTCTCGATGGCGCGGCGGACGGTCTTGTGGACGTCCAGGCGCTCGGGGATCGCGGTGATCTTCTGGCCGAGATCGACCAGCTTCTGCATCGGCACGCTGGTGTCGCCGCGGCGGTCGTCGCCTTCCGGCAGCGCCAGGCCGGCCCACTTGCCGTCGAGCCAGTCGGCCTTGTTGGCCTTGTAGGTCTTGCCCGCCTCGAATTCCTTGTCGAGGAAGTCTTCGAACTCGGTCACCCAGCCGGTCACCTCGTCCTGGGTGGCCACGCCCTCGGCGACCAGCTTGCGGGCGTAGAGCTCGCGGGTCGGCGGGTGGTCCTTGATCTTGGCGTACATCAAGGGCGAGGTCATCGTCGGGTCGTCGCCCTCGTTGTGACCGAACCGCCGGTAGCAGAACATGTCGATGACGACGTCCTTGCCGAACTGCTGGCGGAACTCGGTGGCGACCTTGGCCACGTAGGTCACGGCTTCGGGATCGTCGCCGTTCACGTGGAAGATCGGCGCCTCGACCATCAGCGCCACGTCCGACGGATAGGGCGAGGAGCGGCTGTACTGCGGCGCCGTCGTGAACCCGATCTGGTTGTTGACGATGAAGTGGATGGTGCCGCCGGTGCGGTAGCCCTTGGTGCCCGAAATCGCGAAGCACTCGGCCACCACGCCCTGGCCGGCGAAGGCCGCATCGCCGTGCAGCAGCAGCGGCAGCACGTGGCCGCGGCCGCTCTCGGGCGCATCACGCAGGGTGAAGGCCTGCTTGGCGCGCGCCTTGCCCAGGACGACCGGGTTGACGATCTCCAGGTGCGAAGGGTTGGCGGTCAGCGACAGGTGGACGTTGTTGCCGTCGAACGCGCGGTCCGACGAGGCGCCCATGTGGTACTTCACGTCGCCCGAACCCTCGATGTCCGAGGGCACCGACGAGCCGCCTTGGAACTCGTGGAAGATCACGTGGTACGGCTTGGCCATGACGGCGGCCAGCACGTTCAGACGGCCGCGGTGGGGCATGCCCAGGACGATGTCGCGCACGCCCAGCGCGCCGCCGCGCTTGATGATCTGCTCCATGGCCGGGACCATGGCTTCGCCGCCGTCCAGGCCGAACCGCTTGGTGCCGGGATAGCGCTTGTGCAGGAAGCGTTCGAAGCCTTCGGCCTCGATCAGCTTCTTGAGGATGGCGACCTTGCCCTCCTTGGTGAACTGGATCTCCTTGTCGCGGCCTTCGATGCGCTCCTGCAGCCAGGCCTTCTGGGCCGGGTCGGAGATGTGCATGTACTGGACGCCGATGTCGCCGCAGTAGGTGCGCTTGAGGATCGCCAGGATCTCGCGGATCGTGCCGGTCTCGAGGCCGAGCACGAAGTCGAGGAAGATCGGACGGTCGAAGTCGGCCTCGGTGAAGCCGTAGGTCGCCGGGTCGAGCTCGGAGGCGTCGCCGTCCGGCACCGTGATGCCCAGCGGGTCGAGGTTGGCGCGCAGGTGGCCGCGCATCCGGTAGGCGCGGATCATCATGATCGCACGCAGGGAGTCGAGGGTCGCGGCGCGGACCGATTCCGGCGAGGCGCTGGGCGCGGCGCGCTCGGCGACCTTGGCGCCGACCTTCGCCTCGACCGCCGGCCAGAGGCCGTCGATGGCCGAGAGCCAGTCGGGACGGGCCGCAGGCGCGCCCGGCTTGGTCCAGGAGCGCTTGCCGGCGGCGGCCTTAACCTCTTCGGCGCGATCGTTCAGCGACGAGAAGAAGGCCTGCCAGGAGGCGTCGACCGAGGCGGGGTTCGCCGCCCATTTCGCGTAGAGGTCCTCCACGAATGCGGCGTTGCCGCCGTAGAGGAAAGAGGTCTCCGCGAGCACCTCGTTGATCAGACTGCCGTCGTCCGCCATTTCGTCCGTTTCCCGGGGTCCGTCGCGCGGACTTCAGGAAGAAGGAGCCGAGCGCGGACCGCCCATACTACTTAGGTTGTCGCCGGGCGCCTTCCAGGCGCCCGGCTCGCCGTCAGGCGCCTTTCAGCACCTGAAGAAGTGTTTCGCCCAGAGCCGCCGGCGACGGCGAGACGCGGATGCCCGCGGCCTCCATCGCTGCGATCTTGTCTTCCGCACCGCCCTTGCCGCCGGAGATGATCGCGCCGGCGTGACCCATGCGGCGGCCCGGAGGCGCCGTACGGCCCGCGATGAAGCCGACCATAGGCTTCTTGATGGGCGAATTTTTGATGAACTCGGCCGCGTCTTCTTCAGCCGAACCGCCGATTTCGCCGATCATGATGATCGACTCGGTTTCGGGGTCCTTGAGGAACAGGTCGAGCATGTCGATGAACTCGGTGCCCTTGACCGGGTCGCCGCCGATGCCGACCGCCGTCGATTGGCCGAGGCCGACGTTGGTGGTCTGGAACACGGCTTCGTAGGTCAGGGTGCCGGAGCGCGAAACCACGCCGACCGAGCCCTTCTTGAAGATGTTGCCCGGCATGATGCCGATCTTGCAGGCGTCCGGCGTCAGCACGCCCGGGCAGTTCGGGCCGATCAGGCGCGACTTCGAGCCGGCCAGGGCCTTCTTGACCTTGATCATGTCGGTCACCGGGATGCCCTCGGTGATGCAGATGATCAGCGGGACTTCGGCGTCGATGGCTTCCAGGATCGAGTCGGCCGCGAAGGGCGGCGGGACGTAGATCGCGCTGGCGTCGGCGCCGGTCTGCTTGACCGCCTCGGCGACGGTGTCGAACACCGGCAGGCCGATGTGCGTCTGGCCGCCTTTGCCGGGGGTCACGCCGCCGACCATCTTGGTGCCGTAGGCGATGGCCTGCTCGGAGTGGAAGGTGCCCTGGGCGCCGGTGATGCCCTGGCAGATGACGCGCGTCTCTTTACCGATGAGGATGGACATCAGTTCGCCTCCCGCACGGCTTTGACAATCTTCTCAGCGCCGTCCGAAAGGTCGTTCGCCGCGATCACGTTCAGACCGCTTTCGTTGATGATCTTCTTGCCCAGCTCGGCGTTGGTGCCTTCGAGGCGCACCACCAGCGGGACGTTCAGGCCGACCTGCTTCACCGCGTTGACCACGCCGTTGGCGAGGATGTCGCAGCGGGCGATGCCGCCGAAGATGTTGACCAGGATGCCCTTCACGTTCGGGTCGGCCATGATGATCTTGAAGGCCGCCGTCACCTTGGGCTCGTCCGCGCCGCCGCCGACATCCAGGAAGTTCGCCGGCTCGGCGCCGTAGAGCTTGATGATGTCCATGGTGGCCATGGCCAGGCCCGCGCCGTTGACCATGCAGCCGATTTCGCCGTCGAGGGCGATGTAGCTGAGGTCGAACTTCGAGGCCTCGATCTCCTTCGGATCCTCTTCGCTCTCGTCGCGCAGGGCGACGATGTCCGGGTGACGGAACAGCGCGTTGGAGTCGAAGCTGACCTTGGCGTCGAGGACGCGCAGGTGGTCGTCGCCGGTCACGATCAGCGGGTTGATCTCCAGCATGCTCATGTCCTTGGCGAGGAACGCCGTGTAGAGCTGCGAGAGGAGCGTGGCCGCTTCCTTGGCCAGGCCGCCCGTCAGGCCCAGCGCCTTGGACAGCGCGCGGGCGTGGTGCGGGAAGACGCCGGTGGCCGGGTCGATGGAGAAGGTGACGATCTTCTCGGGGGTCGAGTGGGCGACCTCCTCGATGTCCATGCCGCCTTCGGTCGACGCCACGACCGAGACGCGGCTCGTTTCGCGGTCGACCAGCAGCGACAGGTAGAATTCCTTGGCGATCGCAGCGCCTTCCTCGATGTAGAGGCGGTTCACCTGCTTGCCCTTGGGGCCGGTCTGGTGGGTCACCAGCACGCGGCCGAGCATTTCCTCAGCGTTGGCCTTGACCTCGTCGACCGACTTGACGACGCGGACGCCGCCCTTGGAGTCGGGACCGAGGCCTTCGAAGCGGCCCTTGCCGCGGCCGCCGGCGTGGATCTGGGACTTCACGACGAAGACCGGACCACCGAGGTCCTGGGCGGCCTTGACCGCTTCGTCGACGGAGAAGGCGGCATAGCCGCGCGGGACCGCCACGCCGAACTCGGAGAGGACGGACTTGGCTTGATGCTCGTGGATGTTCATGAGGCCGCGTAACGCGTGATCGGGAAACCCGCCGGGCTCGGCGGACGGCCGGGGTTATAGGCGCCACCGCTCAATGTGGCAACCGCGAGCCCCCAACAAAACCGCGTATTTTCGACTACTGTATACAATCCTGACGCCTGCGTCATCGAAGAAAGACCAATCACAACAATCGCTCGACCATAAGGACGCGCCAGCGCCGCGCTTCCTCATCGGACCCAATCGTGTTTTCTCCTTCGCATGCGCTCAGTGAAGGCGAAGTGGTTCGAATACGGCCCCATGGGCGGGGTCGCCGGATGGCGGCGCGGCTTCGCCATCGCCGCGGCCGCGGCGGTGTTCCTGGCGGTCTCGGGCGCCTTCGGCATGGGCCAGCTCAGCCTCGTCGAACGATTGGCCTACTGGGCCGGAACCTTGAGCGTCGGGACGGTATGGGGCGGACTGGTCACGCACTTCGCGTTCCCGGCCCGCGACGCGAACACGAACCCGTGGCTGCGCACGGTTCTCTACGCGCTGGTGATCGCCGGGCCGCTGACCGGTCTGGTCTGGCTGGTGAACACCTATCTGCTGCATTCGCCGATCCCGGCCCGGGCGCTCGTCTCGCTCTTTGTGAGCGTCGCCCTGGTCACGCTGGCGATCACCGCGGTCAACGTGCTGGCGGGCCGCCGGCAGGCCGCCGTCGAAAGCCCGCCCTCCCCTGCGCCGCCGCGCTTCCTCGAGCGGCTGCCGCTCAAACTGCGCGACGCCGAGGTCTGGGCGGTGGAGTCCGAGGACCATTACCTGCGGCTGCACACCTCGCAGGGCCAGGACCTGATCCTGATGCGGCTGAGCGACGCCGTGGCCGAGCTGGAGGGGATCGAGGGCGCGCAGGTGCACCGCTCGTGGTGGGTCGCGCGCGGCGCGATCGCCGAGGCTCGCCGCGGCGACGGGCGCGCCACCCTGACGCTGAAGGACGGGTCCGAAGTCCCGGTCAGCCGCACCTACGCCCGGCAATTGCGCGAGCGCGGCTGGATCTGACCCATAACCTCAGGGCATGGATGACTGAACCAAAGGACTAGGACAGCCGCGCGCGCCACTGCTCGCGGGTCTGTCCCCAGACATCGACGCTCTCGCTGAGCGGCGGCGGCAGCATCGCATGGCGCAGGATCGAGGAGCCGAGCTTCCGCGCCACGCCCTGGGAATTGACGTTGCCCGGATCGATGCAGTGGATGACCTCGGTCCAGCCCAGATGGTCGAAGGCCCAGTCGATCGCCGCCGTCGCGCCTTCGGGCGCATAGCCCTTGCCCCAGAATTCGCGCGCCACGCCCCAGCCGACCTCGGTGCCGGGCCAGCCCTCGGGCTGCCAGGGGCCGAGCCGGCCGACCCAGCGGCCGCTCTCCTTCTCGATCACCGAGAACATGCCGAACCCGCGCACCACCCAGGACCCGGCCATGGTGCACATCATGCGCCAGGCCGTCTCGCGCGGCTGGGGGCCGCCGAGGAAACGCGAAGCCTCCTCGTCGGCCGAGAAGGCGGCCCAGGGTTCGAAGTCCTCGCCGGAGGTCGGGCGCAGGATCAGGCGGGCGGTTTCGAGAGTGGGTCCGAGGCTCATGGCGGCGATTTTCCACCGGTTCGGACCGCCGCGCCAGCGGTTCAGCCGGCGTTCAGCCCCGGGCGCTAGGCTGGGGTCATGACCTTCGACGGCGAACAGCCCCTGACCCTGGAGCCGCGCGACCCGCCGCCTCCGCCGCGCCGGCGGATCGGCGGCAAGGCGCTGCTGGCCGGGGTGGCGCTGGCCGCCGTGCTGGGGATCGGTCTTGGCCTCGCCGCGCGCCCGCAGCTGATCACCGACCTGGCGGCCCGCGCGCCGATGCAGCCGGCCGCGCCGGCGGCGACGCCCGAGGGCCAGCTGGACATCGCCATGGCCGAGCTGCCGCCGGCGGTTCCGCCGCCGCCCGCGCCGCCGCTGGAGACCCTGCCGCCGGACATGACAGAGCCGCCGCCGGGCCTGGCGCCGCTGCCGCCCGAACCGCCGCCAGCCCCGATCCCGCGCCCCGCGCCTGCGCCGCCGCGCGCGCCGCAGGCCGCCTGGGCCCCGGAGGCGCCCACGGCCCAGGACCCGACCTGGGGCGAGCGACCGAGCTTCGACTGCCGCAACGCCGGCTCGCTGGCCGAGGAGATGGTCTGCACCGACGCGGTGCTCGCGGCCGCCGACCGCCACATGGCCCGCGCCTATCGCCGCGCCGAACGCTCGGGCGCGCCGGTCGAGGCGCTGCGCGAGGACCAGGACGACTGGCTGGCCTATCGCGAGGAGGCGGCGCTGCGCTCGCCGCGCGCCGTCGCCGCCGCCTACGACCGCCGCATCGGCGAGCTTGAAGCGATCGCCGCCGGACGCGCCCGCCTAAGCGGCAGATAGCGCGCACGAAAAAGGGCCGGCGCCGCTATGCGGGCCGGCCCTTCGATGGATCCCGACGTCTGGCTTAGGCCAGGAGGTCCTTCACGGTGTCGCGCTCGCCGACCAGCTCTTCATTGGTCAGGGCGATCTTCGACTTGGCGAAGTCGTCCATTTCGTAGGACGTGATCACGTCGTAGCCGGTGGCGGTGGTCTTCACCGGCATGCCGGCCCAGACGCCTTCGGCGAAGCCGTAGCGGCCTTCGCTGTTGACGGCGACCGAGTGCACCGCGCCGACCGTGGTCAGGTCGCGGACGTGGTCGATCAGGGCGTTGGCGGCCGAGGCGGCCGAGGACAGGCCGCGGGCCTCGATGATCGCCGCGCCGCGCTTGCCGACGGCCGGCAGGTAGTCGTTCTTCAGCCAGGCTTCGTCGCCGATGACCTCGGCGGCGGGCTTGCCGCCGATCTTGGCGTGGGTGAAGTCGGCGAACATGGTCGGCGAGTGGTTGCCGTAGATGTACAGGTCGCTGACGTCGTTGATCGACACGCCGGCCTTCTTAGCCAGCTGGGCGCGGCCGCGGTTCTCGTCGAGGCGCACCATGGCGGTGAAGCGGTCGGCGGTCAGGCGCTTGGCCTGGGCCGCGGCGATCATGACGTTGGTGTTGCAGGGGTTGCCGACCACGGCGACGCGGGCGTCGTCAGCAGCGACAGCGTCGATGGCCTTGCCCTGGGCGATGAAGATCTTGCCGTTGTCCTTCAGCAGGTCGGCGCGCTCCATGCCCGGACCGCGCGGCTTGGAGCCGACCAGCAGGTTCCAGTTGGCGTCCTTGAAGGCGACGTTGGCGTCGTCGGTCAGGACCATGTCGGCCAGCAGCGGGAACGCGCAGTCTTCCAGTTCCATGGCCACGCCCTTCAGGGCCTTCTGCGCGCCCTCGGTCGGGATTTCGAGCAGTTGCAGGATGACCGGCTGGTCCTTGCCCAGCATCTCGCCCGAGGCGATGCGGAAAAGGAGGGCGTAACCGATATTGCCGGCGGCGCCGGTGACAGCGACGCGGATCGGCTTCTTCGTGGTCATGGAACTGTCCCGTGTTTGCAGTGCGAAATTCGCACGCGCTCTAGACCCGCAAGGGCTTTGCGGCAAGCGCAAGTGACTCCCCGCGCCTCCGGGGCTACCAAGCCAAGGTCATGTTCGAGATCGATCCGGCCTTCGTGGCCACCTCCCACGCCCTCGGCGACCTCGCCCTCAGCCATGCGCGACTGCAGGACGACGGCCGCTATCCCTGGATCGTGCTGATCCCCCGCCGCACGGGCCTGCGCGAGCTGGAGGACCTGGCCCGCGAGGACCTTGCGACCCTGACCGACGAGATCCTCGCCGCCGGCCGCGCCGTGCGGGCGCTGGGCTTCATGGTCGACAAGCTGAACGTCGGCGCGCTGGGCAATGTCACCCCGCAGCTGCACGTGCACGTGATCGGCCGCCGGGCCGGCGATCCGGCCTGGCCCGGCCCGGTCTGGGGCCACAGCCCGGCCGAGCCCTACGGCCACGACGACCTGGCGAAGGCGAGCGCCGCGGCCAAGGCGGCGCTGGGTCTCGCCTAGTTGCGGCGCAGGGTGACAGCGGTGCTGTCGCGGCCTTCCAGCAGGTCGCCCGACCACTCGCCGCCGGTCCCCGGATTGAGCATCAGGGTGGCGATCCCGCCGCCCGGCCGCGGATAGAAGCTGGCGGTCACCTGGGCGCCGACGCGCTGGATGGCGACCAGGAAACCGGACGCCTCAGGCGTGCCGCGCCGACGCGGATCGCGCCAGGCGCCTTCCAGGGTTCCGCCGCCCTTGTCGACCAGCAGGAACGAATAGAGCGTTTCGCCCGAGCGCGCGCGCAGCACCCAGGCGCCGTCCATCGGCCCCTGCATGCCCTGGGCCGAAGCGAAGGACGATCGCAACCGGCTCTCATAGCTGCGCTCGACCGCGTTCAGCGGCCCCTCCGGCGTCTTGTCGTACTCGTCGATAGTGACCGCGCGGCCCAGCAACGGCCGGCGCGGAGCCGGCGGCGGAGGCGGCGTGTAGGCCGGCGGCAGGCTGACCACGGCGGGGCGCTCGGCCGGCGGCGGCGCGGGCGGCGGGACGTAGGCCGGGGCCGGAGTCGGCGCGGTCGGGGCAGGCGGCGGCGCGCCGAGGGTCTCGGCGGTCTCCTCGTCGACCTGATCGAGAATGGAGCCGATCGGATCGACGACGTCCTGCGCCTGGGCCGCGGACGCCGCAGCCAGGGCCAGAAGCCCGATCGCAGACCTCAGAAATTGGTTCAAATCACGCCTCACGCCGCGGCGATGGCCTCGGCCACGGCGATCACCCGCCGCGCCTGGGCCAAGTGCAACCGCTCCACCATGCGCCCCTCGACTTTAAGAACACCCTTAACGGCGTTTTCCGGCGAATCGAAGGCTGCGACCACCACCCGCGACCACGCGACCTCCTCCGCCGACGGACTGAAGGCGGCGTTCGCCGCTTCGACCTGGCGCGGGTGGATCAGGGTCTTGCCGTCGAAGCCGAACTCCAGCCCCTGCTCGCACTGCGCGGCCAGGCCGGCGTCGTCCTCGATCTCGTTGAACACGCCGTCCAGCACCGCCAAGCCGTGGGCGCGGCCGGCGGCGACGATCAGCGACAGCGGACCGGTCAGCGCGGCGCGGCCGACGGTCAGCCGGCAGCGCATCTCCTTGGCCAGGTCGTTGGTCCCGACCACCAGGGCGGCGAGCCCCTCGGCTCCGGCGATATCGTCGAGGGCGAACAGCGAGGCGCAGGTCTCCACCATGGCCCACAGCGGCACCCCGCGGGCCTCGGCCGCGCCATAGGCCCGCACGTCGTGGGCGCTCGACACCTTGGGGACCAGGATCGCGTCCGGCCGCGCGTCGATGGCGGCGGCCAGGTCCTCAAGCCCCCAGGGCGTGTCCAGGCCGTTGACGCGGATCACCACCTCGCGGCGGCCGAAGCCGCCCGCGCGGACCGCGGCGACCGCCCGCTCGCGGGCGACCTCCTTGGCGTCCGGCGCGACCGCGTCCTCGAGGTCGAGGATCACCACGTCGCACGGCAGCTCACGGGCCTTTTCGATCGCCCGGGCGTTGGCGGCGGGCATGTAGAGGGCGCTGCGGCGCGGGCGGGCGACGTTCAAGGTCGGCGGGCTCCAGGCGGGATGGCGAAGGCCCAGTCATAAGGGTTAGGATGGCGCCATGACCACCCGCTACGACGCCGGCGCCAGAAACGTGTTGGGGGGCGAACTGCTCGCCTGCTCGCTCGATCCCGTGACCGGGTTCTTCCGCAACGGCTGCTGCGAGACCGGGCCGCACGACCTGGGCCTGCACACGGTCTGCGCGGTGATGACCGCCGAGTTCCTCGCCTATTCGAAGATGGTCGGCAACGACCTGTCGACGCCGATGCCGGAGTACGGCTTCGCGGGGTTGAAGCCGGGCGACCGCTGGTGCCTGTGCGCGCCGCGCTGGAAGGAGGCGCTGGACGCCGGGGCCGCGCCGCAGGTGGTGCTGGAGGCGACCCACGAGGAAACCCTGGCCATCGTGACGCTGGGCGTGCTCAAGGACCACGCCGTCGAGGCCTAGGTCAGTAGAGCGGGTACTCGCGTTCGGCCCGGTACCAGGAGCCCTGATCCGACTGCCAGCTGGAGTAGAGGCCGAAGCTGGTCACCCGGAAGGGCTCGGTGCGGAGCAGGTTGTTCTCCTGAATCCACTTGGCGACGTCGGCCGGATTGGGCCGGCGCAGATAGGCCAGGGTGACGTGCGGCTTGTAGGTGCGGGTGTCGGGCTTGAGGCCGGCCCGGCGGGCGGCGACCTCGCAGGACCTGGCCAGGTGGCGCAGGGCCTCGCTCTCCTCGACCCCGGCCCAGACCGCGTGAATATCCGCGCCCTCGCCGAACGCGCCCACGCCTTGAAGGGACAATTCAAGCGGCCCGCCACCCACGGTGGTAAGCTCTGCATCAAGGTCGGCGGCCACGTTCTCGGGCACGTCGCCGACGAACCGCAGGGTGATGTGGAGCGCCTCGGCCGGCCGCCAGCGCGCGCCCGGCAAACGGTCCTGACGGACGACCAGGTCCTGCGCGATGTCCTCGGGAATGGCGAGTGCGGCGAACAGGCGGATCATGGATACCTACCTAAGGTGCTGACGTTCTGACGCAATCGTAATCGACCCAGCCTTGCATGGACGCCATTGGACCACGATATTTGAGCGGCGTCCGCTAGGGGCGCTTCCTAGAAGGGCCAACATCCCTATGAGCGACTATAACCGCGGCTACGCGCGCTCGATCCCCGCAGATCGCGCCGACATGTCGGTGGACGCGGGTCTGCGCAGCTTCATGCTCGGCGTCTACAACAAGGTAGCGCTGGGTCTCCTGCTCTCCGCCGCTCTGGCGTTCGTGACCGGCTCATTCCCGCCGGTGCGCGACCTGATGTTCAGCGTCTCGCCGTCGGGCAAGGTCGGTTACACCCTGCTCGGCATGATCGTGGCCTTCGCGCCGCTGGCCGTGATCCTCTTCGGCGCCTTCGCCATGAAGAACGTCACGCCGCGCTCGTCGGGCATCTATTACTGGACCATCGTCGGCCTGATCGGCGCGGGCCTGGGCGTCCTGACCTTCGTCTATACGGGCGCCTCGATCTTCTCGACGTTCCTGATCACGGCGGCTGCGTTCGGCGGCCTGTCGCTGTTCGGCTACACGACGAAGAAGGACCTGACCGGTCTCGGGAGCTTCCTGATCATCGGCCTGATCGGCCTGGTGGTCGCCAGCATCGTCAACATGTTCCTGGCGAACGGCATGATGGCCTTCATCATCAGCGTCGCCGGCGTGCTGATCTTTGCGGGCCTGATCGCCTACGACACCCAGCGCCTGAAGATGAGCTACTACGAAATGGGCGGCGACCAGACGGCCCAGGCCGTGGCCACCAACTACGGCGCGCTGAGCCTGTACCTGAACTTCATCAACCTGTTCCAATTCCTGCTCAGCATCTTCGGCGACCGCCGCTAAGCGCTGACAGCGAACCACGACTTCGGGCCCCGGCGGGAAACCGCCGGGGTTTTTGTTTGGCTAGTCCACGACCTTGAAGCGGCCCTTGTCGAAGAACCGCAGCACCTGCTCCAGCTCGTGGCCGCGGCGCAGGATCATGCCGCCCTGGCCGATGACGGCCCAGGCCCCCTGGCGGCGGGCCAGGGCCGGCCGCTTCTCGATACGGTAGAGCGGGGCTTCCGAGGCGCGCCGGAACACCGAGAACACGCAGGCGTCGGCCAGAGCCCCGATTCCATAGTCGCGCCATTCACCGGCGGCGACCATGCGTCCATAGAGGGCAAGAAGGCGGTCGAGCTCGCGTCGCTCGAAGAAGACCTGGACGGTCCGAGGCTGCTGTTGCGGATCAAGCGCCATCGCCGTAGAGCGTGCCCCAATTTCCAGCCGCCGACAAATGCTCAGTGAACGGCGGTCCGTTGCGCGGCCGACACGCCGCTCGCCAATCTAAAACAACGGTAATCTTGCGCCACGGAAAGACCTTATTTCGGTCGTTCGCGCGCCTGATCCGCCTCCGATAGTGACATCGTCGGTTGATCGGAGACCTGCTGGTCCCGGATCCTGAACAGCCCCCCCAGCCCCCCTGGATCGTGGGCTTCGGTCAGCCGACGCTTCTTCATTGAGCACCACCCCAATGCGAGCCCGCGCGGATCCTCCCCCCCTCCCGCGCGGGCTTGTTTGCGTCTGGATCCCTGAAAATTCAGTCCTTGAGGGCGACGGCGATGATGCGGCCGCCGTCGGCGCCCTGCACCAGCACGGCGCTCGCCAGGCCGTCCTCGGCCGCCGGCAGGCGATAGGCGGTCGGGCGGCCGCGCCACGGCCCCAGCCGCTTGATCTCACGCACCACGTTGCGGTGCACGACGGTCTGGCCGCGATTGTCGCCCTTCTTGACCACCACGTCCTGCTCGCGCGGGTCGTAGCGCACCAGCCAGACTTCGGCGCCGCCGCGCGGGACCCTGCCGGAACCGACGTCGACCCGGCGCGGGCCGATGAAGGCCATGTCCGGCGGATCGTGCGGGCCCTTCGCGGCTTGGGCCACCAGGCGTTCGACCTTCTCGGTCTGAAGACCGCCGGCCTGGGTATGGCCGTCGATGACGACCTGCGGGGTGTAGGGCTCACGCAGCTCCAGCCGCGCCACATAGGCTTTCTGGCGGGCGGTGAACTCGGGCTTGGCGAAGGTGTCCGGCCAGCCGAGATAATCCCAGTAGTCGACCGGGAAGGTCAGGGCGAGCACGCCCTCGCGCTGGGCCATCTTGCCCAGGTTGGCGTTCGCCTCGCCGCAGGACGCGCAGCCCTGGGCGGTGAAAAGCTCGACGACCACCGGCGGCTTGGCGGCCGCGGCGAGAGGGGTGGCGCAGAGCAAGAGGCTGAAAAGCGCGGCCTTACGCATCGTGGCGCAATTAAGCGGACTTCCCTGAGCTTTGGATTTCAACAAGGCGTGACCAGCTTGCAGCGTCGCGGAAACGAAAGAGGGGGCCTGCACGGGCGGCAGACCCCCTCGAACGCGATGATCTACCCCTCTGCGTGAGAGAGGCAAACCAAGACTTTAGGCCGCCGAACCGCCGGCCAGGTTGCGCAGCACGTAGTTCAGCACGCCGCCGTTCTTGAAGTACTCAAGCTCGGTCGGGGTATCGATGCGGCAACGGACCGGGAAGCGGGCGATGCGGCCGTCCGACGGACGGTACATCTCGACGGTCAGCTGCTTGCGCGGGGCCAGCTCGGTGAGGCCGCGGATGGTCACGATCTCCTCGCCGGTCAGGCCCAGCTTCTGCCAGCCGTCTTGGGTGAACTGCAGCGGCAGCACGCCCATGCCGACCAGGTTCGAGCGGTGGATGCGCTCGAAGCTCTCGGCGATGACCGCGCGGACGCCCAGCAACTTGGTGCCCTTGGCCGCCCAGTCGCGCGACGAGCCGGTGCCGTATTCCTTGCCGGCGAAGACGACGGCCGGACGGCCCTCGGCCTGGTAGCGCATGGCCGCGTCGTAGATCGCCATCACGTCGCCCGACGGGAAGTGCTTGGTCACGCCGCCTTCGATTTCCGGGGTGATCTTGTTGCGGATCCGGATGTTGGCGAACGTGCCGCGCATCATGATCTCGTGGTTGCCGCGGCGCGCGCCGTAGGAGTTGAACTCCGTGGCGGGCACTTGGCGTTCACGCAGATAGACGCCGGCCGGCGAGGTCGCCTTGATCGAACCGGCCGGGCTGATGTGGTCGGTGGTGATCGAGTCGCCGAACACGCCGAGGATGCGGGCTTCGACGATGTCGGTGACCGGCTCCGGCTCCATCTTCATGTTCTGGAAGTACGGCGGGTTCTGCACGTAGGTCGAACCCATGTCCCAGGCGTAGGTCTGGCCGCCGGACACCTTGATGCCCTGCCAGTTCTTGTCGCCCTTGAACACGTCGGCGTAGCGGGTCGCGAACATCTTCTGGGTGACGTGCTTGCGCTGCAGCGTCGCGATCTCTTCCGAGGTCGGCCAGATGTCCTTCAGGAACACCGGATTGCCGTCCTTGCCTTCGCCGAGCGACTCGGTGGCCAGGTCGATGTTCATGTTCCCGGCCAGGGCGTAGGCGACCACCAGCGGCGGCGAGGCCAGGTAGTTGGCGCGGACGTCCTGGTTCACGCGGCCTTCGAAGTTACGGTTGCCCGAGAGCACCGAGCAGGCGACCAGGTCGTTGGCGTTGACCGCTTCGGCGATGGCTTCCGGCAGCGGGCCGGAGTTGCCGATGCAGGTGGTGCAGCCGTAGCCGACCAGATTGAAGCCGAGCGCGTCGAGCGACTTCGTCAGGCCGGCGGCCTTCAGGTAGTCGGTCACGACCTGCGAGCCGGGGGCCAGCGAGGTCTTCACCCACGGCTTCACCTTCAGGCCCTTTTCGACGGCCTTCTTGGCGACCAGGCCGGCGGCGATCAGCACCGAGGGGTTCGAGGTGTTGGTGCAGGAGGTGATCGCGGCGATCACGACGTCGCCGTTGCCGACGTCGAACTTCTCGCCGGCCACCGGCACGCGGGGCTCTTCACCCGACTTGCCGAAGTCCTTGGCCAGGGCGGCCTTGAATTCGGAAGCGGCGTCAGACAGCAGCACGCGGTCCTGCGGGCGCTTCGGGCCGGCCAGCGACGGCAGCACCGCGCCCAGGTCCAGCTCGAGGGCGTCGGTGAAGACCGGGTCGGCGTCGCCGACCTCGACCCACATGCCCTGCGCCTTGGCGTAGGCTTCGACCAGGTCGGCGCGGGCCGGATCACGGCCGGTGGCGCGCAGATAGTCGATGGTCGCCTTGGTGACCGGGAAGAAGCCACAGGTGGCGCCGTATTCCGGAGCCATGTTGGCGATCGTCGCCTGGTCTTCCAGGGTGAGGTTGGCCAGGCCCGGGCCGAAGAATTCGACGAACTTGCCGACCACGCCCTTCTTGCGGAGCATCTGGGTGACGGTCAGCACCAGGTCGGTCGCGGTCGCGCCGTCCGGCAGGTTGCCGGTCAGCTTGAAGCCGATGACTTCCGGGATCAGCATCGGGATCGGCTGGCCCAGCATGGCCGCCTCGGCCTCGATGCCGCCGACGCCCCAGCCCAGAACGGCCAGGCCGTTGATCATGGTGGTGTGCGAGTCGGTGCCGACGACGGTGTCCGGATAGGCGACCGAGGCGCCGTCCTCTTCGTTCAGCCACACGGTCTGGGCCAGGTACTCGAGGTTCACCTGGTGGCAGATGCCGGTGCCGGGGGGCACGACGCGGAAGTTGTTGAAGGCCGACGAGCCCCAGCGCAGGAAGCGGTAGCGCTCGATGTTGCGCTCGTACTCGCGCTCGACGTTCTCGCCGAAGGCCTTGGCGGTGCCGAAGTGGTCGACCATCACCGAGTGGTCGATGACCAGGTCGACCGGGTTGAGCGGGTTGATCTTCTCGGGGTCGGCGCCGAGGCTGGTCATGGCGTCGCGCATGGCGGCCAGGTCGACGACGGCCGGAACGCCGGTGAAGTCCTGCATCAGCACGCGCGCGGGGCGGAAGCTGATCTCGTGTTCGACGGCGCCCTTGTTGTCGATCCAGGCGGCCAGAGCCTTCAGGTCGTCGGCGCCGACGGTCGTGCCGTCTTCGTTGCGCAGCAGGTTCTCGAGAAGGACCTTCATCGAGACGGGCAGGCGCCCCACGTTCGAAAGACCGGCTTCCTCTGCGGCGCGAAGGCTGTAGTAGACGTAGGTCTTGTCGCCGACGACCAGTTCGCGGCGGGTCTTCAGGCTGTCGTTAGACGCCATATCAGGGATCCTTCCTCTGTTCTCGGCCGCTCTTGGACCACTTCGGGGATCGCGCGCTTTTCGGGGCGGACACACAGCGTTCGTCCCAGCGCCGCGTACGCCCCCCAAGGTGGCGACGGCCGCGCGCGTCATAGACCCTGATTTCCTAACCGTCCATGCAGGGCGGGGCATTTCCTCGCTACCTGAGAATCACCCGCAAGGAGCCGGCGCGTGATCGAGGCGCTGGTGATCGAAAATCTGGCGCTCCAGCGCGGCGGAAGGCTTTTGTTTTCGGGACTTAGCTTCGAACTCCCGGCCGGGCGGGCCGCGGCGCTGATCGGCCGCAACGGGGCCGGCAAGACCAGCCTGCTGCGGGCTATCGCCGGGCTCGTGCCTCTGGAGGCCGGCGCCGTCCGGTTCGGGTCGCTGGACCCCGTCGACGCCCGCGCCGAGCACGTCCATCTGGCCGGACACCAGGACGGCCAGAAGCCGGCCCGCACCGCCTGGGAGGAGCTGGCCTTCTGGGCGCGCTGGAACGGGGCCGGCGAATCGGCCGCCCGCGAGGCGGCCGCCCGGCTGGACCTGACCCGGTTGCTGGACCTGGAGGTGCGACGGCTGTCGGCCGGCCAGCGCCGGCGGCTGTCTCTGGCCCGGCTGCTGGCCGCGCCGCGGTCGCTCTGGCTGCTCGACGAGCCGCTCAGCCCGCTCGACGCCGACTGGCGCGCCCGCTTCGGCGAGATCATGCGCGAGCACCTGGCCGGCGGCGGCCTGATCGTAGCGGCCGTGCACGATCCGTTGCCGATCCCGGCGCTCGCCGTCGAGATCGGGGAGACCGCGCCATGAACCGCGCCATGGCGCTGTTGTCGCGCGAGGCGGCCCTGGCCTGGGGCCGGGGGGGCGGCCCGATGGTGTCGCTGGCCTTCTATGGCGGGGTCGCCACCCTGTTGCCGCTGGCCACCGGACCGGAGCCGGCGCGGCTGGCCGCGATCGCCCCCGGCGCCGCCTGGGTGGCGCTAGCGCTCGCCGCCCTGCTCTCGCTCGACCGGCTGTTCGAGCGCGACTACGAGGACGGCGCGCTCGATCTGCTGACCCTGTCGTCCGTGCCGCTGGAAATCGCCTGCGCGATCAAGTGCCTGGGACAGTGGCTGGCCACCGCCGCGCCGCTGGCCTTCGCCGCCCCGGTCGCGGCCATCGCGCTGGGCGCCAAGCCGCATCTGACGCCTCTGATCTTCGCCTGCGCGCTGATGGGGGGCCTGGCCTTCGCCTTCGTCGGCGGGATCGGCGCGGCGCTCAGCCTGGGCGCGCGCCGCGGCGGCCTGCTGACCGCGGTGATCGTGCTGCCGCTGTTCGTGCCGCCGGTGATCTTCGGCGGCGGGGCGCTGGACGCCTTCGCCGGCGGCCTGCCGTGGCGGGCCGGGTTCGCGCTGCTGGCGGCCTATGCGGCGGCGGCCGTGGCGCTCGGCCCGATCGCCATGGCCGCGGCCTGCCGCAACGCGCTGAGCTAGCCTAGTCGGTGACGGCCGGCTGCGGCTTGGGCTGCCACATGGCGTTGACGATCACCCAGCGGTCGCCGAACCGGCCGAGGTGGAAATAGTCGACGAACCAGGGCGTCTCGACCCGCGCGACGGCGACGTCGCCGGCGATGTCGAGCACCTTGACCGAGCGGCTCCACTGCTCGCGCGGCGTCTTCAGCACCCCGCGGCGGGTCAGGTCGACGAGTTCCTCCTTGCTCATCCGGCGCAGGCCCAGCGCCTCGTCCGGGGTCGGTTTCACCGCCCGCTTGGCGAGGTCGGGATGCAGCGAGCGCGCGACGCGGTCGGCGTCGCCCTCCAGTTGGCCGTCGACATAGTCGTAGGCGGTCGCCTCGATCTTGCGCACCGCGACCTCGTCGAGATCGGCCGCCAGGGCCGGTCCGCCCGCCAGGACGCAGGTCGCCGCCAGGCCCGCGAAAAGCTTGCGCATGAGTTCCATCTCCATGTTGCGCTGGGGCGCAGCCCCCGAAAGCCACGCGGCGTGTAATCGAACCAGCAGAACCGCTTGCAGCATTGTCGACGAAAAGCCGTGCGGCCGCGACGGACTTCACCAACCGCGCCGTTGAAGGGTCAGAGGGGCGGCAATCGGAGCATTTGACCTATGACCTTCAAGAAACTCGCGCCCGTCGCGCTCGGCGGCGTCCTGCTGACCGGCCTGATGGCCTCCGCCAGCGTCGCCCAGCAACCGCCGCCCGCCGCCGCGCCCGGCCAGCCGCGCGACGGCCGCGGCGAGTGGCGCCGTGCGGACCCGGAAGCGATGGCGGCGCGCCGCGCCGAGCACCTGCGCGCGGCGCTGCAACTGCGGCCCGACCAGGAGCCGGCGCTGAAGGCGTTCCTCGACGCCGGCAAGCCCGCTGTCCGCCCGGCCCCGGGCGATCGCGCCGCCATGGGCCAGATGAGCACGCCCCAGCGGCTGGACGCCCAGCGGACGCGGATGACCGAGCGGCTGGCCCGCTTCGATCAACGGGCCGCGGCGACCAAGAAGTTCTACGCCCAGCTGAGCCCCGCCCAGCAGAAGGCCTTCGACACGCTCGCCCCGCGCGGCCCCGGCAAGGGCATGGGCAAGGGCGGCCGCGGCGGCCACGGACCGCAGCGCGGCTAGGCCGCTCTCGTGCTAAAAGGGACGGGCGATGCTGTTCAAGGCGCCCGTCCTGGCGGCCATCGTGGAAGGCAGGGTCGACCTGGCCTTCCGTCGATGGCGCAAGCCGACCGTCAAGGCCGGCGGGACCCTGACCACGCCGGTCGGGGTGCTGGCGATCGACGAGATCGCGATCGTCGCGCCGGACGCCATCAGCGAGGCCGACGCCGTGCGGGCCGGCTACGCATCGGCGGCGCAGGCCCTGGCCGCCCTCGAGGGCGAAGCCCCCATCCACCGCATCGCCTTCCGCCTGATCGGCGAGGACCCGCGCCGGGCCCTGCGGCTGGATGTCTCTGGCGCGGCGCTGGACGAGATCGAGGCGCGGCTGGCCCGGCTCGACGCCCGCGGCCCCTGGACGGGCGCGGTGTTGGACCTGATCGCCGCCCACCCCGGCGTGCGCGCGCCCGACCTCGCCGCCCGGCTCGGCCGCGAGACGCTCGGCTTCAAGACCGACGTGCGCAAGCTGAAGGCGCTTGGCCTGACCGAGAGCCTCGAGGTCGGCTACCGGCTGTCGCCCCGCGGCCAGGCTTTGCGCACGCGCCGCTTGCAGCAAGGGTCGCCCGAGGCTAAGCCGCAGGCATGATCCCGGCGCCGGCCTTTCTGTCGAATCCCGAGCGGTTCATGGCCTTTTCCCGCTGGGCCGCTCCGATGTTCGGCGCCATCGCCGTCGTCCTGGCGCTAGCCGGCCTCTGGCTCGGCTTCACCGCGCCGGAAGACTACCAGCAGGGCGACACCGTCCGGCTGATGTTCATCCACGTGCCGGCCTCCTGGATGAGCATGTTCGTCTATGCCTGCCTGGCGGTGGCGAGCTTCCTCGCCCTGGTCTTCCGCCACGCCCTGGCCGATGCGGCCGCCCGCGCCGCCGCGCCGCTGGGCGCGGCCTTCACTTTCATGGCGCTGTTCACCGGCTCGCTCTGGGGCCGGCCGATGTGGGGCACCTGGTGGCAGTGGGACGCGCGGATGACCTCGGTGCTGGTGCTGTTCCTGGTCTACCTCGCCTACATGGCGCTGCGCGCCTCGCTGGACGACGAGACCAAGGCCGCCCGCGCCTGCGCGATCCTGGCCCTGGTGGGGGCGGTGAACCTGCCGGTGATCAAGTTCTCGGTCGACTGGTGGAACACTCTGCACCAGGGCGCCTCGGTGTTCCGCGCCGACGGCCCGGCCATGACCAACGACTATCTGTGGCCGCTGCTGCTGATGGGCCTGGCCTACATGTCGGCCTTCGGCTCGCTGTGGCTGGTCGGCATCCGCGCCCAGGTCTGGCGCCGCCGCGCCGAGGCCGCCGCCCTGCGCGCGGCGAGAGGATAATCCGATGCTCGATCTCGACGCCGGCAAGTACGCGATCTTCGTGTGGCCGGCCTATGGCCTGACGGCTCTCGTGTTCATCGGCATGATCGTCTTCACCCTGCGCCAGTCGCACCTCTGGCGTCGCCGCGCCGAGCAGGACGGCAAGTGAACCGCACCCTCGCCTTCCTGCCGCTGGCCGCGCTGCTGGCGCTCGGCCTGCTGTTTGGCCTCTATTCCCTCAAGCGCGATCCCCAGGTTCAGCCCGACGCCCTGGTCGGCAAGCCGCTGCCCGAGCTGACGCTGCCGGCGCTCGACACCGGCCGGCCCGTGCGGCTGCACGACGCCGCCCAGCCGGCCCCGGTGCTGGTCAACATCTTCGCCTCGTGGTGCGCCCCTTGCGAGATCGAGCACCCGGTGCTCGTCAACCTCAAGAAGCAGGGCGTGCGCATCGTCGGCGTCGCCTACAAGGACGCGCCGGAGAACACCAAGGCCTTCATCGGCCGGCTCGGCGACCCCTATTCCGAGCGCCTGGTCGACCGCGACGGTCGGGCCGGCATCGACCTCGGCGTCACCGGCGTGCCCGAGACCTATCTGGTCGGGCCTGGCGGGACGATCCTGGCCAAGCACACCGGACCGCTCACCCCGGAAAAAGCGCGCGAGCTACTGGCCAAGGCGCCGCGTTAACCAATCCTTGAGGCGGCGCAACGAAACCTCGCCAAGGTTCCGTTAACCATAGTTGCGCCGCCCGTGAGCACGATCCGCCCGCCGATCTTCCCGACGCCCCAGCCGCAGGCCCAGCCCACGGCGCCGGCGCGCAACAGCGCCCAGCAGGCGTTCTTCGCCGCGGCGTTGGGCCGTCCGGCGGCCGCCCCGACGCAGGCTCAGCCGCAGGCTCCCGCCGCGCCGGTCCAGCGCATGCCCGCTTCTTTGCCGGCCGACCCGCCGCAGAAGATCCTGCGCCCCGGTTCGATCCTCGACATTCGAGTTTGAGACGAGGCGCTCATCCCGGCGAAAGCCGGGACCCAAGCTGAATCACAAGCAAACCAGCAACGCCCGACATTGCCGAACGCCCCATGGGGCCCGGCTTTCGCCGGGATGAGCGGATGGGAAAAGCCGGCCGCTCAGGCGGCCTTCTTGAGCTTCTTTTTCTTGGATTTGTCGGCCTTGTCGGCCTTGGCCTTCTTCGGCTTCTCGGCCTTGTCCGCCTTGGACTTCTTGGTCGGCGCGGCGATCGGCACCGGCGCGGCGGACGCCTCGTCGGCGGCGCGGATCAGATCGCGCAGGCCCGTCGTCAGCGCCTCGCGCTTGGCCGTCGACAGCAGCCGCAGCAGCCGCGCATCCGCCGCCGCCATCTTCGGCTTCGCCTCGGCCAGGGCCAGGCGTCCGGCTTGCGTCAGGCTGACCGCGTTGGCGCGGGCGTCAGAGGTCGAGCGCTGGCGCTCCAGCAGGCCCTTGACGATCATCCGCGCGACCATGTCGGCCAGGGTCGAGCGATCGATGCCGGTGGTCCGCACAAGGTCGGTCTGGGTCAGGCCCTCATAGGCCTCGACCGCCGCCAGCACCGCGTACTGCCGTTGGGTGACGCCGCCCTCGCCCTGCTCGTCTGCGTAGATGTCGAGCGCGAGCTGCAACGCCCGATGCAGCAGATGGCTGGGCGATTTCTCAAGGGCCGGCAGACCCTTCTTCTTGTCCTGGGATTTCGACTTGGCCATCCGGTTCCACCCCCGCCTGTCGACACGCCTGGACGCTACCGGCGTACGGTGTCGATTTGACGACACATGGTCAGTGGACGGCGCCGGCGCCAGGGGCGCCGAAAAGCTATTCGACGTGGGGCGGCGGCGGTTCGTCGGTCTTGGCGTACTTCATCATCAGCGGGACCTGGGCGAAGCCGAACAGCACCGTGAGGATCAGCAGGCCCGGGAAGCGGAACACCACCCAGACGTCGTCGGGCTGAGTGCGCCAGACGAACTCGTTCAACGCCGCCAGCGCCAGGAAGAACAGGCCGTAGTTCAGGGTCAGCTTGCGCCAGCCCACGTCGGGCATCTTCACCGCGTCGCCCAGCAGCAGCTTCAGCGGGTTCTTGCGCAGGATCAGCCCGCCCAGCAGCACCACGCCGAACAAGCTGTTCATCACCGTCGGCTTCAGCTTCACGAAGCGGACGTCGTGGAAGAACAGCGTCAGGCCGCCGAACACCAAGGCGGCGCCGCCGGCGATCAGCGGGAACGGCGCGATGCGCTTTTCGAACACGAACCCGACCACGAGGCCCAGCACCGAACCGCCGACCAGCCACCAGGTCGCCTGAACCAGGGCCTCCTGTGAGGTCATGCCGCCGCCGCGGTTGAGGAAAAAGCCGATCAGGAACGCGACCAGACCGCCGTAGTCGACGACGCCGCGGACCCACTTACGTGCGCTGGGGGAAAGCTTCATGCCTCGTCGAGCCCGACCAGGGTGCGAGCGAAGGCGCGCGCCTTGAACGGCTGGAGATCGTCGATCCCCTCGCCCACGCCAATGAGCTTGATGGGGCTGTCGGACGCCTGAGCCACCGGCACCAGCACGCCGCCGCGGGCCGTGCCGTCCAGCTTGGTCATGACGATGCCCGACACCCCGATCTGGTTGCCGAAGATGTTCTCCTGGGCCAGCGCGTTGCGGCCGACGGTGGCGTCCAGCACCAGCAGGGTCTCGTGCGGCGCGTCGGGTTCGACCTTCTTGACCACCCGGATGACCTTGAGCAGCTCGTCCATTAGGCCCTGCTTGTTCTGCAGGCGGCCGGCGGTGTCGATCAGCACCACGTCATAACCCTCGGCCTTGGCCCGCTCGACCGCGTCGAAGGCCAGGCCCGCCGCGTCCGAGCCGGTGGGCCGCGACATGAAGTCGGCGCCCGCGCGCTCGGCCCAGACCTTCAGCTGCTCGACCGCCGCGGCGCGGAAGGTATCGCCGGCGACGACCAGCACCTTGGCCCCGCGGCCGACCAGGTCGGCGGCGATCTTGCCGAGGGTCGTGGTCTTGCCCGAGCCGTTGACGCCGATGAACATCACCACATAGGGCCGCGCGCCGTTCAGCGGCGTGAACTCGCCCTCGCGGCTTTCCAGCTCGGCGCCGATGGCTTCGGCCAGGGCTTCCTTGATTTCCTGCTCGTCGACGCTCTTGCCGAACTTCTCCTCGGCGAAGCGCTGGGTGATGCGCGCAGCCGAATGCGGGCCGAGATCGGCCTCGATCAGCATCTCTTCCAGCTCGTCGAGCTTGGCTTGGTCCAGCGGCTGCTTGGTGAAGGTGGAGACCACCTGTTCCGTCATCTGTTTCGACGAGCGAGACAGCCCGGCGGTCAGACGTTGGAACCAGCCCTTCTTCGGTTCGGTCATGGGCCGCTTCTAGCTCGTCAAAGGGTTGCGCGATAGAGGATGCAGGCATGGACGCGCTCGCCACCGCCTTCGCCTGGTTCGACTACGCCGCCGTCGCCGTCTTCGGCGCCACCGGGGCGCTGGCCGCCGCCCAGCGCAAGCACGACATCGTCACCTTCGCCTTCTTCGCCGCGGTCACCGGGGTCGGCGGCGGCACCCTGCGCGACCTGCTGCTCGACGCCCCGGTGTTCTGGGTCGGACGGCCCGACTACATGATCGTCTGTGTCGCCGCCGCGCTGGCGGTCTGGGTGTTCGGCACCGGCAGCGCGCGGCTGAAGGTGCTGCTGTGGTTCGACGCCCTGGGCATGGCGGCCTACAGCGTGGTCGGCGCCGCCAAGGCGCTGTCGCTCGGCGCGCCGCCGTTCTCGGCCCTGGTGATGGGAGTGCTGACCGCCTGCTTCGGCGGCATCATCCGCGACGTCCTGGCCAACGAACCGTCGGTGCTGCTGCGGCGCGAGCTCTATGTCAGCTGCGCGTTGATCGGGGCGGCGATCTACGTGGTGCTGGACGCGCTGGGCCTTCGCGACATCTGGACCGGCCTGCTCGGCTTCGCCGCGGCCTTCGCGGTGCGGGCCGGGGCGATCCGCTACGGCTGGACGCTGCCGGCGTTTCCAGGTCGCGGAAGCCCGCCCGGCGCCTGAGCTATTCCGCCGCCTGCAAGGTCTGCACTCGGGCCAGCGCCTTGCCGCCGTCGTGGCCGTGGACGGCGAGCGCCGCCACCGAGCCGACCGCCGCCTCGCCTTCGAAGGCGATCTCGGTGAAGTCCTCGGCCCGCGCCACGCCCGGGCGTTCGACCAGGCCCAGCAGGGTGCGGCCGACCTGGCGATCCAGGTGGCGGACCAGCGCCGCCTCGCCGGCCGCGCGCAAGCGTGCGGCGCGGGCCTTGATCACCGGCCGCTGCAGCTGCGGCATCCGCGCCGCGGGGGTGCCGGGGCGCGGGCTGAACGGAAAGACGTGCAGGAACGAGAGCTGCGCCTGCTCGACCAGCGCCAGAGTGTTCTCGAACATCTCGTCGGTCTCGGTCGGGAAGCCGGCGATCAGGTCGGCGCCGAAGGCGATGTCGGGGCGCACGGCGCGCACGTCGGCGACCAGCTTCAGGGCGTCGGTGCGATTGTGCCGGCGCTTCATGCGCTTGAGGATCATGTCGTCGCCGGCCTGCAGCGACAGGTGCAGGTAGGGCATAAGCCGGCGATCTTCCGCCAGCACGCGCATGAGATCCGGATCGATCTCTGCGGCGTCGATCGACGACAGCCGCAACCGCGGCAGATCCGGGACCAGCTTCAGGATCCGCGCCACAAGCTGGCCCAGCGTCGGCTGGCCCGGCAGGTCGGCGCCCCAGCTGGTCACGTCGACGCCGGTCAACACCACTTCCTGATAGCCCTGGGCGGCCAGCTTGCGGACCTGTTCGACCACCTCGCCGGCCGGGGCCGAGCGCGAGTTTCCGCGGCCATAGGGAATGATGCAGAAGGTGCAGCGGTGATCGCAGCCGTTCTGGACCTCGACATAGGCGCGGGCGCGGTCCTTCAGCCCGTCGATCAGGTGACCGGCGGTCTCGCGCACGCTCATGATGTCGTTGACGCGGACCTTGCCCTCGGGGATCCGGTCGGCATAGGCGCCGGCCTGGGACTTTTCGGCGTTGCCGAGCACGAGGTCGACCTCGGCCATCGCTGCGAAGGCGGCCGGATCGATCTGGGCCGCGCAGCCGGTGACGATCAGCTTGGCGTCAGGGTTCTCGCGCCGCGCCTTGCGGATCGCCTGGCGCGCCTGGCGCACAGCCTCGTTGGTCACCGCGCAGGTGTTGAAGACGATGGCGTTTTCCAACCCGTCTTCGGCGGCGCGCGCGCGGATGACTTCGCTCTCATAGGCGTTCAGGCGGCAGCCGAAGGTGACGATGTCGACGCCGCCGGCGTCGGCGCGCGCGGTGTGCGGCGTCAGCTCGAAATCCTGGAGGGCGTCGTGGTCGTGGCTCACGGCAGGGTTCCGGTGAAATCGACCTGGGCGGGCCCGGTCATGATCACATGGCCGTCGTTCTCGCGCCACTCGATGACCAATTCGCCGCCGTCCAGCACCAGCGTCGCCTTGCGGTCGACCAAGCCGCGGCGGAACGAGGCGACCAGCGCCGCGCAGGCGCCGGTGCCGCAAGCCTTGGTCAGGCCGGCGCCGCGTTCCCAGACCTTCAGGCGGATGCGGTCGCGGGCGACGATCTGGGCGAAGCCGACATTGACCCCCTCGGGGAACAGCCGGTGATGCTCGATCATCGGGCCGACCTGCACCACCGGCGCGGTCTCCACGTCCGGCACGAAGAACACCACGTGCGGATTGCCCATCGAGACGCAGCCGGGCGTGTGCAGGATCGGGTCGTCGATCGGGCCGACCTGCAGCTCTATGCCGCGGGTGTCCATCTCCTCTTCCAGCGGGATCTGCCGCCAGTCGAGGCCCGGCTCGCCCATGTCGACGCTGACGATCTTGTCGCCGGCGCGGGTCGCGGTCAGCAGTCCGCCCTGGGTCTCGATCACCGCCTGGTCGGCGCCGGTGGCCTCCATCAGCAGCCAGCCGACGCAGCGGCTGGCGTTGCCGCAGGCCCCGACCTCGTCGCCGTCGGCGTTCCAGAACCGCACGCGAGCGTCAGCTTTCGCCGACGGCTCTATAGAAACCAGCTGATCGCAGCCGACGCCGGACTGGCGATCGGCGATCGCGCGCACCTCCGCCGCAGTGGGCGCGAAGGGGGCGGTGCGGGCCTCGACCACGACGAAGTCGTTGCCGAGCCCGTTCATCTTCAAGAACGGACGGCTCATGGCCGGGGCTATATAGGCGAGAAACGGCCCGTGATCACCTTGCACGAGACAGGTTCCGGCTTGGCCGTTATGCGTAACGGCCATGAAAGTTGTTACAGCGGCGCTCGCAGGCGCTCTTCTTACCGCTCCGGCGGCCTTGGCTCAGACCGCGCCCGCCGACCCGTTCATCTGGCTCGAAGACATCGACAGCCCCCGCGCCATGGCCTGGGTCGAGGCCCAGAACGCCAAGACCCTGGCGCGGCTGGAGGGCGACGCCCGTTACCAGACCTTCCTTGGCGAAGGCCGCGCGATCTTCACCGCCACCGACCGCATTCCGAAGCCCGACTTCCGGGCCGGCGGGGTCGACAACTTCTGGCAGGACGCGACCAACACCCACGGGGTCTGGCGCCATGCGAGCCTGGCCTCGTATCGCACCGCCGCCCCGGCCTGGGACGTGGTGCTGGACATCGACAGGCTGGCCAAGGACGAGGGCCGCAACTGGTTCTGGAAGGGCGCGACCTGCCTGAAGCCGGACGAGACGCTCTGCCTGGTGCGGCTGTCGAACGGCGGCGGCGACGCGGTCGAACTGCGCGAGTACGACACCGTCTCCAAGACCTTCGTCGAGGGCGGCTTCCGCTCGCCCGAGGGCAAGCAGGGCGCCGAGTGGATCGACCGCGACACCCTGGTCGCCTGGCGCGAATGGACGCCAGGCGAGGTCACCGCCTCGGGCTACGCCAACGTCGTCAAGATCCTCAAGCGCAGCGGCGAAGCGATCGAGATCTTCCGCGGCGAGAAGACCGACGTCTGGGCCAACGCCAGCGTGCTGCGCGGCGAGGGCGGCAAGACCGACGGCGTGCTGATCCAGCGCGGCCTGACCTTCTTCGAGTCCGACTACTCGCTCTATTTCGATGGCCGCCTGACCCCGGTCCCGCTGCCGAAGAAGGCCCAGTTCCAGGCCTATGTCGACGGACGGATGATCTTCACCCTGCAGGAGGCCTGGAACGGCTTCGGCAATGGGGCGCTGATCGCCTATGACCCCAAGAACGTGGCCGCCAAGCCGGAGCTGGTCTTCCAGCCGGGCCCGCGCCAGGCGATCCAGACCGTCACCGACACCAAGGGCCTGCTGGCGGTCGAGCTGCTGGAGGACGTCAAGGGCGCGGTCGACGTCTATGACCTGAAGAACGGCAAGTGGACCGCGCGGCGCCTGGCCCTGCCCAAGGGCGAGACGCTGTCGATCATCTCCACCTCGGGCAATGACGACCAGCTGTTCGTCGGGGCGGAGGGCTTCCTGACCCCATCCAGCCTGTGGCTGGCCGACGGCGCCACCGGCAAGGCGCAGAAGCTGAAGTCGCTGCCGGCCCGTTTCGACGCCAGCAAGGACCAGGTCGACCAGTTCTGGGCGACCTCGTCCGACGGGACCAAGATCCCCTACTTCGTGGTCCGCCCGAAGGCCGCCAAGCTGGACGGGTCGATCCCGACCATCATGTACGGCTACGGCGGCTTCGAGGTCGCCAAGCCGCCGATCTACATCCCCGAGATGGGCAAGATCTGGCTGGAGCGAGGCGGCGCCTATGTGATCGCCAACATCCGCGGCGGCGGCGAGTTCGGCCCGGCCTGGCACCAGTCCGTGCTGCGCGAAAAGCGCCAACTGGCCTTCGACGATTTCGCCGCGGTCGCCCGCGACCTGGAGGCGCGCAAGATCACCTCGCCCCGCCGACTCGGCATCTACGGCCGCTCGAACGGCGGGGTGCTGACCACCGTCTCGCTGACCCAGCATCCGGAACTCTGGAACGCCGTCGTCGTCGAGAGCCCGCTGGTCGACATGCTGCGCTACCACAAGCTCTCGGCCGGGGCCTCGTGGATCGGCGAGTACGGCGATCCGGACGTGGCCGAGGACTACGCCTTCATCGCCAAGTACGACGGCTATCTGAACCTAAAGCCCGGCCAGAAATACCCTGAGCCCTACATCACCACGAACACGCGCGACGACCGTGTGCACCCCGGCCACGCGCGCAAGTTCGCGGCGAAGATGGAGGCGCTGGGCTACCCCTACCTCTATTTCGAGAACACCTTCGGCGGGCACTCGAACGACGCCGACCCGGAGATGAACGCCAAGCGCTGGGCCCGGCACTATGTGTACCTGGCCCAGAAGCTGATGGATTGAGACGCTAGATCCTCCCCTCGTGGGGAGGTGGATCGGCGCGAAGCGCCGAGACGGAGGGGGACCGTTCTTCGAGATAGAAAAGTCAAAGTCCCCCTCAGTCAGCCGGTCGGCCGACAGCTCCCCCAACGAGGGAGCATCGCCGCGCTAGAACGCGTAGCGGCCGACCAGCTGGAACACCGGCCCGGCCTTCTCGGTCTCGACCTCGTACTCGTCGAAGTCGCGGTTGAGCTGGTCCTCGAGAGTGGTGAACTTGTTGAAGACCTCGTCCTTCTTTGCGTCCAGCAGGTTCGAGCCGGTCAGACGCAGCACGAAGCTGTCGCCGAAGCGCTTCTCGACGAACACCTCGAGGTCCGCCCCGTAGCTGGTGGTGACCTCCTCGCCGACGATGCGGCCGAAGGCGTCGCCCTGCTTGCGATAGGTGGCCCCGAACGCCGCGCCCCAGGTCGGGAGGTCCTGGATGAAGCCGACGTTGAACACGTACTTCGACTGGTCGTTGAACCGGCGCGATCCGAAGTCGTCGTCGATGTCGCTGTCGAGCCAGGAGTAGTTGAGGAACACCCCGGTGTGCTCCATGCCGAACATGGTCAGCGGGGTCGAGAGGTCGAGCTCGACGCCCCAGACCGACCCGTCGCCGGCGTTGCGGGCGGTGAGCAGGAAGGTGTCCTCGCCCTCGCTGCCCTCAATGCCGGTGTTGGCGACTTCGATCAGGTCCGAGACCTTGCGGTAGAACAGGTTCACCCCGGCGACGCCGCGGGTCCCGAGCCGGCGCTCATAGCCGAGGTCGAGGCCCCAGGCGGTCTCGGGCTTCAGGTCCGGATTGCCGACGAAGTCGTTGTCGCCCATCTCGGCCAGCAGCACGGCCGGAGAGATCTGGCCAAAGCCCGGCCGGCGCACGGTGCGCGCCACCGAGGCGTTGATCCGGCCGTCTTCCGACAGGCTGTAGCGGATATGCGCCGAGGGCAGCAGGAACTGGTAGTCCTTGTCCACCGTGCGGTCGGCGGCAGGCGCGGTCTCGTCGGTGATCTTGCTGCTGGTGGTCTCGTAGCGCAGGCCCGCCTCCCACTTGAGCGCGTCCTGGCCGCCCGAGAACATAAGGTAGGGATCGATCCGGGTTTCCTCGATCTTGTTGACCCCGCCGGGGACCGGCAGGAACGGCCCGTACTCCCCCGGCAGGGTCGGACGTGCGGCCGGCGGATTGGGGATCGTCACCCGGTTGCGGTCGGTGACGATGTCGGTGTCGCGGTTCTTGTCGACGAACTGCACGCCGAACTCGACCGTCGCGAAGCCCAGGTCGCGCTCGTGTTCGACCGCCAGCGACAGTTCTTTGTCCTTCAGCCGCGACTTGGTGAGGTCGCCGGTGAAGCGGTCGTCGTCGGGATAGGGGTTGGAGTCGCGGAGGTACTCGTACTCCTCCTCGACCTCGTCCTGCTGGTCGTCGAAGATCGCGTAGCCGGCCTTGAAGCGGGTCTTGCCGCCGAACATGTCGCGCGTGAACTTGCCGTTCAGCGACCAGTTGTCGGTGGTGATGTCGACATTGTTGTCGTTGCTGACCGAGAGGTCGGCCGGGCGCACGCGGCCGGCGACGTATTCCAGCGAATCCTCGTCGGCGACTCGATCGGTGCGCACGAACAGGCCCGAGAGCTCCAGGTCGCCGCCCGCCACCGGAACCTCGTAGGCGGCGTTGAACGAATAGTCGGTGCCGTTGCGGGTGTCGGTCTGCAGCTCGATGTTGTCGAGCGTGCCGCCCGGCTCGTCATAGCGCCAGCTCTGCTTGATCTTCGGGTTGCGGCGGCCCTGGACACTGGCGCCGACCAGCAGTCGGCCGGGACCCGCCTGGCCCGACCACACCCCGCCGAGGGTCTCACGCACCCGGCCGTCGTCAAGCAGGATCGCGCCGGCGCGCAGATAGCCGCCGTCGAGGGTCTGGGCGTCGCGCAGCACGATGTTCAGGGCGCCGGCCACGGCGTCGCCGCTGCGGTTGGCGCTGGCCGAACGCACCACTTCGATGCGCTCGATCAGTTCGGCCGGGATGCGGTCGACGAAGAACGAACGGTCGAGGCCCGCGCCGGGCACCCGCTCGCCATTAATCAGGATCTGGGTGTAGCCGGGATCGAGGCCGCGCAGCCGCGCGCCGTCGCTTTCCAGGATGTCGGACAGGAAGGCGACGCTGGGCACGCGCTTCATGGCGTCGCCGGCGGTCAGCGGCTCGAAGCGCTGGAAGTACTCCAGCCCGTAGGACAGGGCCGGCGCGACCGTCTCGGTGCGGTCGCGGAAGGCGATCTCGCCGGTGACGATCAGTTCCGAAACCGGCGTGGCGTCGGCCGCGTCATCGGCCAGGGCGGGCGTGGCGAGCGCAAGCGGAGCCATCGCCGCGCAGGCGAGTAGAGAAAGTCGCGTCATGGGGTCCCCCGACAGGCGAGGCGGTTGACCGACCCCGCGCAGCATGATTTGCAGCGCAGGGGATATATCTTGCACGCGGAGCGGGGCTAGTGACGGTTTCTAAGCAGAATATTTTCAGTTTTGTGACACTCGTCGCAATTTCATCCCTTAGCGTGGGATGCGCCGCCATCGACCCCGAGAGCGTCTCCGACTCCGCCGGCATGACCCTGGGAACCGGGACTCCGGTGACCGCGGCGGGCGAGACCGCGGCGGTCGGCACCACCGCGCGCGACGCCGCCGACGACCCGGAAATCTGGGCCGATCCGCGCGATCCCTCGCGCGGCGTGATCCTCGGCACCGACAAGAAGGCCGGGCTCTACGTTTACGACCTCGCCGGCAAGGACCTGCAGTATCTGCCCGAGGGGCCGCTGAACAATGTCGACCTGCGCGGCGAGTTCGTCGTGAACGGCAAGTCCCAGGTGCTGGTCGGCGCCAGCGATCGCCGCGGGTCGATCGCCTTCTACCTGCTCGACCCCGACAGCCTGAAGGTGACGCCGTGGGGCCGCGCGCCGGTCAAGGTCAGCGAGCCCTACGGCTTCTGCATGGGCAAGGCCGGCGGCGAGACGATCGCGGTGATGGTCGGCAAGGACGGCGACGTCGCCCAGTTCACGGTCAACGACCAGGCCGGCAAGCCGGCGGTGACGCTGACCCGGACCTTCGCGGTCGGCTCGCAGTCGGAAGGTTGCGTCGTCGACGACGCCGCCGGCGTGCTCTACGTCGCCGAAGAGGCCAAGGGGATCTGGCGCTACAGCCTCGATCCCGCCACCGGCGGGGCGCGCAGCCATTTCGCGCCGGCGCCCAGCGACATCCTCAAGCCGGACGTCGAGGGCCTGAGCCTGCTGCGCGACGCCGGCAAGACCTATCTGCTCGCCTCCAGCCAGGGCGACAGCGCCTTTGCGGTGTGGCGGGTCGACGGAGCCGAACCGGCCTATGCCGGCCGCTTCTCGGTGGTTCCGGGCAATGGCGTCGACGCCGTCACCGGCACCGACGGGATCGCCGCGCTGGGCGGCCCGGTCGGAGCATTTCCGGAAGGCCTGATCGTGGTGCAGGACGACGCCGACACCGACGGCGAGACCACCGGTCCGCGCGCGCGCCAGAACTTCAAGCTGGTCGACTGGCGGGCGGTGAAGGCGGCGCTGAAGCTGCAGTAGTCTTTAGATCCTCCCCTTTTGGGGGAGGTGGCGCGCGAAGCGCGACGGAGGGGGACTGCTCTCAACGAGATTGAGGCAAAGTCCCCCTCAGTCAGCCGCCGGCTGACAGCTCCCCCAGCGGGGGAGCATCTTGCGGCCTCAGCTCACGCCCCGCGCCGCCATTCCACGGCCATGTCCGGCTCGCGGAAGGCGAAGCGCTTGAGGTGGCTGTCCATGACCTTTTCCAACCGGGCCAGGCTGTCGGGATCGCCCGCGCGGGCCACCATCATCAGGGTTTCGGGGGCGGCCCGAAGCGCCGCCTCGCCCATCTCGAAGGTGATCTTGCCCTCGTGGTCGTTCCACTCGGCCGGGACCTTGTGGCCGAAGTGCTTGCAGAGCTGCACCATGTAGCGGCCGGCGTGGGCGGTCGGAACGGTGGCGCTCGATTTCATGACGGCCTCCATCTTCTAGGCCTTCTCGATCTTGGCGACGGCGTCGTCGATGGCCGCGACGATGGCGTCCAGCTGGGCGTCGGTCGGCCGGTCGCCCGACAGCTTGACCCGCAGGGCCATGGCCAGGTTCTGCATGGCCCGGGCCACGCGCGGCGACGAGCGCGGCGAGGATTCAGCGGCCTCGTCCAGCCGAGCGAAAACGGCGTCCACGGCCGGCTTGTTCCGCTCCAGCGCTTCCAGACCGGCCTCGGTGATCTCGAAGGCCTTGCGGCCGCCCTCGGCGCCGGTCGGGCGGGCGAAGCCCTCGTCTTCCAGCAGGCTGAGGGTCGGATAAATCACCCCGGGGCTCGGGCGATAGGACCCGCCGGTGCGCTCCTCGAGCGCGCGGATCAGTTCGTAGCCGTGGCTCGGCTTGTCCTTGAGCAGCGCCAGAATGACGAAGCGCAGGTCGCCGTGCTCAAGCAGCCGGCCGATGCGCGGCCCGCCGCCATGACGACCGCGGCCGCCCCAGTGTTCGCCGCCGCGGCCGAAACCGCCGCCGCCGAAGGGGCCGCGGCCCCGGTGCTCGCGATGAGCCTTCCAATTGTGATGTCGATGCATTTTCGATCCTATTTAGATATGTCGTAATCGCAGATATATCGAAGGCGGATCGGAATTCAAGATATATCTAAGATGTTTTTAGATCGTCAGGTGCGCAGGGTCTCGGCCAGCAGCCGCCCTTCGGCCGCCCGGCTGGAACCGGACCGCCAGGCGACGACGATCTCGCGGCTGGGATGGTCGGCCTCGAGCGGCATGACCGCCACGTCCGCCGCCTCGGTCAGGCCCGCGGCCACCGCCATCGCCGGCAGGAAGGTCACGCCCAGTCCGGAGCCGACCATCTGCACCAGGGTCGGAAGCGAGGTCGCGGCGAAGGCCTCCTCCTCACCCGTCGCCCGCGGCGGCCGCAGTCCGCAGGCGGCCAGGGCGTGGTCGCGCAGACAGTGGCCGTCCTCAAGCAGGATCAGGTCGTCGCTCTCCAGGGCCGAGGGCGGGGCCGCCGCCTGGCTGGCCAGCGGGTGGCTGCGCGGCAGGGCGGCCAGCAGTTCGTCGTCGGAGACGTGGGCGTGGGCCAGGCCGCTCATATCGTAGGGCAAGGCGATCAGCGCCGCGTCCAGCTGGCCGGCCTTCAATAGGGCGATCAGCCGATGGGTCAGGTCCTCGCGCAGATAGAGCCGCAGTTTGGGGAAGCGGGTGCGCAGCAGCGGCAACGCCCGCGGCAGCAGGAACGGCGCGACGGTCGGGATCACCCCCAGCCGGAAGCGGCCGGTCAGCGGCTGGCCGGCGTTGCGGGCCGATTGCACCAGCTCCTCGGCCTCGTTGAGGATGGTGGTCGCCCTGCCCAGCGCCACCTCGCCGACCGCGGTCAGGATCACGCCCGAGCGCGCGCGATCGACGACCGGCCCGCCGAGGATCTTCTCCAGTTCCTGCACCCCGGCCGAGAGCGTGGGCTGGGTGACGTGGGCGGCCTCGGCGGCGCGCCCGAAGGAGCCATGCTCGGCCAAAAGCTTGAGGTACTGGAGCTGTCGCAGGGTCGGGAGGCTCATAGGCCCAAGATAGGAAATATCTATCCGAAAGCCAGAAACTATCGATTGGCCTTTTGTGCACTGCAGCACTATCTCAGCGGCACGGCTTCGGCCGACCAGTTCAAATCATTTGGAGAGATCGATGCTCGGCGTTGGTGAAAAGCTTCCGGAATTCAAGGTCGTCGGCGTGAAGCCGAAGTTCAACCGTCACGAAGAAAACGGCGAAAGCGCCTTCGAGACCGTCACCAACGAATCGTTCCCCGGCAAGTGGAAGGTCATCTTCTTCTATCCGAAGGACTTCACCTTCGTTTGCCCGACCGAAATCGCCGAGTTCGCTCGTCTGAACTCGCAGTTCGAAGAGCGCGACACCGTCGTCCTCGGCGGCTCGACCGACAACGAGCACTCCAAGCTCGGCTGGCGTCGTGAGCACCCGGACCTGAACAGCCTGCCGATCTGGAACTTCGCCGACAACAGCGGCAAGTTCGCCCGCGCCCTCGGCGTTCTGAACGAAGAGGAAGGCGTGGCCCTGCGCGCCACCTACGTGGTCGACCCGCACAACGTCGTGCAGCACGTCTACGTGACCAACCTGAACGTGGGCCGCGCGCCGGCCGACACCCTGCGCGTCCTCGACGCGCTGCAAACCGACGAACTCTGCCCGTGCAACCGCGCGGTCGGCGGCGAGACCCTGGCGGCCTAAGCGCCTCCAGCGGACGGGCGGGTCACGCGACCTGCCCGAACGCCGTCAAAGTCCGGGCCGCTGCTCCTCCCCGCACGGCCCGGACGCCTCTTTCCCCTTTATCCTGGCGTAAGCGTCGCCGAGACTGGCGGACGCACTTGCACGCCTGAAGTATGGAGAACGCCATGTCGCTCGACGCCCTGCGCGAGACGCTGCCCGCCTACGCCAAGGACCTCAGCCTCAACCTGTCGAGCCTGGCCAACGAGACCCTGCTCACCGACCAGCAGAAGTGGGGCGCCTTCGTCGCCTCGGCCCATGCGGTGGGCACGCCGGCGGTCATCAAGGCGGTCGACGCCGCCGCCGCCGCGGCCGGCCTCTCGGCTGAAGCAGCGACCGCGGCCAAGGCCGCCGCGGCGATCATGGGCATGAACAACGTCTACTATCGCTCGCTGCACCTGCTCACGAACCCCGAATACAAGACCCTGCCGGCCAAGCTGCGGATGAACATCCTGGCCAATCCGGGCGTCGACAAGGTCGACTTCGAGCTGTGGTCCACCGCGGTCTCGGCCATCAACGGCTGCGGCATGTGCCTGGACGCGCACGAGTCCGAGCTGAAGAAGCACGGCATGCCGAACACCTCGATCCAGGCCGCGCTGCGCATCGGCGCGGTGGTCAACGCGGTCAGCCGCGTGGTCGCCGCCGAGGCCGCCTCGGCCGCCTGACGCCGACCCGCATCGACGGACGTCCTTTCCGCCCGCCCGGCCCATAGCCAGGCGGGCGGAATCGTTTCCGAATGCCGCCTCCAGCCAGGAGGCCCGCGCCATGTCCGTGTCAGACCGTATCCGGGTGCGCGACGTGCGCCTGCTGTCCGACAACTGGTACGTGCTCAAGGCCACGACCTTCGATTGGCGGCGCGCCGACGGCAGCTGGCAGACCCAGAGCCGAGAGACCTACGACCGCGGCAACGGCGCGGCGCTGCTGCCCTACAACCTGGCGGCGCGCACCATCGTCCTGACCCGGCAGTTCCGCTATCCGGCCTATGTGAACGGCCATGACGACCTGCTGATCGAGGCGGCCGCGGGCCTGCTCGACGACGCTTCGCCCGAGGAGCGCATCCGCGCCGAGGTCGAGGAGGAGACCGGCTACCGGCTGGGCGAGATCCGCAAGATCTTCGAGTGCTTCATGAGCCCCGGCTCGGTGACCGAGAAGCTGCACTTCTTCGTCGCCGCGTACGACGCCGCCATGCGGGTCGGCGACGGCGGCGGGCTCGAGAGCGAGGGCGAAGAGATCGGGGTCCTGGAACTGCCGTTCGACGAGGCCATGGCGATGATCGAGCGCGGCGAGATCGCCGACGCCAAGACCATCATGCTGCTGCAGTACGCGGCGCTGAACATCTTCCGCTGATTATTGCCTTCGGCCTGTCGGCGAGCTCGCGCCAGGATCGTCATTCTGGAACGATCCGCCGTCGCTCACACGGGAAGCACGCCATGGCCGAGAAGCCCGCCACCATCGACGCCTACCTGGCCCGCGTGCCGCAAGACCAGCGGCAGGCGCTGCAGCACCTGCGCGAAGTCATCCGCTCGGCCGCGCCGGACGCGGAGGAACTGATCAGCTACCAGATCCCCACCTTCAAGCAGGACGGCATGCTGGTGGCGTTCGCCGCCGCCAAGGCCCACTGCGCGCTCTACGCTTTACATCCGGCCCTGATCGCGGCGCATGCCGAGGCGCTGAAGGATTTCAGCACCAGCACCGGCACGATCCGCTTCACGCCGGACCGGCCGATCCCTGACGATCTGGTCCGCCAGCTGGTCACCGAACGGCTCGCCGAAAACGCCGCGACGGTCGCCGCCCGCAAGGCGCGGAAGGCGAAAAAGGCCTAGCTCAGCGCCCGCGCCAGCCGCGTGACGCCCGGGGCCATCATCCGCTCGGGGAAACCCGAGAAGCCTAGCATCAGGCCCTGGCGCGGCGGCGCCTGGCGATAGAGCCGGCTGATCGCGCGCACGCTGACCCCGCCGGCCGCGGCCGCCGCCTCGATCTCGAGATCCGAGCCATTCCCCCTCAGATAGGCGATCAGGGTCATGCCCTGGTCGGGAACGTCGACCTCCAGCAGGTGGCCCAGCTGCTCCTCCAGAGCGCTGGCCAGCGCGTCGCGCTGGGCCTTGTAGGCCAGCCGGCGGCGGCGGATGTGGGCGGCGAAATGCCCCTCGCGGAAGAAATCCAGCACGATCGCCTGGGTCAGGGTCGGCGGCTGGCGGTCCATCAGTTGGCGGGCGTTGGCCAGGGCCGTCGCCAGCGGCTTCGGGGCCACCATGTAGCCCATGCGCAGACCCGGAAAGAGCGCCTTGTTGAGGGTGCCGACATAGATCACCCGCTCGCCGCCATCGAGGCCCTGCAGCGACTCCAGCGGCGGGCCGGAATAGCGGAACTCCGAGGCGTAGTCGTCCTCGACGATCCAGGCGCCGGCCGCCCGCGCCCAGGCCAACAGCTCCATCCGCCGGCCCATCGAGAGCGTCATGCCGAGCGGATACTGGTGCGAGGGGGTGACGAAGGCGACGCGCGCATCGGGCGCCACCTCGACCCCGGCCGCGACCACGATCCCGTGCCGGTCGATCGGTGTGTGAAAGATGTCGGCCCCCATTGCCGCGAGGGCGTGGCGGGTGGCCGGATAGCCGGGGTCCTCCATCCAGACGCGGTCGCCGTCCTTCAGCAGCACCCGGGCTGCGATGTCGACGGCGTGCTGGGCGCCGGCGGTGACTATCACCTGGTCGGGCTCGCAGATCACTCCGCGTGCGGCGCGCAGGTAGTCGCTGATCGCTGCGCGCAGGGCCAGGTCGCCGCGCGGGTCTGAATAGCCGAAGTGGACCGGGTCGAGGTGGCGCAGCGCGCGCCGGGTCGAGCGCGACCAGGCGTCCTGCGCACGGGCGTCCAGCAGGGTGCGCCCGGTGGTGAACAGTCGCTGCTCGGGCTGCGGCGTCGGCAGCGCCGCCTCGTCCAGTTCGCGGACCCGCGGGGGCAGCAGGGACGGCTGGTGCGCGGCGGGCGCCGCCGGCTTCAGCTCGGCCACCCCGGAGAGATCGCCCGAGACATAGGTGCCCGAGCCCGGCCGCCCGACCGCATAGCCCTCGGCCAGCAGCAGGTCGTAGGCCGCCACCACCGAGGCCCGCGCCACGCCCAGGCGGCGGGCGAAGTCGCGGCTCGACGGCAGCCGTTCGCCGGGCTTCAGCGCGCTCTGCACAATGGCTCCACGCACCTGGTCGTAGATCTGCCGGATCACCGGCTCGCCGGCCTGCGGTCCCCGCCACGGATAGATGTCGGCCCAGCTCATTCGACGCGCTCCGCCCGGAAGTGGTCTGAACAAATAGCTGATACTGGATCGCCACGACAGTCCGCCGTCGCGCTAGATCGAGAGCCGAGAGGAGAGCCGTCGCATGAGCAGCTTCATCCAGACCCCGCGCTCGCGGGCCCGGCGCAAGCCCGATCGCGCCGCCTATGACGAGGACGCGGTGTTCGCCATCCTCGACGCCGGGCTGCTCTGCCACGTCGGCTACGTCATCGACGGCCAACCGTTCGTCACCCCGACCACCTACTGGCGCGAGGGCCGCAAGCTCTACTGGCACGGCTCGGCCGCCAGCCGGATGCTGAAAGCGCAGGCCGGCGGCCTGCCGGTCTGCGTCACGGTCAGCCAGATCGACGGCCTGGTGCTGGCCCGCTCCGGCATCGCCCATTCGATGAACTACCGCTCGGTGATGGCCTTCGGTCGCGCCCGGCTGATCGAGGGGCTGGCCGCTCGCCGGGCGGCGATGGAGGCGTTCATCGACCGGCTCTATCCCGAGCGCTCGGCCGAGCTGCGTCCGGCGACCGACAACGAGATCCTGCAGATCGGCCTGGTCGAAATGACCATCGAGGAAGCCAGCGCCAAGCAGCGCGACGGCGGCGTCAACCGCATCGCGGCCGACGAGGACGCGAGCGCCTGGAGCGGGGTGATCCCGATCGAGACCCGCATCGGCGCGCCGATGGCCGACGCCCAGCAGAGCGCCGGCGCGGCGCTGTCGCCGAGTCTACGCCTCTACGAACCGGGCGCCCGACTCGACGCCGTGCTGACCCAGGCGGCGCGGGGCTGACCAAGCGCTCTCCCGAAAGGGGAGCAACTCGTCACTGCGGCTTGCCGGTCTCGACGTAGGTCTTGAGCCGTGCGACCTGCTCGCCGAGCACCCCGTCGACGGGCGCGGCCCAGGTCTGGGCCAGTCCGCCCCTGGCGTAGCCGCCCACGTCGTAGGTCAGGGTCAGCTGCGTCTTGTTCGGATCGCTGGTCTTGCCGAACGCCAGGCCCAGATGCCCGCTCGCCCCGGTGGTCGCCAGCGGCCCCAGCGCCCCGGCCAGCCGCACGGCGTCGGGCGCAGAATAGACCAGGGTCATGTGGCGTACGAAGCCGTCGGGCAGCTTCTCGCAGAAGCAGCCCGACGCATCGATCGACAGGTTCTTGGCGTCGCCCGAATAGCTGTGGCTGCTGTTCCACCACTTGCCGATGTCCAGCGCCGCCGCGCGCACCTTGGCGGGCGACGCGGCGACGAGGGCGACGTGGCGCACCTGGAATCCGGCCGGGCCGCTGTCGGCGACCTCGGCGCGCACGGGTCCGGCCGCCAGCAGCAGCAGCGCGGCGGTAATTCCCAGCACTTTCATGATCTTGGGCCTCCCTAAGCCTTCTCGAAGCTTAGCGGCCCTCCCCAGAAGGTCTCAACCAGCAAGTTCTGCGCGCCGGGCTCGCCGGTGGTGATGAACCGCCGCCCGGCGCTCTCGCCGGTGCGGTACTCGGGATGCTTGGCGATGTACGCCTCCAGCGCGTCGGCGGTCGCCTGCGGCTGGTGGATCAGCGGCGTGCCGGGCTTCAGCGCCGTGCGGAAGATATCGGCGATGATCTCGTAGTGGGTGCAGCCGAGGATCGCCCGGTCCGGGGCGCGGCCGACGCGGGTCGTCACCGCCGCCACGTGCGCCTCGACGGCCTGGGCCAGCTCCACGGCCCCGGCCCCGTTCTCGATCATCCGCGCCAGCTCGGGGCAGGGCTCGGCGAACACCGCCACGTCCTGGCGGCGCTTGTCGATCTCGATCTCGTAGACCCGCGAGCGGGCGGTGGCCGGCGTGCAGAACACCGCCAGGATGTCGAGCTTCTCGACCTTGTCGCCGCGGCGCTCGGCCTCGTGCTCCCACGGAACGCCGGTGGCCGCCTCGATCGTCGGGACGATGATGCCGAGGATGTTGACCGGCCGGCCCAGCGCCTTGCGGTAGCCCGGCAGCCATGTCTGCTGCAGCCGCCGCAAGGCGATCGCCGAGGCGGTGTTGCACGCCAGCACGACCAGATCGCAGCCCAGCTCGAACAGCTGCTCGCAGCCGGCCCGCGTCAGCTCGACGATTTCCTCGCCGGTTCGCCCGCCGTACGGCGCGTTGGCCTGGTCGCCCAGATAGATGAAGTCGGCCTGCGGCAGCCGCTGCACGAGCGCGCGGTGCACGGAGAGCCCGCCCACGCCGGAATCGAAGACGCCAATGGCCATGCCCCTGGATGTAACCGGGCCCGCGGCGGCCGTCCATGCGGGCGTTCACCGAACTCCGAGATTTCAAATTGACAACCCTGTCAGGCTGACATATCTGTCAAATCAAGCGTTGCAGTGTGGTGTGTAAACCCAGCGGACGGCCCGAGACGCAGGCCGGCCGCGCGTATTCCTTTTTCCCCAGCGTCGCCCGCCAACCTGGACCCGAAAACCTAGCAGCCATGGCCCTCCCCGCCCGCGCCCCCGCCTCCCCCGACACCCCCTCGCCGACCTGGCAGATCGGGGTCGAGGTCGACCTCGCCACCGCGCTCGCCCTGTCGCGCGCGACCACCCGCGCCCTGCTCGAGCTCTCTCCGCTCGCGCACCGCGAAATCACCGCCGCCCTGGAACACGAGATCGACGTGCTCGAACGCCAGAGCGATCCCCTGTCGCTCGCCGCCGCCAATGCGGTGCGCCAGTACCTGCCCGAGGCCGCCTGACTCCCCGGCGTCCCATGCGGGTCAATCTTGAGGCCCGGGCCGCGGCGGCCGAGCAGCGCAAGGCGCAAACGCGCGAGCGCCTGCTTGAGGCCGCCATCGCGGTCATCGGAGAGAAAGGCCCCGACGCCTGCTCGATCGAGGACTTCGTGGCCGCGGCCGACGTCTCCCGCGGCACGTTCTACAACTACTTCCCGACCGCCGAGGACCTGCTGCGGGCGGTGAGCCGCAAGATCATCGCGGCGATGACCGCGGTGCTCGACGCCCGACTGCCGGCCAGCATGTCGGTGTCGCTGCGCCTGGCCACCCGCCTGCACAGCTACATCCTGTCGGTCAACCGCGACCCGGCCTGGGGCTGGATGACCGCCCGCCTCGACGGCTCGCGGCTGGAGCGCACCCCGGTGCTCGAGGCCAATCTCGACCTGATGTTCTACGAGGGCGTGTCGCGCGGCGAGTTCCGCGACATGGACCCGGCCGCTGTCCGCACCCTGGTGTTCGGCGCCAGCCGCATGGTCCAGCGCGACATCTTGATGGGCCTTTCCAGCCCCGAGCACGCCATCCAGGTGGTCGCCCTGGTGCTCAACGCCTGCGGCCGGCCCTACGAGTCGGCGGTGGCGGTCAGCCGCGAGGGCGCGTCCGTCGCCCTGGAGATCCAGGCTGTCCTCGACGCGGCCTGACGTCACATTACGACCCTGTCATGTGACGCCGGTGCGGCTTGACCTTAAGGTCGCCGCCTTCCGACCAATTCATCCTGGAGTCCTCATGAAACGGCGCACGTTCCTTGCCGCCTCCGGCGCGCTCGCCGCCGCCTCGGCCCTGCCTGCTGCGGCCTTCGCGCAAGGCGCCGCGGCGACCGGCGCCCTGACCGCCGCATGGACCGGCCCGTTCGGCGGCGTCCCCGCCTTCGACAAGGTCGCCGTCGCCGACTTCCCGGCCGCCTACGACCTGGCGATGAAGACCGAGCGCAGCGAGATCGACGCGATCGCGAACCACCCCGCGCCGGCCGACTTCGACAACACCATCGCGGCGCTGGAGCGTTCCGGCGACCTGATCAACCGGGTCGGCATGTTCGGCGGCGTCTGGTCGTCGACCCTGTCGACCCCGGAGCTGCGCGCGCAGGAAAAGGTGCTGAACCCCAAGCTCGCCGCCCATAGCGACGAGACCCTGCAGAACGAGAAGCTCTTCGCGCGCATCGAGGCCGTCTACAACGACCGCGCCAAGCTGACCCCCGAGCAGCAGCGCCTGACCTGGGTCTACTGGAACCGCTTCGTGCGCGCGGGGGCCAAGCTGTCGCCCGCCGACAAGAAGCGCGTGGCCCAGATCAATCAGGAGCTGGCCGCCCTGTTCACCAGCTTCAGCCAGAACCTGCTGGCCGACGAGACCGACTACGTCCTCTACCTGCGCACCGAGAGCGAGTTGGCCGGCCTGCCCGACGACGTCCGCGCCGCCGCCGCCGCGGCCGCCGAGGAGCGCGGCAAGAAGGGCGAATGGGCGATCCTCAACACCCGCTCGTCGATGGATCCGTTCCTGACCTACTCCAACCGCCGCGATCTGCGCGAGAAGGTCTGGCGCACCTACTACAGCCGCGGCGACAACGGCGACGCCAAGGACAACAACGCCAACATCAAGAAGATCCTGAAGCTGCGCTTCGAGCGCGCCCAGCTGCTCGGCTATGCGACGCACGCCCACTGGCGGCTGGAAAACGCCATGGCCAAGACTCCGGAAGCGGCCATGGAGCTGATGACCCGCGTCTGGCCCTCGGCCATCGCCCGGGTCAAGGAAGAGGTCGCCGAGATGCAGGCGATCGCCGACAAGGAGCGGGCCGGGATCAAGATCGAGCCCTGGGACTATCGCTTCTACGCCGAGAAGGTCCGCGCCGCCCGCTACGACCTCGATATGAACGAGCTCAAGCCGTACATGCAGCTCGAGAAGCTGCGCGAGGGCATGTTCTGGGCGGCCGGCGAGGTCTACGGCTTCGAGTTCGTGCAGATTACCGACGTCCCCGTCGCCCACCCCGACATCCGCGTCTGGGAGGTGAAGAAGGCCGGCCAGCACATCGGCCTCTGGTACTTCGACCCCTATGCGCGGACCGGCAAGCGCTCGGGCGCCTGGATGAACGCCTATCGCCGCCAGGAGAAGTTCGACAAGCCGATCACCACGATCGTCTCGAACAACTCCAACTTCGTGAAGGGCGCGCCCGGCGAGCCCGTGCTGATCTCCTGGGACGACGCCGAGACCATGTTCCACGAGTTCGGCCACGCCATTCACGGCCTGAACTCCGACGTGAACTACCCCTCGCTGGCCGGCACCGCGGTGCCGCGCGACTACGTCGAGTTTCCCAGCCAGATCAACGAGCACTGGCTGCCGACCAAGCAGGTGCTGTCCAAGTTCGCGCTGCACTACAAGACCGGCGCGCCGATCCCGCAGGCGCTGGTCGACAAGCGCGAGAAGGCCCAGACCTTCCGCCAGGGCTTCGACGTCACCGAGTACCTGTCCTCGGCGCTGATCGACATGAAGCTGCACCTGGCCGGCGGCGCCGACATCGACCCCGACGCCTTCGAGCGCGACGAGCTGGCCAAGCTCGGCATGCCGCACGAAGTGGTCATGCGCCACCGCACCCCGCAGTTCGGGCACGTTTTCGCCTCGGACGGCTACTCGGCCGGCTACTACAGCTACCTGTGGTCGGAGACCCTGGCGCTCGACGTCGTCGACGCGTTCAAGAGCTCGCCGGGCGGCATGTACGACAAGGCCATGGCCAAGAAGCTGCACGACAACGTCATGAGCGTCGGCAACTCGATCGATCCGGCGATCGCCTACCACACCCTGATGGGCCGCGACGTCGACGTGAAGGCGTACCTGCGTGACAAGGGCTTCCCGACCGCCTGACGGCGAGCCGCAGCCCGGTTCGGCCGGGCTGCGGAGTCCCTGCTACTGACCTTCGCGCGGTCTTTCCGCGGTCTTCGCGGCGCAGCCCTTGTAGGTCGTGCCGCCCAGCGCGACCTCGGCGGCCAGCGGGTACTTGAGGTCCGACATGCCGTCCGAGCAGCCGGCCTGCTCGCGCAGCGTGATCTTGATCGGCCGCGGGCCGTCGGCGTTCTCCCAGACCACCGCACCGTCCGCCGCCACCGCGCCCTTGTTCGGGAACGCGATGTTGGAGTCGGGGGTCGAGAACTCGATCTGGCCCTCGCGGATTTTCACGCCCCAGAACGGCTCGGTCCCGTGCGCGTCGAGATCGCCCTGGAAGGCGGCGGGCAGCGTCGCGGCGGGAGCCGGAGCTGGGGCGGGAGCGACCGGCGCCGGCGCATCGGCCGGCGGCTGGGCGACGGAGCCGTCGGGCGCCTGTGGCTGGCAGGCGGTCAGGGCGACGGCGGCGAGGGCCAGGAGAACGGCGCGCATGGTGAAGCTCCTCTTCGCTATTGGTCGGCCGCTCGGCCCCGCAGGCGCGAAGCGCAGCCCTGCAGAGTCGTTTCGCCGTACGTGACCATGGCCACATACGGATAAAGCAGGTTGGAAGTTCCGTCCCGGCATCGCCCCTCGTCCAGCAGAGTGACGATCAGCGCCTGGCCGTCCACGGTCGTCGACCAGACCGCGCGGACGTCCTCGTCGAGCACGCCGGGATTGCCGACCACCACGGGCGCGCGTCCGTCCACATTCAGGGTCAGCTTGTCGGCGCGGATCGTCAGCGACCACGGCGGGCGCGTGCCGGTCGCGTCGATATCCCCGGCGAAGGGGTTCTCAGGCGGCGGCTCGTCGATGCGCGCGTCGTCGCCGCCCTGCCGCTGGCAGCCGCTCAGCGCCAGGACGGCGACTGCGGCGATGAGGGCGCGTCGTATGATGGCGTCCGTGCGCATGGCGGTTAGACTTCCCTGCAGATGAGTCGGCCTCTCCACTTCTACGAGTTTTTCGCTGGCGGCGGCATGGCCCGCATCGGCCTGGGCCAGAATTGGGCCTGCGCCTTCGCCAACGACTTCGATCCGCTGAAGGCCGCAACCTACCGCGCCAACTTCGCCGACGCGGGCGAGCATCTGCACGAGGGCGACGTCTGGGCGATCGATCCCGCCGCCCTGCCGCCGCACGCCGATCTCGCCTGGGCCTCCTCGCCCTGCCAGGACTTCAGCCTCGCCGGAGCCCGCGCGGGCCTGGCGGGCGGGCGTTCCTCGGCCTTCTTCGGCTTCTGGCGGCTCATCGAGGCGCTGGGTGAGGCCGCCCCCCGCGCCGTGGTCATCGAGAACGTCAGCGGCTTGCTCTCCTCGCACGGCGGCGGCGACTTCACCGCCCTCTGCCGGGCGCTGGCGAGCCAAGGCTACGCCTTCGGAGCGCTGGAGATCGACGCCGCGCGCTTCACGCCGCAGTCGCGTCCGCGGGTCTTCGTGATCGCCACTCGCGAGCCCCCGGCGGCAGGCTTGGTCGGCGACAGCCCGTTCCACACCCGCGCGGTGCGCGAGGCCCACGCCCGACTGCCCGAGGATCTGGCCCGCCGCTGGATCTGGTGGCGCGGCGCGGCGCCCGCCGCCCGCAACACCGATCTGGCCGCCCTGCTGGAGCCCGACCACGCCGTCGCCTGGCACGGCCCGGACAAGACCGAGCGGCTGCTCGCGCTGATGGCCCCGCAGCACCGCGCCAAGATCGAGGCCGCGCGCGCCTCCGGAACCCGTCAGGTCGGCGCCGTCTTCCGGCGGATGCGGGTCGAGCACGGCCAACGCGTGCAGCGCGCCGAGGTCCGCTTTGACGGCCTGGCCGGCTGCCTGCGCACTCCGCGCGGCGGCTCCTCGCGCCAGACCCTGGTGGTCGTCGAAGACGGCCAGGTCCGCAGCCGGCTGGTCTCGCCGCGCGAAGGCGCCCGGCTGATGGGGCTGCCGGACGGCTACGCCTTGCCGCGGGCCGCGACCGGCGCGCTGCACGTGGTCGGCGACGGCGTCGTGGCGCCGGTCGTCCGCTGGCTGGCCGAGCAGATCCTCGAACCGTTGCTCGACCGGCGGGCGGCCGTCGCCGCCGAATAGCCAGGCTCTGCGCCGAAACAGAAGAAGTGCGCTTCCAAATCTTCCCTGGGCGCTTAGGTTGGCGGCACAGCTAAACCGACGAGAGAGCTATGGCCGACTCCACCTACGACGCAGCCCGCTACAAGCGTTCCGGCCGCGGCAAGATCTTCGATTCCGTCATCGACCTGATCGGCGACACGCCGCTGGTCCGTCTGCCGAACCTGACCAAGGCGCTGAAGCCCAAGGGCGAAGTCGTCGCCAAGCTCGAATTCTTCAACCCGCTGGCCTCGGTCAAGGACCGCATCGGCGTGGCGATGATCGAGTGGCTGGAAGCCACCGGCAAACTGAAGCCGGGCGGCTCGATCGTCGAGCCGACCAGCGGCAACACCGGCATCGCCCTGGCCTTCGTCGCCGCCTCCAAGGGCTATCCGATCACCCTGGTCATGCCGGAGAGCATGTCGATCGAGCGTCGCAAGATGCTGCTGATCCTCGGCGCCAAGCTCGAACTGACCCCGGCCGAGCGCGGCATGGCCGGCGCCGTCGCCCGCGCCAAGGAAATCGTCGAGGCCACCCCCGGGGCGGTCATGCCCCAACAGTTCGACAACGAGGCCAATCCGCTGATCCACCGGGTCTCGACCGCCGAGGAGATCTGGAACGACACCGACGGCAAGGTCGATGCGGTGATTTCCGGCGTCGGCACCGGCGGCACCATCACCGGCATCGGCCAGGTGCTGAAGGCCCGCAAGCCCGGCCTGAAGATGGTCGCGGTGGAGCCCGAGGCCTCGCCCGTGCTGTCGGGCGGCCAGCCCGCCCCGCACAAGATCCAGGGCATCGGCGCCGGTTTCGTGCCCGCGATCCTCGACCGCGGCGTGATCGACGAGATCATCCAGGTGTCGAACGACGACAGCTTCGCCATGGCCCGCCGCGTGGCCAAGGAAGAGGGCCTGCCGGTCGGGATCTCGTCGGGCGCGGCGCTTACCGCCGCCTTCGACCTGGCCTCCCGCGACGAGTACGCCGGCAAGCTGATCGTGGCGATCATCCCCAGCTTCGCCGAGCGCTACCTCTCCACCGCGCTGTTCGAAGGTTTCGAACCCCCGGGGGCTCGCGTTTGTCGGGTGCGGCGTCGCCGGCGGGGCGGCGCCCCGCGCCCTGGCGCGCAAGGGTCATGCGGTGGCGCTGCTGGAAGCCTTCCAGCAGCCGCGCCCGCTGGGCTCGGGGCTGCTGCTGCAGCCCTCGGGCTTGGCGGCGCTGCGTCAACTCGGCCTCGCCGAACAGGTGATCGAACGCGGCGCGCGGGTCGAGCGGCTGGACGGCCGCAGCCTGCGCGGCCGTCTGATCATGGACATGCGCTACGCCGACTGGCGGCGGGACGCGTTCGGCGTCGGCGTGCACCGCGCCACGCTGTTCGACGTCCTGCATGACGGCCTGGAAGCCGCCGGGGTCGAGCTGCGCACCGGCGTCGACGTGGCGCGCGTCGAGCACCGCTCCCCCGCGACCCTGATCGACACCGCCGGCCAGACCCACGGCCCGTTCGACCTCGTGGTCGTCGCCGACGGCTCGGCCTCGCGCTTGCGCGCGCAACTACGGCCGAACGCCAAGGCCCCGGTCTATCCGTGGGGCGCGGTCTGGGCCAACGCCCGCGACGAGACCGGCGCCTTCGCCGGATCGCTGTCGCAGCGCTATGATCGCGCCTCGACCATGATGGGCGTGCTGCCGATCGGACGCGGGCCGGAAGGCGGCGGCGAGCTGGTCAGCTTCTTCTGGTCCTTGCCGGTGACCCAGATGGAAGGATTTCTCAACAGCGATCTGAAGGTGTGGCGCCAGCGGGCGATCACGATGTGGCCGCAGGCCGCCCCGATCATCGAGCAGTTCCAGGACCGGGCGCAGTTCTCCCGCGCCAGCTATCGCGACGTGCGCGTCGGCCGCTGGTCGCAGGGCCCCTTCGTGCTGATCGGCGACGCCGCCCACGGCACCAGCCCACAGCTCGGCCAGGGCGCCAACATGGGCCTGATCGACGCCGTCGAGCTGGCCGAGCGGCTGGGCGACGAGGTCCCGCGCGCGGTCCGCGGGTTCCAGGCCTCGCGCCGCCGCCACGCCGGGCTCTACCAGTTCATGTCGCGCTGGCTGACGCCGATGTTCCAGTCCGGCGGCTGGCTGGGCCCGTTCGTCCGCGACGTATTCTTCACGCCGATGTCCAAGGCGCCGGGCGGCCGCCAGATGGCGGCAAGGGTGCTGACCGGGACGCTGCGCCTGGGCCGCACGCCCAAGGCTTTGCGGCCATGAGCGACGTCTTCACCCCCGAGAAGCGCTCGGCGGTGATGGCCCGGGTTAAGGGCAAGAACACCGCGCCCGAACTCAAGGTCCGCAAGGCGCTGACCGCGCTGGGCGCGCGCTATCGCCTCAACCGCAAGGACCTGCCCGGCACGCCGGACATCGTCCTGCCCGGCCGTCGGTTGGCGATCTTCGTGCACGGCTGCTTCTGGCACGGCCACGACTGCCCGCGCGGCTCGCGAGTGCCCAAGGCCAACCGCGACTACTGGACCGCCAAGGTCGCCCGCAACGTCGCCCGCGATGAGCGCACCGCCGCCGAACTGACCGCCGCCGGCTGGCGGGTCGAAACCCTCTGGGAGTGCGACCTGAAGGACGCCGCGGCGCTGACGTCGCGGTTGGAAGCGTTGCTGGTCCAAAATCCGCTCACCCCGGCGAAGGCCGGGGCCCAAGCTGACCTGCAGGACTAGCTCGACCGCGACATCGCTTGGGTCCCGGCCTTCGCCGGGATGAGCGGTTGTCAGGCCACCGTCACCTCGGTCTTCACCGAATTGGCGATGAAGCACTCCTCGTGCGCCTCGTGGTGCAGGTGGGCCAACTGCTCGGCGTCGGGCGCCGGCCCCTCCCACTCGATCTGCGGCGACAAGGTCACCTTGGTCACCGCCATCTTGCCGGGCGCGATCTCTTCCATGATCCCGCTCGCATGGTCGCGATAGGAGGTGACCACGAACCCGGCCAGCCGCGCCTTATGCAGGAAGGTCAGCATGTGGCAGTTCGACAGCGCGGCGACGAACATCTCCTCGGGATCGACCGCCTCTTCCACCGCCCACTTGCCGACCACATGCGGCGAGGCGGAGGCCGGCACGATCAGCCCGCCGTCGAAGCTGATCACGTGGCCGCGGCTGTAGCGGCCTTTGGCGAAGTCCTCGCCGTCGCGCAGGCTCCAGGCGACGTCGGCCGTGTAGGCGGCCATCAGAACGCCTCCGCCGGCAGCGCCATCATCAGCTCCGAGCCGGTCTTCAGCTTGATCAGGTGCGCGCCCGTCTCAGGCAGGATGCGCTCGACGTAGTAGCGGCCGACCACCAGCTTGTTGGCGTAGAACGGGTCGCTCTCACCAGCCGCGATCTTGCCTTGCACGGTCTTGGCGATCTGCGCCCACATGTAGGCCAGCGCCGTCAGCCCGAAGAGGTGCATGTAGTCGGTCGAGGCTGCGCCGGCGTTGTCCGGGTTCATCAGCCCGTTCTGCATCAGCCACATGGTGGCGTCCTGCAGCTCGCCCTTGGCCTTGGCCAGGCCCTCGGTGAACGGCTTCAGGTCCTTGTCGTCGCCGTTCGCCTCCACGAAAGCGTCGATGTCGGCGAAGAAACTCATCACCGCCCGGCCGCCCTGGGCCGCCAGCTTGCGGCCGACCAGGTCCAGCGCCTGCACGCCGTTGGTGCCCTCGTAGATCAGCGCGATGCGTACGTCGCGCATGTACTGGCTGACCGGGAAGTGCTCGGTGAAGCCCGAGCCGCCATGCACCTGCACCGCGTTGGAGCAGATCTGCAGCCCCTTGTCGGTCAGGAAGCCCTTCACCACCGGGGTCATCAGCGCCATGTAGTCGCCGGCCTTCTGGCGCACCGCCTCGTCGGGGCTGGCGTGGGCCAGGTCGCCCTGCAGCGCGGTCCAGAACAGGAAGGCGCGGCCGCCTTCGATCAGCGCCTTGGAGTCCATCAGCATCCGCCGCACGTCCGGGTGGACGATGATCGGATCGGCCGGGCCGTCCGGGTTCTTCGGCCCGGTCAGCGAGCGGCCCTGCAGGCGCTCCTTGGCGAAGGTCGCGGCCGCCTGATAGGCCGCCTCGGCCTGGGCCACGCCCTGCAGCCCGACCCCGATCCGCGCCTCGTTCATCATCACGAACATCAGCGAGAGGCCCTTGTTCTCCTCGCCGACCAGCCAGCCGACCGACTCCTCGTGACGGATCACGCAGGTGGCGTTGCCGTGGATGCCCATCTTCTCTTCGAGGCCGTCGCAATAGACGCTGTTGCGCGCGCCCGGTTTGCCGTCGGCGTCGGGGATGAACTTCGGCACGATGAACAGGCTGATGCCGCGGGTGCCTTCCGGCGCGCCCTCGATCCGGGCCAGCACCAGGTGGACGATGTTCTCGGCCATGTCGTGCTCACCGCCGGAGATCCAGATCTTCCCGCCCGTGATCTTGTAGGAGCCGTCGCCCTGCGGGACCGCCTTGGTGCGCAGCAGCCCCAGGTCCGTGCCGCAGTGCGGCTCGGTCAGGTTCATGGTCCCGCCCCACTGGCCGCTCGCCAGCTTCGGCAGATAGAGGTCCTTCTGCGCGTCCGAGCCGCCGTTCAGGATCGCCGAATAGGCCCCGTGGGTCAGGCCCGGATACATCGAGAAGGCCATGTTGGCCGACGAGCTCATCTCCGAGAACGACAGGTTGACCACGTGCGGCAGCCCCTGGCCGCCATAGGCCGGCTCGGCGCCCAGCGCCGGCCAGCCGCCTTCGACCAGCTGGGCGTAGGCCTCCTTGAAGCCGGCCGGGGTCTTGACCGTGTGATCGGCGCTCCAGACGCAGCCCTGCTTGTCGCCGACGCTGTTCAGCGGGGCCAGCACCTCGCCCGTGAAGCGGCCGGCCTCCTCGATGATCTGCGTGACCACGTCCATCGAGGCGTCGGCGAAGCCCGGCAGGTTCGCGTACTTCTCGATCTCCAGCACGTCGCGCAGCAGGAACAGGTGGTCGCGTACGGGGGGCTGATAGGGCATGTCCGCTCCAATGACGGGCCGGTGACGGCGAAAAGGGCTCCCGACCGCGTCGAAAGCCCCGAAGGTTTATCGTGGTTGCATGATCACGGCGAACCGTGATCGGCGCTTACTTGGCGTGTTCCAGATCGCCCAGCCGCTCGCGCAGCACCTGGTCGTAGTCGGCCGCCCGCGGCAGCAGGTCGGGCCGGGTGGCCTTCAGGTGCTCCTCCAGCGCGTCGCAGCCCTTGCGCAGCTCGTCGATCGCCTGCTCGATGTCGTTGCGCTGGGCTTCCAGCTCGACGATGCGCTCGCGGAACTTGACCAGCGACTTGGCGTTCTGCGCCGCCCCGCCATCATTCAATTCGTAGAGGTCGAGGATCTCGCCGATCTCGGAGAGCGCCAGCCCCACCCGCTTGCCCCGCAGGATCAGCTGCAGCCGGGCCCGGTCCTTGTAGGAATAGACCCGGTTCATGCCGTCCCGCGCCGGCGAGATCAGCCCCTTGTCCTCGTAGAACCGCAGGGCGCGCGGGGTGCATTTGAATTCCAGGCAAAGCTGCCGGATCGTGAAGGTGCGATTGGGCCGACGAAGGTCAGTGGCCATGCGGCGCCCTCCCTGGACGCTGTCGTTTCTATTGATTGACACCGTAAGACGGTGCTTCCGTTTACGTCAAGGTGATCAACGATCACCCGCGGCTGAGGCGCACCCTGGACCGGCCGGATCGAACGACCCTAGGTTGGTCGCGCAAAGGGGGCGTTTTCATGGTTCGATCTGGTTTGTTGGCGACGGTCGCGGCCGCGGCCTGTCTGGCGCTCTCGGCCTCCGCCTTCGCCGCCCCGGCCGACAAGCCGGCCGCGGCGACCGCCGGCGCGGTTCGCCAGGACGGGCTGCTGCCGGTCTATGTCGACAAGGCCCGCGGCCGCATCCTGCTGTCGCTGCCCGCGCAGGACGCGCAAGGGGTCAGCGGCCGCTTCCTCTATGTCGCCGCGCTCAAGACCGGCCTCGGCTCGGCCCCGGTCGGTCTCGACCGCGCCCGGATCGGCGACACCCAGGTGCTGGCCTTCCGCCGTATCGGCAGGAAGGTGGTGGCCGAGTTCGAAAACCATCGCTTCCGCGCCGCCGGCGCCCCCGACGCCGAACAGGCCGCGGCCCGCGAGGCGTTCTCGGTCTCGACCGTCTGGGCCGGCGAGGTCATCGAGACCGCGCCCGACGGACGCATCCTGGTCGACATCGCAAGTTTCCTGACCCGCGACGGCATCGGCGTCGCCGACGCGCTGAAGCAGGCCGGCGAGGCCGGCTACAAGCTGGTCCCCGATCTCTCGCTCGCTGACCCGAACGCCGTGAAGGTGTTCCCCGAGAACCTCGAGTTCGAGGCCCGCCAGACCTACGCTTCCGACACCCCCGGGCCGGAGGTGCGCAACATCGCCCCCGACCCCAAGCTGATCACCTTCGAGGTCCGCCACAGCCTGGTGAAGCTGCCCGAGCCCGGCTACCAGCCGCGGGTCTTCGACCCGCGCACCGGCGGCTTCTCGACCATGGTGCTCGACTACGCCGCCCCGCTCGGCGACGAGATCGTCCAGCGCTACGCCAACCGCTTCCGGCTGGAGAAGACGAACCCGGCCGCAGCCCGTTCGCCGGTGAAGAAGCCGATCGTCTTCTATGTCGACCGCGCCGCGCCCGAGCCGATCCGCAGCGCCCTGGTCGAGGGCGCCGCCTGGTGGAACCAGGCGTTCGACGCCGCCGGCTTCATCGACGCCTTCCAGGTCCGGGTGCTGCCCGAAGGCGCCGACCCGCTCGACGTCCGCTACAACGTCATCAACTGGGTCGACCGCGCCACCCGGGGTTGGTCCTACGGCCAGGCTGTGGTCGATCCGCGCACCGGCGAGATCGTCAAGGGCTCGGTGCTGCTGGGCGCGCTGCGCGTGCGCCAGGACATGCTGATCTTCGAGGGTCTGGTCGGCGCGCACCACAACGGAACCGGCGGCCCCAACGACCCGATCCAGGTGTCGCTCGCCCGCCTGCGCCAGCTCTCGGCCCACGAGGTCGGCCACTCGATCGGCTTCGCGCACAACTTCGCGGCCTCGACCCAGGACCGCGCCAGCGTCATGGACTATCCGGCCCCGCGGGTGCTGCTGAGGGACGGCCGCATCGACCTCTCCGACGCCTACGGCGTGGACATCGGCGATTGGGACAAGTTCACCGTCGACTGGCTCTACGGCGAGGACGGCGATCCGGCGCTGCGCAAGGTCAAGGCCTCGGTCGACCAGGACCAGCGCTACGTCACCGACATCGACGCCCGTCCGATAGGGACCGCCCAACCGTGGGGCAGCCTGTGGGACGACGGCCCCGATCCGGCCGCCGAGCTCGTCCGCATGATGGAGGTGCGCCGCGTCGCGCTCAGCCAGTTCGGCCTCGGCGCGCTGAAGCCCGGCGAGCCGGTCGCCAATCTCAAGCGCAAGTACGTCCCGATCTACCTGCTGCACCGCTACCAGGTGGAAGCCGCCAGCAAGCTCGTCGGCGGCGTCGACTTCGCCTATGCGGTGATCGGCGACGGCCGCGAGACCTCGCCGCCAGTCCCGGCCGCCCAGCAGCGTGCGGCGCTGTCGGCCCTGCTCGCCACCCTCGACCCGAAGGACCTCGACACGCCCGAGACCCTGACGACGATGCTGTCCTCGGCCCAGTCCGGCGACCCCGACCGTCAGTACGTGATCGAGGTGTTCGCCACCGCCGGCGGCCCGGTGTTCGATCCGCTGGTCGCCGCCGAAGTCGCCGCCGGCCTGACCCTCGACAACCTGCTGGCCCCCGACCGCATGGCGCGGCTGGTCGACCAGCAACGGCGCGATCCGGGCCAGCTCGGCGTCGGCGAAATGCTCGACCGGCTGATCGACGCGGTGTTCGCGCCGGCGCCCGGCCGCCTGGGCGAGATCTCCCGGCGGGTGCAGACCCGGCTGGTGCTGAACCTCGCCAACGCCGCCCGCGACCCCAAGGTCTCGCCGGCGGTCGGCGCGGCGATCAGCGCGCGGCTGGCCACCCTGCCGGCCCGGCTCAAGGGCGGCGCCGACCCGGCCGACCGCGCCCATCGCCAACGCCTGATCGCGCTGCTCGGCGACCCGAGCCTGCTGGCCGAACTGTCGGAGCCGAAGCTGAAGCCCCAGACCCCGCCCGGCATGCCGATCGGCGACGGGGATTTCGGCGGGCGCTAACAGGGTGTCATCCCGGTTTCGGCCGCCAGGCCGAAGACCGGGCCCATGAACACCGGATGGGGCAGAATTTGGCGCGGCTCGGTCAGGAACGCGAACCGCGGCGATAATGGATCCCGGACAGCCGCTGCGCGGCTTCCGGGATGACACTTGGCTTTTAGACTAAGCCGCCGCCAGTTCCCCGGCCAGCGCCTGCTCGATCAGGGCGATCGTCCGCTCCAGGCCGAAGATCGCCGCGAACGAGCCGAAGCGCGGCCCCTGGCTCTGGCCCAGCAGCACTTCGTACAGCGCCTGGAACCAGGCGCGCAGCGGTTCGAACCCGGCGTTCTTGCCGACCTCGAACACCTCGTTCTGGATGGTCTCGGCGTCGGCGTCGGCCGGCAGCGCCCTGAAGCGGGCCAGCAGGTCCTCCATCGCCGCCCGCTCCTTGTCGTCGGGGGCGCGGAACTTCTTCGAGGGCTTCACGAAGTCCTCGTAGTAGTTGATCGCGTAGCCGATCAGCCGGTCGAGCATCGGCTCGGTCTGCGCCGAGGCGCCGGGCATGTAGCGGCTGACGAAGCCCCAGAGGATGTCCTTGGTCGAGGCGTCGGCGGCCGACACCAGGTTCAGCAGCAGCGAGAACGACAGCGGCGAGCCCTTCTCTGGCGGCGCCCCGCGATGGACGTGCCAGGCCGGATTGTCGATCGCCGTCGCGTTCGAAGCCGCGCGCGCCTTGTTGAACGCCTCCAGCTGCTGGAGGTACTCGTCGGTCGCCTTCGGAATGACGTCGAAATAGAGCCGCTTGGCCGACTTCGGCGACTGGTACATGTAGTAGGCGAGGCTTTCGGGCGCGCCGTAGCGCAGCCACTCCTCCATGGTCAGACCGTTGCCCTTGGACTTGGAGATCTTCTGGTTGTTCTCGTCCATGAACAGCTCGAAGTGGAAGGCCTCCGGCGGCGTGCCGCCCAGCACCTTCACCAGCTTGTTCGAGACCCGCACCGAGTCGACCAGGTCCTTGCCCGAGGCTTCGAAGTCGACGCCAAGGGCGTACCAGCGCGCCGCCCAGTCGGGGCGCCACTGCAGCTTCACATGGCCCCCGGTGACCGGGACCTCGGTCAGCGTCCCGTCCTCGTCGGCGAAGGTGATCGTGCCCTTTTCGACGTTGCGCTCGAGGGTCGGCGCCTGCAGCACCCGGCCCGACTTCGGGCTGACCGGCAGGAACGGCGAATAGGTGGCGCGACGCTCCTCGCCGAGCGTCGGCAGCATGACGCCCTGAACGGCGTCGAACCGCGCCAGGATCTTCAGCAGCACCTCGTCGAAGCGGCCCGACTTGTAGGTCTGGGTCGACGACATGAACTCGTAGTCGAAGCCGAAGCCGTCGAGGAAGGCGCGCAGGCGGGCGTTGTTGTGGGCTGCGAAGCTCTCGTACTCGCCGAACGGGTCGCGCACGGCCGAGACCGGCTTGTCGCGGTCCTCTTCCAGTATCTCGCGGTTGGGCACGTTGTCCGGGATCTTCCGCAGGCCGTCCATGTCGTCGGAGAAGACGATCAGCTTGGTCGGGATGGCGTCCTCGGTCAGGGCGCGGAACGCCGTGCGCACCATGGTCGGCCGCGCGGCCTCCCCGAACGTGCCCATGTGCGGCAGGCCCGAGGCCCCGAATCCGCATTGGAACACCACCGGCTGGGCCAGCACCGGGAAGGTGCTCACCGCTTCGTCGGCCTTTCCCTGCGCGATCAGACTGGCGGCCAGATCACGCTCGGCGTCCGACAGGCGAAGTTTGAGCGTCCGATCCAGCAGAATGCGGGCCTGTTCGAAGGGCCAGCTTTTCGCTTCGCGCGCCTGACCTGAGAGGCCGCGCAGGGAGTGGTTCTGGATCGAGGTGTCTGACATCTGCGCGGCCTAACCCCAGTAGGCGCTCGCCTCAAGCAGACTTTTGCGCTCATCTTCGTCGTGGAGCTGTCACGGAACCGGCGCAAAAGCCCGGCCAGTCGCTCATTCGGGGGAAGTTTGCATGCTCACGCGCCGCCTCGCGCTCGCCCTGGCCGCCGCGCTCACGCTGGCCGGCTGCAGTCCGAAGGACGAGGCCAAGGCGCCTCCGCACGTGATCAACTTCTCGATCATGTCCACCGAGGGCCGCCAGACCCAGATGGACGACTGGGGCCCGTTCCTGGCCGACATGGAGAAGTCGGTCGGCGTGCCGGTGAAGCCGTTCTTCGGCACCAACTACACCTCGCTGATCGAGGCGATGCGCTTCAAGCAGACCGATGTCGGCTGGTTCACCAACCACTCCGGCCTGGAGGCCGTGCGCCGCGCGAACGGCGAGGTCTTCGCCCGCACGGTCAAGCCGAACGGCCCCGACGGCTACCAGGCGGTGATCGTCGTCAAGAAGGGTTCGGGGATCACCCTGGATCGCCTGCTGAAGTGCGACCACACCCTGAACTTCGGCATGGGCGACGCCAAGTCGACCTCCGGCACGCTGGCGCCGATGACGTATCTGTTCGCGCCCAAGGGGATCGATCCCAACGCCTGTTTCAAGACCGTCCGCTCGGCCAACCACGAGGCCAACCTGTTCTCGGTCGCCCAGGGCTTGCTGGACGCGGCGACGAACAACACCGCCTCAATGGAGCGCATGGAGATGCTGGGCACGGACCTGGCCAAGAAGACCATGGCCAGCGTCGACGTGATCTGGACCTCGCCGACCATCCCGGAAGACCCGATGGTTCGCCGCAAGGACCTCGACCCGGCGCTGAAGGCCAAGATCGACGCCTTCATGTTCAGCTATGGGACCGGCGAGGGCCCGGAGGCCGAGCGCCAGCGCAAGGTGCTCGAGCGCATCCAGACCAAGCCGTTCAAGCGCGCCGACGATTCGCACCTGCTGCCCGTCCGCGAGATGGAGGCGGCCGGCCAGTTGATCGTCGCCAAGCGCAGGGGCGATGCGGCCGCGACCGCCGCCGCCCAGGCCGAACTCGACAAGATCGCCGCCGAGAAGAAGGCGCTGCGGCCGGCCGACGCCGGGAACTGAAGCGCCGCTTTCGCGTCCTCCCTACCTAGGCTGGTATGGAGGCGCATATGAATCTGGTGGTCGCAAAGCGGGCCTTGGGCCTGTTCTCCCTTGCGGTCGGCGTAGCCGCGGTGGCCGCGCCGCGCCAGGTGACGCGGTTCCTCGGCCTCAAGTTCGACGACCAGGCGATGAGCGCCTTCGGCGCCCGCGAGATCGCCTCGGGCGCCGGCCTGCTCTCGCCGGTGCCGCCGGGACCGTGGTTCTGGATGCGGGCCGGCGGCGACCTCATGGACCTGGCCGCGCTCGGCCGAGCCATCGGCCGCGACAATCCCCGCCGCAAGATCGCCTATGTCGCGTTCGGCGCGGTCGCCGCCGTGGCCGTCGTCGATATCGCCATCGCCATCCACACCGCCCGCAACCGGCGGGACGACCACGAGGCGGCGACCTAGTTGAATTCAGATCCTCCCCCGCTGGGGGAGGTGGATCGCAGCGCAGCTGCGAGACGGAGGGGGCCTGCTGAGTCCCAAGTCCCCCTCAGTCAGCCATTCGGCTGACAGCTCCCCCAGCGGGGGAGCATCTCTGTCAGGTTCCGCTCAGCAGGAAATGACCACGCAGCGCGGCGGCTGGCTTATCGCGCGCTTCCTGCCAGGCCTCGACATGGACGTTGGCGATCTGGCGGCCGACCTTCCGCACGTCGGCGCGGGCGTACATGGTCATCGCCTTGCCGGGCCGCAGGTACTCGATGGTGATATCGATGGTCTTGTGGACCTTGGCGCTGGGCGCGATCACCGACAGCTGGGCCAGGGCGGTCATCTCCATGAACGCCCCGATCACGCCGCCGTGCAGGGCCGGCAGCACCATGTTGCCGATCAGGTGCGGCGCGAACGGCAGGATGGCGGTCATCTCGTCGCCGGCCAGTTCGGCGCGCATGCCGAGGAACCGGACATAGGGCACCCGGCCGAGGAACTCTTCGAGGCGCTGGGCTGCGGCTTGGGTCATGGCGCGGCGCGCTTCAGGATGAAGGCGGCCTGGGCCGTGGCGATCGGGTCTTCCGGATCGGCGTCGTAAGCGTGGGCGCGCACGAAGGCGATGTTGCGGGTCAGCTTGTAGCAGTGGGCGCTGGCGGTGATGTCGGCGCGCGGCGCGGCCGGACGCATATAGTCGATGCGCAGGTCCAGGGTCGCCGTGGAGAGGAAGCCGCCTTCCAGCGATCGCGAGGTCACGGCCAGGCCGCAGACATGATCGAGAAGCGCGGTGATCACCCCGCCCGCGATGACGCCGGTGTCGGGATCGCCGACCAGCTCTTCGCGCCAGGGGGTGAAGATGGAGCCTCGCTGGGGCTCTACGGAAATCAGCTTGAAGCCGAGGGCGGAGGCCTGCGGCACGGTCTCAACCATGTGCCGGGCCGCATCGCGAAGGGCCTCCGGGGTAATCGTCATCCCCGTTCTTTGAGGCGCCTCCGCCTATCGGTCAACGTGACGGCGGGTCAACTTCGCAACCGCCGTCTTAAGCGACGCCAGCGGCCTTGGTGATGATCGCGACGGCGATGGCCATCAGCGGGGTGGCGGCGAGAACGAGGTTGGCGAAGCCGTTGAAAGCGTAGGTGTTGCGCATGGTCTTGTCCCTCTGGTCTGATGTGGTCCGCGATGTCCGCGTCCCGATGAGGGAGGTATACGAAACGACTTCGACGAATACTCGTTAAGTCTTGGTCATGACCCCGATTTCACAATATTAATACTGTGTAATGTTCCACAGCCAGCAGGGTGTCATCCCGGAAAGCGCGCAGCGCTTGTCCGGGACCCGTTGCCACCGCCCAGGGCTGGTGGCGCGGGCTGCGCAACATCCTGCACGATCAGGTGTTCATGGGTCCCGGTCTTCGGCTTGCAGCCGAAACCGGGATGACACCTTGCAATCGCCTTGCCCATATCCCCAGGCATGATCCGTCCCGAAAGCCTGCTGTGCCCCAAGCCCGAGGGGCTCTACTGCGCGCCCGGCGACTTCTTCGTCGATCCGGTGGCGCCGGTGGCGCGCGCGGTGATCACCCACGGCCACGCCGACCACGCCCGCGCCGGCCACGGGACGGTGATCGCGACGCCCGAAACCCTGGCGATCATGGCCGAGCGCTATGGCGAAGACTTCGCCGGCTCGGTCCAGCCGGTCCCCTATGGGCAGAGCGTCAGCCGCGACGGGGTCGACGTGACCCTGGTCCCGGCCGGCCACGTGCTCGGCTCGGCCCAGGCGGTCGTCGCCTGGAAGGGCCTGACCATGGTGGTGTCCGGCGACTACAAGCGCCGCCGCGACCCGACCTGTCCGCCCTTCGAGCCGATCCCCTGCGACGTGTTCATCTCCGAGGCCACCTTCGGCCTGCCGGTGTTCCGCCACCCCGACGACAGCCACGAGATCGCCAAGCTGCTGCGCTCGGTCGAGCAGTTCCCCGAGCGCGCCCACATGGTCGGCGCCTACGCCCTCGGCAAGGCCCAGCGGATCATCCGCCTGCTGCGCGAGGCCGGCTGGGAGCAGACCATCTATGTCCACGGCGCGCTCGACCGGCTGAACCATCTCTATGAGCGGCACGGCGTTCCGCTTGGGCCGCTGGCCCCGGCCACCTCGACCGCCAAGCAGGACTTCGCCGGCCAGATCATCATCGCCCCGCCCGGCGCCCTGGCCGACCGTTGGTCGCGCCGCTTCCCCGACCCCGTGACGGCCTTCGCGTCAGGCTGGATGCAGGTCCGCGCCCGCGCCCGCCAGCGCGGCGTCGAGCTGCCGCTGGTGATCTCCGACCACGCCGACTGGGACGAGCTGACCGCCACGATCGACGAGCTGCGCCCCAGCGAACTCTGGATCACCCACGGCCGCGAAGAAGCGCTGATGCGCTGGGCGGAGTTGCACGACATCAAAGCCCGCGCCCTGGCGCTGGTCGGCTACGAGGACGAGACCGAGGACTGATCACGGAAAGTTGAAAATCGCCATTGCCGGCGATCACGAACCTGTTACCGTCGGCTTCGGCGGGGGCGCTTTGGGAGAGAAACCGATGCGTCGTCTGCTTGCCTCCAGCCTTATCCTGGCCTTTGCGCTGTCCGCCTGCGGACGACCGCAGGAGGTCGCCTCCGACAGCGTCGCTGCTGAGGCGGTCGCCAGCTCGCCCGCCGCCGAAGCCAAGGCGTCCGACGCCGTAGCCGACCGGGCGCCGGTCACCCTGCCCCAGGTCGCCTACAGCTACGCCTATTCCATCGCCGCCCCAGCCCGCGCCATCCGCAAGATGGTCGGCGAGCACGAAGCCGACTGCCAGCGCGCCGGGCCGGCTGTCTGCCAGGTCGTGGGCTCCTCGGTGCGTGAGGCCGGCGACGACCAGATCGCCGGCCAGCTGACCCTGCGCGCCGCGCCGGACTGGCTGACGAAGTTCCGCGGCGGCCTGGCCGCCCAGGCCGAGGCGGCCGGCGGCCGCGTCGCCGACTCCAACGTCTCCTCCGAAGACCTGTCCCGGCAGATCGTCGACACCGAGGCCTCGATCCGGGCCATGACCACCCTGCGCGACCGGCTACAGCAGCATCTGGCCACGCGGCCGGGCAAGCTTTCCGAACTGCTCGACCTCGAGCGTGAGTTGGCCGAGGTCCAGGGCCGGCTCGACGCCACCCGCTCGGAGCTGGCGGTGATGCGCGGCCGGGTGGCGATGTCCGAGCTCAAGCTGACCTACCAGTCGGCCGGTGTGCTGGCGCCGCAGGGCGTGTTCGCGCCGTTGGCCGAGGCGGCGGCCGGCGTGCTCGGCATCCTGGTCGCCACCCTGGCCGGCATGATCACGGTGCTGGCGTGGATCGCCCCCTGGGCGTTGATCGTCGGCGGCGGCGCGCTGATCTGGCGGCGACGGCAAGTCCGGCGGCTCGTCCGCAAGCCCACCGCCGCCTGAGGCCAAGCTCGGCGTCGCGCGTTAAGCTGATCGCATGCGCGCTTTCGCCGAGCTCCTCGACCGCCTGTCGCTGACCGCCTCGCGGAACGCCAAGCTCGTCCTGCTGCGCGACCACTTCGCCAACGCGCCCGATCCCGACCGGGGTTGGGCGCTCGCCGCCCTGACCGGCGACCTCGCCTTCGACGCCGCCAAGCCGACCTTCATCCGCAAGGCGGTCGAGGCGCGGATGGACCCGGTGCTGTTCGGCTGGTCCTACGATTATGTCGGCGACCTGGCCGAGACCGTCGCCCTGGTCTGGCCGGCCCGACCCGGCGCCAATCGCGAGCCGGAGCTGTCGGAGGTGGTCGACGCCCTGCGCGGCGCCAGCCGCACCGAGGTCCAGAGGCTGATCGAGAGCTGGCTCGACGCCCTCGACGCCACCGGCCGCTGGGCGTTGCTCAAACTGATGACCGGCGGCCTGCGGATCGGCGTTTCGGCCCGCCTTGCCAAGACCGCGGTCGCGGCCCTAGGCCCGGTCGAGGTCTCCGAGGTCGAGGAGGTCTGGCACGCGCTCGCCCCGCCCTACGACGACCTGTTCGCCTGGCTGGAGGGCCGCTCGGACCGCCCCACCGCCGACGCCCCGGGCCGCTTCCGGCCGGTCATGCTGGCCCAGGCGATCGACGAGGCGGTCGACTTCGGCAAGCTCGACCCGGACGACTACGCCGCCGAGTGGAAGTGGGACGGCATCCGCGTGCAGGCGGTCAGCGAGGGCGGCGTGCGCCGGCTCTACACCCGCACCGGCGACGACATCTCGCGCACCTTCCCGGACGTGATCGCGGCGCTGGACTTCGAGGGCGCGCTGGACGGCGAGCTGCTGGTCCTGCGCGAAGGCGGCATGGCCAGTTTCGCCGACCTGCAGCAGCGGCTGAACCGCAAGAGCGTCACCGACAAGATGCTGGCCGAGTTCCCGGCCGGGGTCCGCGCCTACGATCTGCTGGCCGACGGCGGCGAGGATGTCCGGCCCCTGCCGTTCGCCCAGCGCCGCGCGCGCCTGGAGGCTTTCGTCGGCGCCCTGAACACCCGCCGCATCGACCTCTCGCCGATCCAGCCGTTCGCGACCTGGGAGGAGCTGGCGGCCCTGCGTCGCCAGCCGCCGCCCGGCGACCCGACCCTGGCTGAGGGCCTGATGCTCAAGCGCTGGGACAGCGTCTACGAAGCCGGCCGACCGAAAGGTCCGTGGTTCAAGTGGAAGCGCGACCCGTTGCTGATCGACGCGGTGCTGATGTACGCCCAGCGCGGTCACGGCAAGCGCTCCAGTTTCTACTCCGACTACACCTTCGGGGTCTGGACGCAGGCGGTCGACGGCTCGCGCGTGCTGACCCCGGTCGGCAAGGCCTATTTCGGCTTCACCGACGAGGAGCTGAAGGAGATCGACAAGTACGTCCGCGACCACACGGTCGACCGCTACGGCCCGGTCCGCGCCGTCCGCGCCGACGTCCGCCATGGCCTGGTGTTCGAGGTCGCCTTCGAAGGCCTGCAGCGCTCCACCCGCCACAAGTCCGGCGTCGCCATGCGCTTCCCGCGCATCAGCCGCATCCGCTGGGACAAGCCGGCCGGCGAGGCCGACGAACTGGCGACGCTGGAACGCATGCTGGAGCAGATGGAGGGGCGCTAGAGCCAGATCCTCCCCCGCTGGGGGAGGTGGATCGATGCGCAGCATCGAGACGGAGGGGGACTGCTCTCAAAGCAGAAGTGTCGAAGTCCCCCTCAGTCAGCTTCGCTGACAGCTCCCCCAGCGGGGGAGCATTTCTTCTCGTCAGCCTACTTCGCGAACCGCTTGAAGAAGCTGTCGTCCTTCCACTTCGGCGTCGCCGGCGCATTGGCGATGTCGGTGATCAGCTGACCCAGGAAGGCGTCGAACTTCACCGCCTCGGCCTTCTCGACCGGCTGGGCGAGGTCGTCGGCCAGCGCGTGGTAGCGCTCCGCCCGCCAGGTCTTCTCGATCGCCGCCCGGTCGGTGTCCGCCTTGAAGCCGAACTTGAACGACAGCGCCGGGATGCCCGCGCGGATGAAGCTGTACTGGTCCGAGCGAATGAACGAGTTGCGGTCCGGATAGGGGTCGGCGACCACCTCCAGGTTCGCGGCCCTGGCCGCCGCCTTGGCGGTGTCGCCCATCGTGCTCTCGTCGATGCCGTAGATCAGCACCGAGTCGAATTTCCAGAGCGGCAGCGCCATGTCCATGTTGAGGTTGGCGACGACCGAGGCCGGCGGCACGCTCGGCTTGCCGGCGAAGTACTTCGAGCCCAGCAGCCCCTTCTCCTCGCCGGTCACCAGCACGAAGAGCACCGAGCGCTTCGGCGCCGTCTTCGCCGCCGACATTTCGCGGGCGATCTCCAGCACCGAGGCGACCCCGGCGGCGTTGTCCAGCGCCCCGGCGTAGTACGTCGCGCCGACGCCGCTGGTGTTCGGGCCCAGATGGTCCAGGTGGGCGGTGACGACGATGTTCTCGGCCTTCAGCTTCGGATCGGACCCCGGCAGCTTGGCGACGACGTTGGCCGACGACACCTGGCCGACCTGGGTGGCGACCTGCGCCTTCAGGTCCATGTTCAGCGCAAAGCCCTTGATCGGCTTGGCCGCGTCGGCCAGGGCCAGCACCTCGGCGAACGTATGCCCGGACTTGGCGAACAGCTTCTCGGCCTCGGCGGGGTTGAAGCTGGCAGAGAACGCCTCGCCGGTCACGTCGCGCAGGTCCTCGTCGGCCGGGTACATGCCCGGCTGGCCGGCGCTGGCCATCTGTCGCGTCCACGGCACGTCCATCGACTTCGGCGTCGGCAGCGCGATCAGCCCCACCGCGCCGGCCGCCTTGGCCGCGCGCCAGGTCTCCGAGCCGCGCGAATGCGCCTTCAGCGCCGCCGAGATGTCGCCGGGCCCGCCATTCACATAGACCGCGATCTTGCCCTTCAGGTCCTGGCCGGCGAAGTCGTCATAGCCGACCTCCGGCAGGTGCAGGCCGTAGCCGATGAACACCAGCGGGGCCTGGATCGCCTTGGGCTGGGGAATGCGTGCGCCCAGCAGCAGGTCGGGCCCGACCCGCAGCGGCTGCTCTCGCCCATCGACCACCAGCGCGGCGCTGGAGCCCTCGGTCAGCACCCGCTGCACAGTGAACTTCATCGACTGCAGATAGCCGTCGGTCCCCGCCGGCTTCAGCCCGAACGCCTTGAACTGACCAGCCGCATAGGCCGCCGCCTTGTCATAACCCGGCGTCCCGGTCAGCCGGCCCTCGAACTGCGGCCCGGCCAGGGTCTCGACGTGCGACCACCAGCGGGCGCCGTCGGCGTCGGCCGCCGCGGCGGGAAGGGCGCTGAGCGCGGCGATCACAAGGGCAATGGGAAGGCGCATCGGTCTTGGGCCGCTCCGGTTGTTGGGGGGAAGGCTCGACCATTCGCCGATCCGCCCATCTGCGGCAACCCGCGCCGCGGCCGCAGGGCCGCGAAACTCGAAACTTCACCCCCTGGGCGGTTGCGCCCGCGGCCTCACTCCGCATAACTCCCCGGCAAAGCGTGAAACAGGGAGTGCGCGGCGTGAGTGAAGGCGAAGTCTTTCCGGTTCCGAAGGCCTGGGCCGAGCGGACGCACATGGACGCAGCCGGCTACGAGGCCGCCGTGGCCCAGGTCGAGGCCGATCCGATCGGCTACTGGACCAAGGTCGCCGGACGCCTGGACTGGAGCAAGCCGTTCACCCAGGTGAAGGACGTCTCCTTCAACAAGGACGACTTCCGCATCCGCTGGTACGCCGACGGCGAGCTGAACGTCTCGGTCAACTGCCTGGACCGCCACATCGCTGCGCGCGGCGATCAGGTCGCGATCATCTGGGAAGGCGACGGCGGCGAGACCACGACCCTCACCTATCGCGAGCTGCTGGCCGAAACCTGCCGCATGGCCAACGTGCTCAAGGCCAAGGGCGTCAAGAAGGGCGACCGCGTCACCATCTACCTGCCGATGATCCCGCAGGCCGCCGTCGCCATGTTGGCCTGCGCCCGCATCGGCGCGGTGCATTCGGTGATCTTCGGCGGCTTCTCGCCGGACTCGATCGCCGGCCGCATCCAGGACTGCGACAGCCGCATCGTCATCACCGCGGACGAGGGCCTGCGCGGCGGCAAGACCGTGCCGCTGAAGCGCAACGTCGACGAGGCGCTGGCCTCCTGCCCGCAGGTCAAGGACGTCATCGTCGTGCGCCGCACGGGCGCCGACGTGCCAATGACCGACGGCCGCGACGCCTATTTCGGCGACCTCAAGAAGGACGTCGCCGACACCTGCGAGCCCGAGCCGATGAACGCGGAAGACCCGCTGTTCATCCTCTACACCTCCGGCTCGACAGGTAAGCCCAAGGGCGTGCTGCACACCACCGGCGGCTATCTGACCTGGGCGGCGCACACCCACGATCTGGTGTTCGACTATCGCCCCGGCGAGGTCTTCTGGTGCACGGCCGACGTGGGTTGGGTCACCGGCCACAGCTACGTCGTCTATGGCCCACTGGCCAACGGCGCGACGTCGCTGGTGTTCGAGGGCGTGCCGAACTACCCGACCAATTCCCGCTTCTGGGAGGTGATCGACAAGCACAAGGTCGAGATCTTCTACACCGCCCCCACCGCCATCCGCGCCCTGATGCGCGACGGCGACGAACCAGTCACCAAGACCTCGCGCAAGTCGCTGCGCCTGCTCGGCACGGTCGGCGAGCCGATCAATCCCGAAGCCTGGCTCTGGTACCACCGCGTGGTCGGCGAGGGCCGTTGCCCGATCGTCGACACCTACTGGCAGACCGAGACCGGCGCCTGCCTGGCCTCGCCGCTGCCCGGCGCCCATGCGGCCAAGCCGGGCTCCTGCGCCAAGCCGCTGCCGGGCGTGAAGTTCCAGCTGGTCGACGCCGAGGGCGGCGTGCTCGAGGGCGCGACCTCCGGCAACCTCTGCATCACCGACAGCTGGCCCGGCCAGATGCGCACGGTCTATGGCGACCACCAGCGCTTCTTCGACACCTACTTCTCGACCTATGCCGGCAAGTACTTCACCGGCGACGGCTGCCGGCGCGACGAGGACGGCTACTACTGGATCACCGGCCGGGTCGACGATGTGATCAACGTCTCGGGCCACCGCCTGGGCACCGCCGAGATCGAGAGCGCCCTGGTCGGCAACGAGCACGTGGCCGAGGCCGCAGTCGTCGGCTATCCGCACGACGTCAAGGGCCAGGGGGTCTACTGCTTCGTGACCTTGAAGGCCGACGTCGCGCCGACCGACATCCTGCAGGCCGAGCTCAAGGGCTGGGTCCGCCGAGAAATCGGCCCCTTCGCCGCGCCGGACGTCGTGCAGTTCGCGCCGGGCCTGCCCAAGACCCGTTCGGGCAAGATCATGCGCCGCATCCTGCGCAAGATCGCCGAGAACGACCTCTCCAACCTCGGCGACACCACCACGCTCGCCGACCCGGCGGTAGTCGACGACCTGGTCAAGAACCGTCACGGCTCCTGAGGCGTTAACCCCTCACGGGGAGAAGCTGCGCTGTGAGGGAACGCCATGCGGGCGCTTGCCGCCCTTGCCGTCGCCTTGGTCCTGGTCGGACCTGGGCCGGCTTGGGCTGACGCCGGCCCGAGCCACGACGGCATCCGCGTCGAGGTGCTCGCCGATCCCGGCGGGGCCTCGGGGCTGATCCGCGGCAGCGTCGACATCGACGCCCCGGCCGAGGCGGTTTGGAAGGTCGTCGTCGACTGCGACCTCGCCCCGCGCATGGTCAAGCGGCTGAAGAGCTGCCGCATCCTCGAGCGCGACCCGGCCGGGCGCTGGGACGTGCGCGAACATGTCAGTCGCGCGGGCTTGCTGCCGCCGGTGCGCAGCGTGTTCCGCTCCGAATACGACCCCCCGCACCGCATCCGCTTCTACCGCGAAGGCGGCCAGCTGCAGGTGCTGAACGGAGAGTGGCGGCTGGTGCCGCTGAACGGCGGGGCGCGCACCCGCGTGCTCTACGAGAGCCGCGCCTCGACCCCGTTCGCCATCCCCGCCCCCATCGCCCGCATGGCCCTGCGCCGCGACATCCCCGACGCCCTCGCCGCCCTCCGCGCCGAGGTGATGGCGCGAGGGAAGTAGACTCCTTCTCCCCGGGAGCTCGTTTCAAGTGTCATCCCGGTTTGCGAAGCAAGACCGGGACCCGTTCGCGCCGCGTCGGCGAGCTTCGGCGCGGCCCCGCCACCGCCTGCCCCATCTGGTGTTCATGGGTCCCGGACAAGCGCTGCGCGCTTTCCGGGATGACAGTCTGTGAAGGAGGCGGCTAATCCCCTCCCATGTCCTTCGACCTGCCGCCCCAACTCCGCCTCGCCGCCGACCGCCTGATGGAGGGCGTCTCGCGCAAGGACATGGCGCAGCGGGCCGGCGCGATCTCGGCCCGCTACCGCGCCGGCGGCGGGTCGGCCGCGGTGGTCGCCAGCCAGGCCGACGCCACGGCCTATGTGCTGACCCGGCTGCCGGCCACCTACGCCGCTTGCGGCCGCGTGTTCGAAGAGCTGACCCTGCGCGCGCCCGATTTCGCCCCGACCAGCCTGCTCGACGCCGGCGCCGGTCCCGGCGGGGCCGGCTGGGCGGCGCTGGAGACCTGGCCGCAGGTCGCCCGCGCCAGCCTGCTCGACTCCAACCGCGCCTTCCTCGACATCGCCGCCACCCTCGCCGCCGACGCGCCGGCGCCGCTGAAAGACGCCGAGCGGATCCGCGCCGACCTCACCGCCCCGGGCGACTGGCCCAGCGCCGATCTCGTGGTCGCCAGCTACGCCCTGGCTGAGATCCCCGAGGCCAGGCAGGCCGCGACCATCGCCGCGCTCTGGACCTCGACCCAGGGCGTCCTGGCGATCGTCGAGCCCGGCACGCCGGCCGGCTACGCGCGCATCCTCGCCGCCCGCGCGACGCTGATCGAGGCCGGCGCGGCGATCCTCGCCCCCTGCCCGCATCAGGCGCCCTGTCCCCTGACCGCCCCCGACTGGTGCCACTTCAGCCAGCGCCTGGCCCGCTCGCGCGACCACCGGCTGGCCAAGGGCGCCGAGACCCCGTTCGAGGACGAGAAGTTCATCTACCTGCTGGCCGCCCGCCCCGGCGTCGCCGCCAGACCGCCGACGCCCCGCGTGCTGGCCCCGCCACGCGTCGGCAAGCCGGGCATCGAGCTCAAGCTCTGCACGCCGCAAGGGACCGCCGAGCTGCGCTTCGCGGCCAAGCGCGACAAGGTCGCCTTCTCGGTCGCCCGCCGGCTCGACTGGGGCGATGCGCTGCCCGCGGACTGATCTCGAACATTTGTTTGAAGGCCCTGGCCTTACGGCGTTCGACAGGCGACAACTTCCCCTCGGCCCATCCGCATTCAGGGCCGGCGCATTTCAAGACACAGGGAGGCCATATGCCCAAGAGCCGTGAAATCCACCTCGTCGCCCGTCCGAACGGCATGCCCGCCCCGGGCGACTTCGCCCTGATCGAGACGCAGGTTCCCGACGCCGCCGACGGCGAGGTGCTGGTCGAAAACCTCTACATGTCGGTCGACCCGGCCATGCGTCCGCGGCTGACCGCCGGCCAGGACCTGAACGTCGCCATGATGGGCGGCGCGCTGGGCCGCATCGTGCAGTCCAAGAACCCTGACTTCGCGGTCGGCGACCTGGTCTCCAATCGCAACGGCTTCCGCGAGTTCTTCACCTCGGACGGCAAGGGCCTGACCAAGCTGGCCGCCGACCCCGACCTCTCGCTCACCGTCCACATGCACGCGCTGGGCATGACCGGCTTCACCGCCTATGGCGGCCTGCTGCACATCGGCGCCCTGAAGGACGGCGAGCAGGTGTTCGTCTCCACCGCCGCCGGCGCGGTCGGCTCGGTCGCCGCCCAGATCGCCAAGATAAAGGGCTGCTACGTGGTCGGCTCGACCGGCGCGGCCGACAAGGCCGCCTGGCTGAAGGACGAAGTCGGGCTCGACGCGGTGATCAACTACAAGGAAACCCCGATCAAGAAGGCGCTCGAAGAGGCGACGCCCAAGGGCATCGACGTCTATTTCGACAATGTCGGCGGCGACCATCTCGAGGCCGCCCTGCGCCGGATCAACACGCTCGGCCGGATCCCGGTCTGCGGCTTCATCTCGGGCTACAATTCGGGCCACTCCAGCGTCTCGAACCTGTCGAACATCATCTACTCGCGGGTGATGCTGCGCGGCTTCGTCGGCACCGATTTCATGCACCTCTACAGCGACTTCCAGCGCGACATGGCCGGCTGGCTGAAGGAGGGCAAGGTCAAGTACCAGGAGACCATCCTCGACGGCATCGCCAACGCCCCGAACGCCCTCATCGGCCTGATGGAAGGCAAGAACTCCGGCAAGATGCTGGTCAAGCTGGCCGAGTAGGCGCCGCTCAAAGCCCGGTCATCCCGGCGAAAGCCGGGACCCAAGCGGCCCCACCGTCTCACAAGCTGAAATCCAGCTTGGGCCCCGGCTTTCGCCGGGGTGAGCGGTGGATGATGACAATCCCGTAAGCTTCCCAAGTCCGGGGCGAGTGCTAGGGTCGGCGCTCGCCAATCGGGAAGTCCGTATGCTTCGTCACGCCGCCCTCGCGCTCACCCTCTGCCTGGGCCTCGCCCTTCCCGCCGCGGCGGCCGACACCGTCCCGCCGATCGCCTACAAGGAGCGCACGCTTCCCAACGGCATGAAGGTGTTCTCCTCGGTCGACCGCACCACGCCCAACGTGACGGTCCAGGTCTGGTACGGGGTCGGCTCTAAGGACGATCCGGTCGGCCGCTCCGGCTTCGCGCACCTCTTCGAACACATGATGTTCAAGGCCACGCGCGACATGCCGTCGGAAACCATCGACCGCATGACCGAGGACGTCGGCGGCTTCAACAACGCCTCCACCTACGATGACTTCACCAACTACTACGAGGTCGTCCCGGCCAATCACCTGCAGCGGCTCTTGTGGGTCGAGGCCCAGCGTCTCGGCTCGCTGGTCGTCGACGAGGCGACCTTCAAGTCCGAGCGCGACGTCGTGAAGGAGGAGCTGCGCCAGTCGGTGCTGAGCCAGCCCTACGGCCGGCTGTTCTATCTCTATGTGCCGCAGGCCAGCTACCAGACGCACCCCTACAAGCGCCCCGGCATCGGTTCGATCGAGGAGTTGGACGCCGCCACCATCGACGACGTGCGCGCCTTCCACGCCGCCTACTACCGCCCGGACAACGCCGCCCTGATCGTGGTCGGCAACTTCGATCAGGCGCAGCTCGACGCCTGGGTCGACAAGTACTTCGGATCCCTGAAGACCCCCGCCGCCCCGATCAAGCGGGTCACCGCCGTCGAGCCGCCGCGCACCGCGCCGGGCGTCTTCAAGGGCTATGGCCCCAACGTGCCGCTGCCGGCGATCCTGATGACCTGGCATGCCCCCGACGCCGCCAGCCCCGACGCCCCGGCGCTCAGCGTGCTCGACGCCATCCTCTCCAGCGGCAAGTCCTCGCGGCTCTACAACAGCCTGGTCTACGACGAGCAGGTCGCCACCGAGGTGTTCTCCGACGCCTCGCTGCCCGAGCAGCCCGGCCTGGTGATGCTGGGCGCCATCCTCTCGGGCGGCAAGTCGATCGACGACGGCCAGAAGGCGCTGCTCGCCGAGGTCGCCAAGCTGCGCGACGCTCCCGTCACCGACGCCGAACTCGCCGAGGCCAAGAACGAGCTGATCGCCGGCAAGCTGCGCGAGCGCGAGACGATCGACGGCCGCGCCTTCGCCCTCGGCTACGCCCTGCGCACCGCCGGCGACGCCGCCCTGGCCAACCGCGAGCTGGCCGAACTCCAGGCCGTCACCGCCGCCGACGTGCAGCGCGTGGCCCAAAAATACCTGACCGATGCCGGCCGCATGACCATCCTCTACCAGCCCGAAGGCGCTCGCCCCGCCGGCGAGACGGACGCCGCGCCCAAGCCGCCGGTCGTCGCCTCGGCCAAGTACACGGGCCCGATCGTCACCCTCGCTCCGGAGGGCCAGCGCCAGGCCCCGCCGCCGGTCGCCGCCGCGGTCGAACCGGTGCTGCCCAAGCCGGCCGAGAAGACCATGGCCAACGGCCTGCGGGTCATCGTCGCCAAGTCCTCCGACCTGCCGCTGGTCTCGGCCGACCTGACCGTGCGGGCCGGCGCCTGGGCCGATCCGCAAGGACTGGCCGGCGCCATGGGCATGACCGCCGGCATGCTGACCGAGGGCACCAAGACCCGGGGCGCCCAGGAGATCGCCAGCCAGACAGAGGCGCTGGGCGCGGTGCTGTCGTCCGGCGGCGGTCAGGAGTCCTCGTCCGTCAGCCTCAACGTGATGCCCGAGAAGCTGCCCGCCGCCATGGCGATCATGGCCGACGTCGTGAAGAACCCGGCCTTCGCGGCCGAGGAGCTCGAGCGCCAACGCGTCCAGGCGCTCGACGGCCTGTCGGTCGCCTACCAGTCGCCGGGCCAGCTGGCCGGCTTCGCCGCCTCGCCGGTGATCTTCTCGGGCACCAGCTTCGGCCACGTCGCCTCCGGCACCCCGGCCTCGCTGACCCGGCTCAAGACCGAGGACCTCGCCAAACTGCACGGCCAGTACTTCCGGCCCGACAACGCCATCCTGGTGCTGACCGGCGACATCACCCCCGAGCAAGGCTTCAAGCTGGCCGAGGGCGCGTTCGGCGACTGGAAGGCGCCGGCCGGCGCCGCGCCCGCCCGCGCCGACGTCGCCGCCAAGGCCGCGCCCCGCGCGGTCGCCATCGACTTGCCCGGCACCGGCCAGGCGGCGGTCACCGTGGCCAAGGCGGCGATCTCGCGCGGCGACCCGGCCTACTATCCCGGCGTGGTCGCCAACTCGGTGCTCGGCGGCGGCTATTCCGCTCGCCTCAACCAGGAGATCCGCATCAAGCGCGGCCTCTCCTACGGCGCCAATTCGCGGCTCTCGGCGATGCGCACCACCGGCCTGTTCCGCGCCAGCGCCCAGACCAAGAACGAGTCCGCACCGCAGGTGCTCGACCTGATGCTGGCCGAGCTCAAGCGCCTGGCCGACGCGCCCACGAGCGCCGACGAACTCAAAGCCCGCAAGTCGGTGCTGGTCGGCGGCTTCGGCCGCGAGCTGGCCACAACCGACGGCCTGGCCGGCATTCTCGGCAACCTCGCCCTCTACGATCTGCCGCTCAGCGAAGTCGCCGCCTACACCGGCAAGGTCGAGGCGGTCACCGCCGGACAGGTCCAGGACTTCGCGGCCAAGAACCTCGCGCCCGACACCGTCAGCGTCATTGTCGCGGGCGACGCCAAGGCCTTCGAGACCGGCCTCAAGCAACGCCGCCCGAACCTCGAACTCGTCCCGGCCAAGGACATCGACCTCGACGCGGTGAACCTGCGGAAGTAAGGCGCGGGAAACCGGCACGGGTTTCTCTCCCCTTGGGGGAGAGGGAATTTGGGATTACGCCCCCCGCGCCCACTTCGTCAGGTCGCGCTCGCGGCCCATCAGCGCCAAGCCGGAGGCGATCGACTCCAGCTCCGACCCGCTCTCGATCTTCGCCGCATCGAAGCGGCGATAGAAGATGTCCCGCACCGCCGGCACCAGCGACGAGCCGCCGGTCAGGAACACCCGGTCGACGCCGCCGGCGTTGAGGCCCGCGTCGCTCATCGCCCGGTCGACCGCGTCCTCGATCAGGTGCAGTTCCGGCGCGATCCAGTCCTCGAACTCGGCCCGCTCGACCGGGCGGCCGATGTCGATGCTGCCGGCCGCGAACTGGAACTGGGCTGTCTCCTGCGAGGACAGCGCCTCCTTCAAAGCCGACACCGAGCGGTAGAGCCGGTAGCCGTAGTTCTCGTCCAGCACCTCGACCAGGCGCTCGATCTTCTCGGGCTCGACCGCCTCGCGCACCAGCTTGCGGATCTCGCGCATGTCGCGGCTGGCGCGCATCAGCGCCAGCTGGTCCCAGCGCGCGAAGGTCGAATAGTAACGGTTCGGCACCGGCAGGATCTTGCCGAACGACTTGTAGCTCGAACCCTTGCCCAGCTCCGGCGAGACCAGGTTGTCGATGATCCGGTAGTCGAAGGCGTCGCCGGCCACGCCGACCCCGGCCCGGCCCATCGGCGTCGAGCGGATCTCGCCGTTCTCGCGGGTGAAGCGGATGATCGAGAAGTCGCTGGTGCCGCCGCCGAAGTCGCCGACCAGCACGGTGGCGTCCTGCTGCAGTTCGCGCGCGAAGAAGAACGCCGCCCCGACCGGCTCGTACGAATAGAGGATCTCCTCGAAGCCCAGCCGCCGGAACGCGGTCTCGTAGCGGGTCAGCGCCAGCTCCTCGTTCGGCGCGCCGCCGGCGAAGGTGACCGGCCGTCCGACGATCACCCGCTTGGGCAACGCCGCCAGGTCCTCGCCGGCGTGCTCGCGCAGCTTCAGCAGGAAGGCGGAGAGCAGGTCCTCGAACTGGTAGCGGCGGCCGATGATCTGGGTCTCGGTGAAGCTCTCCGAGGCCGCGAAGCTCTTGAACGACTGGATGAACCGCGTCTCAAGCGGATCCTCCACATAGGCCTCGATGGCCCACGGCCCGGCCTCGACCTCGCGGTCGTTGGGCAGGTCCGGCGGCGCGTAGAACGACAACGCCGAGCGGAAGGCGAAGACTTCCCCGCCGGCGCGTCCCGCGCCGGACAAGCCAAGAGAATCGGGGGCCAGAAACTTGACCAGATGCGCCGGCCCGTCGGCCCCTGCGAGCGCGACGACCGTGTTGGTCGTGCCGAAATCGATGCCGATGCTGAGACCGGTCATGGGCCTGCGCTCCTTTTGCTTCGGGGTGGGACGGCCAAGCCGCCCGCACCCCGAGGAGCGGACGGCTGGTTAGTTCAACGTGTTGAGCGCGAGGCTCACGCTTGCGCCTCGACGGCGTCTTGTTCGTAGGCGGCCAGGGTCGCCATCTGCAGAACGCGGGAGACCGAGGCCGAGAGCGGGGCGATCTGCACCGACTTCGACAGGCCCAGCAGCAGCGGCCCGATCACCGTGGCGCCGCCGAGCGACTGCACCAGCTGGGTCGAGATCGCCGCCGAGTGGATGGCCGGCATGATCAGCACGTTGGCCGGGCCGGTCAGGCGCATGAACGGATAGTTGACCCGCTTGCTGGGGTCGAGCGCCAGCTCCGGCGGCATTTCGCCTTCGTATTCGAAGTCGACGTCCATCATGTCGAGGATCGACACCGCGTCGCGGACCTTCTCGGAGCGCACGCCCATCGGATTGCCGAAGGTCGAGTAGGACATGAAGGCCACCCGCGGCACATAGCCGAGGCTCTTCACCGTCCGGGCCGCCTCGCAGGCGATCTCCACCAGCTCCTCGGCTTCCGGCATCTCGGTGACGTTGGTGTCGGCGATGAACAGGGTGTGGCCCTTGGCCAGCACGACGCTCATGCCCATGATCCGCCCGTCCGGGGCCGGATCGATCACCCGCAGCACCTCTTCCAGCACCTGGTCGTAGGAGCGGGTCACGCCAGTGACCATGCCGTCGGCGTAGCCCAGCGCCACCATCGAGGCGGCGAACGAGTTGCGGTCCTGGTTGATCAGCCGCTGAACGTCGCGCTTCAGGTAGCCCTGGCGCGACAGCCGCTCGTAGAGGAAGTCCACGAACTCAGGATTATGCCGCGAGACGCGGGCGTTGATGATCTCGAGCTTGGTCTCGGCCGGGTCCAGCCCGACCTCGATCATGTTTTCCTTCACCAGCTCGTCGCGGCCGACCAGGATCGCGTGGCCCAGGCCCGCGGCCTCGAACGCGTGCGCCGCGCGGATCACCGTCGGCTCCTCGCCCTCGGCGAAGACGATGCGCTTGTTCGGGGCCTTCAACACCGCGCCCTGCAGCTTCTGCAGGAAGGCCGCGGTCGGGTCGAGGCGCTGGGCCAGCGAGTCCCGATAGGCGTCCATGTCGTCGATCGGCTTGCGCGCCACGCCGGTGTCCATCGCCGCCTGGGCGACGAACGGCGGGATGTAGGCCAGCAGCCGCGGATCGAACGGGGTCGGGATGATGTACTGCGGCCCGAACTTCAGCTGAGTGCCGTGATAGGCGGCGGCCACCTCGTCGGGCACGTCCTCGCGGGCCAGTTCGGCCAGGGCGCGGGCGCAGGCGATCTTCATCTCCATGTTCACGCGGCGGGCGCGCACGTCCATCGCGCCGCGGAAGATGTAGGGGAAGCCCAGGACGTTGTTGACCTGGTTGGGATAGTCCGAGCGGCCGGTGGCGACGATGGCGTCGGAACGGACGGCGTAGACTTCCTCTGGGGTGATCTCCGGATCCGGGTTGGCCATGGCGAAGATGATCGGCTTGGGGGCCATCGCCTTGATCATGTCCTGGGTCAGCGCGCCCTTGACCGACAGGCCGATGAACACGTCGGCGCCGACCAGCGCTTCGGAGAGCGTGCGCGCGTCGGTCTCGGTCGCGTGGGCGCTCTTCCATTGGTTCATGTCGTTCGGGCGGCCGCGGTAGATCACGCCCTTGGAGTCGCAGGCGATCGCGTTCTCCGGCGACACGCCCATGGCCTTGATGAGGTCGAGGGTGGCGATGCCGGCCGCGCCGGCGCCGTTCAGCACCACCTTGATCTTCGAGATGTCACGGCCGGTGATGGCGCAGGCGTTGATCAGGCCGGCGGCCGAGATGATCGCGGTGCCGTGCTGGTCGTCGTGGAACACCGGGATGTCGAGCAGTTCCTGCAGCTCGGTCTCGATGCGGAAGCACTCGGGGGCCTTGATGTCCTCGAGATTGATGCCGCCGAAGGTCACGCCGATGTTCTTGACCACCGTGATGATCTCGTCGGGATCGGTGGCGCTGACTTCGATGTCGATGGAGTCGACGTCGGCGAAGCGCTTGAAGAGAACGCTCTTGCCCTCCATCACCGGCTTCGAGGCCAGGGCGCCGAGATTGCCGAGCCCGAGGATCGCGGTGCCGTTCGAGATCACCGCCACCAGGTTGCCCTTGGAGGTGTAGTCGTAGGCGGTCTCGGGATCTTCCGCGATCTTGAGCACCGGTACGGCCACGCCCGGCGAATAGGCAAGCGACAGGTCCCGCTGGGTGGCCATCGGCTTGGTCGGCGCAATGGCGATCTTCCCGGGGGTCGGGTGCTTGTGGAAGCTCAGCGCTTCCTCGTCGGTGAAGGTGCGTTTCTCGGCGTCGCTCATAGGCGCGGCGTTTCCTCTTGGCCCCTAAGGGCCCACTTGGACTGAAAGGGCGCCAACCTATAGAGCCGCAGCGCGGCCTGACAACCGCCGAACGCTGTCCTAGCTTGCTCCCGTTACGGCGCCGTGGCGCTGTTGCCGCGTCTGCGACCCGTCCGGGGACAGGAAGACCAGCGCCGCATCGTCGAACCGGATGCGCCGCGAAGGCGCGCCTTCGACATGGAACAGGCCCTTGTCGTCGAGCGGGACCAGCACGCTCGGCGGCCGCCGACCGACGCTCAGCTGCAGCCGCCCGCCCACGACCTTGGCCTGGTAGGGACCATAGGCGCCCTCGTAGCGGGCCAGCGTCTGCGCCGCGATGGTCGGCGGCGGCGACAGCGCTTCCAAGGCCCAGCGGTTCTCGGTCAGCACCGGCTCGCCGAGCGGCGCGGCGGCCAGCTTGGTCAGCGCCAATTGCTGAGCCCGATCAAGCGCCTGCGCCGCCGGAACCGCCGCGTCCGGCGTCACGCCGGTCCCCTCCCAGTTCTTGCCGGTGATCGGATTGATCGGCGTGCCCGACGAGATGAACACCGAAAGCCCATCGCCCAGCGACGCGCCGCCGCCGGGATTGGCCCCGCCGGCCGAGGCCTCGCCGACCACCGTCGCCCGCCCTGCCGCCTGCAGGGTGTAGGCGAAGCTCTCGGCGGCGGAGGCCGTGCGCCCGCTGGTCAGCACATAGAGCGGGACGTCCAGCCGGCGCTGGCCGGCGATCGGCACGCTCGGCGCCTCGTCGCTGTCAGGTTCGCCGCGGGTCTTGAAGGTGTTGTAAATTTTGGCCCCGTCCGGGACGAAATGGCCGATCAGGTAGCCGACCATGGCCGGCGAGCCGCCGCCGTTGTCGCGCAGGTCGAAGATCAGCGCGTCGGTCCCGGCGACCAGCGCCAGGGCCGCATCCGCCGCCTGTCGCGCAGCCTGGTCGCCATCGGGCGTGAAATCGGCGAAGCCGCGCAGGTCGATGTAGCCGAGATTGCCCGGCAGCACCCTGACCGCCACGAAGCCGTAGCCGCCGCGCCGCGACAGGAACGGCGGCGGACCGCTGGGGCCGCGCGCGGCGGCTGCGCCTTCCGGCGCCGGCGGCGTCCAGTTGACGGCGAAGTGGCCGTCCTGCGGCCGCAGCCGCTCGGTCATCGCCGCGGCGAAGTCGCGCGGATCGGTCAGCTTGTCGTAGGTCCCCTTCTTGGCCTCGGCCCGCAGCTCGCCGGCGATCTTGCCCGCCCGGGCCGGATCGTAGAACTGCGCGTCGATCGCCGCGGCCAGCGCCTCGACCTTGGCGCGCGGCGCGATGGGCGTCTGGGCGGACGCGGCGCTCGCCAGCAGCGCGGCGCTCAGGCTCAAGGCGGTCAGCAGCTTCATGGCTGGAATCTCCGGTTCGGCGAACCTCGTCCAGCGCAAGCTAGGCTATTTTGCGGCGCGCCCTGCCGCCTATCGCGCAGCCGCCTGGGCCAGGTCGCGGCGGCGGATGCGGGCCAGGGCCGACAGCGCCGCCGCGGCGAAGGCACCGGAGCGTTCGGCCGTCTGCTCGCTCTCCGCCGGGCCGCTGGCGGCCACCACCCCGTCGGCGCGCAGGCTCCAGCTCCAGCGTTCGCCCCCCTGTTCGATCACCACCTCATAGCCGTGCTCGACCATCTCGATCCTCCTCCGTGATGCGAGCCGAGCATCGCGGGGCCAGATGCAGCCGCGCCTGCGCAAGTCGTGGAGATTTTGTGCAGACGCTCAGGCCGCCGGCGGCAGGATCGCGACGAACCGGGCGCCGTGGTCGCTCTCCGCCAGCTCGATCGTCCCGCCGTTGGCGGCCAGCAGCGAGCGGGCGATGGAAAGGCCTAGCCCCGTCCCGCCCTGCGCCCGGCGGGTGGTGAAGAACGGCTCGAACAGCCTTGCGGCGTCGGCGGCGGGGGGGGCGAGGCAGGCGGAGGCAGCAAAGAGAAGTACCCTAGACT